>NZ_JBQHDG010000001.1:0-654703 GCF_052068095.1 Phytohabitans sp. LJ34 | reverse complement strand
GCTCCCGCCGGAGACCGCGCGGGTCGGCGGCGAGCTGGCGCTCGCCGAGATCCCCGACCCGCGCTGCCAGGTCCGCGACGCAAGCCCACGGGGGGCCGGATCCCTTTCGGAGGGGTGCCCGCGGTCGGTGCGGCTGTCGCCGCACCGGTTGTGACACGGCGTCACCAGCCCCGGGTCAGGACCTCGCGGCCGTTACTGATGGTAACGAGGCTCCGCTGTCCGTCGTCCGCGCCGACCCGGCAACAGACATCGTGGACAAATCCTCACCCCGCAAGGGGTGACCGTGACCAGCGGCGGAGAGTGAGGCCGCGGGAGCAGCGGTCTGGACCACGACGGACATCGCGGTAGCTCAAATCTCCGTCCTAACAGGAACTCAGGGCCCGGCTCATCCCCACTCCGAAAGGTCTCCAGAGCGCCGGGCAGCAGTGTGGCGCGGTGGCCGTTGGCCACCGCGCCACAGGATGCGTTTCGCGCGTTAGCCGGTCGCGCAACTCGCGGTCGGCGTCGTGTTGTTGCCGTTCTTGTAGAGCGTGATGCCGAAGTTGTTGCCGCTGCCGTTCGGCCTCGCCGTGAGTGTGCCGCTGCTGCCGCTGACCGACGCGTTCCAGCTGTTTTGCAGGCTCTGGCTGCCGTTGGTGCGGATGGTGACGACCCAGTTGCTGGCGCCGCTGACCGAGAAGGTCGTGTTGAACCGGTCACTCCAGTCTTCCGCCCGGCTGACGCTCACCGAGCAGTTGCCACCGCCGGGGTTGCTCGTGGTGGGGTTGGTGGTGGGGTTGCCGCCCCCGCCTTCCCGGACCGTGATGTCAGAGCTGCCCTGGCTCTGGTAGCCCTCGGTGGCCATGACCTGGTAGGCCCAACTGCTGCCGAGGTTGAGGCCGGCGCGGGCCCAGGCGTCGACGTGGTTGGCGAAGGTGATGGTGCCACTGCTCCGCTTCTGCTGGCGGACGCTCCAGTACTGGTAGAACGTGGCGGTACCGTCGATCGACGGCTGGTTGACCCGCTGGCTGCGCAGGATGTCGTAGGTGCCGCCGTCAGTGGTGACGGTGCCCAGCCGCTGGGCGCCGCTGCTCGGGTTGTAGCTGCCGAAGTTCTCCACGACGTAGTACTCGATGAGCGAGTTCCGCGTCCACCCGTACAGGGCGAGGTAAGTGTTGTTGTTACCCGGGTTGTAGGTGCCCGAGTAGCTGACCGTCCGCCGGCTACCGGTGGCCCAACCCTTGCCGCCGACCCAGTTGTTGGTGCTCCTGCTCCACGAGCTGGAGTACCGGCCGTTCTCGCGCAGCACTACGCAGGCGTCGCCACTGTCTTTCCAGAACGAGAAGTAGAACCCGTTGTGCGTGCCGGTGGTGTTCGAGCAGACCTGGCGGTCGGCTTCGGCGTTCGCAGCGGTGGCCGTGAGCGTGCCGCCGACGGCCAGCACTACGGCACAGGCGGCGCCGATGAGCATCCTGGTGCGGCCGCGTCTGCGGCTCGTGGGGCGAACGGGGGCGTCGTTCATATTCGCGCTTCCTCCTGGTGGGCCGGTCGACGACCAGAGGACCAGAGTCTCCGTGGGGAAGACCCGGATCGATGGCGGCTGATGCCATCGATGGCACAGTATTGTTTCGACTCGCTGGCGTTGTCAACACTTCCCGGAACGATTCCGAAACCTTATCCCGCTAGAGCCCTGGTCGAGGCACAGGGTCTGGCCTGTACGTGGCTGCCTGTCAGAGGCTCGCCCGCTGGTCAGCCGCACCACCTCGAAGCGACCTGGCATAAGGCTCATGTTTCCGAAACTTCCAGAAGCCTTCCGGTCAGCGGCGGGCCTCGCGGACCAGAGGGAACGGGAGCGTCTCCCGGATCGAGCGGCCGGTCAGCAGCATGACCACCCGGTCCGCGCCGAGCGCCAGGCCGCCCGTGGGTGGCATCGCGTACTCCAGCGCTTGCAGGTAGTCCTCGTCCGGCTCGGCCGCGTCCGGGTCGTCGGCCGCCGCCTCCGCCAGCCGCCGCCGCTGCTCGACCGGGTCGGTGAGCTCGGAGCGGCCGGTGCCGATCTCGGTGCCGTACGCCACCAGGTCCCACCGCTCGGCCAGCCGCGCGTCGGCCGGGTGCGCCCGGGCGAGTGGCGACACCTCAGCCGGAAAGTCCACGTAGAACACCGGCCCGGTGGTGCGCGCCGCCACCAGCCGCTCGTACATCTCGCGCAGCAGCGCGCCCCGCTCCTCCCGCTCGTCGCACGGCACGCCGGCCGCCTCGGCAATCCGGCGCAGCGCGCCGACGCCGGTGTCCGCCGACACGAACTCGCCGAGCGCCGCCGAGAGCGCGTGGTAAAACGGCACTACCGGCCAGTCCCCGGTCAGGTCGTACTCGACGGGTGTGCCGTTGGCGCCCGGCCGGTAAGCGACCGTCGAGCCGTACGCGGCAAGTGCCGCCCGCTGCACCAGCGTCTGTGCCAGCGCCCGCGTCGTGCGGTGGTCGGCGTACGCCTGGTACGCCGAGAGCAGCGTGAACTCCGGGTTGTGCTTGACGTCCGCGCCCTCGTTGCGGAAGGAGCGGCCCAGCTCGAAGACCCGCTCTACCCCACCGACGGCGAGCCGCCTGAGGTAGCGCTCCGGGCCCACGCGGAGGTAGAGCCGCAGGTCGTAGGCGCCGGCGCGGGTGGTGAACGGCCGCGTCGCGTCTCCCGCCGCCACCCGCTGGAGCACCGGCGTCTCCACCTCCAGGTAGCCGCGGTCGATCAGCGTCTCGCGCAGGCTCTGTATCGCGGCGCTGCGGGCCCGGAGCACGTCACGGGCCTCGGCGCTGGTGATCAGGTCGAGGTAGCGCTGGCGCACCCGCGCCTCCGGCCCGGCGAGGCCGTGGCGCTTGTCCGGCAGCGGGCGCAGGCACTTGGCGGTGAGCTGCCAGGCCTCCGCGCGCACGGAGAGCTCGCCGCGACGGCTGGTGACCACCTCGCCGCGTACCCCCACGTGGTCACCGATGTCCACTGTGGACCGCCACGCCTCGACGTCGCCGTCGACCATCACCTGGAGGTCGCCGGTCCAGTCCCGCAACGTGGCGAAGCAGACGCCGCCGTGGTCGCGCATCAGAACGATGCGGCCGGCCACCGCGACGATCTCGCCGGTACGCGTGTCCGGCGGCAGCCCTTCGTGCCGGATCGTCACCGCGACCGTGTTGTCCGTACGCGGAAAGCCCGCCGGGTACGGGTCGGCGCCCGCCTCGATCAGGCGTTCCCGCTTGCCGAGCCGGATGCGGGCCTGCTCGCAGCGGTCCGGCTCGTCTTCCGCGACGCTCGTCTCACCGGCCGCCGTGGCTATGGCTACCGGCGCCACCGGCACCGACGCCGCCCGCCGCACCTTCGCCAGGTCACGCGAATCGGCCACGCAGGTGTACCGGGGAGTCCACTGTGGCTGGTAGCGGGCGCTCTCGGCGTACCGCCCGACGCCGAGCGACACCGAGTCGACGCGCAGCCGGGGCGCCGCCCGCATCAGCGCCGCCACGAGGAACTCGACCACGCCCGGGTCGGTCTCCGGCGCGCGGGCCGCGACGTCGAGGCTCAGCCCGTGGGCGCCCCACGGCACGAACGAGAGCAGGGCCCGCCGCGCACCGTCGCCGTCGTACGCCTCGACCAGCACGCACCGCCCGTCTCCCGGGTCACCCAACCGCCCGAGGGCGCCGGCGCCGCCCCACGAGCGGGCCAGCGCCGCGGCCGCCTTCAGCTCTTCGTCGGATACCTCCGAGAGCCGGCGAACCTGTGCCGTGTACCCGGTCCGCTCCACCCGGCTGACCGCCTGCCGCACCGGGCGCATGCGCCGGCCGTCCAATGTGAACTCTCCGCTGTGGAGGATCGCCTCGTCACCGGTGCGGGTGGCGGTGAGCCCGGCGCGGGCGTACGCCACCGCGCCCTCCTCGCTCGCGCCCGTGACGGCCGGTGTCCAGGCGTACTCGCCGGCGCGCTCCAGCCACGCGGCCACGGCCGGCGCCCATGCCTCCGGGTCGCCGATCGGGTCGCCGGTGGCTAGGCCGAGGCCGTTCACCATCCGGTAGGAGACCGCGGACTTGCCCGTGGGCGAGAACGCGGCGAGGTGGTCCCGCCGGGTCGCGAGGTAGCCGAGCGAGTCACGGTCGCCGTACCGGCGCAGGAGGTCGCGGATCCGCTCCTCGTCACCGACCGGCAGCACGGCGGCGGCCCGCTGCGCCCGGCGGTGCGTCCACAGCGCGCCCAGCAGCGCGAGCGCGCCGAGCAGGCCGAGCAGGAGGTCCACCCAGCCGGGCGCCCGCGCCGCGCGACCCGGGTCGACGACCGCGCCGCCGAGCACCTTCTCCGCCGCGTACGCCACCCGCTCGCCGGCCGCGCCCAGCTCACCCGGTGCGGCCTGGACAAGGAGGTACCCGATCGCCACGCCTGCGCCGGCGAGCACCGCGAGCACGACCGCCGCCAGACCGGGACGGCCGGGGCGCATCCGGGCGGTGAAGTCACGCCGGGCGATCAGCAGCGCGATCAGGGCGAGCGCGGCGACCCCGCCGTGCACGCCCGCGACGATGCGGTCGCCCTCTCCGATGCCCGCGTCGGCGAGGCGGTCGGTGGGCATGGCCAGCAGCACCGCGCCGACCGTGACGGCGACGGCGAAATAGGCGATCAGCACCGCGTACGCGATCCGCTTGCGCCGGGCGGTCGCGACGGCGAGCAGGGCGACGAACGTCGCGTACCCCAGGTTGGGCGGGACCGGCACGAGTGGCGCGCCGAGATCGCGGCGTACCTCGTCGGTGAAGACACCCGCGACGGCCGCGAGCGCGGCGACCACGGCGACCGCCCACAAGATGGCGGCGAAGATCGTGGGAGTGCGCGCGGCGCGTGGCCGCGGCGCGACCGGCGCCTCGGCGTGCGGTTCGGCGCGGGTCAGGATCGGCCCCAGAGTGGTGGTCACGTCGGCCCTCCTACCAGCGGTGGCGGTTGTGCCCATTATGGGAGTATTTTTCGGAAAACGACGGTGTTTCCAGCGACGGGGGATCTGGGTACATGACTGGCGTGCGGCTGACCGTGGGTGTCGAAGAGGAATTCCTGCTCCTCGACGCCGAGAAGAGCCAGGCGGCCCCGGCCGTTGACGCGGTGCTGGCCGAGGTGCCCGACGACCTGCGGGGACAGGTGACCCGGGAGTACCTCACCAGCCAGATCGAGATCAACAGCCCACCCGGGCTCGACCTGCGCGCGTTACGGCACTCGCTCGGCATGCTCCGCTCCGGCATCGCGGGCGCGGCGGGGCGGGCGGGCGCGCGGGTGGCCGCCATCGGCTGCTGCCCGGTCACCGGCCCGGAGCCGCCGGTGGTGGACGAGCCGCGCTTCCACCGGATGGTCGAGCGCTACGGCGCCCTCTCGCCCGGCCCGGGGCTCAACGGGCTGCACGTCCACATCGGAGTGCCCGACCCGGACACCGGCGTCCAGGTGCTCAACCACCTGCGTCCCTGGCTCCCCCTCCTGCACGCGGCGACCACCAACTCGCCGTTCGCCGAGGGGCGGGACAGCGGATACGCGAGCTGGCGTTCGGTGATGTGGGCGCGGTGGCCCTCGGTCGGGCCGACGCCGTTCCTGGAGTCGCACGACCACTACGAAGACCTGGTGAGCCGGCTGGTCGCGTCCGGGGCGATGCTCGACGAGGCGATGCTGTACTGGTACGCCCGCCTCTCCGCCCGCTATCCCACCGTCGAGCTCCGCCTCGGCGACGTCTGCCCCAGCCTCGACGACACGATCCTGGTGGCCGCGCTGGCCCGGGCCCTCGTCGGCACGGTGCTGGCCGACATCGAGGCCGGCCGCCCGGCACCCCGCATCGACCAGCCCCTGCTGTCGGCGGCACACTGGCGCGCCGCGCACGACGGGCTCGCCGGCCTCCTGGACGACCCGGCCGACCAGCGCAGCCGGCCGGCGTGGCACCTGTTTCAGCGTCTCTTCGACACGGTGCGCCCCGAGCTCGAGCGCAACGGCGACCTCGAGCTTGCCCTGCCCCTCATGGGGCGGCTGCGCTCCCGGGGCACCGGCGCGTCGCGGCAGCGGGCCGTGTACGCGCGCACCGGCGACATGGGGGCCGTGCTCGACCTGGTGACGATCGCCTAGGAGATGTCGAGGCGGGTCAGCACCTGGCGAAACTGCTGAAGGGAGATCCTTTCTCCCTCCGTGGGCGACAGTTCGAGGAAGTAGACCACCCCAGACGCCTCCCAGCGGAGCTCGTAGCCGATTTCCTTGATCGCGCGCGGATAGATCGTGCCGCGCGCGCCGAGGACGTCGACCGTGTCGATCGGGTCCGCGGCCGGCGTCGGCGCCTGGTCCGGCGGATACCCGTGGATCCAGACGTCCGGCCCGCCGCTCCGGGTGTACCCCACGGACCACAAACCCTCGGACCCTGGGCTGGCGCCGAAGCTCGTGGTCACCTCGGACCAGCCATCCGGCCCCTGCGGCACCACCGGCAGGTCTGCCTCGCGGTACACCGGGCGCGTGGTTTCGTCGAAGCCGTCGACGAGCGCACGGTCGCCGAGTGGCTGGTGCAAGGTGACCTCGACGGGGACCAGGGAGCCGCCCCCCTGTGAGGGGCAGCCGAGGCCATCCACGGAGACATCCCACAGCCCCAAGGTGGCCACGTCGTCCTCCATCGCGGTGCTCGCCTGGAGAAACCACCTGTCCTGGCAGGGCGGGCCGTCCGGGGGACGCGTCGCGTAAAGCGTGACCTTGGTGCCGGTCCGGTCTACTCGCGCCATCCACCAGGTGACCTTCGTACCGAGCGTCGAGCCGGGCAGGACGGGTCGCTCGCCGGCGGAGGGCGGCGCCGACTCGTCCGGCGTCGCCTGGCGCCAGAGGGCCGGCGTGATCACCAGCGCCATCGTGACCGCGGCCGCCGCGAGGGCGTTGCGGCGGGTCCGGCGCCGGCGCGCTCGCGCGCGTACCTCGCGCAGCGGCGGCCGGCGCAGCTCGTCCGGTATGCCGGGCACAGCCTCTTCGAGCAGGCGGGACACGGTGTCGTCGGTCATCGGTGCGCCTCCTCGAGTAGGTCGCGCAGCGCCGGATCGGCCCGGAGCGTGGCCAGCGCGCGTGCGGTGTAGGACTTGACGGTGCCCAGGCGGATGCCGAGCGCCTCGGCGGTCGCCGCCTCGGTCATGTCGGCGTGAAACCGCAGCATCAGCACGGCCCGCTGCTGCCGGGGCAGCGCCCGCAGCGCGGTCCGCATCGCGCTCCGCACCTCGGCGTCGGCGTGCGGGTCCAGGCCCGGGCGGTCGGGCAGCCGCTCGGTCGGCACCTCACCCCGCCACCGGCGCCGCCACCAGTTCAGGTAGGTGGTGGCCAGCATCGCCCGCAGGTATGCGTCGGGTGCGCCGGTCCGGATCCGCGGCCACCGCCCGTACGCCTTCGCGAGCACGGTTTGCAGCAGGTCTTCGGCCCGGTGCCAGTCGCCGGTCAGCAGCCATGCCGAGCGCAGCAGCCGCGGCCAGGCCGCCACCAGGTACGCCTCGAAGTCGTCCACCGTCCCTCCCACCCGGTCAACAGGGCGGCGCGGGCCGATGGTTGCCACGCCTCTCTACGGCTGGCTCTTTACGGCTGGCAGGTCGGGCACCAGTACGAGTTTCGGCCGGCGAGGCCGGACCGCTGGATCTCGGTGCCGCAGATCAGGCACGGCTGGCCGGCGCGGCGGTAGACGTACACCTCGCCGCCGTGGCGGTCGACCCGTGGGGCGCGGCCCATCGCCTCGGGCATGTGGTGACTGTGCACCGTGTCGATCCGGCCGCGGGTCACGCCCTCCTTCATCAGCTCGCGCAGGTCGGTCCAGAGGTCGCCCCACTGGGCCGGCGTGAGCCGGCGGCCGGCGCGGGTCGGCGGGATGCCGGCGCGGAAGAGCACTTCGGAGACGTACACCAGGCCCGGTCCGGCCACAGTGGACTGGTCGAGCAGCAGCGCGGCCAGCGGCATGGTGCTGCGGGAGATACGCGCGTAGGCGGCGTCCGGGTCGGCGTCGTCGCGCAGCGGGTCGGCACCGAGCCGGGCCCGCAGCGCCTCGGGGTCGTCGAGCAGCTCGCAGGCGGCGGGCCCGCGCAGGTCGATCCAGTGCCGCTCGGTCTCCAGGCGCAGCCGTACCTGTCCGACAGGTGGCGGGGTGGGCGCTTCGCCGTCGCTGAAGACCCCGTACAGCCCGAGGTGCACGTGCAGAGTGCGGCCGCCCTCGTAGTGGTGCAGCAGGTGCTTGCCGTACGCCTCGGTGTCTACCAGCACCGTGCCGGACAGCAGCGCGGCCCCGGCCGCGAAGCGCCCCTGCGGGCTGGACACGGTCACCCGCCGCCCGGCGAGCAGCGACCGGTGCCGGGCGGCGAGGCGGTGGATGGTGTGACCCTCTGGCACGACTGAAACCTTAGAGACCTTCGGGGTAGGGTCCCACCGCACCCACCCCGGCCGCGGCCGTCAGGCCCGGTCGCGCGACGAGACCCACCGCGCCCGCAACGGCATCGGGGGCGGGATCGCGCAGCGGCCAGGTTTCCCGACGCGGCAACGGATCGTGGTACGAAACCGCCCCCATAGGGGCGGATCAATACCAAGATCTGCCAGCTTCGACGCAGCCGCGCATGCCTCCGTCGGACGGGCCCGCCCAGGCCCGAAAGATGGGGCTTGCGGCGCGGGCCTGGCAGCGAAGGTCGGGGATTTCGGCTCGCCTGCGAGCCGCCGACCTTCGCGGTCTCCGGCGGGAGCAGCGGTCCGCAGCTGACGCGGACCCGGGAAAACTGTTTCGAAGACCAATCAAGATCGCGATTGGCCTCCGCTCGGGGATGGTAGTGCATGAGTTCTCGCCCATCTGGGTATGCCGATGGAGTAACCCCCGCGCGGTGGCCATACCGGAGTGCTCCGCGCCCGCTAGAGGAGGTGCGCCGCGGTGCGGATCCCATCTTTGACGCGTCGAAGTGAGGCGCAACGAGAAGAAGCAGCCCGAGCTGAGGGTCGGGCTGAAGGCCGGCCCGAGGACCGGACGCCGAGCGCGACCGACGATCGTGCCTTCGGTCGTGAGGCGGGTCGCACGGCGGTCCATGAGCGGCCGGCGACCAGGGACGAGACGCCTACCGAAAACCTCGAGCCGGTGGAGCGGACCGAGACCCGCCGCGAGCCGGAGCCTGTGATCGAGCCGCGCGGGCCGCGGCCGCGGTCCAGCCTGATGACGACGCTCGCCCTGATCGTGGGAGTCGTCAGCGCGCTCGCCGTGCTGACCGGCACTCTCGCCGGGTACGGCATCGCGGCCGGCGCGCTGGCCGTGTTGCTCGCCATCGGTGGCATCTCGGCGACCGGCCGTCGGCACGTGGCCGGCCGTTCCGAGGCGATGCTGGCGCTCGTGCTCGGCTTGGGCGCGATCGTCCTCGGCATCCTCGTGGTGACCGACTCCCTGTCCTGGATCACCACGACCAGCAATGAGGTCGGCGACCTGCGCAACTGGCTCGACGCCCAGACGGTCGACAGGTTCTGACACGGCAGTGTTGTGGGGCGGTCGGGTCGGCCGCCCCACAACAATTCGCTTGTCACAGTCCTAAAACGCGCAACGAATCGCCGCTAGAAGCAAGATTCATCGGTGGTTTCCGAAGGTCGGCGCCACATAGCGTTGTCGGCATGACGATGGACGCCACCCACCGGCGCTACCTCATGTGCCGGCCGACGTACTTCGCCGTGGAGTACGCGATCAATCCCTGGATGGACCCGACCGCCCCGGTCGACGCCGGTCTCGCGGTGCGGCAGTGGGAGTCGCTGCGGGCCGTCTACCTCGACCTCGGCCACACGGTCGACGAGATCGATCCACTGCCGGGGCTGCCCGACATGGTGTTCGCGGCCAACGGCGCCACCGTCGTCGACGGCAAGGTGCTGGCGGTCGAGTTTCGCGACCCGCAGCGGGCCGACGAGGCGCCCGCATACGCGCACTGGTTCGAGCGGGCCGGCTTCGAGGTGCACGAGGCCAAGCACGTCAACGAGGGCGAAGGCGACATGCTGCTCGCCGGCGACATGCTGCTGGCCGGCACCGGCTTTCGCACCACCACCGCCGCCCACGACCGGGCGCAGGAGATCTTCGGCCGCCCCACGGTCACGCTCCAGCTCGTCGACCCGCGCTTCTACCACCTCGACACCGCGCTGTGCGTGCTCGGCGAGCGCACCGTCGCGTACCTCCCGGAGGCCTTCTCCCCCGGCAGCCAGGCCGTGCTGCGGCGACTCTTCCCGGACGCGGTCCTCGCGTCGCCCGCGGACGCCGCGGTGCTCGGCCTCAACGCGGTCAGCGACGGCCGGCACGTCGTGCTCCCGGCACAGGCGAGCGGCCTGGCCGCCGCGCTGCGCGAACGCGGATACGACACAATTGGCGTTGATTTGTCCGAGCTACGCAAGGCCGGCGGCGGCCCGAAGTGCTGCACCCTGGAGGTACGGTCGTGATCGTGGATGATCTTGTACGCACGCCCGCCGCGATGGCCGAGGCCGAGCGGTGGACGGCGCACAACTATCACCCGCTGCCGGTGGTCATCTCCTCCGCCGAGGGCGCCTGGGTCACCGACATCGACGGCAAGCGCTACCTCGACTGCCTGGCCGGCTACTCCGCGCTCAACTTCGGCCACCGTCACCCCGCGCTCGTCGCCGCCGCGCACGCCCAGCTCGACCGGCTCACGCTGACCAGCCGGGCGTTCGTGCACGACCAGTTCGCCACCTTCTGCCGCGGGCTGGCCGAGCTGTGCGGCAAAGACCTCGTGCTGCCGATGAACACCGGCGCCGAGGCCGTCGAGACCGCCATCAAGGTCGCCCGCAAGTGGGGGTACAAGATCAAGGGCGTGCCACACGACAAGGCCACCATCGTCGTGGCGGCGGGCAACTTCCACGGACGCACCACCACGATCGTGAGTTTCTCCACCGACCCGGACGCGCGTGCCGACTTCGGGCCGTACACGCCGGGCTTCAAGGTCGTGCCCTACGGCGACCTCGACGCCATGGTCGCCGCGATCGACGAGACGACCGTGGCCGTGCTGATCGAGCCGATCCAGGGCGAGCAGGGCGTGATCGTGCCGCCGGCCGGATACCTGCCCGGCGTGCGCGCGCTGTGCTCCACGGAAGGCGTCCTGTTCGTCGCCGACGAGATCCAGTCGGGCCTCGGCCGCACCGGCACGACCTTCGCCTGCGACGACGAGGGCGTCGTCCCCGACATGTACGTGCTGGGCAAGGCCCTCGGCGGCGGCATCGTGCCGGTCTCCGCGGTGGCGGCCGACCAAGAGGTGCTGGGCGTGCTGCGGCCCGGCGAGCACGGCTCCACGTTCGGCGGCAACCCGCTGGCCTGCGCGGTCGCCACCGAGGTGGTCGGCCTGCTGAAGACCGGCGACTTCCAGCGCCGCTCGGCCGAGCTCGGCGCCCGGCTACACGCCGACCTCGGCGCGCTGGTGGGTCACGGCCTGCTGGCGGTGCGCGGGCGCGGCCTGTGGGCCGGCGTCGACATCGACCCCGCCCTGATGACGGGCCGGGAGGCGTGCGAGCGCCTGGCCCAGCGCGGCGTGCTGGCCAAGGACACCCACGGCTCCACGATCCGCCTCGCCCCACCCCTGGTCGTAGAACCCGCCGAACTCGACTGGGCAGTGGAGCAACTGGCCGCGATCCTCTAGACAGATTTGCCCCGGTCCGCGTCACCTGCGGACCGTATGCTCCCGCGGGCACCGTTCCCGGCCGGCGGCTCGCCAGGGCGAGCCGAAATCCCCGGCCGTCCACTGCCAGGTCCGCGGGACAAGCCCCCGCATGGGGTCTTCGCAGCTCCCACCTCTGCCATCCTCACGCAGCGTAACCACTCCAGGGTCAGACATTGTGGACAAACGTCCACTTCAAGAGGAGTTTGCGCGACCAGCGGCGGATGGGTGAGGCCGCGGGAGCAGCGGTCTGGACCACGACGGACGTCGCGGTAGCTCAAATCTTTTGAAAGCCCTAGCGCTCGAGGATGCGCATCGAGAGCGTCGGGGCCTCAGCCATCACCGAGACGGTGTTGAGCGGCGCCGCGGACGTCAGTGTCTTGGCCTTGCCCACGTGGACGCCGGGATAGAGCTCGATCAGGTCGCCCGGCGACAGGACGCGGGTCTGGTGTTTGAGGGTCATGCGCTCGGCCTCGTCCATCGAGCCGCCGGGCCGGACGCCCGTGCCGTTGGTGCTCACGTCCTGGGCCACGACCTCGCCGCCGCGCATCTCGAAGCGCACGTGGCTGCGGCTGATCCACCGCCGGGCTTCCTCGCTCAGCCACTGGCCGAGCATGATGCCGCCGGTCTCCGGTGCACGACCGACCACGACCGGGGAGTCTTCGGACACCACGAAGCGGCGGCGGATCACCCCGCTGACGCGGACGGCCAGCGCCTCCGCCGGTGGGCGGGCGCCGATGTCGGTGAGTGGCTTGCCGTGGCGTGGGCAGGTGGGCGAGCCGGTGTGCATGGTGGGCGGTGGCTGGCCGCCGGTCCGGCGCTCGGGGGCCAGGTCGGCGAAGGCGCCGCCGCCACCGCCGAAGTTGGCGCAGTTGGTCTCCGGGCAGCGCCACAGGCGGGCGAGCACCTTGGCGCCGACCGGGTCGGGCGAGCCGATCGACGGGATCGCGCCGCCACCGACCTGGGCCACGAGCGTGGCGCCGGTCTTGCCGGCCACCGGGGCCATCAGGCGGCCGGCCTGGCCGGCCAGCCAGCCGTAGCGATCGCGGACGCCCTCGAACCGCAAGCGGCTCAGCACCGGCAGCCCCAGCAGGTCGGCAACCTCCAGCACGCGGTCGCCGACCGTCGGCAGCACCTCGACGAGGCCGTCGTCGGCCCAGCGGCGGACGACCATCCGCTCGTTGGACGTCAGGTCGGCGTCGGAGAGCAGGCCGCGGTGGACCACCGCGTAGACGGCGGCGTTGTCTTCGGCTAGCTGGGTGGCGAGCGCGTCGACCACCAGCCCCAGCCGCAGCAGGCTGGCCGGGCGGCCACCGTCGAGGTCGGCGTAACGCACCACCTCGGCGAGGTCGACCACGGCGCGGGCCAGCGCGGGATCGGTGGTGAGGCGCTGCTCGATGGCGTCGAGCACCTTGCTGACTTCGAACCTCACGCCGACATCCTGCCCGATGCCCACCACCCGCCGCGATCCGCCGCCGGGGACACGAGCAGGTCAGGACTGGTTTGCGACGATTTCGTCGATCCGCCTGGCCAGTTCGTAGTCGCTCTCGGTGACTTTGCCAGCCGAGTGCGTGCTGCACCGAAATGTCAGCGTCCGCCATCGGATGTCGATATCTGGGTGGTGGTTCATCTCCTCGGCGACCACCGCGACGCGGTCGATGACGGCGATCGCGTCCATGAAGCCGGGCAGCTCGACGGTCCGCGTGATTTCGGTCTCGTCTCCGCTCCAGGAAGGCAGGTCCGCCAGCGTCATGACAGCTCCTTTCGATGGTGGGCCACTGCTTCGTGGTGGTCGCGGCCCGCGATGGGCTCCGGGTCCGCGTGCACGATCGCCGATCCCAGCTTGGGCACGGCGTGGAGCAGGCTGTGCTCCGCCTCCACCGCCACCGCGTGCGCCTCCACGACGGTGAGCGTGGGGTCGACGACGATCTCGCACTCGGCGCGCATCCGGTGGCCGATCCAGCGCACCCGCACCGCGCCGACGCCGCGCACGCCCTCGGTGTGCCCCAGCGCGTGCTCGACCGCGTCGACGAGCTCGGGGTCGACCGCGTCCATCAGGCGGCGGTACACCTGGCGAGCCGCCCCGGCGAGCACCACGAGGATCGCCGCGGTGATGGCGAGGCCGACGACCGGGTCGGCCCACCGCCAGCCGAGCGCGAGGCCGCCGGCGCTGGCCAGCACGCCGAGCGAGGTGAAGCCGTCGGTGCGGGCGTGCAGGCCGTCGGCGACCAGCGCGGCCGAGCCGATGCGCCGGCCGACCCGGATCCGGTACCGCGCGACGATCTCGTTGCCGGCGAAACCGAGCAGGCCGGCCACCGCCACCGCGGGCAGGTGGTCGACGTCGGCCGGGTCGAGCAGCCGCCGGATCGCCTCGATGCCGGCGACCACCGCGGACGCCGCGATGAACACGACGATGACGATGCCGGCCAGGTCTTCGGCCCGGCCGAAGCCGTACGTGTACCGCCGGGTGGGTGCCCGCCGCCCGACCGCGAACGCGATCGCCAGCGGCACCGCGGTCAGCGCGTCCGCCACGTTGTGCAGGGTGTCGCCGAGCAGGGCCACCGAGCCGGACCAGGCGACCACGAGGGCCTGGAGCAGCGCGGTCACGCCGAGCACCGCGAGCGAGATCCACACCGCGCGGGTGCCCTCGCGGCTGCCCTCCAGCTCGGTGTCGACATGGTCGGCGGTGTCGTGCGAATGGGGCCGGACGGCGTGGACCACCCGCCGCCACCAGCCGCGGTCGTGGTGCTCGTGACCGTCGTCGTGGTGGTGCGGGTGGTCGTGCCCGTGCGACATGACCCTCATCCTGCCGCACGGGGAGCCACCGCGCCGCCGCTCAGCGCGGCGGGTTGCCCGCCTCGTGGAGGTGCCGCAGCGCCTGGCCGTACGAGTCGAGCAGGCCGGTCTCCTCGTACGCGATGCCCTGCTCCGCGCAGTAGTCCCGCACGATCGGCTGGACCTTCCGCAGGTTGGGCCGGGGCATGCTCGGGAAGAGGTGGTGCTCGATCTGGTAGTTGAGCCCGCCGAGCGCGAAGTCGACTACCCGGCCACCGCGCACGTTGCGCGACGTAAGCACCTGCTTACGCAGGTAGTCGAGGTCGTCTTCGGCGGTCAGCACCGGCATGCCCTTGTGGTTGGGGGCGAACGAGCATCCCATGTAGACACCCCACAGCCCTTGGTGGATGGCGATGAAGACCAGCGCCTTCACGGGCGAGAGGACCGCGAAAACCGCGGCGAGGTAAGCGATCGAGTGGACGACCAGCAGCACGGCTTCTAGCCGCCGGTGCCGCATGGGCGTGTCCTTGATGGCGCGGAAGCTGGCGTAGTGGAGGTTGAGCCCCTCGAGCGTGAGCAGCGGGAAGAACAGGTATGCCTGCCAGCGGCCCAGCCAACGGCCGAACCTGCCGCGCTCCAACGCCTGCTCCTGTGTCCACACAAGAGCGCCGGCGCCCACGTCGGGGTCCTCGTCCTCGTGGTTGGGGTTGGCGTGGTGGCGGGTGTGCTTGTCCATCCACCAGCCGTAGCTGAGGCCGATGGCCAGGTTGCCCGCGATGAGCCCAGTCACCTCGCTGGGACGGCGCGTGCGAAACATCTGCCGATGTCCCGCGTCGTGGCCGAGAAACGCCACCTGTGTGGTGGCCACGGCGAGGAACACGCCCACCAGTGCCTGCCACCATGAGTCGCCGACCGCGAAGAAGGCCACCCATCCCCCGATGAACAGCAAGCCGGTGAAGACGAGCTTCGCCGTGTACCACCCTGGGCGGCGCTCCATCAGGCCCGCCGCGTTGACTCGTTTCGACAACTGGGCGTAGTCACTGCCTCGTTTTTGGGTAGGCTGCGCCAGGGCACCAACCGTCATGCCTCTCCTCACGTCGTAGGGCCTTTCGCCCCGACGGGTCGGCGAGGCGCCATGCAGACAAGTCTCCGCATTGTGCCGGTGATCAGTAACCCTGGGAACCCCCGTAAGTGGGGTAGGGGTAACGCTACCCCTAAGGGTCAGCGACGAGTTTGGTCGTAAACCCAGGTGTGGTAGCCAGGATTGCCGCTGTCGACGGTGGTCACGAGGATCTCGGGAACGTCGTACGGATGGGCCACCCGCACGTGGTCGACGAGCACCTCGACGCGGTCCGGCGCGGTCTTGAACTGGACGGTCCACTCCTGTGCCGTCTCGACCCGGCCGTCCCACCAGTACGTGCTGTCCACCGGGCCACCGACCTGAGCACTGGCCGCGAGGCGCCCGGCGACGGCCGAAGCGGCGAGGACGTCCGCGACAGAACGTGCGTCGACGACCGTCGTTACCAGACAGATCTGCTCCACGGGCGGACACCATACGCGTCGCGCGTTACAGGCGATACGTTTCGATCCACTTGTCGATCCGGGCCCACCAGTCGTACAGCCACGCGATCCGCTCCTCGCGGTCGCTGGGCACCTCCTCCGGTGGCACCGACCAGAAGCGCATGACCAGGCGTTTGTCCATCGGCAGCTCGCGCCATATATCGGCAACTGTCAACATTCGGTCAAGCCCTGTGTGCGCCACGAAAATCACCCCGGAGTCGGGTGCCGCGTCGAGGGCGGCGAGCATGCCACCGGGCTGCGGCGCCAGCACGTTGCGCATGTTTTCCGCGCGGGCGGCCATCTCCGCGTGCCCGCGGGCGCGCAGCCGCTCGATGGCACGGATGCGGCGGCGCGGGGTGAAGTTACCGCCTTCCGGGAAGATCACCAGAGCGTCGTTGTCGTCCAAACCGGTGGCCAGGTGGCCGATCTGCGCCTCGATGGAGTCGCCGGGCGTGCGGCCGGGCGCGATGAAGCGGTTGGGCAGCCGGTTGAGCATCACGTCGATGGCGGGATCCCACTGGAGCGTGTCCTTCAGGACGATGCGCGGCTCCCGGTCGTACCAGTTGACGAGCGCCTGGATGAGGATGAACGAGTCGCCGGGGCCGGCGTGCCGGCACAGCACCACCTCCGGGCGGCCGGGCGCGGCGGTGTCCGGGTCGGTGCCGACGACGTCGATGCTCACCCGCAGCGCCCACCGCCCCTGCCAGAAGAGCGCCCGCAGAAACCGGCCGGTGAGCACGTAGTGCGCGCGCTGGAAGGCCGGCGACCGCACCTTCCACCCGAAGCCGGACGCCAGCCACAGCGCGAAGAGCGTGACCAGGGCGGCCGCGTCCCACACAAGGTAGACCACGCCGATCCACAAGAGACGGAGCAGCCGCAGGCGCCCGGGTACGAGCGGGGAGGCTGCGGCGGCGAGCAGCAGCCACAGTGGAATCGTCGTCGCCGCGAACAGGGCGAGCGCCACCACTAGCGGCCCGAGGACGATCCGGCGCACCCATCGCGGCGGCAGCGGCATCAGCTGCCATCCACATAGGACTGCAAGTAGCGGCGGGAGGCGGTGTACGCCCGGCTGATCCGGCGGCCGACTGCGGCCCTGTCCCGGTAGGCCCAGGGGGTGTCGTCGCGCGGCTCGCCGCCCCCGGTGGGCAGCACGTGCACGTCGACGTCGTCGGGCAGCGCGGCCATCTCCCGGGCGAAGCGGTGCCGCCGGGCGATCTCGAACGCCACCTGCGCCACCTCCCACGGGCGGCGCGGCGGGCTGAGTGGCCGCTCGATGCGACCGACCTGGAGGACGAAGACCTGCTTGGCACCGGCCGCCACCGCCTCGCCGACCGGGATCGAGTTGACGATGCCGCCATCGACGAAGTGCTCTCCGTCTATCTCGGCGGGCGGCAGCAGGCCGGGCACCGCCGCGGAGGCGAGCACCGCCTCGACCACCAGCCCACTCTCGAACCAGTGCTCGGCGGCCCGCTCGATGCTCGCCGCGCAGCACTTGAACGGCACCTTCAGCTCGTCGAAGCGGGTCGCCTCGCCCAACTCCCGCTCCAGCAGGCGGCGCAGGGGGCGGGGCGAGTGCAGGTGGGTGCGGGCCGCAAACCGGCGCAGCTGGCGCGCGACCGAGTCGCCGTACACCTCGCTCGCCTCGGGGGAAGCCCACAGGCGGACGAGTCGATCGGTGACCGACTCGGTCGGTTCGGCGGCCACAAGGGCACCGTTTACCGCCCCGATGGAGGTGCCGAGCACGAGATCCGGGCGGATGCCGGCCCGGAACAGGGCGCGGAGCATGCCGACCTCGACGGCGCCGAGGACTCCGCCACCGCCGAGCACGAACGCCACCGGGCCGCTGACCATGTCGTTCATGGTGGCACGGCCGGGCGCCTGTGCGCTTCGCGGGCGTGAGATGACCCTTCGTGATCACGGCCAGGACTGCCCGACCCGCCGTTGACAGCGGGTCTGGATTCACGCAGCCTGATACGACCTCCCCACCCCGAGGCAGGTGCGACAACGATGGCAACGCCGCAGCCGACGGCACCCCTGCAACCGGGTGGCCTGCTCGCCCGGCGCTACCGCCTGATCGACAACATCGGCGCGGGCGGCATGTCGGTCATCTGGCGTGCCCGCGACGAGGTGCTCGACCGGGTCGTCGCGGTCAAGGTGCTGGCGCCGTCACTCGCGGCGGACGCCAAGTTTCGCGACATGGTGCGCGAGGAGGCCCGCGCGGCCGCCCAGCTCGTGCACCCGCACGTGACCGCGGTGCACGACTACGGCGAGGAGATCGCGCCCGACGGCACGGTCACCGCCTTCGTGGTGATGGAGCTGCTCTCCGGCGAGGAGCTGGAGTCGCTGCTGACCGAGGGGCCGCTGCCGTGGACGGAGGCGATCGAGATCTGCGCGCAGGTGGCCGAGGCGCTGGCCGCCGCGCACCGCCTCGGGATCGTCCACCGCGACGTCACCCCCGCCAACATCATGATGACCTCGGTCGGCGCCAAGGTCCTCGACTTCGGCATCGCCACACACATCGGCGCGCCGGACGAAGACGAAGAGGGCGACACGTTCGGCACCCCGGCGTACGTGGCGCCGGAGCGGCTCGACGGCACGCCCGCGCAGCCGGCCACCGACACGTACTGCCTCGGCGTGCTGCTCTTCGAGACGCTGACCGGGCAGCCGCCCTACCCGGCGGACACCTGGGAAGATCTGGTCCGCGCGCTGGAAGACCCGGAGGTGCCCCGGCTGGTCGGGGTGCCGGGGTTGCCGCCCGCGGTGGCCGACATCTGCTTCCGGTGCCTGTCGCGCAACCCGCGCCAGCGCCCCACGGCGCGCCAGGTCGGCGAGGTGCTCCGCGACCAGTTGCTTCCGTCCGATCCACAGGCCGCCACGATGTTGTCGCCGACGGTCACGCTGCCGACGGTCGAAGGGCCTCCGCCGCCGCCCCCGGAGGTAAAGCTTCCGTCCGAGTCGGCACCCGAGTGGAGCCCCGCACACCGGCCGGCCGGACGTTCCCGCCGCACGAGAGTGGCGGTGGCGGTAGCGGCGTCCGCGGTGGCGCTCGCGGCGGCCGTCCTGCTGGGGATGTCGCTGAGCGACCCGGATTCGCCGCCGCCCACGGGAGCCGGGCACCCGACGGCGACCCCGACGCCCACGACGACCGCGCCCTCGCCGACCCCCTCGATCATGGCCTCGGTGCAGGCCTCACCGATCGCGCCGCCGGCTTCGACGCCGGCCACGACGCCCCCTCCGTCACGCCCGCCCACGGTGCTCGAGGTGATCGCCGAAATCAACGACCTCATCGACGAGGGCGTAGACGAGGGCGTGATCCGCCGCGACGTCGGCCAAGACCTCACCAACCTCGTCAACAACCTGCGGTCGAAGCTGGCCACCGGCCCGGTAGACCTGGCCGGACCGGTGGACGATCTCCGCAGGAAGGTCGACCAGCGGGTGTGGGAGGGCTCGATCGACCGCGCGTACGGCGAAGCGCTCGACGCCTCAATCGACCGCCTCGCGACCGCCGCCTGAAAGACCCTTTCGACACCCGGTATCCCGGGCCGCGTCACTTGCGACCGCCGCTCCCGCCGGAGACCGCGGAGGCCGGCGGCTCGCTTGGCGCTCGCCGAAATCCCCGACCTCCGCTGCCATGTCCGCGGTGCAAGACCTGACCGCGTGACCAGCAGCGGACGGGTGAGGCCGCGGGAGCAGCGGTCCGGACCACCGCGGACGTCGCGGTAGCTCAAATCTCTTGAATGTTTAGGGCAAGGAGTTCAGGAATGGGCGGTGGCTGTTCCGGAACTCCCAGTTGTAGTAGCGGTCCCAGTTGATGCTCCAGGTCATCAGGCCGCGGAAGTGGGGGTTGGTGCCGCTGCGCGGGGTGTACGAGCCGCAGCTCTGCCCGCGCACCAGGCAGTTCACCGCCTGCTGCACGCCGGCCGGCGCGACGTACCCGTTGCCGGCGCTGGTCGCCGCGGGCGTGCCGAACGCGACCTGGTCCTCGCGGAGGGCCGGGAAGGTGTTGGCGGCGTTGCCGGCGACCGGGAAGCCGGCCAGGAGCATGTCGGTCATCGCGATGTGGAAGTCCGCGCCGCCCATGGTGTGGTACTGGTTGTCCAGCCCCATGATCGGACCGGAGTTGTAGTCCTGGACGTGCAGCACGGTGATGTCATTGCGCAGCGCGTAGATCACCGGGAGGTAGGAGCCGGCGCGGGGGTCCTGCCCGCCCCACGGCCCCGAGCCGTAGAACTGGTAGCCGAGCTGTACGAAGAACGTCTCCGGTGCCATGGTGAGGACGAACCCGGAGCCGTACCGCTGCTTGAGCGTGCGCAGCGCCGAGATGAGGTTGACGATCACCGGGGTGGTGGGGTTGCGGAAGTCGGTGTCGCCGGTGTTGAGCGACAGCGAGTGCCCCTCGAAGTCGATGTCCAGGCCGTTGAGGCCGTAGCGGTCGATGATCGCGCTGACCGAGCTCACGAACGCGTCCCGTGCGGCGGTGGAGGTGAGCTGCACCTGGCCGTTCTGGCCGCCGATCGAGATGAGCACCTTCTTGCCCTGCTGCTGCTTGGCCCGGATGGCCGCGCTGAACTCGGCTTCCGTCTCCACCCCCGGGCACTCGCTGGCCGGGCAGAGCCGGAAGCGGATGTCGCCGGATGTGACGCTCGTCGGTTCGCCGAACGCGAGGTTGATGATGTCCCAGTCGGCGGGGACGTCGGCCATGCGCAGGTAGCCGGAACCGTTGGCGAAGCTCGCGTGCAGGTAGCCGATGAGGGCGTGCTTGGGCAGCCCGGTGTTGGGCGGCGGGCTGGTGGGCGGCTGCGTGGTGGGTGGCTGGGTGGTCGGTGGCGCGGTCGTCGGCGGGCGGGTGGTCGGCGGCGCGGTCGTCGGTGTGGTGCCGCCGCCGCACGGCTGGCCGTTGAGCGTGCAGTTGAGCGGTGACCCGGAGCCGTTGCCCAGGAAGCCGAACGAGGTGCTCGCGCCGGGGGCGAGCGTGCCGTTCCAGGACCGGTTGGTGAACGTGTATCGCTGACCGGAGGACGTCATCAGCGCGTCCCAGTAGGTGCCTACGGTCGTGCCGGCGGGCAGGTCGAAGACCACCGTCCAGGAGGTGATCGTCGCGGTGCCGCCGTTCGTGATCGTGTACTTGCCCTCCCACCCGGAGCCCCAGTCGGAGGTCTTGGTGAAGACGGCGGTCGGTGTGGCCGCCGACGCCGCGGGGGCCAGCCAGATCGCGGCCGTCGCGGCGAGGACGCCCGCGGCCAGGGCGGAGACGAGGGAACGGGTGCGAGTCACTGCGGCCTCCCATCGAAGGATGGCCAATTATTAAGACTCTTAACAGTTTTGTAAAGGGGCTGGCCTGTTAATTGGTGCGGATGCGGTTGTCAGTTGGTGCGGATGCGGTTGCCGGCGCGGTCGAAGAGCATCAGCTTGTCGACGTCTACCCGCACGGTCATCGACTCCCCGCGGCGGGGCAGCACCGGCGCCGGCACGCGGACCACCACGTCACCCAGCGGTGGCTGGTCGGAGAGCTCGGCGTCGTAGACGGGGTAGAAACCGTACTCGGTGCGGGCGGTCGCCGGGTGCGACTCGGGCCGTGGGTGGGGCATCATGCGGGCCAGCGCCTGCCGAAAGGGATGCCCCGCCGGCGGATCCTCGGCGAGCACGTCGGCGAGATGCTGGCCGGTGTCCGGGTGCTCCAGCCGCGACTCCTCGATCGGCGGCGGCGCGGTGCCGGTGTCGAGGTGGACGAGCGCCTCGTGGCCGAGGTTTTCCACCAGGCGCACCGACCCGCGCAGCACCGGCCCCTCGGCGCCGTCGGGCACCGGGTGCAGCGCGTCGGCGCGCACGGCCACCGTGATCCGGTCGTTGTGGTGGCCGGCGAGTGCCTCGTTGGGCGGGATCTCCAGCAGCTGCGAGCCGAGGTCGACGACGGTGCGCTCGGGCTCCAGGTAGATGGCGCCTTGGAGCAGGTTGGTGCGGGGCGTGCCGATGAACGCCGCGACGAAGAGCGTGGCCGGGTCGCCGTACACCTCGGCGGGCGGGCCGACCTGCTGGAGCACGCCGCGGCGCAGCACGACCACCCGGTCGGCCATCGTCATCGCCTCGGTCTGGTCGTGCGTCACGTAGAGCGTGGTCACGCCGAGGCGGCGGGCGAGCGCGGCCACGTCGGTGCGGAGCTCGGCGCGCAGCCCGGCGTCGAGATTGGACAGTGGCTCGTCGAGCAGGAACGCCTGCGGCTGGCGCACGATCGCGCGCGCCATCGCCACCCGCTGCCGCTGGCCGCCGGAGAGGTGGCCGGGCAGGCGGTGGAGCAGGCTCGCCACGCCCAGCTGCTCGGCCACCTCGGCCACCCGCGCCTCCGCGCCGGCGGACGCCTGGTGACCGGCGCGCAGCGGAAAGCCGATGTTTTGCGCGACCGTCAAATGTGGATAGAGCGCGTAGTCCTGGAAGACCATCGCCACGCGCCGCTCCTTGGCGCTGAGGCGGTCGACCACCTTGCCGTCGATCAGCACGTGGCCGCTGGTCTCCTCCTCCAGCCCGGCGACGAGGCGGAGGATCGTGGACTTGCCGCAGCCGGTCGGCCCGAGCAGCACGAGGAACTCTCCGGACGCAGCCTCGATGGTCACCTCGTCGACCGCGACGGTGCCGTCTGGAAACACCTTTGTCAGCCGGTCGGTGGCGATGGCGACCACGGAGACCACCTCCCGTGCCCATCGTCGTGGGAGAGGTGGTGTCCGCGCTAGAGCCGACGCGCCAGACGGTATGTGAGCATCGCCGGGTGGCGATCAGGACATGCGGAGATGCTTGGCTATCGATGCCAAGTCGACTGTGCTGTCCGCTTTCGTGTCGCCCTCTTCGGTCTCCTCGTGCATGACCGTGCGGTCGAGCCAGCCGTCGCCGTCGTCGTCGTATCGCGTGCGCTCGAAGTGGCCGTCGCCGTCCTTGTCGTAGTCGGCGGACTCCACGTGGCCGTCGGCGTCGTCGTCGTGGCCGATGATGTCGACCCGCCCGTCACCGTCGCGGTCGACCAGGATGTCGACCCCGCCATCGGCCCGGCCGCGCACGATGTGCTCGTCGTCGCGGCCGTCACCGTCGAGGTCGAGACCGGCGTGGTATCCCTCCGGGACGGCGTAGTCGACGCCGCCCGGTGGCTGGACCGAGCCGCCGCCGGTGGGTGGCTGGGCCGAGCCGCCGGTCGGTGGCTGGGCCGAGCCGCCGGTGGGTGGATCGGCTTGGGCGCCGCCTTGGCCGAGCACCTCGCCGAGCTGGTCGCCGAAGCCGCCGAAGCCGCCGCCATCCTGAAGGCCGCCCGGGAAGAGGTGACCGGCCGGCCCAGCGCCCTGCGCGGGCGGCCAGCCCGCGCCAGGCCCGCCCTCCGCCGGGCCGAAGCCGCCTTGACCCGGCACGCCCTCGGCCGCGCCGAAGCCACCGTGGCCGGGCGGTGCGCCGAACCCGTCGGTGCCCGCGACACCGAAGCCGGCCTGGCCCGCTGGCGCCGCACCAAACCCGGCGACGCCGCCGCCGTCCGATGCCACGCCGAAGCCCTGCTGGGGTGCTAGCCCGCCGAAGCCCTGCTGTGCCGCTGGCCCGCCGGAACCCTGCTGTGCCGCTGGCCCGCCGGAACCCGCGTCGGCTGGGACGCCGCCGCCGCTGCCGGCGGTGGGGCCGCCGCCGCTGGGCAGGCTGTCGGCGATGCCCGGAAGCGCACCCGCCATGCCGACCAGCGGCGAAAGCATGCCGAAGAGGCTCGACTGGTTGGTGCGCACCTCGACGGCGTGCTGCCCGCCAACCTCGCCACCGACCTGGCTGTGCAGCAGCTCGATCTCGTCCGGGTCGAGCCGGTAACCGCCCAGCGCCGCGGCCGGGTCAGCCGCCAGCGCCGCCGCGAACGCCTGGTCGGTGACCAGCCGCTCCAGCACGGCATCGAAGTCGCTCATGACGGCCACGGTAGCCCGGAACGGCAACGGGACACATCCTCAGGTCAGCCACGTCTCACCGGACCGGGAAGAGTATCTCCAGCCCGATCACCGTGAGCAGGTGGAGGCAGCAGTCGTTGAAGGTGTTTTGCTCCGTCACGGGCTCGTAGAGGTCGCGCAGATGCTCCGGGGCGGTCGCGGCGTAGCGGGGCTGACTGGCGGCATAGTCGGCGAAGTGGACCCGGTGCGCCAGACGCGCCTGGAGGAACGCCTCGTCACTCACCTTGCCCTCGCTGAGCCACCGCACCGCGGTCATGCGCGCCTGGGCCAGCCTCAGCATGGCGTCGGTCGTGATCGGCGCCTCCGGGTGGCCAACCGCACGACGGATCCCCTGGTGGCCCGGCTCGAAGACGTCTCTGACCGCCCGCTCGAGGCGCTCCTCGTCGAGCCGCCCGGTGTATCCGATGTCCGTGAGCACCGCCAGCAGCTCCCGCCGCGCCTGCCGGGTGGCGTTGGGATGGTCGAGTTGGCGGAGCATCTCGCGGGCGGTCGCCCTCGCACGCTCCTTGGTGGCGCGGGGATCACCGAGCCAGGTCATAAACGCGCGGCGCGCTTGCGGCAGCGCCACGTACTCGTCGCCCCAGTAGAGCCAGAGCCAGACCGGCACCCTGGCCAGGCTCCGGACGCCACCGGTGCGGCTGGCTTCGGCCCGTTTGGCGAGCAGGGTCAGGAAGAGCTCACGCTGGTTGGCCGGATAGAGAGCCGGCCGGGAGCCGTGTCCCTTTCCCGCGGACCGCTTCGTGGGGTAGGCCAGAAGGCCGACCTCGGACCAGTCGCGCACCATCCGCTTGGTCACCACGTAGCCAGCGGACGCCGCGTCGGCGACCAGATCGTCAATGCTGCCCGGCTCGGTGATGGGCACGCTTTGGAGATTACACCAGATTCGGCCCCTGAGGTCCTAGGTGACGCTGGCCGCGGCGGCGAAAATACCTATGGGTAGTACACCTTCCCCATCCCATCAAGGAGGTAGTCATGTCCGAGAACGGAAAGTTCTGGCGTTCCGCCGGTGCCATCCTGGCGCTGGCCGCCATGGTGAACCAGCTGCTCGGCTGGTTCGACGAGAAGATCACCGCGTGGCTGCGCGTCGGCTCCGCCGCATGCGCTCTCATGGCGGTGCGGTGAACCATCTGATGGTCCGGCCCCGGGGATCACCCCGGGGCCGGACAACGTCGGCGTACCAGCGCGGCGCGACTCAGTCGAGCTCTGGCATGGGTACAGGCTGGGGGCGCGGCCGGCAGGTGCCGCACTGGAGAGCGTCCTCGACCACCAGTCCCTCGGCGCGGCGGCGAGCCTCCGAGCGATGCACCTCCAGGAGGAACGGCCCGAAGCGCGCGTGATCCTCGCAGATGCCGCGCCCGCAGAACCGGCATCCCCCACGTGCCGCCTTAGCGCAAAACCAACAAAGCACCCATGTCTCCTCAGCCGATGATGATCTCGTCGCAGGGAAGTGTGACGGATTGGGAATCGCGATTTCGCCCAGGATCGGAAGCCACGACGGTGATTGTCAGGCTGTCTTCACGGTTGCCCGACCCTGGCGGGACGCTGAAGTTGCCTGAGATCGTCACGCCCTTTCGAGCTAGGTCGATGGTCCCACCAGCCCCCCCGCTGGTGCTCCACGAAGCTGACACGCTGACCTCGCCCGCAGGCGTGTCGCTATCTGTCACAGTGCCGTTGATCGCCACGCGGTCCCCGTTGCCGCAGAAGACCACCTCACGGTCGGCGCCGAACTCCACTACAGGTGGCTGAGTATCTTCCGGCGTCGGAGTCTCCGTCGGTGCCGTGGAGGTCGGGGGTGGTGTCGTGCGGCCTGGCGTTGTCGGGGAGACGCCGGGTGTGGTGCGGCCTGGGGTCGTCGCCGGCACGCCGGGCGTCGTCGGGTCGGCGTCGGGGTCATCGGGGTTCGCCGGGTCGTCGGCCTCGGTCGGGCTCACGGTCGGCGACGGAGTTGGTGTCGGCGTCTCCTCCGGCACGAGCGAATCCGACGGCTCCGGGCTGTCCGAGGGCGTGCCGGCCGGCGGCCGCACGACCACGCCGTCGCCGCAGGTGAGTGGACGGTTGGTTATGGGTTGGCGGTTGCCGTCGACGTCCACCTTGCCGTCGGAGACGACCGCGTTGCCGGAGGTCACCGAATACCACGCCGGCCCGTCGTTGACGACCTGGCTGGTGCCGGTGCCGACCTCCAGCGCGAGCGCCGTGAACGCCCCGCTTGTCGACGCCGTGTCGGCCAGCACGCGTCCACTGTCGAGGGTGAGCACGCCGTGCGGCTCGACCTGGCGGCGGCCGGCGCTCCACAGCGCGCCGACGTCGGTGCGGGTGTCGGCGCAGAGCACGAGCGCGGCGCCGCCGCGGAAGGTGAGCCGGCCGGTGGATTTGGTGTGGACGCGGATGTCGCTGCCCTCGGCCACGTACAGCTTGTCGCCGGTCTTGAGGGTGACGGTGCGTCCGTCGAGGGTGGCGACGATCCGGCCGCGTTCGGCGCTGAGCAGTGCCTTGTCGCCGGGCATCTCGGCCCACGCCGGGCCGGGGATGAGGTTGGCGACGCCGCTGCCGATCGCCAGCAGCAGGAACAGCAGCACCAGCCACCACAGGCGGCGTTCGAACCGCCGGTCGACTTCCTCGTCGGCCGGCGGTGGCGGGCCCGGCGGCGACGCGAGCGGCGGGTAGTCGGCGGCCGGGTGTACGCCAGCGGCCGGCGCGGAATGGCCGCGCGAGATCGGGCCGGCCTCGGCCGCGGCGCCGGCCGGTGAGGCGCCCAGCAGCAGCGGCAGCCCGGACACGGCCGGGATGGTCCACAGCCGCACGTGCGTGCGGGCGTACGCGACGGGCTCGTCCATCTGGTGGCCCATCGGCCCGATCATGGTGCCGCGGCGCAGCTCGGTGCCGTCCGGCAGCACGACCACGCCGGTGGCGATGACCAGCGCCGCGTGCGCGGCGGGCAGGATGACCGGCGCGCCGGGTTCCAGCGCGGTGGGGCGGGCCTGCGCGATCAGCCCGATCTTGTCCTCGGCGGGCAACCCGTCCAGGGCCGGCGTGTCGGCGAACAAGGCCTCGGCCTCGGCCCGATCGGCTGGGGGTGGGCCGGGCAGCCGGCCAACCGCGGTGGCCACGAGCGCGGGCGGCACCGCCAACAACGTGGTCCCGGCGGTGTGCCAGGCCAGCGTCGCCGGGGTACCGGTCACCGCGGCCGCCAACCCGATCACACCACCCGGCCCGAGCCGCTCACGCACCGTGCCAGCCGGGTCGCCCGGCCGCCGCCCCTCCATCGCGCCCTCGACCACCACGAACACGGCGGGCTGGGCGGCGCCGGCGAAGACGAGCTGCGAGCCCGTGCTCGGGTGTACCCAGGTGGCGTGGGTGGCCAGGTGGGTAAGCCGGTCGAGCGGCAGCCGCCCCAGCGACGAGGCGCGCAGCGCGTCGACCCGGCGGGGCAGATCCGTGGCGATCCGGCGTTCGGCGGCCCGCCGCCGGGCCCGCCGCCAGGTCCGGGCGAGCCAGCCGGTGAGCAGGTAGACCAGCGGAGCGGCCAGGCCGACCACGACCGCGAACAGCAGCAGGCGGGCCGGCCAGCCGGAGCGCCACAACCCGGTAATCAGGCCCTCGACCCGGTCGGTCCAGATCCGCCACCCCAAGTTGATGGCGATGACCAGCCAGAGCACGGCCAGGGTGCCGTACAGGGCGATGATCCGCCCCTCCCGGTCGAGCTGGGCCCACCTCGGCGGGCGGCGGCGGAGGCGGGCCACCACATAGGCCAGGCCACGAGCGCGCAGGTTGGCGATCTCCAGCCAATCCATCAGGAAGTAGTAGCCATCCAGCGCCAGGAACGGGTTGAGGTTGAACAACGCGTTCAGGTACCAGGCGAAGGCCAGCTTGAACGCCCACGGCGCCGCCTCCGGCACCAGGATCCCGACGATCTGGGCGAGACCGGCCAGGATCAGACCAGCCGCGGGCCCGGACGCGGTGGTCAGCATCCGGGCGCGCCGGCCCGCCATCCACACGTCGGTGGTGTCCACGAAAATCGACGGGATGCCGAAATAGACCAAAAACCCGGCCGCGGGCACCCGCCGTCCGGCGTGTTTGGTGGCCAGCGCGTGGCCCAGCTCGTGGCAGGCGAGCGCGAGCACGTTCAGCGCGAGCAGCACCGCCGCGCCCGCCGCGTACGACCCACCGGTCAGGAAGACGGCCTGCTCACCGCGAAACCAGGTCCAGCCGAACAGCACCAACCCGAGCGCGGCCACCGCCGCCAGCACGAACCCCGCCGCCCGGGTGAACAACACCTTGCCGCCGGCCCGGTACAGGAACGTGACCAGCGGGTCGATGTCGGCCAGCACCATCCGCCGGCCACGCACGACCGCCAGCAGCCCGCGCCCGAGGCGCACCGGCAACGGGCGGTGGGCGACCGCGTCGAGCGGGCGGAACGCGTCGACCGGCAGCTCGGCGAGCATCCTGTTGCCGGCCAGGTCGGCGACCACACGGGTCACCTGGTCGGGCGCCAGGCGGCCGCTGATCCGGGCGAAGTCGGCGACCAGCCGGGCCACCGTCCGGGTGCCGTCCATCAGCTGGGCGAGCTGCCACTCCTCCGGGGACAGCCGCAGGTAGCAGGCCCCGCCGCGGTCGTCCGGCGAACGGAGCATCACGTACGGCACGTCACGGACGTTGACCAGCTCGACGGCCTCTATGCCGAGCCGTAGCACCGGCCTAGCCCGCGCGGGATTGAGCCGCTCGACCACCGCGGCCCACAGCCCCGGATCAGCCGGACCCACCGGCCGCCCCGGCGCACGGCCCGCGAGCGCCTCCCAAACACTCACACGGGTCTCAACGACCGTCACCGCTACCCCTCCCCCAGGTTGCGGGATGCAGAGTAGGGCTCAGACATCGACCGACGGGAGAGCCAGTCCGCTACCTGACAACACCCGTACAGCTAATTCAACGGAGAGTGACGACACAGCAGCGAGCGGCGGGCAACGTGTCCAACCCCCGAGGTCCACGTCGCCCGCCGCCCTTTGGGGAGGAGGCGGTGTGCCGTTGTTACGACACCGGTCCGCCCGTAGTGCGCCGGTTCTGCTTGTTAGGACGCTTCAGCGAGCGTCGCGGTTGCCGTCTGCTCCTGACCATTTCGGCTGTACGTGATCTGCACCGTGTCGCCGACCTTGCCGGACTGCACCGCGGCCACCAGGTCGTCGGAGTCGCTGATCGTCTTGTCGCCGAACTTCTTCACCACGTCGCCCTGCTGGAGGCCGGCCTTTGCGGCGGGGCTGTTGGCCGTGACCGCGCCGATGAGCGCGCCGCCACCGTCAGCGTCGTTGACCGACACGCCGAGTGACGGGTGGCTGACCTTCTCACCGTTGCGGAGGGCGTCGGCGACCTCCTTGGCCTTGTTGCTGGGGATGGCGAAGCCGACGCCGATGTTGCCCGAGCTCTGGCCGGAGGTGGCGATGGCGGTGTTGATGCCGATCACCTCGCCGTTGGTGTTGACCAGCGCGCCACCCGAGTTGCCCGGGTTGATCGGCGCGTCGGTCTGTAGAAGGCCGGAGATCGAGCTGGCCGGCGCCTGCTGCTGGGAGAACGGGTCCTGCTGCTGGTTACCGCCGGCCTGGATCGTGCGGTCCTTGGCGCTGATGATGCCCGAGGTCACCGAGCCCTGGAGGCCGAGCGGGCTGCCGATGGCGAGCACCGTGTCACCCACCTGCGTCGCGTCGCTGTCGCCGAACTTCGCCGCCGCCAGGCCGGATACGCCGTCGGCCTTGACCACGGCCAGGTCGGTGCGCGGGTCGGTGCCGATGATCTTCGCGCTGGCGGTCTTGCCGTCGGCGAAGACCACGCTGACCGTGTCGCCCCGCGCGCCCTCCACCACGTGGTTGTTGGTCAGCACGAAGCCGTCGGCGGTGAGCACCACGCCCGAGCCCTCGCCGCTGCCGGTGGTGATCGAGACGACGCTGTTTTCCACCTGGGCGGCGATCCGCGGCAGGTCGGCGGCGTTGATCACCGGAGCGGCGGAGTAGGTGCGGTTGACCGTCGTGCCCGAGTCGTCGAGGGCGGTCGCGATGGCGCCCCCGGCCACGCCGGAGCCGGCCATCAGCACGACCGCGGCGACGCCGAGCATCGCGTAGCGCCCGAAGCGGCCGGAGCGCTGGCGCTGTGGCGGGACACCGGGCTGCTGCGCCCACACCGGCACCTCACCGGGCGGGAGCGGGCCGTAGATCGGCGGGCCGCTCGCCGGCGGGGGCACCGCACCCGGCGGGACCGGGCCGTGCGCCGCGGGCCCAGGGGAGGGCGGGCCGAGCGGCACAGGGCCCGCTCCCACCGGGGCGGGAGCGGCGGGTGGCGCGGCACCGCCGGCGTAGCCCGCGTTTCCCGGCCAGGTCGGCTGGTGTGCGCGGTCGGGGTGCTGCCACGGGCTGGGCGGCGGGCCATACGACCCGGGCGGCGCCCCGGCGGGCGCCGGAGGCACCGGGCCGGCGGCCGGGATCGCGGCGGTCGTGTCCGGCGCCGGCGCGGGCTGCTCGAAGACAACCGGCGCCGGCGCGGGCTGCTCGAAGACAACCGGCGCCGGCGCGGGCTGCTCCGAGACGACCGGCGCCGGCGCGGGCTGCTCGGAGACGACCGGCACCTGCTGGGTCTGGTCCGAGGAGTCGGACCGCTCCCATGCGGCAGCGGGGAACTCTGTGGTCGGGTGCGACGGCTCGGCGTCGGGGCTGACCGGCTGCCGCTGCGGGTTGGTCTCGTGCTCGCTCATGACATTTACCTTCCCCGCTCCCTCTTCAACGCTCCTGAAACGGCACTGAAGATTCCCTGTGAATCACGAACGGTCGAGCGGTCACCGCGCTACGTCGCGAGCGCTTCGACCTCTTCCGGCGCCAACGGGAGTCGTACCCGGAAGGTGGCGCCCTTACCCGGCGCGGAGTCGACCTCGACCGTGCCGTTGTGCGCGGCGACAAGCGCGGCCACGATCGCGAGGCCCAGCCCGCTGCCGGTGGCGCCGTCGGCCCGCCGGGTGCGCGCGGCGTCCGCCCGGTAGAAGCGCTCGAACACCCGCTCGGACTGCTCGGCCGAGAGGCCGGGACCGGTGTCCACGACCTCGACCACGGCCTCGCCCGGCCCGCCCTCGGTCGGCTCGGGGTGCAGGCGCAGGGTGACCGAGGCGTCGGTGGGGGTGTGGGTGAGCGCGTTGGTCATGAGGTTGCCGATCACCTGGCGGAGCCGCGCGTCGTCGCCGAGCACGACGAGCTGCCCAGGGCCGGAGGTGACCTCCAGGTGGATCTCCCGGTCGGGCGCCATGGCGCGGGCGGCCTGCACGGCGTCGGCGGCCAGCACGGGCAGCTCCACCGGGGCCAGCTCCACCGGGCGCTCGCGGTCGAGCCGGGCGAGCAGCAGCAGGTCCTGGACGAGCAGGCCCATCCGGGACGCCTCGTCTTCGATCCGGCGGACCAGCCGCGCGACGTCTTCCGGCGAGCTCGCGGCACCCTGTCGGTAGAGCTCGGCGAAGCCGCGGATCGTGGTCAGCGGGGTACGCAGCTCGTGCGAGGCGTCCGCGACGAACTGCCGCATCCGCTCCTCGGAGCGGCGGGCCCGCGCCTCGGACGCCTGGGCCGCGAACGCCGCGTCGCGGGCGGCCGACTCCGCCGCTCGCGCGGCCGACTCCGAGTCGGCGCGGGCGGTGAACGCGGTCTCGATCTGCGCCAGCATCGCGTTGAGCGCGCGGGAGAGGCGGCCGAGCTCGGTCTGCGGCTCCTCCTCCCCCGGCTCGGGGTCGGGCACGCGGCGGGTGAGATCACCGCCGGCGATCGCCGCGGCGGTGCGCTCGATCTCGTTGAGTGGCCCGAGGCTGCTGCGGACGATCGCCGCGCCGACGGTGGCCAGCAGGATCAGCACCGCGCCGCCGACCAGCGCGTCGACCCAGATCAGCCGGGTGACGGCCTCGTCGACGTCGACGAGGCTCTGCGCCACGGCCATCACCCAGCCGTTGGGGAGCTGGGTGAGCTGCACCCGCCACCGCACCCGCTGGTCGCTGGCCTTCACCGTGTACGGCTCGCCGAGGTGCTCACGGAAGCCGGCGTAGTCGGTCGGCAGCTTGGGCAGCTGGTTGGTCTTGATGAGGCGGGAGTTGACCGGCGGCCACTCGACGCCGTCGGGCGTGGCGGTCACCACGAGGACATCGGCGGAGATGCCGACGTACACCTTCTCCCCGCTCATCAGCGACGCCTTGGCGGCCTCGGTGAGTGAGGTCAGCTCGCTGTCGACCTTGTCGATCAGGTAGCTGCGCAGGGCGAACGCGCTGCCAATGCTGATCACGAGGAGCGCCGCGCCGACCAGGACGAGGACGGAGGTCACAAGCTTGACGCGGAGCGGGACGCGCCGGACGAACTTCATCATGGCCGCCCACCGACCGGTCAGGTCGCCGCCGGCTTTCGCAAGACGTACCCCACGCCACGCAGGGTGTGGATCAGACGCGGCTGGGTCGTGTCGACCTTGCGCCGCAGGTAAGAAATGTATGACTCCACGATGTTGTCATCGCCGCGGAAGTCGTAATTCCACACGTGGTCGAGGATCTGCGCCTTGGAAAGCACGCGGTTGGCATTGAGCATCAGGTAGCGCAGCAGCTTGAACTCGGTCGGCGAGAGCTGGATGCGCTGGCCGGCACGGTAGACCTCGTGCGTCTCCTCGTCGAGCTCGAGGTCGGCGAAGGTGAGGCGGGAGGGCGACTGCTCGCCGGCGGTGGTGCGGCGGAGCACGGCCCGGATGCGGGCGGTCAGCTCCTCGAGGCTGAACGGCTTGGTGACGTAGTCGTCGCCGCCGAGCGTGAGCCCGCGGATCTTGTCGTCGGTGGCGTCACGGGCGGTGAGGAACACCACCGGAGTACGCGTGCCACTCTCGCGCATCAGCCGGATGACCTCGAACCCGTCGAGGTCGGGAAGCATGACGTCGAGCACGACCAGGTCGGGACGCCGATCCTTCGCGGCGTTGACCGCCGCGCTGCCACTTGTCGCGGTCGAGACGTCGAAACCGGCGAAGCGCAGGCTGGCGGAGAGCAGCTCGAGGATGTTTGGATCGTCCTCGACGACGAGCAGTCTCGCCTCAGTCTGCGGTGCGGCCATAGCAGACATCATTCCCCGTGGCGCTGGGCCGTGACTGGGGAGTGGCTGAGAAGAACCTGAGAGTAACCGTCAGCTCCGGAATAGACGGCGGAGCGTGACCAGCGAGGCGTCGAGCACCCGCGCGGCCGTCCGCGCCTGGCCCTCGGTGAGCCGCGCGTTGCGCACCAGCTGCCGCACCTCCGCCGCGAACGCCTCGATGCGCCGCTCCAGCTCGTCGAGCGCTTCACCCGAGGCCGCGCCGCCACGGGCGGACGAGTTGGCGCCGCCCCACTGAAACTCCCAGTGGTACTCCCGCCCGCCGCCCCGCCGGGTCTCCCGGGTCGCCTGGTTGAGCTCCCGCTTCAAGTCGCGCACGGAACCGCGCACCTCGTCCTGGATCTCGTTGGCGAGCGTCGCGAGGTCTTCCACCGAGGCGCGGATGTCCGACTCCAGCGCGGCCAGCTCGCCCGCCCGCTGGCGCAGCTCGGCGCGGCCGGCGTCGGTGATCTCGTACACCTTCCGGCCACCCGACGCGGTGTGCGACACGAGCCCTTCCGCCTCCATCCGCTGGAGCCGGGGGTAGATCGTGCCGGCACTCGGCGCGTACAAGCCCAGGAAGCGGTTTTCCAGCAGCCGGATCAGCTCGTATCCGTGCTTGGGGCCCTCGTCGAGCAGTTTGAGCAGATAGAGCCGCAGCCGCCCGTGGCTGAATACGGCGGTCATGTCGCGGCGTCCTCGGGCTCGGCGTCGTCCAGGTCGGGCGCGGGTCTGGAGAGCAGCGCGATGCTGCCGGACGTGGTGCTCGCCCACAGCTTGCCCTCGCCCGCGCCGAGTACACCCTCCGCGTCCTTTGACCACGGCGCGCCCTCGCCGGAGCGCAGCTCGGGAAAGGCGCTGGTGATCCGCCCGGATGTGGTGTGCAGGTGGACGGCGAGATCGCTGTCTTCCCGCACCCGCACGGTCACGCTGCCCGACGTGCTGCCGAGCCGGATCTCGCTGCGCCGCGGGTTGTCGAGGTCGCACGTGATCGAGCCGGAGACGGTGCGGGCGTGCACGCGCTCGGCCGGGCTGTCGGCCAGGATCAGCTCGCCGGAGACCGTCTCCATGGTCAGGTCGTCGGCGACGCCGAGCGCCTCGACCGGCCCCGAGACGAGCTTGGCGACGGTGCGACCGCCGAGGCCCATCAGCGTGATGCGGCCCGAGGTCACGTCGACGTGCGTTTCCCGGCGCAGGCCCGAGGCGATCACCGTGCCGTCGACGAGGTGGAGGGCGGCGCGGACGTCGACCGGGACGGCGACCGAGACGTCGACCCGGTGCTCCCGGCGGAAGTAGAACAGCCAGCGGAGGAAGCCGGGCCACTTGAACATCCGCTCGTGCCGCACCGAGAGCCGGCCGCCAACCTCCTCCACGATGATCGGCTTGCGGCCCGCGTCGGCGATCTCCACACGCGCGGGACCGTCGGTGCCGACCACGTTGAGCCGGCCGGATACAAGATGTACGTCGAGGCGCGAGACCGGCTCGTCGAAGGTGAGCCGCTGCGGAGCTTCGACAGTCCAGGTGGGCATGGCGCCGAGCCTAACGCGATACATCGCGATATGCCAGAGCCCTGTCGCGACACAAGCAGGGCGCCCCTTCCACCGGAAGAGGCGCCCTGATCAGGGAAGCTATGCCGCCAGGCCCATCGCACCCTGGTAGACCGGGCCCTCGGTGCGCACCGCGGCCTCGGCCACGCGGGCCAGCTGCCGCCGGGTCGCCACCGCCTCCGGGTGCAGCGCGGGCGTCGCGGTCACCGACACGACAAGCCGCCGCACGGCCAGCACCCGGCGCAGCGACACCCAGAGGCTGTCCTCACCGAGGAAGGCGACCGTGGTAGGCCGCTCGCCGTAGTTGATCGCCACCGGCACCACCTGGGCGCCGGCGTCGAGCGCCGCCTGGAACATCGCCGGCCGGAAGTGCCCGGCCATCGCGCCGCACCAGGTCGTACCCTCCGGAAAGACCGCGACCACCCCGCCACCGCGCAGCGCCGCGGTCACCTCGGCCACCGTGCCAGGCAGGGCCCGCGGCCGCGTGCGGTCCACGAAGATCGTGCCGGCCGACGCGGCCAGCCGGCCGATCACCGGCCAGGCCCGCACGTCGTGCTTGGCCAGCATCTGGGCCGGCGCCACCGCGAGCACCGCGATGATGTCCAGCCACGAGATGTGGTTGGCCACCAGCAGCGCCTTCTCCGCGGGCAGCCGGCCCTTGGTGACCAGCCGGACCTCCAGGGCCGCCAGGATCGACCGGGCCCAGGCCCGTCCGGCGGCGCGGCGTCCACGCGAATTCATCAGAGGGAGTACCGGCAGCAAGGCCACCCCGCCGACCAGTGCCCCGATGAGCGCGAAGAAGCGGGCCACCTGTCGCACGCGCGAGACGCGCGCGCTCGCCTCCGGGCCGGGCAGGCACTCCGGCCCGCAGTCCGATCGCGGCTGCCAAAGCGTGCTCATGGTGGTCATGCGCTGTCCCCAAGGAAATGCTTCAGGTAGCGGGGGTCGACCCGGTCGAGCGAGAGCAGCACGTACAGGTCGGCGACCGCGAAGTCCGGGTCGTACGCCGGCTCGCCGCAGATCCACGCGCCCAGCCGCAGGTAGCCGCGGAGCAGGGGCGGGACGGCGGCCCGACCGGTGTGTGCGGCGACCGCCTCGGCGGCACCCGGCTCGGCCAGCCACGGGCGGCGCGGCCGGACCCGCAGCGCGGGCGGCGACATGTGCTTGGCGCGGGCCAGGTCCCATACGCCGGCGACTGTCTGCGGCCCTTCCGCGAGCGGCACCGAGGCGCAGCCGCCCAGCCAGCGCAGGTTCTTGAGGTGCAGGTACCGGGCGATGCCGGCCCACATCAGGTTGATCACGGCGCCGCTGCGGTGGTCCGGGTGCACGCACGAGCGCCCGGTCTCCACAAGGTGGTCGCGCAGCGGGCTGAGCGCGCTCATCTCGAACTCGGTGTCGGAGTACCGGCGGCCGGCGCGGGCGGCGGCCTGGGGCGGGAGCATCCGGTACGTGCCGACCACCGCGCCGGTCGAGTCCTCGCGCACGATGAGGTGGTCACAGAACTCGTCGAACTCGTCGGCGTCGAGCCCTGAGTCAGCGGTGGGCAGGTTGGCGCCCAGTTCCGCGGCGAAGACGTCGTAGCGCAGCCGCTGTGCGGCGGCGACCTCCGCTCCGTCATCGGCGATCAGCAGCGAGTATCCGCTGGTGCCGGTGGACCCCGCGGATGCGGCGCTGGTGAGGAGTACAGCCATGCTTTCTGTGTAGGCATCCACGGTGATCAGCGAGTATCCCGAGTGTGTCTCGCGCGTGGCGCTTATCTGGAATGTGAGACCGTGTGCGTGTGGCCGGCTACTCAGCGACCCCACTGGCCCGCAAGCTGGGGATCAACGCCGACTCGCGGGTGCTGTTCGACGGCGCGCCAGACGGGTTCGTGATCGAGGGGGTCGACCCCGACGAAAAGCCCGGCGCCGGGCCGTACGACGTGATCCTCTGTTTCTGCCTCGACCACGCGCGCCTGGCCGCCCGCTGGCCGGTGCTGCACCCGCTCACGACGCCGGCCGGCGCGCTCTGGATCGCCTGGCCCAAGCGCTCCTCGGGCGTGCCCACCGACCTGGGCGAAAACGCGATCCGCGACTACGCGCTGAGCAACGGGCGGGTCGACGTCAAGGTGTGCGCGATCGACGACACCTGGTCCGGGCTGAAGCACGTCATCCGCACCGCTGACCGCTAGCCTCGAGGTTCTTTTAGGCAGATTTACCCGCGTCCGCGGAAAATCCTCCAAATCCCTTCAAGAAGGCGTCGCGACAGGTGAACACGACGTGGACGGATCTCCAGACGACGCGGCGGGATTGAAAATCCTCTTCACACCCGTCACCCTGTGTGCGCGCGGCGCGGGCTTCGTGCCGTGTCCACGGGAGGAGAGAGATGTCTAACGGACAGATTGTCGTGTCCGGGCTGACGAAACATTACAAAAACGTCAGAGCGGTCGACAACTTGTCGTTTACCGTCCAGCCCGGCCGGGTGACGGGCTTCCTCGGCCCCAACGGCGCGGGCAAGACGACGACGCTGCGCATGCTGCTCAACCTTGTCACGCCCACCGCCGGCACGGCCACGATCGGCGGTCAGCGGTACGCCGACTTGAAGGACCCGCTCCGCACCGTGGGCGCGGTGCTGGAGGCGTCCAGCGCGCACAAAGGACGCACAGGCATAAACCACCTACGGATGATCTGCGCCGCCGCCGGACTCCCCCGCAAGCGGGCGGACGAGGCGCTGGCCATGGTCGGCCTCACGCCGGCCGCCAAGCGCAAGTTCAAGGGTTACTCCCTCGGCATGCGCCAGCGGCTGGGCATCGCGGCGGCGTTGCTCGGCGACCCGCAGGTGCTGGTGCTCGACGAGCCGGCGAACGGGCTCGACCCCGAGGGCATCCGGTGGATGCGTGACCTGCTCAAGGCGCTCGCGTCCAACGGCCGCACCGTCCTGGTCTCCAGCCACCTGCTCTCCGAGATGCAGCTGCTCGCCGACGACCTGGTGATCATCGCGGCCGGCAAGCTGGTCCGCCAGGGCACGGTCGACCAGGTGATGGACTCGATGTCGCACAGTGCTCAGGTGCGTGTGCGCACGCCGCAGGCGGAGGAGCTGACCGCCGCGCTCACCGCGCTCAACGCCACCGTCACTCCGAACGGCGAGGGCGCCCTGCTGGTCGCCGGCATCGACGCGCCGGGTGTGGGGCGGGCCGCCCTCAAGGCCGGCGTCGAGCTGCACGAGCTCACCCTCGAGCGACCCGACCTGGAACGCGTGTTCCTAGAGCTCACCGCGGGAAAGGCGGCCATCCGATGAGCCACGCTCTCAACCTGGTGCGGAGCGAGTTCATCAAGCTCCGGACGACGAACGCGTGGTGGCTTTTCGGCCTCGGCGCGTTCGGCATGCTGGCGCTCGCCTTCTTCTTCAACGCGCTGGGCGCGCACTTCACGCTCTCCGAGACCTCGACGGAAGGGCTCTCGGCCGAGGAGGCGGCCCAGTTCGAAGCGACCCGCGACGTGGTCTACCAGGCCGCCAACCTGTACACCTCGGGCCAGTTCTTCGGTCTGCTCTTCGTCATGCTCGTCGGGATCGTGCTGATCACGAACGAGTTCCACCACCAGACGGTGACCACGACGTTCCTGACCACACCGCACCGCACCTCGGTCATCCTGGCCAAGCTGGCGGTCGCGGCGCTGACCGGTGCCTTCTTCTGGCTGATCACCACGGCGATCAACATCCCGGCCACGATGATCTTCCTGAGCACCGAGCACGTCTCCAACCACTTCGGCGACTGGCCGGTCACCAGGGCGATCCTGCTCAACCTCGTGGCGTACCTCCTGTGGGGGACCCTGGGTGTCGGCTTCGGCGTGCTGATCCGCAGCCAGATCGGCGCCACGGTCACGGCCGTGGTGCTCTATGTGATCGGCACGCTCGCCGTCGGCATCTTCTTCCAGCTGATCGCCAACTGGCTCGACTGGGACTGGTTCGACGACCTTCAGTACGGCCTGCCCTCGATCGCGTCCGGCCTGATGGTCGCCGGCAGAAACATCCCGGGCCAGCCGGAGTTCTGGGTCGGCGCCGTCGTCCTGGTCGCCTGGGCCGTCGTCACGGGCACGATCGGCACGCTCATCACCCGTACGCGGGACATCTCGTAGTTACGATCGGGGCGCTCCGTGATCGGCGGGGCGCCCCGCGCCTCTTGTGGCATTTGTGAATCACGACACGGGCAGACCGCACTCACACAGCTGGTATACGCACGGCGTAGCCTTGATGCCGTCTTCTGACTTCCGCCCCAGGCGTCCACCGCGTGAAAGAGGCGATTACCGGCCGTGTCGACCCAACAGGCATCGCAGGACAACCCGCTGGCGGGCTTCGGCCCCAACGAGTGGATCGTCGAGGAGATGTACCAGCGCTACCTCGCCGATCCGGCCAGCGTAGACCCCGCCTGGCACGACTTCTTCGCCGACTACAAGCCGGAGACCCCGGCGCAGGCGACCGCCCCCGAGTCCACCGCCCCCGCCAAGCCCGCCGCCGACGGCGCGAAGCCGAGCGCGGAGGCCAAGGCCGCCGTGGGCACCGCGGCGAAGACGACCGCGAAGGCCGCCCCCAAGGAGACGCCGAAGCAGCCGGCCAAGCAGGCCACCGCCGTGCCCGCCGACGCGAAGACCACCACGCTGCGCGGCGTCGCCGCCCGCATCGTGCAAAACATGGATGCCTCGCTCGCCGTCCCCACCGCCACGAGCGTCCGGGCCGTCCCCGCCAAGCTGCTCGTCGACAACCGCATCGTGATCAACAATCACCTCGCGCGCGGTCGCGGCGGCAAGGTCAGCTTCACCCACCTGATCGGGTACGCGCTGGTGAAGGCACTCGGCACGCACCCGGAGATGAACAACTCGTACGCCGAGGTCGGCGGCAAGCCGGCGCTCGTCGAGCCGGCCCACGTCAACCTGGGCATCGCGATCGACCTCGCCAAAGCCGACGGCTCGCGCACGCTCGTCGTGCCGAGCATCAAGGGCTGCGAGCAGATGGACTTCCGCGGGTTCTGGCAGGCGTACGAGGACGTGGTCCGGCGGGCCCGCCGCAACGAGCTGACCATGGAGGACTACTCCGGCACCACGATCTCGCTGACCAACCCGGGTGGCATCGGCACCGTGCACTCGATGCCGCGGCTGATGACCGGGCAGGGCGCGATCATCGGCGTCGGCGCGATGGAGTACCCCGCGCCGTACTCGGGCATGTCCGAGGAGACGCTCGCCGACCTCGCGGTCAGCAAGATCATCACGCTGACCAGCACGTACGACCACCGGATCATCCAGGGCGCGCAGTCCGGCGAGTTCCTCAAGCTCGTACACGAGCTGCTGCTCGGCGAGCACGGCTTCTACGACGAGATCTTCACCTCGCTCCGCCTGCCGTACGAGCCGGTGCGCTGGGTGCGCGACGTGCAGGCGACCTCCGAGGGCCAGATCAACAAGACCGCCCGGGTGCACGAGCTGATCCACGCGTACCGGGTGCGCGGCCACCTCATGGCCGACACCGACCCGCTGGAGTTCCAGATCCGCAAGCACCCGGATCTCGACGTGCTGGAGCACGGCCTCACCCTGTGGGACCTCGACCGCTCGTTCCCGGTCGCCGGCTTCGCCGGCAAGCAGCGGATGAAGCTGCGCGAGATCCTCGGCGTGCTGCGCGACTCCTACTGCCGCCGCGTCGGCGTCGAGTACATGCACATCCAGGACCCGGAGGAGCGGCGCTGGATCCAGGAGCGGATCGAGCTCAAGTACGAGAAGCCGGACGCGGACGAACAAAAGCACATCCTCAACCGCCTCAACGCGGCCGAGGCGTTCGAGACCTTCCTCCAGACCAAGTACGTCGGGCAGAAGCGCTTCTCGCTGGAGGGCGCCGAGTCGCTGATCCCGCTGCTCGACGAGGTGCTGCAAGCGTCGGCCGAGGCCGAGCTCGACGAGGTCGTCATCGGCATGGCCCACCGCGGCCGGCTCAACGTGCTGGCCAACATCGTCGGCAAGCCGTACGAGAAGATCTTCTCCGAGTTCGAGGGGCACATCGACCCCAAGAGTGCGCACGGCTCCGGCGACGTGAAGTACCACCTGGGCCAGGTCGGCAAGTTCACCACGCCCGACGGCGAGCACGCGATCACGGTTTCGGTGACCGCCAACCCGTCACACCTCGAGGCCGTCGACCCGGTGATGGAGGGCATCGTCCGGGCCAAACAGGACCGGATCGACCTCAAGCTGGAGGGCTACACCGTGCTGCCGCTGGCGGTGCACGGCGACGCCGCGTTCGCCGGCCAGGGTGTGGTGGCCGAGACGCTCAACCTCTCCCAGCTGCGCGGCTACCGCACGGGTGGCTCGGTGCACGTGGTGGTCAACAACCAGGTCGGCTTCACCACCGCCCCCGAGTACAGCCGCTCCTCGCTCTACTCCACCGACGTGGCCCGGATGATCCAGGCGCCGATCTTCCACGTCAACGGCGACGACCCCGAGGCCGTCGTGCGGGTGGCCCGGCTCGCGTTCGAGTACCGCCAGGCGTTCAACAAGGACGTCGTGATCGACCTTGTCTGCTACCGGCGGCGCGGCCACAACGAGGGCGACGACCCCTCGATGACCAACCCGCTCATGTACGCGATCATCGACAAGAAGCGCTCGGTGCGAAAGCTCTACACCGAGGAGCTGATCGGCCGCGGCGACATCACGGTGACCGACGCCGAAGAGCTGCTCCGCGACTACCAGTCCCAGCTGGAGCAGGTCTTCAAGGCGACCCGCGACGCGGCCATGACCGAGACCCGCCCGAGCCGCAGCCGGCAGCCCGAGCCGGAGCCCAAGGTCGACACGGCGGTCGACGCCGCGATGGTCAAGGCGGTCGGCGACGCACACGTCGAGCTGCCCGAGGGCTTCACGCCGCACAAGCGGATCCAGCAGCTGCTCGACCGCCGGGCCAAGATGTCCGTCGAGGGCACGATCGACTGGGGCTTCGGCGAGATCATCGCGTTCGGCGCGCTGCTACACGACGGCGTGACCGTCCGCCTCGCCGGCCAGGACAGCCGCCGGGGCACGTTCGTGCAGCGGCACGCGTCCATTGTGGACGCCCGCACCGGCAAGGACTACCTGCCGCTCTCCGCGCTGGCCCAGGATCGCGCCCGGTTCTTCGTGCACGACTCGCTGCTGTCCGAGTTCGCCGCGATGGGCTTCGAGTACGGCTACTCGGTGGAAAACACCGAGGCGCTCGTGCTGTGGGAGGCGCAGTTCGGCGACTTCGCCAACGGCGCGCAGTCGGTGGTCGACGAGTTCATCTCCTCGGGCGAGGTCAAGTGGGGCCAGCAGTCGTCGCTGACGCTGCTGCTGCCGCACGGCCACGAGGGCCAGGGCCCCGACCACACCTCTGGCCGGCCCGAGCGCTACCTCCAGCTCTGCGCGGAAGACAACATGCGGGTGGCCATCCCGACCACCCCGGCCAACTACTTCCACCTGCTGCGCCGGCAGGGCCTGTCGCCCAAGCGCAAGCCGCTCGTGGTCTTCACGCCAAAGTCGCTGCTGCGCCACCGCCTCGCGGTCTCCTCGGTCGAAGACTTCACCACCGGCACGTTCCAGCCGGTGCTGAGCGACCCGGGCGCGCCACCGGCCGAGCAGGTCAAGCGGGTACTGCTCTGCACCGGCAAGGTCTACTACGACCTGTTCCAGGCGCGCGCCGAGCGCAAGGTCACCGACACCGCGATCATCCGGATGGAGCAGCTCTACCCGCTGCCGATCGAGGAGATCAGGGCCGCCCTGTCGTCGTTCCCGAACGCGGAAGACTTCGCCTGGGTGCAGGAGGAGCCGGCCAACCAGGGTGCCTACTCGTTCATCGCGCTCAACCTGCTGGAGCACCTCGAGGGCGTGCGCATGCGGCGGATCTCCCGCCCGGCGGCGGCCGCACCGGCGGTCGGCTCGGCCCGGCTGCACGAGGGCGAGCAGGCGGCCCTGATGGAGGTCGCCCTCCATGTACTTCACTGACCGGGGCCTCGAAGAGCTGGCCGAGCGGCGCGGCGACGAGTCCGTGACGCTGGAGTGGGTCGCCGAGCGGCTGCGCGACTTCATCGACCTCCACCCGGAGTTCGAGACGCCGATCGAGCGCTTCGCCACCTGGCTGGCCCGCCTGGACGACGACGATCTCGACGACGAGTAGGCCCATCATGAGCAACCTGGAGGCCGAGCCGCAGGAGACCCTATGCGGCGGCACCGCGACGGTGATCGAGGCGCCGACCAGCGTGATGCTGCCCGGCCACGACGTGCCCATCGGCAAGTACACGGTGGTCCGGCGCCTGCTCCCGCACCGCGAGCGCCGCATGGTCGGCGCCTGGTGCTTCGCCGACCACTTCGGCCCGGAAGACATCGGCAGCGGGCCGGGCATGCAGGTGCCGCCGCACCCGCACACCGGCCTGCAAACCGTGACGTGGCTGCTCGACGGCGAGGTGCTCCACCGCGACAGCCTGGACAGCCTCCAGACGATCGTGCCCGGCCAGCTCAACCTGATGACCTCCGGCCACGGCATCGCACACTCCGAGGAGTCGCCGCCCGGCCACCCGCCCAGCATGCACGGGCTACAGCTGTGGGTGGCCCTGCCGGAGGACGCCCGAGCCGGCGCGGCACGGTTCGAACACCACCCGGCGATGCCCATGCTCCGCGCGGAGGGCGCCACGATCACCGTCGTGGTCGGCGAGCTCGGCGAGCTGCGCTCACCGGCCCAGGTACACACCCCGCTCTTCGGCGCCGACGTCGCGCTGGCCGGCGGAGCCAAGGTCACGCTCCCCCTCCGGCCCGATTTCGAGTACGCGGCGATCACGCTCACCGGCACCGCCCAGGTCGGCGACACCCCGCTCGACCCCGGCGCGCTGCTCTACCTCGGCAGCGGCCACGAGACGCTGACGCTGGGCGCCGCCGGCGAGACACGCCTGTTCCTGCTCGGCGGCGAACCGTTCGAAGAGCCGCTGGTCATGTGGTGGAACTTCGTAGGCCGCACCCACGAGGACATCGTCGCGGCCCGCGCGGAGTGGTCGGCCGCGTCACCCCGCTTCGGCGAGGTCCACGGCTACGCCGGCGAACGCCTCCCCGCCCCCACGATGCCCACCACCCGCCTGAAATCCCGCGACCGCCACGGCAAAACCCACTAGCCAGCCCGCCCTCGTCCACAGTGGATTACGCCCGGCGTCGGGGTGACTTCGACCACTGAATCCCTTATTTAGACAGAGATTTGAGCTACCGCGACGTCCGTCGTGGTCCGGACCGCTGCTCCCGCGGCCTCACCCGTCCGCCGCTGGTCACGCTCACCCGTGTGTGCAACCGGCGGGGAGGAAACCGGGGGGCGGAGTGATGGAGCACGCCACGCGGCGGTCGACGTTTGTCCACAATGCCTGTTCCCGGATCGGCAGTCCGGGAGAGCAACAGGAGTTTCGTCGCCGCGAGTAACCCGCTGCCACGGTGTGCGCGGTGAAAGATTCGAGATCTAGGAGAGTTAGGGCGCCATTTCAGCCCCCAAGTCTCCTAGATCTCGAAGTCCCGACCCCCGGCCGGTTACCCTGCGTCAGGGGTGGCGGGTTTGAGGTCTGCCACTGCCCGCGAAAGACCCCCGGGGCTTGTCTCGCGGGAGCTGGCAGTGGACGGCCGGGGATGTCGGCGAGCCCTGGCGAGCCGCCGGCCGGGAACCGTGCCCGCGGGAGCATACGGCCCGCCGCTGACGCGAACGCGGGAAAATCCGCCTCGACGCAATGCCACGACGAGCGGCGCGCCCGACCCCTAAAGGTCTCTAGACCCCGCCCCGCTCCCAAGAGGGCAGCCCTGTCACCGCCTGGGCGGGTATACGGGAGCCCTGCTAGGAATTCACGCCCAAGAGGGCTGCCCTCTTGGGGCAGAGTGAGGGCTTGGGGCGCGGGCGGGCGGTGGAGGCCGGAGGTCGGCGAGCGCTGCGAGCCGCCGGCCTGCGCGGTGTCCGGCGGGAACGGCGGTCTACAGCCGACAGTGGACATGGGCAATATGCCTCCCGCCACTCACGAGGGGGAAACACCCGAAGAGGGTGAGGCCGCGGGAGCGACGGTCGGGACCACGGCGGACGTCGCGGTAGCTCGAATCTTCGGCTTTGGAATTGGGGGTAGCGGCCGCGCGGAGTTGATCAGGGAGTTGGTGGTGGGCGGGCCCCCACCGACTCCCTGATCAACCGCGGGTCAGGGGCGGCGGAGGGGGGTGAAGGAGTGGCGCCCGGCGGCTGGTGCCACCGGCTCCTCGGGCAGGCTTTCGCCGTCGATCAGCTCGGTCATGCGGCGGACCGTGGGGTCGCCCTCGTCCGCCACGTAGTCGTGTTCGCGGGTCCGGTCGGTGCCGTCCGGCGCGCCGCCGCCGCGCAGGACCGGCGTGAGGAGGGCGGCGACCAGCAGGTTGACGGCCAGCGCCACCACGCCGACGTAGATGGTGCTGTCAGTGTCGATGCCGATGTTGCTGAGTGGCCATGCCGAACCGCCGAAGTGTTCCCGGAGCACCGCGCCGTTCGCGCCGCGCTGCGGGATCTGGTAGAGCATCGCCAGGCCGGTCGCGAGCCCGGCGAAGATGCCGGCGATCAACGCCCACCGGTGCAGCCACGCGGTGAAGAGTCCGATCGCCACCGCGGGGAGGGTCTGCATCACGAAGACGCCACCGATGAGTTGAAGGTCGATGGCGAACTGGGTGTTGAGCATCAGGATGCAGATGACCGCGCCGAACTTCATCGCCAGCGACGCCACCTTGCTGACGAAGGTCTCCTCCTTGGCGGTGGCCTGCGGGCGGATGAACTCCTTGTAGATGTCGCGGGTGAAGAGGTTGGCCGCGGCGATCGACATGATGGCGGCGGGCACCATCGCGCCGACGCCGATGGCCGCGAACGCGAGGCCCGCGCTCCAGTCCGGGAAGTTGGCGTCGAACCACAGCGGCACGACCGTGTTGCGGTCGCCACCGATCGGCTGGATGTCGCTCAGGATCGCGGCGAAGCCGACCAGCATCAGCACGCCCAGCGTCAGCGTGTAGAGGGGCAGTACGGAGAGGTTGCGCCGCAGGGTCGCCCGGTTGCGCGAGGCGAGCACGCCGGTGAGCGTGTGCGGGTACAGGAAGAGGGCGACCGCCGAGCCGAGCGCCAGCGTGACGTAGTTGAGCTCGGTGCCGTGCGCGAGCAGCAGGCCGTCCGTGCCGCTCGGCGAGGCGGCGTACTTCGCCTCGGCCACCCGGAAGACGCTGCCCCAGCCACCGGAGTGGGAGGCGACGATCAGGAACGCGGCCAGCACCGTCCACAGCACCAGCGCGTCCTTGACGATGGAGATGAGGGCGGGGGCGCGCAGCCCCGAGTTGAACGTGTACAGCGCCAACACGATGAACGCGGCGGTGAGCGGCCAGCCCTCCGGCAGGCCCATCACCTTGAAGACCGCCTCGATGCCGATGAGCTGGAGCGCGATGTACGGCATCGTGGCGAGGATGCCGGTCACCGCGATGGCCAGCGCCAGAAACTTCGACCCGAAGCGGGCCCGGACGAACTCGGCCGGCGTCACGAACCCGTGCACGTGGCACACCGACCAGAAGCGGGCGAGCACCACGAAGAGCATCGGGTAGACGATCACCAGGAACGGCATCGGGAAGAAGCCGGAGGCCCCGACGCCGAAGACCAGCGTGGGTACTGCGACGAACGTGTACGCCGTGTAGACGTCGCCGCTGAGCAGGAAGAACGTCACCCAGTTGCCGAACGCGCGGCCGCCGAGGCCCCACTCCTCCAGCGTGTGGATGTTGTCCGGGCGGCGCCAGCGCGCGGCCGCGAAACCCATGATCGTGACCAGGCCGAACATGAACGCGAAGATCCAGAACTCGACCTGGTGGTCGGCGAAGCTGGGCATGTCACCGCCGTTCCTTGGTCGCCACGTGGACGATCGCGGTGGTGGCGGCGGCCACGCCGGCGAACGCCAGCTGGCACCAGTAGAAGAACGGCAGCCCGAGCAGGCGCGGCTCCATGCGGTTGTAGATCGGCGGCAACAGCGGCAGGACGATCGGGATCAGGAGCAGCCAGTGCCAGGGGCTCGCGTCGGCGCGCCGCTTTCGCTTGGTCGCCACCGGAACGCCGACGTTGTGGTCGGGGTGGCGGGGTGGCCAGGCCCCGGGCACCTGCGCACGACCTGGTGGCGTCCAGGAGTGACTTGTTTCGGAAGGTCCCCGACGCGGTGGAGGCGATTCTGCGGGGCCGCGCCACGGAGGCGGTGATGTGGGTGGACCTGGCGGGCCTGGTGGCCAACTGTCCTGAGTACGCCGATCCGCGACCATCCCTGCCTCCGTTGGGGTGGTTTGCCCCGTGACGGGCGTCACGGGACAAACATCCTCTGGCGACTTGGACCTCCGCCGGATCCTCCGATCGACCGATCGGTACTCATCTACCTGTTCGAAATGTTTCCGTACAATTTCACCCATTGGTGAGACCGGCATTTTTGCTGACATTCCGCAATGACGGTGCTGCGCGCCGTAAGGACGTAGCCAATCGATGCGTGCATCAATATCGATCTCTGTGGATTCGTCAGCGGGCGAGCAGCTCCTCGCTGACCTCCCACAGGCGGGCGGCCGCCTCCGGATCCAGCGCGTACGCCGCCACGCCGCGACGTGAACCGGGCTGGTGTGCCACGGCCTCGTTGCAGTCTTCGAAGTAGCGGCCACCCACACCGTCGAGCAGCGGCGAGGTGGCGACCAGCACCGAGGTGGCGGCACCTCGCTCCGGCGTCTTCCAGGCCACGGCGGGGTCGTTGCCGGCCTGGGCCCGGAGGCGGTCGAGCTCCTCCTCGCTCACGTGCCGCTGGAGGGCGGTGCGGATGCTGCCCGGGTGCAGCGCGTTGACGGTGATGCCGTCGCCGGCCCACCGCTTGCTGGCCTCGACCGCGAAGAGGATGTTGGCGGTCTTGGACTGGCCGTACGCCGACCACGGCTCGTACTCGCGCCGCTCGAAGTTGATGTCGTCGAAGACGACCGGGGAGCGCTGATGCGCGGACGAGCTGACCGACACGACCCGGGCACCGCCCGCCTCGGCCAGCGCGCGGCGCAGCCCGGTGGCGAGGCCGAAGTGGCCGAGGTGGTTGGTGGCGAACTGAAGCTCCCACCCCTCGACGGTGCGGGTCAGCGGCGACGCCATTACGCCCGCGTTGTCGACGAGGATGTGCAGCGGTCCCTCCCAGGCCGTCACGAGGGCGGCGACGGAGGCGCGGTCGGCGAGCTCGAGCGGCGCGACGTACACGTGCTTGTTGCCGGTGGTGGCGGTGATGTCCTCGGCGGTGCGCTCGCCCGCTTCGAGGTTGCGGACCGCGAGCGTGACCTCGGCGCCCGCGCCGGCAAGTGCCCGCGCGGTCTCGACGCCGATGCCTGACGCGCCGCCCGTGACGATGGCCCGGCGGCCGCTCAGGTCGATGCCCGCCACCACCTCGGCGGCCGTGGACTCGGCGCCGAACGGCGTGGTGATACGTGTGGTCCCAGTCATGATCTCACCCACCCTGTAACCTACAAACGGAGGGTCCTCCATTTCACCGCAACCCTAAGCGGAGTTCCCTCCGGTTACCAAGTGAGCTACACCACGGGGAGGAACCACCGTGCGCGCCGACGCACAGCGCAACCGGGACCGGCTGCTCGACGCCGCCGTCCGCGCGTTCTCGCAGGACGGGCCGGAGGTCACGCTCGACGCGATCGCCAAGGACGCGGGCGTGGGCATCGGCACGCTCTACCGCCACTTCCCGACCCGCGAGGCGCTGATCGAGGCGGCCTACCGCAGCGAGCTCGCCCGCCTCTGCGACTCGGTGGGTGAGCTACTCGCCGCCCAGCCGCCCGACGCGGCGCTGCGCACCTGGATGGACCGGTTCGTCGACTACATGGCCACCAAGCGGGGCATGTCCGACGCGCTGCGCGTGGTGATCGCGTCCGGCGTCAACCCGTACGCCCAGAGCCGCGACCGGCTCACCGCCGCGATTGCCGCGCTGCTCGAGGCGGGTGTCGAGGCGGGCACGATCCGGCCGGACGCGCGGGCCGGCGACGTGCTCCTCGGCCTCGGCGGCGTCACGATGGCCGCCGGCGAGCGAGACCAGGCCGGCCGCCTGCTCGACCTGCTGCTGGACGGCCTGCGCTATCGAGCGGGCTGAGGCTCAGCTCGGCCTGGGGCCGGAGATCGACGGGTGCTCGGTGGTGCCCAGGTAGAAGATCCCGGGCAGCGTCTCGAACTTGTCGCTCGGGTTGCGCCGCAGCGTCGAGCTTTCGATCCGCATGCTGCCGGTGCGGTCGTTGCTGACGAAGAAGACCGCCCCGCCACCCTCTCGGGCGTGGTTGCGCTCCATGATCGTCCCGGCGATCCGGACGGTGAACTTGGCCCCGTCGAAGTACATCGCGCCGCCGTTGCCGCCGCCGGGCGTGCCCGCGGGCGCCCCGTTGGCGCCGAAGCCGATCGCCTCGTTGTGGCTGAACAGGCTGTTGAGCACGATCCACGAGACGCCGATGCTGCTGAGCGCGCCGCCGTTGGAGCAGCGCCCGCCCTGGCCGGACGCGCCGCCGAAGGTGCTGCTCACGATGTACACCGGGCCGTCGTTGTCGAGGTCGAGCGCCCGGATGGCCGCGCCGCCGAGATCAGGGCCGCCGTTGTCGCACTTGTTGCGGACGAACTTGGTGTTGACCACCTTGAAGTTTCCGCCCCGCACGTAGAGCGCGCCGCCGCCACCGCCGTTGGTCACCTCGGGGTCGGGGTCGACGCCGATCGAGCTGCCGTCGGCGAGCGTGATGTTTTGCACGGTGAGCTGCGGATGGTCCTGGGCGGTGCAGTTTCCGCTGGTCGCGCCCTGTGCCCGGTCGCAGGTGTTCTGGTAGATGATCCGGCGCTTGCCCGCGCCGCTGAGCGTCACCTTGCCGCCGCCGTCGATGACCACCTTGCGCACGCTGCTCTTGATCTTCGCGGTCTGCGCCATCTTGATCGTGATCGGGTCGGGCCCGCAGTCGAACGTGATGACCCCGCCGGCCGCCACCGCCGACACGACCGCCTTGGAGGTGCAGCTCGCCTGCGTGCCGTTGCCCACCACGCGATCCGGCTTGCTGGTGTCGACCGCGCGCCCCGCGGCCGGGACCGCGGCCTTGCCCTTGGGGTTGCCCGCGCGCAGCACCGCCGCCGGCGGCTTTTTCGAGGCCGGCGGCTTGGTCGTCGGCGCCGCACCCAGCCGCGCCGTGCCGCCCGGCGTCTCGGTGGCCGCCACGCCGCCCGGCGTCGTCAGGGACCGCGGCGGCTCGTCGTCACCGGCGTCGCCACCTCCACCACACCCCGCGAGGAGTGCGGCGGCGAGCAGCAACGAGCCGGCCTTCAGGCGCACCCGCCGAATGCTAGCGGCTGCGCGCCGTCGCGTCGGTCCCCCGTACGGGCACCAGCCACCGGGCCAGAGCGACCGGATCGGGCGGTGATTCGCCGGATTCGCACAGATGGCGGTGAACCGCCAAGCACAGCTCCGGGAAGTCGAGCAGCCGCGTCGCCTGCCGCTGGCAGGCCAGCGACAGGCCGATCCAGGCATCCAGCCGGTCCGGGTCCGCGGCCACCTCGGCCGCGTAGGCATCGCGCGCCGCCGCGAGATCTCCGCCGGCCAGCGCGAGGTCCGCGGGCGTCGCATCGGGTACGAACCGGTGCAGTTGCACCGGATCAGCCACGACACCCGCGAAGCGGCTCGGATCGACGATGCGCAGCTGCACGAGGTCGAGCCGCACACTCTGGGCCAGTGCCCGCGGGCGCGGCTCGATCTCGACCGCGACCGTCTCCACTGGACAGTCGTGCCCGGCCCGCCACGCGCCGGCCAGCCGGGCCACCGCCGCGGGGTCGGGGCGGGCGTTGCGCAGCCGCCAGCCGACCCAGTGGTCTTCGGCCGCCTCGCGGGCCAGCTCCACGGTGTCGGCGGGCGCCGGCTCGCCCTGCCACTCCGCCTGCACCGCGCGCATCCGGTCGAGCAGGTGCCGCCCCACGCTGGTGAACCGGTCGGACTCCGCCAGCACGCCCAGCGTGCGCCACACCCGGTCGCGCCACCGGACGAACTCCACCTGCGCGAACCTGGCCCGCCCGCCGCTTAGCGCGTGTCGCTGCACCCGCCAGAAGTCGGTGACCCCGTGAAAGGCGTACACGCCCTGGAGCAGCGCGCCGAGCGGACGGGGGTCGTCGCGCCAGGGCGCGTAGTAGCGCGGGCGGTCGTCCCGCTCGTACAGCGGCACGAGGTCGATCAACGCGCCGAGCTTCGCGTGCTGGAACTCGTGGAGCAGCCCGACCGCGAGCGCGACGCCGTCGGCCGGGCGGGTCAGCGAGACCGCACCGAAGGCGTCCATACTCGTGACGTTGACGCCGACGTTGGTGCGCTCGGTGTGCAGCGGCACGAGCGTGACGAGGCCGGCAGCGATCCCCTCGGCATACCGGCGGTGGTGCGCGGTCAGCACCGGCCACGCCTCGTCGAGCAGGCGCTGCCACTCCTCGACCTCCGCGCTCGTCAGCCGCTCCGCCGCGGACAGGCGGTGGCAGTCGCGAAACGGGTCGATGTCGTCGAGGCGCACCCGCAGCTCGAGGTCGTCCGCCTTGCAGTGCAGGACGCGCAGCTCCTGCCAGTCTTCGCCAACGGCCAGGTGCTCGCCCGCATAGCGCACCGTCCCGACGCCCTCCGCCCGCGCACGCCCCAGGGTTGGCAGCATCAGCCAGCCGTCCCGCGCGGGGATGTCCACTGTGAACTCGACGCCGGCCCGGATCGCCGCGGCGGCCGCGATGGCGCCGAGGTGGGCCAGGTCGGTCTCGATCGGCTCGACGCCGGTCCAGGCGCCGCGCAGCCGCCGCAGCGACGACGCCAGCCAGGCGCCCACGTGCGGCTCGGCGAAGACCTCGGCCACCGTGTCCGGCGCGTGGCGCTGCGCCTCGACCAGCAGCTGGAAGTAGTCGTCGAGGCGTGCCTCGTCGAGAAGTGTGCGGAGCAGCAGCAGGCGCTTGCTCACCTGGCCGGCCCGCAGGCGGCGGATCGTCTCGGCGTCGCCGTGGCCGTCGCCGAGCGCGTCCACCATGGACGGTGCGAGACTGTGTACGGCCGTCATGCCGGCTGCTTCAGGCGCTCGACGTCCGCGCGCAGCCGCCCGGCCGCGTGTGTGATGAGCCGCCGCAGGTCGGCGCAGTAGACCGACGGGTTGCGAAAGCCCTCGCCGGGACGGTAGCGATGCGGGTAGTAGCCGCCGCCGCAGACCTGGTGCAGCGGGCACGAGCGGCACGTGCTGGAGAGTGCCGCCACACCCACCTGGCGGGCCATGACGGCCGGGTGGCGCAGCGCCTCGTCGAGGTCGTGCGCGAAGACGTCGAGCCCGGTGTCGACCGCACCCGGGTACGCCGAGCGGAGCGTGTCGACCTGCTCGTAGGAACCGTCCACATTGACCACGATCGTGGCGACCGGGCTCAGCCCCACGACCTCGGTGTGGCTCTGTCCACCGAGGACGAGGTTGAGCACCTCTTCGAAGAAGCGCACCCGGGTCTCCCGCACCGGCGCGCCGTACCACCGGTCGAACGCGGCTACCAGCCAGTCTCCGTAAGGCGCGCCCCCGCTGACGGACCCGGGCGGCGGGCTGCCCCAGTTGGCGTGCGGCAGCAGGAAGTCGACCATCGGCGGCTCGTACGGCAGCAGCGCCTCGTACGTGCCGACCGGATCGTTCGCAAGGTCCACAACGGACAGGATGCCGGCGAACGCGGCCGGACGGTCGCGCAGCCGCCGCAGCGCCGCGTCGACGGCCGCGAAGCTGCTGCGCCCGCTCGCGTACCGGCGGTGGCGGTCGGTGGCGGCCCGGTCACCGTCGAACGAGACGCCGATCCTGATGCCCGCACCGGCCAGCGTCGCGAGCGCGGCGTCGGTGAGCAACACGCCGTTTGTCTGGACGAGAACGTCCACTGTGGTCGAAGTTGGTGCGGCGGCGCGGAGGCGTTCGGCGACACGGGCCAGCCGCGCCGCGCCGAGCAGCATTGGTTCACCGCCGTGTAACACGATGCGGAGGGTGGGGATGCTATAAGCCGTGGCGTGCGCCGCGATCCGCCGGCAGGCGGCGTCCAGCACCTCGTCGCTCATCACGGCGGTGGCCGCCCGCCAGCTCTTGTCGGCGAGCTCGTACATGTAGCAGTAGTCGCAGGCGAGGTTGCACCGGGAATGCACCTTCAGCACGAACTCCCGGAATGGGGTGGGACGCCAGGTGATCCCGTGCATGAGCTCAGCCGATGGCGGCGTTCCAGCCGGCGACCGCGTCCTGCGGTCGGTCGATGTCGTCGAGGATGCGGCGGAGCGACTGGCCGAAGGCGGACCCGTCAAGCGCTCGTAGATCGGCCAGACTGATTGCGTTAAGATCAATCAGGTCAAATTGGCTGTCGTCGGCGGTGGCATCCATCCCGGCCGGCATCCCTCTGTGGACGAATAGTGCGTTGTCGACGGCAGTCCACCGGACAGCGTCCTTGGCGTCGCCAACGTACTCCCCCGTTCAGCCAACGTCCAGACACGACGATGCGTGTCGGACCAAGATTGGCTGGTGACCGCCTCGTATCTCACCGACCTCGAATGCCCGCGCTGCGGCACCCGTTACGACGCCGACCGGCCGCAAAACCTCTGCGCGTGCGGCTCGCCGCTGCTCGTCCGGTACGACCTGGCGGCGGCCCGAGCCGCCCTCGACCCGGCCGCGATCGCCACTCGAGCGGCAGACCTCTGGCGCTATAGCGAGCTGTTGCCGGTCCGCGACGCTGCGCACATCACGACGCTCGGTGAGGGCTGGACTCCGCTGCTTCCCGCCGCCCGGTACGGCGCGCGCATCGGCGTACCGAGGCTGCTCGTGAAGGACGAAGGGCTCGTGCCGACCGGCTCGTTCAAGGCGCGCGGCGCCGCCGTCGGGGTCTCCCGCGCGAGCGAGCTGGGCGTCCGGCACGTGGCGATGCCGACGAACGGCAACGCCGGTGCGGCGTGGGCGGTCTACGCGGCCCGAGCCGGGCTGCGCGCGACGATCGCGATGCCCAAGGCCGCGCCCGCCATCACGCGTAAGGAGTGCGCGGTCGCGGGCGCGGAGCTGCACCTCGTGGACGGCCTCATCGGCGACGCCGGCCGGCTCGTCGCGGGCCTGATCGGCGACGGTGTCTTCGACGTCTCCACGCTGAAGGAGCCGTACCGGCTCGAAGGCAAGAAGACGATGGGGTACGAGATCGCCGAGCAGCTCGGCTGGCGGGTCCCCGACGTCATCCTCTACCCGACCGGCGGCGGAGTGGGCCTGATAGGCATTCACAAGGCCCTGGCCGAGCTGCGCGAGCTGGGCTGGATCGGTGACAAGCAGCCGCGGCTCGTGGCCGTACAGTCCTCGGGCTGCGCGCCGATCGTCGCCGCGTTCGCCGCCGGCGCGCGGCGGGCCGAGCCATGGCCGGACGCGCACACTGTCGCGTTCGGCATCACGGTGCCCGCGCCGCTCGGTGACGAGCTCATCCTCGACGCGCTCTACGCCACCGGCGGCACGGCCATCTCCGTCGACGACACCGACCTGCTGGCCGACCTGCGGGTCTTCGGCGCCGACGAGGGGCTGTGGCTCTGCCCGGAGGGCGCCGCCTGCCTGACCGCCGCCCGCACGCTGCGCGCGGCCGGCTGGCTGGGCGAACACGAGGAGGTGGTGGTGCTGAACACGGGCACCGGGCTCAAGTACCCGGATAGCGTGGACGCATGACACGGACCTTGATCACGGGTGCGTCGGACGGGCTCGGGCGCGCGCTCGCGTACGCGCTGGCCGATCGGGGGCACGAGCTGATCGTGCACGGCCGCGACGCCACCCGGCTCGCCGAGGTGGCCGAGCGGACGGGCGCGCAGGCGATCCGGGCCGACCTCTCCTCCCTCGCCGAGGTGCGCCGGCTGGCCGCGGCGGTCGATGGTGAGCTCGACGTGCTGGTCAACAACGCGGGCATCGGCTTCGGGCCGCCCGGCGAGGCCCGGCAGCTCTCCGCGGACGGATACGAGCTGCGGCTGGCCGTCAACTACCTGGCGCCGTACCTGCTGACCCAGCTCCTGCTCCCCCGGCTCAAGCGGTCCGCGCCGGCCCGGATCGTCAACGTCGCCTCCATCGGCCAGCGACCGTTCGATGTGGACGATCCGATGATGCTGCGCGGCTACGACGGCACGGAGGCGTACCGGCGCGCGAAGCTGGCCCTCATCGCGCACACGTTCGACCTGGCCGAGGAGCTGTCCGGCACGGGCGTGACGGCCAACTGCCTGCACCCGGCGACGCTGATGCCCACGACGATGGTGCGGCAGGCCGGCACCGGCGAGATCGACTCCCTGGAGCGGGGCCTCGCGGCGACGCTGCGGCTCGTCGTCGACCCCGAGCTGGAGGGCGTGACCGGCCGCTACTTCGACCGCGAGCGCGAGGCGCGGGCGCTCGACCAGGCGTACGACGTGGACTTTCGCAAGCGCCTGCGCGAGCTCACCGAGTCGCTAGTCGGGGCACGAGCCTGAGGCGGCTGGGGGCCCGGCTGACGGTGGCGGAGCGGTCGGCGGCAGCGGTCTTGGCGCGCACGAAACACAGGTCGGCCTGCCGCTCGCGGACCGCGTCGATGCGCGGCAGGAAGTCGGCGGCGCTCGCCGCGGCCCCCACCCGCAGGGCCCGCCGCACGAAGTCGTCTTCGTCGATGAGCACGAGGTCGACGTCACCGTATCGGGCGAGGTAGCGCGGCATCACGTCACCGCGCAGCCAACTCGACCGGCAGACCAGCTCGTTGTTGACCGGGAAGACCCGCGGGCGGATGAAGTGGGTCTTGACGGCGGCGGCGACGTCGAGCAGCCGCTCCGGCCTGTCTTCCCGCGCCAGCACCTGCCCCATGAGATCGCGGAAGAGCCGGGCGAACCCGGCGCGGAACACCAGCGGATCGGGCGCACCCGCGCTGTGGAACTCTTTTGCCAGGCGGCGGGCCCGGCCGCGCCACGGCTCGGCTCGAAGCGTGAACCCGAGCACCCGGGACACCCGGTCGGGGATGTAGTCGGGCCGCACGTTGAGCCCGGTCACGAGCAGCAGTGGGTCTTCGACCACGCCGGTGATGGCGTCGGCGCCGAGCACGATGCGGCCCTCGGGGCTCAGCTCGTCGATCCGCTTGTGGTGCACGCCCTCCAGGTCGGCGAAGTCCTCATCGGACAGTCGCGCGTCGAGCAGCGACTTGGTGAAGACGCGGGTATTGCCCGCCTGGTCGAAGCGACCCACCTCGGTGTTGTGTGCGAAGGGCCAGCGGTTGAGGTCGTGGTGGAGACAGAGGCGCACGACGCGGTCGACGTCGACGCCGGGCTGGCGCTCGGCGAGCCGCCGGGCCACCCAGGTCATGCGGCCGACATGCCAAATCCGGGCAAATGCCGACGAACGCGGATCTCGCTCTTCTCCGTATACCGAAACAAAGCCCGTGATGCGACGGAGCCGACGAAGCGCCCGAACGGTGGTGAAACCGGTGGGCGCCCGAAGGGGTGGGTCGACCGTCACGCCGCGCGCCCCCCTCCGGTAAACGACCCCAGCCACGCCTTTTGCCTGCGCACACCCTGGGCTCGAATCGCCAAATGCCGGCCGTAGCCGTGCAACAGTGTATTGTAGTCAAACTCGTCGATCATGTCACCGATCACCAGTTCCCCCCGGGTGACCGATACCAATCCTGCGTCGAGACTCAGGAAGGTGGCCACCTTGGCAGCCAGGGTCGCACCATCCGTCCACTCCCCGGCCGCGGCGACCGCGCAGCGCCCCCGCTGACCGAGCGGGCAGGCGGCCGGCAGGCAGCGGTGCTCGGCGTACGGCAGCCGCCACGTGCCCAGCGCCTCCGGCTGTCCACTGAGGAGCGCCAGCGCGCAGGACGTGTTGCGGTACAAGGGGTATCCGACCGCCGCCGCGGCGTCCCGGGCCTCCGCCCAGCCTTCGTCGTCGAAGACCTCCCACTGCTCCGCCGGCGCCGCCATCGACCGGTCGAGCAGCGTGACGAGGCGCTCGTCCGCCAGCGGTACCCCGGGGCCCCGGGTCAGCCCGACCACGACGGAGCAGGACAGGCCCGAGGAGGCCAGCCGCCCGACCAGCTTTTCCAGGTCGCCGCGGCTCGGCCGCAGCTCGGCCACGAACGGCCGCCAGAAGTGCACGGCCTTCTGGTGGGCGGTGCGGGACACGAGGCGGGCGTTTTCGAGCGTGGTGTCCAGATCGGCGATCGGGCCGCGCTCCAGCGGCAGGCCGGTGAGCCGCCCCATGGACTGGCTGAGAAACCAGAAGATCGGGAAGCCCGGCCCGTCGAGCGCGTTGAGCAGCTCCTGGTCGAGCCGCCCCTTCGTCACCACGACCACCGGGCGGCGCGGGATGCGCTCGGCCAGCAGCTCGACGATGCGCACCAGCGCCTCGCGGTTGGGGCGGGTGAGCACCATGTCGGTGTAGTTGCCCACGCAGAGCGGCGTCTGGTCGTGCGCTGGGTCGATCACCCGGGCCCGCCGCCCGTACAGGTGCTCCTCGACGGCCGCGACCACCGCCTCCGGCGTGGCCCGCAGCGCGGGGCGGGTGGCCCGCAAGCCGAGCGGGCCGAGGTAGCAGTAGGCGCAGTCGGCCGGGCAGCCGACGATCGGGTCCACTGTGATCCACGAGTCGTGCTCGGCCACCAGCGGGACGGCGGCCCGGATCAACTGCTGCTCGTCTCCTGCCACGCGTCGAAGACCGCCGTGCGCGCCCTCCTGCATCGCTCCTCCAACTGGCTCACGTCGGTGACCGCGTCCGCGTTGTTCCAGTGGAACGAGAACGTCTCTTCGAGGAGCCGCTTCATGTGCAGGCCACCCGGCTCGAACTGGAGCTCGAACGTGTCGAACAGCACCCTTTCGCGACGGTTGCGCGAGGCGTGGAAGTACGGCTCGAAGAAAGACGCCTGCTCGGTCAGCAGCACCGTGGCGCCGATGCCGAACCGTGCGAGCCTGACCTCCACCAGGCTCTTGTACTCCTCCCGGAGGATCTCGTAGCCGCGCAGGCTCGCCTCGAACTTGCGAGCCAGGTCGGCGTGCAGCTCCAGCCCGTCGGGGACCACCGCGCCGAGCCGCCGCCCGTCCGGGTCGTAGCTGGCGGAGATCCCGTACGCCTCCAGGAAGTACGGGTTGCAGATGACCATCTGGAGGCTGGCGCCCGCCGCGAGCAGGCGCAGGATCCGGGAGTTGAACACACCGCGCGTCGCCAGGTACGAGTATCCGGTCTCGGCGGTGATCCGGACGGACGCGCCCCGGGCGGCGGAGGCGTGCAGCGCGGCCTCTTTGACGCGGTTGCGCTTCTCGTTCGTCAACAGCTCGTGGCCGTGCATCGGCACGTACGCCGCGGTGCACCGCAGCAGTGTCAACGCTTCGGCGGTGGTCGATATCACTGCCTCCGGAGCGTAGCGATGTCCGTCAAGCATGCGGCGCAACGCGGTAATCATCCGGAGCACCGAGAGCATGTCGACGCCGGCGGCGACGGGGCCGTTGTTGGTCACCCAGCGGATCCGCTTGAGGCACTCGCTGAGTAGGAACCAGCGGTACATCATCGCGGCGCCGGGCAGCGACGTGCCGCGCAGCACCGCGCACAGCTCCTGCCGCCACATCCGCAGGCACCGGCGGTGGCGCGGCTCGTCGGGCGAGTCACGGAGCGCGAAGTCGTCGTCGCCGACGAGGTTGACGGTCTCCAGCAGCTCGTCCTGCACGAGCGCGCCGCTGTGCGCGTGCCGGGGCGTGGTGTGCAGGATCAGGTCGACCTCGAAGCGGGCCAGGTCTTCGAAGACGTGCGCCTGCCGCCCCTTGCCGAAGTCGATCAGGTCGACCTCCGCGCGCACGCTGTTGACCAGGATGTTGGCCAGGTGGGCGTCGCCGTGGATGAGCCGCCGGTCGGCCACCGGCGCCACCCGCACCGCCGCGGCCGCCTCGGTGTACCAGGCGCGGAAGTCGCGCAGGTCTTCGATGTCCGACCACAGGGCGGCGGCCGTGGTGAGGCTGGCGTTGATGTCCCGCTCCCAGTCGACGTCCGGCAGGTAGTCGCCGAGCGCCCGCCCCTCCTCCTCGTTCTGGAGGTCGGCGTTGCGCACCAGCAGGCTGGCCACCTTGTACAGGCAGGCGCGCACCGTGCGCTCCGGCGGCGCGCCCTCGACCGGCGGCATGCGCACGAACGACTGGAGAAAGCCGCCGAACTCGCTGTAGTCGGCCAGCTCGCGGTAGGTGCGGCTGCCGATATAGCGGTACGCCATCGCGCTCCAGCTCTCCGACTGGTCGCGGATTTCCACGTCGACCGGGCCGTAAATGCCGTCGAGCTGGTTGGTCACGAGCCATTCGTCCGCGGAGCCGAGAAATGCCGCGCGGTTTTCGTGCTCCAGCTGAATCTCGCCGGTCGGGCCGCCTTTCAGAATGAACAGGCCACGCCGCGGCGCGTACACGAGGGCGACCAGGAGGCCGCTGTAACCGCCTTGCAGCACGCGTACGTCGATCGTCGCGCCCGCTCTCGAATCAGCCTTCGGCTGGTCACCCACCACGAGGTGGACGAGGCGCCGGACATCGCCGGCCGTCAGTTCGGAATGCTTGCCGATCACGGTCAGCCGGGGCGGCACGAAGTCTCCAGACGACAAAGAAACGAGGGGTCACGGCCGATGCTAGCCGCGCCCAGATTGTCTGGTCTACCGGCGTGGCGTCCGCTTCGCTACTCTGCGGATCGGCGTACGGGGAGGGATCACCAACAATGGGTGTCGGCGAGTGGGCGGCCTTCACAGCCGCGTTCATCAGCGGCGCGAATATCATCGTCACCGCGATCCTGACCCGCAACCGCGACCGCACGAGCTGGTCGCGTGAGGCGCTGTCGGACACGCTCGTCGCCCTGCTGGAGGCGAGTTGGCGCAGCTCGGACGCGGCCCGCGACCGCTTCGAGCTGGGCCCGCAGCCGCCCGACCCGACGGCCGCGGCGCGCCTGGAGGACATCGTGCAGACCGCGTTCGGCGAGCTGCGCACCAGCCTCACGCGCCTGCGTCTATTCGCGTCGGAGTCGGTCGGCGCGGCCGGCGTCGACCTACTGATCAAGCATCGCGAGCTGCGTGACGGCCAGCTCGCCGATCACCCCGCACTGCTGGACACGGTGGCCGCCGCGCGCCGCAAGCTGATCCAGGCGGCACGCCGCGATCTCAAGACCGACTGAAGAAGCTACTTGCCGGGCGGCTCGTCGGCGCCCGACTCCTCCGCCTTGTCCGCCTCTTCCTTCGTCTTGTGTACCGCGCCGTCGGCGTGCTCGGGCGGCCCGTACACGGTGTAGAGCACCAGCGGGTTGGGGCCGGTGTTGACGAAGTTGTGCTTGGTGCCGGCCGGCACCGCCACGAGGTCGCCCTGGGCCACCTTCCGCGTCTTACCGCCGACCTTGGCCTCGCCCACGCCGCTGACGAACGTGAGGATCTGGTCGGTGTCCGGGTGGACCTCCTCGCCGATCTCACCGTCCGGCGGGATCGTCATGATCACTAGCTGCGCGTGTTGCCCGGTCCAGAGCACCCGCCGAAAGTCCGGGTTCTGCTCGGCGACGGTCGCGATCGTGAAATGCTCCATGCCGCCTTCGTACCCATTTCCACCTCGATCAACGCGGGTCCCCGACGGCTGATCTATCGTGTAGGCGTGCCGGCCCGAGATCTGTCGTGATCCACCTACCTTCCCCGCCCCGGGGACCATTGCGAGCCCTCAGCTCGCGCCTCGTCGCGGCGGTCGCCCTGGTATTGGGCATCGTCTGCGTGGTCTACGCCGACCGCGACGGCTACCGCGACGTCAACGACGACGGGCTCACGCTGCTCGACTGCTTCTACTACGCGGTCGTGTCGCTGTCTACGACGGGCTACGGCGACATCACCCCGACCTCGGAAAGCGCCCGGCTGATCAACGTCATCGTGATCACGCCGGCGCGGGTGCTCTTCCTGATCATCCTGGTCGGCACGACACTTGAGGTGCTGACCGAGCAGTACCGCACGAACGCTCGCCTTACGCGGTGGAGAAAACTCTTGAAGGACCACGTGATCGTCTGCGGCTACGGGACGAAGGGACGCAGTGCCGTGGCGGCGCTGCGCGAAAACGGCTTCGACGGCAAGCGCATCGTCGTGGTGGAGTCCGACCGCGCGGCCGTACGCCAGGCCACCGCCGACGGGCTCGTCGCGCTGGAGGGCTCGGCCACCCGCTCGTCCCTCCTGGCCGAGGCGCATGTCAAGGACGCCAAGGCAGTCATCATCGCGACCGACACCGACGAGGCCAACGTCCTCGTCACGCTCACCGCGCGCCAGATGACCGCCGGCAAGGTACGCATCATCGCCGCCGCCCGCGAGGCGGAAAACGCCCCGCTGCTCAAGCAGAGCGGCGCCCACCAGGTGATCGTCTCCTCCGCGACGGCCGGCCGCCTGCTCGGCCTCTCGACGTCGGCGCCGCCGCTCATCGACGTGGTGGAAGACCTGCTGACGCCCGGCCGCGGCATGGCTCTCGCCCTCCGCTCGGCCGACCGCGCCGAGGTGGGCAAGTCGCCCCGCAAGGTGAGCGAGCTGGTCATCGCCCTGGTCCGCCACGGCCGCGTGCTGTCCCTCGCCTCCCCCGAATGCGCCATGATCGAGACTGGCGACATGCTGGTCTACATCCGGGACGACGCCGCCGTCCCCGTCGAGTCCACGTTGACCCGCGACAGCGCCTAGAGACCTTTCGGAGTCAGGGGCGCCGCGGTCTCGGGTTCGATTCAAAGGCAGATTTGGGCTACCGCGATGTCCGTCGTGGTCCAGACCGCTGCTCCCGCGGCCTCACCCGTCCGCCGCTGGTCACGCTCACCCCGCGCGTGGTTCGTTGTCCCCAATGCCCCGTGCCGAAGCGACGGGCAACAGACCGGACAGAGGCGCTGTCACCGCGAGTAACCGCCGCGGTGGCGTGAACGGTGTCCGGTGCGAGATCTTGGAGAGTTAGGGCGCTCTGCGAGCCGCCGGCCGGGAGCGGTGCCCGCGGGAGCATACGGTCTACCGCTGACGCGGACCTGGGAAAAGTTCTGCCTTGAATTTGATCGTGCGTTGTGGCCGGGCCGCGAACCCTGACTCCGAAAGGTCTCTAGACCCGTCGCCGGCCGGTTGGGTGGTGTGTGCGGGGATCCTTTGCTCTGCTTCCCCATAGGAAGCGGCCTGACGGTTCAACCCGCGCCAAGGGTGGGTGCTCACCATAGGGAAGCAGAGCAAAGGGATCCACGCGCACATTCGTCTAGCCGGCGCGCAGGGCCTGGTCCGGTCGCCCTCGACGTGCAACTCCCCGACATTGCCCACTCGGCGGACCGCCCCGGGCGGCGGTAGACGCGTTGGTGCCAGCAAACTCGACAGGTCCGGCACCGAGCAAGGCGTCAGCGGGAGACGCGGCCGCGGCGGGCGCGGATGTAGTCGTTGACCACGTAGCTGCCCAGGTCTTCGGTGTCGGGGGTGAAGACGCGGCCGCCGCAGCGGCGGGCCACCGCGTCGACGAAGCGGCGCAGGCCCTCGTCCTCTCCGAGCATGAAGAGGTTGAGCGTGGCGCCGTACCGCGTCAGGTTGTCCACCTCGGCCACCGTCGCCTGGATGGTCTCGGACAGCGGGGGCCAGAAGAAGACCGCCTCGCCGTCCTCCTCCAGGTGTGCCGTCGGCTCGCCGTCGGTCACCACCAGCACCACCGGCTCGGAACCGGAGTGCTTGCGCAGGTGGCGGCCGGCCAGTTGGAGGGCGTGCTGGAGGTTGGTGCCCTGCACGTAGTCGGGGTCGACGGAGGCCAGCTCTTCGGTGGTGAGCCGCATGGCGTAGCGGCCGAAGCCGATGATCTGGAGGGCGTCCTGCGGAAACTTCGTCGCGACGAGGTGTGACAGGGCGAGGGCGGTCTGCTTCATCGGGCCCCAGCGGTCTTCGGCCACCATCGAGTACGACAGGTCGACGCAGAGGGCGACGGCGGCCGACGCGCGGCGTTCGGTCTCCACCACCTCGAAGTCGTCGACGGTGAGCGAGACCGGGCCGGCGCCGGTGCGGCGGACCGCGTTGGCCACCGTGCGCACCACGTCGATGGGCTGCTCGTCGCCGTACTCCCAGGGGCGGGACGCGCCGGTGGTCTCGCCGGCGGCACCCGCGTCGCGGAGGTCGTGCTGGCCGCGGCGGCCGGTCTCCAGCGAGGCGAAGACGCGGCGCAGGGCCGTGCCGCCCAGCCGGCGCAGGGCCTTGGGGCTGAGCGTGAGGCCGTCGGTGCCGCGGCCGAGCCAGCCCTGCCGGCGCAGCTCGCGCTCCAGCTCCTGGAGCCGCCGCACGTCGCCGGCCGCGCCCCGGCCGAGGATCCGCTCCACCGCCTCCACGTCGATGTCGTCCAACGTGGCGCCGGGGTGCTCCTGGCCCAGCTGGTCGAGCAGCTCGTCCAGGTCGCCGATCTCGGCCAGCGCGCCGGCCGCCTCGCCGTACCCGAGTCCCTGCTGACCGCGGACCTGGGCGCGCCGCTCCCAGCCCAGGTCGGGGCGGAGCGTACGGAGGTTCGCGGTCAGGCGGGCCAGCTGGTCGGCGAGGCCCGCGTTGCCGAGTGCCTGTGCCATCAGCCGGGACAGCTCCTCCTGCTGCTGCGGCGACAGCGACCGCATGAGCCGCTCGCCGGCTGCGGCCCGGCGGGCCAGCGCGTCGATCAGCTCCTCGACCGAGCCGGGCTTTTCCGGGAAGAACTCGCCGTGCCGCCGCATGAACTCGGCGAACGTGTCCGTCGTGTCCTCGCCCCGGGCGTGGCGGTCGAGCAGGTCGTTGAGGTCGCCGAGCATCTCGGCCAGCCGGCGTTGCGCGGCCGGGTCGGGGTTGCCGAGCGCCTCCCGCAGCCCGGCGAAGCGCTGCTCCAGCACCTCGTCGCGCAACCCGTCGAGGATCTGCTGGTACGTACGGCGGGCCTCCTCGCTGGCCCACTGGTAGTCGGACAGCTCCTCGACCGCGCGGGCGGTGGAGCGGGGCAGGCTGTCGAGCCGCGTCTCGCTGAACCGGGCCGCGTCGTCGGTGCGGCGGGCCAGTTCCTCGCGTTCGGCGGCGAGGGCCTGGTCGAGCAGTGCCTGCGCGCGGGTGACCGTGCCGTCGAGGTTGCCCCGGCGCATCGCCTCGCGGCGCATCCGCCGGGCCCGGGCGGCCAGGTCGTCGAGCCCGCGGCCGCCGTCGGGACCGCGGCGGAGCAGGTTGCGCAGCGCCTCGCGCAAGCTGCCGCCGGCCAGCACCTCGGCGCCGACCTGGTCGACCGCGGCCCGCACGTCGTACGGCGGCGCGAGCGGGTCGGGCCCGCCGCGCCACGCGCCGTACCGGTAGCGGTTGGGGCGGGTCATTCCCGGCTCCCGTACAAGGTGCGGCCCTCGTCGGTCATCGCCTTGGAGAGGCGACGGGTCAGGTGCAGCCCTTCCAGCGCGAACTCCACGCCGGCCGCCGCCTGTGCGGGCGTGGGCGCGTCGTCGAAGCCGAGCCGTTCGAGCACCTTGGCCAGGCCCGGCACGGTGCCCACCTGGCGCAGCAGGTCTTCGGCACCGACCAGCTCGCCGGTCTCCACGATGTCGCCCTCGGCCACCAGGTCGGTGAAGCCGGAGAGGTCGAGCCCGGCCAGCCGCGCCCGGAACGTCTCGGCGGTCGCGGTGCGGAGCAGGTGGGCGAGTACCTCGATCTCCCGCCCCTCCTCGCCGCTCTCGAACTCGACCTTGCCGCGCAGTGTGCTGGTGATCGAGGTCGCGTCGCCGATCCGGGCCGTGGCCCGCGGCTCGCCGAGGAGGCCGCCGCGGCGCAGGGCGGAGGCGGCCACCGTCTCGGCGGCCGCGATCGCGAACCGTGCCGAGACACCCGACCGGGCGTCGACCGACGGCGACTCGCGGACCGCGCGGGCGAAGCGGGCCACCACCTCCAGCACGTGCTCGGGCACCTCGGCGACGAGCCGCGCCTCCTGGCGGATCAGGTCGAGCTCAAGGTCGAGCTCGAGCGGGTAGTGGGTGCGGATCTCCGCGCCGAACCGGTCCTTGAGGGGCGTGATGATGCGCCCCCGGTTTGTGTAGTCCTCGGGGTTGGCGCTCGCCACGAGCAGCAGGTCGAGCGGGAGCCGCAACTGGTAGCCGCGGACCTGGATGTCGCGCTCCTCCAGCACGTTGAGCAGCGAGACCTGGATCCGCTCGGCCAGGTCGGGCAGCTCGTTGACCGCGAAGATGCCCCGGTTGGTGCGGGGTACGAGTCCGAAGTGGATGGTCTCCGGGTCGCCGAGGGTGCGGCCCTGCGCGACCCGGATCGGGTCGACGTCGCCGATCAGGTCGCCGACGCTGGTGTCCGGAGTGGCCAGCTTCTCGCCGTACCGCATCGAGCGGTGCAGCCAGCGGACCGGCAGGTCGTCGCCGAGCTCTTCGGCCTGCCTGCGGGAGGAGGGGCTGAGCGGCTGGTACGGGTGCTCGTTGAGCTCGGAACCGGCGATGACGGGCGTCCACTCGTCGAGCAGGCCGACGAGCGAACGGATGACCCGGGTCTTGCCCTGGCCCCGCTCACCCAGCAGGACCATGTCGTGGCCGGCCAGGATCGCGCGCTCCACCTCGGGCAGCACCGTGCCGTCGTATCCGACGATGCCGGGGAATCGGGGGCTGCCCTCGCGCATCCGGGCCAGGAGGTTTTCGCGGAGCTCTTCTTTGACCGTGCGGTGCCGGTGGCCGCTGGCGCGGAGCTCACCGACCGTCCTGATGTTTTCAGGCGTTGATGTCACCGGCCAAAGCTAGCTCGACTCTGTTACCGGCGGTCGAAAGTGCAGGTGCCGGCGGGCATCGGGGCAAGGCCGGATCGGGCGACCCCCCGTCCACCACCTGGCCGGACTAGAGTGACGGGTGGGGTGTAACGGATCAACTCGCGGCGCATCCCGACTGACCGGACACTCAGCCCGTGCCAGAGCAATTCGGATGTCGCACATTCCGACGTTTACTGACGAACCAGGTGCAGCAAACCTTTGCTCACCCCCTCTGGCGACGCTGTGATCAAGGTGTATTCACGCTCCGCATTGGGAGCGCTCCCGTCTACAACACGCGCTGGATGAAACGGTTCCATAAGCGCCGTCAGCAGGCCTAAGTTCCTCGGCGGGTGGCACCGCGAGATCTCGCGCGAGCTTTGGGGGCCCTGCCATCCCATCCGTCGCTGCCGCCGGGAGGGTGGACGATGACCGCTGCCACGCCGAACGCGCCCACGAGCGTTTCCCTGCTGAGACCGCTGCTCGTGTTCGCGCTGCTGATTCCCATCGGGGTGCTCTTCGGGCAGGCGTGGCAAGGCCAGTCGGACCGTCTCTCGTTCGCGGCCAAGGAGCGGCACGGCATCGAGTACCTCACCACGCTCGGCCAGGTGACGACCGCGCTGACCGACGCGCAGTCCGCCGCCGTGGCCGGGCGCGCCGTGGACCGCGCGGCAGTGACCCGGGCGGTCGACGCCGCCACCGCGGTCGACGAGCGGCTCGGCGACGAGCTACGGACGAGCGAGCGCTGGTCCGGCCTGCGCGTCAAGATCGAGGCGCTCTCCTCGGTGCCGGCGGGTGACAAGACCCGCGCGTACGAGGCGTACGGCGAGGTGACCGACCTGCTGCTCGCCCTCTACGGCAAGGTCCGGGAGAACTCCCAGCTGATCCGCGACCCGGAGGCGGACACGTACTTCCTCCAGGACGGCGCCGCCGAGGAGCTGCCCGAGTCGGTGGTCGCCGCGGGCAAGTTCGCCGACCTGATGGTCATCGCCGCGGCGCGGCCGGCCGCCGAGCGCGCCTCGGCGATCGCCGACCTCACCGTGGCACGCGGCTCGGTGCTCGACCCCGCCGCCGACCTCGCCGACGGCCTCCAGTCCGCTGTGGACAGCACGGAGAGCCGCACGCTCGGCGGCAACCTGCTCAGCCGGCTGGACCGCTTCCGCCGGAGCATGGACGCCCTGGCCGCCTCGGCGGGCACGCTCGACGGCCGGTCGCCGCTGCCCCCCGCCGACCGGCTCAACACCGCCCGCGTCGAGGTGCAGTCGGCCGCGTCCGAGCTGTCCAACTCGATCCTCGCCGAGCTCGACGTGCTCATCGCCGACCGCCAGTCGGGCATCCGCACCGAGCGGATCCTCTCGCTCGTCGCGTTCGCGGTGGCGGTGCTCGGTTGCGCGGTGCCAACGGTGCTGGCGCTGCGGAAGCGGCGGCGACGCCGGCGGCCGTTCGGCGGTCCACACCGGACGCTCCCGCCGCGGGCCGCGGGCCCGGAGCAGAGCGAGAGCCAGTGGGAGCCCGTCGGTGCTTCTCGGTAGGCTGCGCATCCGCGGCAAGCTGGCCGTCCTGGTCATGGTGCCGCTGCTCCTCGTCGGTGTGCTCACCGTCCCGCTCGTCGTCAACCGGGCCGGTCTCGCCGGCCGCGCCGCGGACACCGCCCGCACGGTGCGGATCGCCAGCGAGGTCGGTGGCCTCGTCGGTGACCTCCAGCAGGAGCGCATGCTGTCGGTCGGCTACCTGGTCGGCAGCGTCGACGCCGCGGACCTGACGCTCCAGACCACCGCGGTCGGTGACCGCACCGCCGACCTGCGCGCCTCGCTCGGCGACGACCTGCCGCAGCCGGTCTCGGCGGCGATCGGCGGGATCAGCGCGCTGGAGCAGGTGCGCGTCGGCGTGCTCGGCAGGTCCGTGCGCAGCGACCAGGTGATCACGGCCTACGGCGCGGTGACCGCGCGCATCCTCGAGTCGTTGCGGCTGCTCGACAACGTCGACGTGGCCACCACGCAGGGCCGGCAGGTGGTCGCCCTCGACGCCGTGCTTCAGATGAACGACCTCATCAGTGCCGGCGCCGCGCTCATGGTGATCATGGTGGCCGAGCGCAGTCCCGCGTCGATGACCGCGTACACCGCCAACCTGGCCGCGCTCCAGGCCATCATCACCCGCTTCAACGGGTACGCCACGCCGGAGCAGAGCGGCCTCTTCCAGCTCGTCCAGCAGGCGCTGAACGACCGGGTCGGCGCCGAGTTTCCGGTGACCGTGCAGACCAACCCGCTCCAGGCGCTCTCGCGCTTCACGGTGGAGCGGCTCTATCCGTCGCTGGAATCGTTCATCGTCCTGGGCCGGTTCGTCGAACGCAAGATCGTCACCGACGTCACGGCGCAGGTCGACCGGCAGCAGACGGTCGTCCTCACCACCGCGTACGGCGTCATCACGGTCGCGCTCCTCGTGCTCGTCGGCGTCGTGCTGATGAGCGTCGTCGTGGCGCGCGCGGTGGCCCGGCCGCTGACCAGCCTCACCCGCTCCGCCGAACGGGTGGCCACCGTCGCCGAGACCGAGCTGCGGCGCGTCGCCGACGAAGACGCCGACGACGAGGCCGAGCCGATCCACCTGGAACCCGTCGACGTCCGCTCCGCCGACGAGATCGGTGACCTGGCCCGCGCGTTCGACCGGGTGCAGACCACCGCGGCCCGGCTGGTCGAGCGGCAGGTCAGCAGCCGGCGCAACGTGGCGCAGATGTTCGGCCACGTCGGCCGCCGCACGCAGAACCTCGTCGGCCGGCAGATCGCGCTCATCGACCGGCTGGAGCAGGAGGAGACCGACCCGCAGCGGCTCCAGCAGCTCTACCGGCTCGACCACGTCTCCAGCCGCCTGCGGCGAAACGCGGGCAGCCTCGTCGTGCTCTCCGGCTCGGCCGGCGTCTCCGGTGCGGAGGAGCACATCACGCCGCTGCCGCTCGCCGACGTCGTCCGCCTCGCGCTCGGTGAGATCGAGGAGTACACGCGGGTCGACGTGCAGGTGTCCGGCGGCATCGCGGTCTCGCCCGCGCTCACCGGCGACCTGGTGTTGCTGCTGGCCGAGGTGATGGAGAACGCGACGGTCTTCTCGCCGCCGCACACCCGGGTCACCGTCAACGCGATGGCGACCGGCCACGTCGTGCGGCTCCGCGTCGTCGACCACGGCCTCGGCCTCTCCCCCGAGCGGATCGCCGAGGAGAACGCCCGTCTCGCCCGCCGCGAGCGGCTCGACCTCGCCCCGACCGAGGTGCTCGGGCTCTTCGTGGTCGGCCGGCTGGCGCGCAAGCACGGCCTCGCCGTGGCGCTGTCCGAGACGCCGGGCGGCGGCGTGACCGTCACCGTCGACGTCGGACAGGACCATCTCGTCCGCAGCGCCATCGCGGAACCGGCGCCGGTGGCCCCGCCGCAGCCGCCGAAGCCCGCGCGGGGCCTGGCCTCCGTGCGGCACCTGCACGCCGCGCCGCAGGGCGGCGACGAGCCGGCCGTCGTGGAACGGGCGGTGGCCCGCGCCATCGTGGCCACGTCCGAGGAGGACACGCCGTTCAACGTGCTCGCGCTCGACCGGGCCACGCGCACGATCGGCAGCGGCCGCACCTGGAACGCTTTCGCGCCACGTCCCGCCACGGAGCCGGTACCAGTGATGGAACCGGCACCGGCGGTGGAGCCGGCGGCCGCGCCACGTCCCGCGACCAACCGCGGCGGCCTGCGTCAAAGGGTTCCGGGAGCGCAGCTGCCGGAGGGGACAGCCCCCAGTGCGGACCGCGCGGCGGCGCCCACGGGCGTCGACGCCGAGACGGCCCGCGCGCTGGTGGAGGAGTTCGAGGCGGGGGTACGCCGCGCCGAGTCCACTGTGTCCGACCAGCCGGTCGTCCACAGTGATGTTCCACCCGTCATCGCACCGCCGGCGGCTGGGCCGCGCGCCCCGCTGAGCCGCCGGGTGCCCGGCGCCACGCTCCCGGCGAACCTCCCGGCCCAGCCGCCGCCGCAGGTGCTGCCCGACCAGTGGTCGCCCGACCCCGAAGCGGCCCGCGACTCGCTCGAGCAGTTCGAATCCGGCGTCGCGCGCGCCTTGCAGCAGGAAGGAACCCAGCAGTGAACAACTCACTCCAGTTGAGCCCCGAGGCGCAGACCTTCAACTGGCTCCTGGACTCGTTCACGTCCAGCACGGCCGGCGTGCGCGAGGCCATCGCGGTCTCCGCCGACGGCCTGCTGATGGCGATGTCCAACATCGCCGACCGCGCGAACGCCGAGCGGCTCGCCGCCGTGGTCTCCGGGATGACAAGCCTCGCCGGAGGGGCCGCCAACTGGTACGCCCTCGGCGGCCTCAACCGCGTGGTCATCGACATGACGGGCGGGTACCTGCTGGTCACGGCCATCAGCGCGGGCTCAGTGCTGGGTGTGATCGCGGACCGGTCGGCCAGCCTCGGCACCGTCGCGTACGAGATGACGCTCTTCGCCAGCCGGGCCGGCGGCGCACTCACCCCGCGCCTCATCGCCGAGCTGAAGAACGCCGCCCAGTCGTGACCCACGTGCCTCCCGAGGAATCGGCGGGGCCCGCCCGCATCCGTCCGTTCCTAGGCGTCTCTGGACTGGGCTCGCCGTCGGCGGACGCCACCCCGGCCGGGCTGCGGCCGTTCGTGCTCACGTCCGGCCGGGTCGACGGCGTGGACCCGGACATCGGCCTGGAGACGCAGGTCACAGCCCGCTCGGACGGGCCGCTACGGACCGGCGTGCCGGTGGCGAACCTCTCGCCCGAGCTGCGCACCATCATGGCCCTGTGCGCGGAGCCGATCTCGGTCGCCGAGATCTCCGCGCGGGCCCGGCTGCACCTGGGTGTGACCCGCATCCTCGTCGGCGACCTGCGGGCCGCCGGCTACCTCGACGTCCACGCGCGGGAGGCCGCGCGACCCGACCCCGACACCATCCTGCGAGTGATCCGTGGACTTCGTGCGATCTCCTGAACAGGCGCCGCCCATCCCCGTCAAGATCGTGGTCGCCGGCGGCTTCGGTGTGGGCAAGACCACGACCGTCGGCGCGATCAGCGAGATCTCCCCGCTGACGACCGAGGCGGTCATGACCTCCGCCGGCGTCGGCGTGGACGACCCCGGCCAGGCCACCGGCAAGACGACCACCACGGTGGCGATGGACTTCGGCTGCGTCACGATCGACCGCAGCCTCAAGCTCTATTTGTTCGGTACGCCCGGACAGTCCCGCTTCGGCTTCATGTGGGATGACCTGTCCCACGGTGCGCTGGGTGCGCTGGTCGTCGTCGACAGCAGCCGGTTAGATGACTGCTACCCTGCGGTGGACTATTTCGAGCGGGCGCGCCTACCATTCGTAGTCGCGGTCAACGCGTTCGACGGAAAGCTCGCCCACGACCTCGACGAGGTCCGCTGGGCCCTCGCGATCGACGAGCGGATTCCCGTTGTCGCCTTCGACGCCCGAAACCGGATATCCGTGAGAGACGCACTGCTGGTCCTACTGGATCGGGCTCTGGATGATGCGGTGAGAGGGCAGACCGCATAGCGGTGCGGCGCTTGCCGTGCCGGCAGGCGGCCGCCTAGGGAGGTGTTCGAGAGTGCGCGGTGGACTCGACGACGCACTGGAACGCTTGGCGCGCATGGACCAGCTGCGCCGGCGGACCGAGGGCGCGTCCGGCGGTCTGCCCACGGCACACGGGCTGGCCGAGGCGATCGAGGCGGTGCGCCGGGTGGTCGAGCGCTATCCCGATCTCAACATCACGCTCTACGGCGAGCAGGGCGAGGGCAGCGCCGAGGTGCGGATCGGCTGGGAAGAGGGCGTCGTGCGCGCCAAAATCGTCTCGGTCGAGGGCCCCGAGGGCGCGACCTTCGGGCCGAGCGACGGGCCGATGCCGGTGCTGCCGGCCGAGATCCCGCCGATGACCGACCTGCCCAGGCCACTGCCCGAGGCGAGCCGGCCGCGGGTAGACGTGTACCCGGCCGCCCGCCGCCCCGAGCCCGCACCGGTGCCCGAGGCGCCCCGGCTCGTCGACCCCGGCCGCCTGCGGTCGCCCGGCTTCCTGCCCGACCCGGGCGGGCCGGCGCCGGCCGAGCCCGAGCTTCCGGTCCGCGGCGCGCCGCGGGTCTGGCACGCCGACCACGAAGACAACCCCGGCGCCGCCGCCCGCCTGGCCGCGATGATCCGCGAAGACCCGTCGCTGCTGGCCACCCCCGAGGAGCGTTAGCCTGCGGCGCGTGCCGGATGACGTCGACGCGGTCTGCGCGCGCTACCTGGAGACCGCCGATCGCCACGAGCCGGGCCTGGTCGAGGGCCTCTACTTGCAGGGTTCTGTAGCCCTGGGCGACTACCACCCCGGGGTCAGCGACATCGACTTCGTCGCCGTGACCACGCTGCCGCCCGACCCCGCCGCCGTCCGGGCGATCCACGCCACGCTCCCCCGGCGCCCCTTCTTCGACGGCCTGTACGTCACTTGGGACGACCTGCGGCGCGACCCCGCCCAGGCGCCGCCCGGCGTGGCGGTGCACGAGCGGCGGGTCGATCCCGAGTCGCGCTTCGAGCGGAGCCTCGTCACCTGGCATGTACTGGCGCAGAGCGGAGTGGCCGTGCGCGGGCCGGCCGTCAGCGCGCTCGGCGTGCACACCGACTGGCCGGCCCTCGCCGAGGCCACACACCGCAACCTCGACGACTACTGGGAGCCCTGGCTGGCCCGGGCCGGGCGCGGGCCGGTGGGGCTCACACCGTGGGCGACGGCCTGGGGAGTCCTCGGCGTCGCTCGGCTGCGCCACACGCTCGCGGCCGGCCGGGTCACCTCGAAGTCCGAGGCCGCCGGGTACGCGCTGGAGACCGCCGACCCGCGGTGGCACCGGGTGATCCGGGAGGCATCGCGCATCCGGGTGGGCGGGGCACCGCTGTATCGCAACCCGTGGCGGCGCCGCGCCGACCTGGTCGGCTACGTGCGTGCGGCGCTGGACCTCAGACCTTCTCGATGACGGCCCGGCGGATCAGAAACTTGCCCGGCTCCCGCACCCGCTCGAACGCCGCGTTGTTGAGCAGCACGCAGCTACCCGACACGCCCGTCACCTCCACGGTGATCGACTTGTTGTTGTCCAGGTTGGTGACCTTGAGCCGCGTACCGGCCGGGAACTGGCTGCTGGACGCGGCCGGGGCACCCGCCTCGCCGGAGAGCGTGACGGTCGAGCCCGCGCAGACGACCTCACCGTCGCCGCCGGCAGCCGGCGGGTTGGCGGGCTGAGCAGGCGGGTTGGCGGGCTGAGCAGGCGGGTTCGCGGGCTGGGCGGGTGGTTGGGCCGGCTGGGCCGGTGCCGCTGGGTTGTCCGCCGCCACGTCGGCCGTGCAGCCCGCGGTGGCGCGGCGCTGCTGGATGAGGTCGACGACCGCTTGGCGGTTGGCGATGCGGGCCGTGGACAGGGCGTCGGGGTTGCGCTGCTGGTCGGCGATGAAGTTGAGGTTGTTGCGCAGCGCGTTGTCCAGGCCCACGCAGGACTCACCCGCCTGGCCGAGGCCCGTGCCGACCGCGATGCCGCCGCCGACCACCACGCCGGCACCAACGATGATCGCTAGCCGCCGCTTCCATCCACTCCACCGCATCATTGGAAACAAACCTTTCTGTTGGCTGTGGCCCTTGGTACGGGCCCGCCGAGCGGACGGTTCAATCGGACCGAGCACTCCTGGACGGCAGAGCCCTCGCCCACCTACATTGATGTCCATGCATATCAGGGTTGGGCGGATCGCCGTTGTCGCGGCGTTGGTGGGTGCCGCGGCGGCGATCGCGCCGGCGTCTGCCGCGCAGGCAGCGGTCGCGTGCGAGGTCACCTACACGGCGAGCAGTTGGAGCGGCGGCTTCTACGCCAACGTCCAGATCAAAAACCTTGGTGACCCGTGGAACGGGTACACCGTCGACTTCCGGTTTACCGGCGACCAGACCGTCACCCAGGCGTGGAATCACTCCTGGACGCAGTCCGGGCAGGCGGTGACCGTCCGGAGTGGACCCTCCGTGCCGCCGGTGCCGACCGGGGGCAGCATCTGGCTCGGCTTCCTTGGGCGCTACACCGGCACCAACACGCCGCCAACCGGATGGCGGGTAAACGGCGTGGCTTGCTCGGTCACCGGCCAGCCGGCGGCCGTCGTGGCCGAGCCGGATGTCGTGACGATCCCGGAGGGCGGCGGTGGCACGTTCAGCGTGCGGCTGAGCCACCCGCCTGCGCAGCAGGTGGCGCTCGGCATGTCCATCACCGGCACCGGCACCTGGGCCTCGCCACCGGTGGTCCTCATCTTCACGCCGACAAACTGGAGCACGCCGCAGATCTATCCGGTCATGAGTCCGGACGATCCCGACGCCGTCGACGACCGGGCGGTCGTCACGCTCTCCGCGACCGGGTACACATCGGACACGGTCATCCTCCAGCAGGTCGACGGCGACTGACCACTTCGCGGGTCGCCAGCCTGGCGGCCCCCTCCTCGCCCGGCCCGGCGACCAGCACCGGCGCTTCCGGCCAGGCGGCCGCCAGGTGTCTGGCCACCCGCGCGTGCAGCGGTGAGCAGTGGCGGAGCACGCCACCGGCCAGGACGATCGGTGTCCGATCGGCCGGCTCGCGGGCCTCGGCCAGCGTCCGGCAGAGGTGGTCGGCCGCCTCGTCCAGGATGGACAGTGCGAGTGGGTCGCCGTCCGCGGACGCCGCGGTCACGAGCGGGGCCAGGGAGGCGAGCTCGCGCGGTGGCCGGTCGTGCACCGCCGCGACGAAGGGATCTGCCTCCGCGGCGCCCACCGACTCGGTGACCAGCCGCACCAGCGCGCCCGGTGGGGCGCCGCGGTAGAGGGCGCGGGCGGTCGCGGTCGCGGCGGCGCGGCCGATCCAGAAGCCGGAGCCCAGGTCGCCGAGGAGCCAGCCGAGACCGTCGGCGGTCCGCGCGATGCGCCCGTCGCGGATCTCGGCGGCGATCGCGCCGGTGCCGGAGATGAGCACGCTCCCGGCCGGCTCGCCGGTGCCGGCGGCGAACGCAACCACCGCGTCGCCGACCACGCGCAGCGGGCACCGTACCCCCAGGGTGTCGAACGCGGCCTGGAGCACCGCGGGCCGGGACGCGCCGGCGGCGCCGGCCACCGCGGCGCCGATCCGCGCGATGTCCACCGTGGACAGCGCGGCGACGAGGGCGGCGGTCACGTTGGCCACGACCTCCGCGGCGGGCACCGTGACGGGGTTGGCGGCACCCGCGCGGCCGAAGCCGGCACGGGTGCCGCCGAGGGTGGTGACGACCGCGCGGGTGGCGGTGCCACCGATGTCGATGCCGAGGACGAGAGTCATGTACCGGTCAGCAGCGCCCGAGGTCTTCCCACTGCTGGGTCCAGCCTGGCTCGCTGCCCTGTGTCCACCAGCGGGCCCGCCACAGGTGAACGCCGTCGCCGGACGGCGGGCCGCCGGGCACGCCGTTGGCGCTGCGCTGGTGCCGGACGGTGTTGCCGCCCGGGTAGACCGCGTTGATGTTCCAGAAGGGTGCGCTGGCGCAGCCCGTGCCGCCGGTCGGGGTGACCGAAGGCGACGGGGACGCCGTGGGAGACACGGACGGCGAGACAGAAGGCGTGGGGCACGATCCGCCTGACCCGACCGTGTCGGTGTGGGTGGTGCCGGCCGAGCGGAAGGCGGCCACCCGCGCCGCCGCCTCGGCGGGCGTGAGCGCCTCGTTCACCGTGTGGTAGAGGTAGTCGACCTGCTGGCGGTAGGTGGCCATGCCGCCCGAGTGCGCCGCCGTGTCGATGAACCACAGGTTGAAGTTGATCGACATAGGGGTCTCGGGGTAGTAGATGCCGCTGTGGTCGGCGACGAGCGCACCGTCCACGTAGTACATCACGTGGCCGCCCGAGACGGTGAACATCAGGTCGTGCCAGCCGCCGAAGCTCTGCCGCTGCGCGGTGTGCGTGTTGACCGCCTCCCACGGATCGGGGCGGTAGGTCTCCCAGGTGGTCTGGTAGAAGATCGGGCCCTGCTCGCCCCACCCGCCGTTGGGCAGGTACTCGAAGTCGATCTCCCCGTAGTTGGGGTCCATCGGCGCGTTGAGCGGAGTGATGGTGAAGAACGTCTCCACCAGGTGATCGCCGTCGGTGCCGCTCACCGGCGCGTCGGCGAACTTGACCCGGGCCGCGTACGTGCCCTCGAAGAACTTGCGCTGGTGCAGGAACTCCGACTGGCTTGTGCCGCCGGCCGTCCCGTCTGTGGCGGCCTGGAGTTGTAGCGACTTGGCTCCGTCCACTGTGGGGAACGAGACGTTCGACGCGGGCCAGGAGGCGCCGGGCACGCCCGGACCACCCGAGTTGGTACGCACGGTCCAGCCCCGCTGACTGATCAGTGGGTCAGCCGGGCCGCTGTAGCTGAAGTCGTCGAAGAGCACCTGGCAGGGGGCGAGGGCGGCGGCGGGGGCGGGGCCGCCACTGGCCACGACGGCGACGGCGCCGGTGGCGAGGGCCGCGGCGGTCACGGCGAGGGCGGCTGGGAGGCGTTTCACGGCGTGCTCCTTTCTGGAGTCACTTCACCGCGCCGGCGGTCAGGCCGTCGCGGATCTGGCGCTGAAACAGGATGTACGCGACGAGGACGGGCAGGATCGCGATGACGAGTCCCGCGAACAGGCCGCTCCAGTCACTGCGATAGCCCTGGCTGACGGCCAGAAACGCGAGTCCCTGGGCCAGGACGTACCGGTCCGGATCCGGGTTGAGCACGAGGGGAAGCAGGTACTGGTTCCACAGGCCGAGGAAGTTGAAGATGCCCACGCTGACCAGGCCGGGACGGGCCATCGGCAGCATGATGCGGAAGAACACCGCGGCGTGCGAGCACCCGTCGATGAACGCCGCTTCGGCGACGGCGGTCGGCAGGGTACGGAAGAACGCGTGCAGGAAGAAGACGGTGAACGGCAGGGCGTACGCGGCGTACACGAGGATCAGCCCGTGATAGGTGCCGAGCATGCCGAGTTGGTCGACCACGAAGAACAGCGGCACGAGCGCCAGGAACACCGGAAAGAGCATCCCGGCGACGAGCGTGTAGTAGATGACCCGGTTGCCCGGAAAGGGATAGCGGGCCAGGCAGTACGCGACGAGCGCGCCGAAGAGCATGGTGAGCAGGAGCGCGCCACCCACCACGACGACGGTGTTGAGCAGGTAGCGGCCGATGGAGGCCTCGGCCCAGGCGCGGGCCCAGTTGTCGAAGCGGGGTGTTGCCGGCAGCGACCACGGGCTGTCGAAGATCTCCGCGTCGGTCTTGAGCGAGGATACGACCGCCCACAGTAGAGGGAGTGTGACCAGCAGCGCCCAGGCGAGGAGCACCACGTGTACGACCCGGCCGGGTTTCATGCCAGCTCCACTCGCTCGCGGCGGGTGGCGCGGAGCATCAGCACGGTCAGCGTCAGCGTGAGGAAGAAGAGCGCGACGCCCATCGCCGACGCGTAGCCGTACTTGCCGTAGGTGAACGCGTTGCGGTAGAGCGACAGGCCCATCACCTCGGTGCTGTTGTCCGGCCCGCCGGGCCCCACCGTCATGATCTGCACAAGGGCGAAGCCGTCGAGCGCGATGATTCCCAGGTAGACGAACGCGACCTGCACGCTGTCCCAGACGAGCGGGAGCGTGATCCGCCAGAAGAGGGTGAGCTGCCCGGCGCCGTCGATCAGCGCCGCCTCGGTGATGTCGGCCGGGATCGACTCGATCGCCGCCGCGAAGAGCACGACGTAGAAGCCGACCGCCGACCAGATCAGCGCCGCCATCACGCACCAGAGCGCGAGCCGCGGCTCGGCCAGCCACGAGCGCTCCAGTGTGGACAGGCCTATCCCGTCGAGAAAACCGTTGAGCAGGCCGCTGTTGGGGGTGTACACGAACTGCCACAGCACGGCGATGATGGCGACGGAGAGGAGTTGAGGGAAGAAGTACAGCACCCGGTAGGCCCGCAGAAGGCGGCTGCCCCGGGTCGAGGAGGCGAAGAATAGGGCGAGCGCGATGGTGACCAGCGGCACGACCACGAGCATCAGGGCGTTGTGGCGCAGCGCCGACAGAAACAGCGGATCACTCCACAGTCGAGTGAAGTTGTCCAGGCCGACGATGTGCACGTCGCTGGAGACGCCGTTGAAGTCGGTGAAGGCCAGGTAGAACGCCTGCGCGTACGGCGACACGACGAAGACGGCGTAGAGCAGCAGGGGCGGGATCATCGCCCCGGCCAGAAACCGGTACCGGCCGTGCCGCATGGGTCACCTCCCGCGCTCAGCGCTTGTGCTTGGCGACCGAGGAGTCGGCGGCGACCGCGTCGGCCGCCTTCTGCACGCGTTCCGCCCACTTGTCCGGCGTGGTGCGCTTGGTGAGCAGCTCGCCCGTGGCGTCGTCGAGCGCCTTGGACAGCGGCGGGTACCAGGTGCGGAAGCGGTACCCGAACATGTTGGCGCCGGCGGCCTTCGCGGTCTCGGCGGTGGAGGCGAGCCCGCTGCTGAGCGTCAGGCCGTCGGTGGCACCGCCCACGACCGGCAGCGCCTTGGAGTTCTGCGCGAAGCCGCGGGCCACCTTCTTGGAGAAGAGGATCCGCAGGTACTCCAGGCCGCCGCGGGCGTTGCCGGCCTTGGCGGGTACGAGGAACGACTCGCTGCTCGCTGCCATCACCGCGCCGGCGGGCAGCTTGTCCGCGCCGGTCAGCGCGGGGACGGTGCCGAGCACCATGTCGAAGCCGGCCGGGGTCACCTGCTGCTGCTCACCTTCCAGCCACGAGCCGCAGGGGATGAACGCCGCCTGGCCTTTGCTCCACGCGTTCTGCGCCTCGGTGTGGGACAGCGCCTCGGAGCCGGCCATGATGTATCCGCGCACGGCGAGCTGGTAGACGGCGTCGGCCGCAGCGAGCATCGAGGGGCTCTTCCAGATGCCCGGCTCGAGATTGTCCACCGACTTGACCAGGTCGTGCCCGCCCGCCTTGGCCGCCAGCGACATCAGCGGGTCGTTCATGTACTCGGGAAACTTGCCCTGCCACGTCCACGGCGCGACGCCGGTCTTCTTGATCTGCTCGCAGAGCGTGAGCATCTCGGCCCAGGTGGTCGGATACGTCCAGCCGTTCTTCGCGAAGAGCGATTTGGAGTACCAGATTCCCCATAGGACGGACGAGTAGTTGAGCACGAAGACCTTGCCGTCGAACGTGCCGTCCTCGACCACGCCCGGCATGAGCGTGTCCCGAACCGTCTTCGCCGGATCGTCGAGGCTTGGCGCGTCGAGCAGCTCGGTGAGGTCGGTGAGCTTGCCCGACGACACGAGCGTCACGAGGTCGAGCCGGCCGGCGCCACTGTTGTCCACGACGTCCGGCGGGTCGTCGGAGATGAAGCGGGGCTGGAGCACCTCGCCCACCCGTTGGATCCCCTTGTGGTCCACGGTGGCCTTCGGAAACCGCTGCTGGTAGACGGTGCCCGCCTCGATGGCGTACTGGTCGCCGTAGCCGCCCTTGAAGACGACCACCTCCAGCGGCGCGTCGGCCGGCGCGCCCAGCGGGTTGTCGGCGGTGGTGTCGCCCTTGGCGCTCTTGTCGTCGTCGTCGGCGCCGCCGGTGGCGCAGGCGCTGAGCGCCGTCGCCGCGACCGCCCCGAGCAGCAGGCCGCGTCTGGTGGGATGCGTATGCACGGTTGGCCTACCTTTCAAAGGACTATGCGGTGCGCCGGATACGGCCGGCGTACCGCGCTTCCAGGAGCTGGTTGTGCTCGGGCCCGCCGGGGATGTTGGCGGACAGGTAGATGGGCGGGGTCTGCCCCGCCTCGACGAGGCGGGCGACCACTTCGGCGACGACCATCTGCGCCAGCAGCGCGGCGGTCACCGAGGAGACCGCGCCGATCTGGCCGGGAAGTGCCACGTCGCCGTACGGGGCGCCGTTGTCGAGCACCACGTCGGCGATGTCGCTCAGGCGCTTGCCGGAGGGGTGCCGCGGCTCGACGCGTCCACTGTGTTCCAGCGAGGTGACCGCGATCAGGCCGTGCCCGCGCTCCTTGACCAGCAGGGCCAGCTCGACCACCACGCCGTTGACGCCGGAGTTGGAGGCGATGACGAACACGTCGCGCGGGTCGACCGGCGCGAGGTCGTAGAGCCGCCGGGCCACCTCGGGGTCGCGCTCCAGGCCCGGATCGTCGAGTACCTCCCGCGGCTGCCCGCCATAGAGGACGATGTCGCGCAGCGCGATGCGGTTGGTGGGCACCAGCCCGCCGGCCCGGCCGGCGATCTCCATGGCCAGCGCCTCCGAATGGCCCGAGCCGAAGGCCTGCACCACGCCCCCGCGGTCCAGCGCGTCGGTGACGAGAGCCGCGGCGCTCTTGACGCCATCCGCCTGGCTGGTGCCCACCTTGGCCACAAGCTCAGTGATCATCGACAGGTACGCCTGTGCCGTCATCCCCGCTCCTCGATCTCAGCCGCGGCGCCGGCGCGCCACGGGTTGGTCACGCAACCGGTGCGCCTCGACCGCGCGGGCGGTCACCTCGAACGCCTCGGTGGTGCGCTCGTACGTCCGCTGAGCGACCGCGACGTAGATGAGGTCGAGCGCGACGAGCTGGGAGTGCAGCGCGGAGAGCGCCGCCACCCGGAACGTCGTCTCGTGCACGGCCGTGGTCAGCGTGATGTCGGCCGTCTCGCCCAGCGGGGAGCGCTCGAACGAGGTGACCGCCACGGTCAGCGCGCCCTGCGAGGCCGCCTCGGCGAGCATCTCGATCACCTCGCGGGTGCGGCCGCCGTGCGAGAGGGCGATCGCCACGTCGCCGGGGCCGAGCAGGGCCGCGTTGGTGAGCGCCTTGTGCGCGTCCTCCCGGTACCAGACCGGGATGCGGATGCGCTCCAGCCGGAACGCCATCTCGCGGGCCGCCGTGCCGCTGCTGCCGAGCCCGAAGAGCTCGACCCGGCCCGCGGTCGCGATCGCGTCGGCGACCTGGGCGACCTTGTCGAGGTCGAGGCCGGCCGCGGTCTCCTGGATCGCCCGGGAGTCGGCGCTGGCGATGACGCCAAGCACGCGGTCGAGCGGGTCGCCGGGCTCGATCTCGCGGTCGATGTCGGTGACCCAGCGGGCCTGCTCCTGGCGCCCGATCTCGGCGGCGAGCGCGACCCGGAGCGCGGCGTACCCACGAAAGCCCAGGACCCGGCAGAACCGCGTGATCGTGGCGGTGGACGTGCCGGCCCGCTCGGCCAGGTCCACGATGGACGCCTGTGCCGCCTCGGCCGGGTCGTCCAGGATCTGCTCGGCCACGCGCTGGAGCGCGTCGGGGAGCGTGGACAGCTCCATCCGGAGCCGGCCGATGACACCCTGGGTCTGCACCGTCACCGTAATTCCTTTCATCGTTGCCTGGTGATGAAGAAAATTACGATTGATGGGCGCTCGCGGTCAAGAGTGAGCGAAAAAATTTTGACGACTGCGGGTGGCCCGCCCCAGGTGTTTGACCACAAAGGACCAAGCGTGTGCTAGCGGCTACGTTCCGTAGAACATGACCCTAGTCCACGCCCATCCTCTTTTCGGTCCGTCTAGTTTGGCCGATCGGACCAAAGAGGGCTGGTAGAAAGCATGACCACCGATCATGCCGGGAAGTTGTGCCGCTCAACGCACCTCTCAGGCAACTCCTACCGACAGTGATATGCGGGACCATATGGCGGGGAGCGAACGATGATCAATCTTTTGACGCTTGGGGGAACGAGCGTGTCAGCGCGCGAGGTGGAAGCGGCGTGACCGTTGTCGAGCCCAGCGTGACCGCTGCCGAGCGGCGGCTGGCCGAGCTGGATGCCTCGTTCGAGGACTTCTGCCGGGAAAACATAGTGGCGGTCGAGCGGTTCCTCCGGAGCCAGTGCGGCGACCGCGAGCTGGTCCAGGAGGCCGTGCAGGAAACGCTCATCACGGCCCGGGACAAGTGGGAAGAGATCAGCGGCTACGAAAAGCCGCTCGCCTGGGTGTACAAGACCGCCCGATACAAGCTGATGAACGAGCAGGCCCGGCAGCGCCGGGAGGCGACCGCGACGCTCGACGAGGTGCCGACCGACCGCCTCGTCGCGCCGCCGGCCGACTCCCGCGAGGCGCAGGAGTGGTTGCTCGGCTGCCTGCGCCGGCTGCCGGAGCGCCAGGCGGCCGTGTTCGCGCTCGCGTTCGAGGGCTGGACCGATCCGGAGATCGCGCGGATCCTCGGCATGGCCGACAACACCGTGCGGTCGTACAAGGCGGCCGCCCGCCGCCGCCTGAAGGAACTTGCCAAGGAGGCGGGCTTCGTCACGCCCGCCCGGGGGCGGTGACGGTGGACCTCGACGACATCCTGGCCCTGGCCGGCAGCCACAAGCCCACGGTCTTCGAGCGGGCCAGCGCCAGCCGCAACACCCGGTGGGTGCAGCAGCAGTACGCGCGGGCCAAGGCCGACGGCCGCGACCTGGTGGGCGACGTCGACATGCACGACCCCCTGCGCGGCGACACCGGCGAGGTCCGCCGCATCACCCGCGCGGCGCAGCTCGCCAAGCAGGGCACCGTGCGGTGGGACGCGGCGACCGGCGAGCTGACCTGGTCCGACGAGATGTCCCTGATCTTCGGCCGGCCGCCCGGGGCGGTCCGCCAGACCGTCGACGCGCTCTACGGGCTCACCCACCCCGACGACTCCTACCGCGTCCGGCTGGCGGCGACAGCGGCCTGGCGGGATCGCACCGCCACCGAGCTGACCTGCCGTGTGGTGCAGCCGGCCGGGATCACCAGGTGGGTGCACTGCTACATCGAGGTCCTCACCGGCGACGACGGCGAGCCCACCGGCATCATCGGCACCGCGCAGGACGTCACCGAGCTGGAGCTGGCCCGCAGGGAGCACGACCGGCGGGCCCGCCGCCGTGCGATCGTCGAGCGGGCGTCGGGCTCCCTCGGCCCCGGAGACGGGCTGCGCGACCGCACCGGCTTCAGCGACGAGATCGACCGCGCACGCCGCGCCGGCACCGGCGTGCTGCTGGTCCTCGCCACCGAGCCGCAGGGCGCCACCGACTCCGAGCGCCTCTCCGCGGTCGTGGCCACGTTCATCATGAAGCTGGCCCGCCGCAACGACATCTGCGGCATCCTCGGCCCGGGCGAGTTCGGCGTGCTCATGCCCGACATCGGCCTGAGGCCGGCCACGTCGCTGGCGCAGACCATCGTGGAAAAGCTGCGCGCGCAGCGTTTCGTCGCCGGCCCGCACGGCCTGCGGCTCGACGCGTGGGGTGGCCTCGTGCGCTTCGAGGCGCACGACGAGAGCAGCAGCATCGACCTGCTCATCGACGCGGAATCGGCGTGGCGGCACGCGAAGGAGACCGGCGCCGCCCTCAAGGCGTTGGCCCGCCCGGCCCCGGCCGACGAGCGGCAGGAGGCCTGGCGCACGCGGGTCCGCGCGGCGGTGGCCGGCAACGGGTTCACGCTGTATACGCAGCCGATCCTCGACCTGCGGCTCAACCAGATCACCCGGCAGGAGATCCTGCTCCGCACGCTCAACGACGCGGGCAACCCGGTGCCGCCCTCGCCGCTGCTCGACATCGCCGAGCACGTCGACGAGACGCTGCCGATCGACCTGTGGGTGATGGACAACGCGTTCGAGCTGATCGCGCAGGGCCCGCCCACGCCGCACTACCAGATCAACCTCTCCGGTCGCTCGCTCGGCGAGCCCGGCCTGCTCGGCCGCGTGCAGGACCTGCTGCACAAGCACGACGTCGACCCGCGCCGCATCACGTTCGAAATCACCGAGACCGCGCGCATCGACAACCGCTCCGAGGCGATGTACTTCGCACGGGCGATCCGCGAGCTCGGCTGCCAGCTCGCACTCGACGACTTCGGCGCGGCGTACAGCTCGTTCATCTACCTCAAGTCGTTTCCGATCGACCTGGTCAAAATCGACGGCGCCTTCATCACCGACATCGTCAACTCACCGACCGACCAGGCGCTCGTGCGGTCCATTGTGGAGGCCTGCCAGGCGCACGGCGTGCTGACCGCCGCCGAGTACGTGCGGGACGCCGCTACAATCGAGCTGCTGCGCGGCTTCGGCGTCGACTTCGCCCAGGGGTACGAGGTGGGCGCCCCGATGCCCATCGCCGGCGCCCCGGCCTCCTCCGGCACGTCGATCGAGTTCGACCTGCGCATCGACTCACCCGCGTAGCCTCTGATCCTTTTCCCGCGTCCGCGTCAGTTGTAGACCGTATGCTCCCGCGCGCGGGCCTGGCAGCGGAGGTCGGGGATCTCGGCTCGCTCTGCGAGCCGCCGGCCGGAGCGGTGCCCGCGGGAGCATACGGCCAGCAGGTGACACGGACGGGGGCAAATCTGCTCTGGAGAGCTCGTCATCTCTGCCTCTGGAAAGCTCGTCGTCGGATCATGAATAGGCTGGGCGCGTGGGACGAAGCGTTTACGTCGCTGGGCTGGGGCCGGGTGGCGGCAAGTCGACGATCGCGCTCGGGTTGGCTGAGCTGCTGTCGCGGCAGGTGGAGGGGATCGGCGTGTTTCGGCCGCTGGCGCCCTCCAACGGCCGTGACGCGATCCTCGAACTGCTGCGGGAGCGTTACCGGATCGAGGATCCGTACGAGGATCTCTACGGCGCCACGTACGCCGAGGCGGGTGAGCTGATCTCCACTGGTCGGCGGGAGGAGCTGATCGCGCTGATCGTGGGGCGCTTCCGCGAGGTGGAGCGCCGGCACAAGGCGATGGTGATCGTCGGCAACGGGCTGCGGGCGGACGACGAGACCGACGAGCTCGCGTTCAACGCGCGGCTGGCCAACGAGTTCAGCAGCGTGGTCGTGGCGGTGGTCGACGGCCAGGAGCAGGAGGACGTGGGGGCGGCGTCGAGTCTGGGCTACCACGGGCTGAGCGATCTCGGGGCGACCGTGCTGGCGGTGATCGCCAACCGGGTGCGGCCGGGCACCGCGATGCCTGAGCTGCCCGTGCCGGCGTACGCGATCCCGGAGGTCCCGACCGTCTCGGCGCCGACCGTGGCGGAGGTGGCGGCCGGGCTGGGCGCGAGCCGTCTTGCGGGTGACGACGCGGCGCTCGACCGGGACGTGCTGGACTTCGTGGTGGGCGCGGCACACGTGCCGCTCGTGCTGGAGCACATGACCGACGGGTGTCTGCTGATCATGCCGGGCGACCGCGACGACCTGCTGGTGGCGGCCGGCGCGGCGCGGGCGGCGGGCTCGCCGGCGATCTCCGGCGTGGTGCTGACGCTCGGTGTGCGGCCCGACCCGCGGGCAATGCGGCTGGTGGAATCGCTCGGCGCGGGGTTGGCGGTGCTCTCGGTGCCGACCGACAGCTACCACACGGTGGAGGCGATCGGGCGCATCGAAGGGCGCCCCACGGCGGCCCACCCGCGCAAGGTGGAGGCGGCGATCGGCGCATTCGAGTCCAGTGTGGACAACGAGGAGCTGATGCGCCGGCTCGACGTGGCGCGGGCGCCGCGGGTGACGCCGCTGATGTTCGAGTACGAGCTGATCGACCGCGCCCGCCTGGAGCGGCGCCACCTGGTGCTGCCGGAGGGTGCCGAGGAACGGATCCTGCGCGCCACCGAGACGCTGCTGCGCCGCGGGGTCGCCGACCTCACGCTGCTCGGCGACCCGGACGAGATCGCCCGCAAGGCCAAGGACCTCGGGCTCGACGTCGACGGGGCGTCCATCGTGGATCCGGCGGCGAGTCCATGGCTGGAGGAGTTCGCCGGGTTGTACGCGGAGATCCGCCGCCACAAGGGCGTCACGCTCGACCTGGCTCGTGACGTGGTGCGCGACGTCAGCTACTTCGGCACGATGATGGTGCACACCGGGCGGGCGGACGGCATGGTCTCCGGGGCCACACACACGACCGCGGCGACGATCCGGCCCGCGTTCGAGATCATCAAGACCGTGCCCGGTGTCTCGGTCGCCTCCAGCGTCTTCCTGATGCTGCTCGCCGATCGGGTGCTCGTCTACGGCGACTGCGCGGTCAACCCCGACCCGGACGCGGCCCAGCTCGCCGACATCGCACTGTCGTCCGCGGACACCGCGGCCCGCTTCGGCATCGAGCCACGGGTGGCGATGCTTTCGTACTCGACCGGCTCGTCCGGCGCCGGTGCGGACGTGGAGAAGGTCGCGGCGGCCACCGCGCTGGTGCGCGAGCGGCGGCCGGATCTGCCCGTGGAGGGGCCGATCCAGTACGACGCGGCGGTCGACCCGAGCGTGGCCCGCACCAAGCTGCCCGGCAGCACGGTCGCCGGCCACGCCACGGTCTTCATCTTCCCGGACCTGAACACGGGCAACAACACGTACAAGGCGGTGCAGCGCTCGGCCGGCGCGGTCGCGGTCGGCCCGGTGATGCAAGGGTTACGGCGGCCGGTCAACGACCTCAGCCGGGGCGCCACCGTCAAGGACATCGTCAACACCGTGGCCATCACGGCGATCCAGGCGGCCACGTCATGAAAATCCTCGTGCTCAACAGCGGGTCGTCAAGCGTCAAGTACCAGCTTTACGACGGCGACACCACCCTCGACGAGGGCACGGTGGAGCGGGTCACCGACCACGATGCCGCCCTGGCCGAGGTGACACAGCGGCTCGATCTGTCCGGGTTGGACGGTGTCGGGCACCGCGTGGTCCACGGTGGAGGGTTGTTCAGCGAGCCGGCTCTCGTCACCGACGGGGTCGTCGCGGCGATACGGCATCTGATCCCGCTCGCGCCCCTGCACAACCCCGCCAACCTCGCCGGCATCGAGGTGGCCCGCAAGCTGCTGCCCGGAGTGCCGCAGGTGGCCGTCTTCGACACGGCGTTCCACCGCACGCTCCCCGAAGAAGCGGCCACCTACGCGATCGACAAGGAGCTGGCGGACTGGCACGCCGTGCGCCGGTACGGCTTTCACGGCACCTCGCACGCGTACGTATCCCGGCGCACCGCCGCGCTCCTCGGGCGTCCACTGGAGACGGTCAACACGATCACGCTGCACCTCGGCAACGGTGCCAGTGCCTGCGCCGTCGAAGGTGGACGGTCGGTCGCCACGTCGATGGGGCTGACGCCGCTGGAGGGCCTCGTGATGGGCACCCGTTCGGGTGACGTCGACCCCGGCGTGCTGATCTACCTCGCGCGCAACGCGGGGATGAGTATCGACGACCTCGACAACATGCTCAACCACCGCAGCGGCCTGCTCGGGCTGGCCGGGGTCGGCGACATGCGCGAGGTGCTGAGCCGCCGCGCCGCGGGCGACCGGGCCACCGCACTCGCCCTCGCCGTGTACTGCCGGCGGATCAAGGAGTACGTGGGCGCGTACTACGCGGTGCTGGGGCGCCTCGACGCGATCGCGTTTACGGCCGGGGTGGGCGAGCGTGCGGCGGTGGTGCGTGCCGAGTCGCTGGCAGGCCTGTCACGGCTGGGCATCGAGATCGACACGGAGCGCAACGAGCGGGTCGAAGAGGGGATCATCTCGCCGGACGGTGCGCCGGTCGCTGTCTTCGTGGTGCCGACCGACGAAGAGTTGGAAATCGCCACGCAGGCGCGCGGCGTGATCGCGTCAGCCCGCGGCGAGGAACGCGATTAGCACGACAAGGATCACGGCCAGCACCGCGACACCGATGATCAGCGGCAGGCGGGACGGCGCCTTCTCGGCCTCCGCCGGGGCCTGCGCGAAGGAGCGGAAGGCCTCCGTGTTACCGCTCGGGTCCACGTACTCGTCAGACATGGCCATGACCATAGCGTGGTAGGGCAGGCCCTACCACGATGGCGCGGTGTTCCCCACCAGAAAGTGGGGTGTGCGCTGGATCGAGACGGATCAGCGCCGCTCATAGCGTCTTCGTCATGACGACATCCATGTTGCGACCGCCGGAGAGCCGGCCGGACGAGACCCTGACGAGCCACCGGCGGCCCCGCAACCTGGCCGCCTCCGTCGCCCGCTTCAGCGCGCGGCACCGCGCCACCGCCATCGTCGGCTGGCTGCTCTTCGTGATCGTGGCGACCGCGCTGAGCGCGGTGATCGGCACGGTCAGCGCCGAAGACAGCGACTACGGCAACGGCGAGTCCAAGCGCGCCGAGCAGATCATCGACGCGGCCGGCTTCCCGGACCGGGCCGGCGAGATGGTGATCGTGCAGAGCGGCACGCTCACCACCAACTCGATCGAGTTTCGCAACGCCGTCCGCGAGGCCGCCAGCGCCGTCGAGGCCACCGGCCAGGTGGAGAACGTGAACGCCGACGCGGTCTCCGAGGACAAGCGCTCGGCGCTGGTCACGTTCGACATGAAGGGCGACCCGGAGACGGCCGTCGACCGGATCGACCCGGTGTTCAAGGCCGTCGAGGGCGTGCAGGACAAGCATCCAGACCTGATCGTCGCGCAAACCGGCGAGGTCAGCATCGACAAGGCGATCGACAGCCAGGTGGAAGGCGCGCTGGGCACCCTGTCGATGCTTTCGCTGCCGGTGACGCTCGGCATCCTGCTCGTGGCGTTCGGCGCGTTCCTGGCCGCCATCCTCCCGCTGGGCTTGGCCGTCACCGCGTTCCTCGCGTCGCTCGGCCTGCTGGCCGCGAGCAGCCGCTTCTTTCCCGCGGACCAGTCCGTCACCCACCTGATGCTGCTCATGGGCCTGGCCGTCGGCGTCGACTACTGCCTCTTCTACATCCGCCGCGAGCGGGAGGAGCGGGCCAACGGCGCCAGCCCCGAACAGGCACTCGCCACCGCGGCGGCCACCTCCGGGCGCTCGGTGATGATCTCGGCGTTCACCGTGATCATCGCGATGGCGGGCATGTTCCTGACCCAGGACGTGACGTTCATCAGCCTGGCCGTCGGCACGATCCTTGTCGTCGCGGTCGCGGCAGTGGGCTCGCTCACCGTGCTCCCGGCGATGCTCTCCAAGCTCGGTGACAAGGTCGACCTGGGCCGCATCCCGGGCCTGTACCGGCGCAAGTCCAACGGCCGCTTCTGGCGCTTCGTGCTCCGCCTGGTGCTGCGCCGGCCGGGTGTCTCCGCGACGATCGCGGCCGCCGCGCTGATCGCCCTGGCGCTGCCGGCGCTCGGCATGAAGCCCGCGTCCGACGGCATCGAGGGCGTCAAGCACGACGAGGCCGCGATCCAGACGTACGACCGGGTGCAGGCCGCCTTCCCGGGCGGCGCCGACCCCGCCACCGTCGTGGTCAAGGCGGCGGACGTCACCGACCCGGCGACGACCGCGGCGATCGCCGACTTCAAGGCCAAGGCGCTGGCCACCGGCCAGCTTCACGAACCGGTGTCCGTCGAGGTCAATCCCGACAAGACGGTCGCCCTGATCAGCATCGGCCTCTCCGGCACGGGTACCGACAAGGTCTCCGAGGACGCGGTACACACCCTGCGCGACGACGTCATCCCGCACTCGCTCGCGGGTGTGGCCGGTGCCGAGGTAGCGGTCACCGGGGACGCGGCCCAGTCGGTCGACTTCAACCACGCGCTCACCCGCAGCGTGCCGCTGGTGTTCGCGTTCGTGCTGGGCCTGGCGTTCGTACTGCTGCTCGTGTCGTTCCGCTCGGTGGTCGTGGCGGTGACCGCGATCGTGCTCAACCTGCTCTCGGTGGCCGCCGCGTACGGCGCCCTGGTGCTGGCCTTCCAGCACGGCTGGGGCTCCGGCCTGATGGACTTCCAGGAGCGCGGCACGATCACGAGCTGGATCCCGCTGTTCCTCTTCGTGATCCTGTTCGGCCTCTCGATGGACTACCACGTGTTCGTCCTGAGCCGGATCCGCGAGGGGTACGACCGCGGCTGGCCGACCAAGCTCGCGGTGTCGCGCGGCATCCAGAACACGGCCGGCACGATCACCATGGCGGCGGTGGTGATGGTCGCGGTCTTCGCACTCTTCACCACGGCCCCGCTGACCGCGATGAAGGAGATGGGCTTCGGTCTCGCGATCGCGGTGCTCATCGACGCCACGATCGTGCGGGCGGTGCTCCTCCCCGCGGTGATGGCCATGCTGGGTGAGCGCAACTGGTACCTGCCCCGCTGGCTCGGCTGGCTGCCCCGCCTCTCGCACAACTGAGGTCCTTGGTGTCCAGACGGCCGCCGCACGGGAACCGGAAAGCCGGCCCCGTGCGGCGGCCTCGTCCGTACCGTCAAAACATGAAGCGGTTTGCGGCGGGGCTCGTCGGCGTGGCCCTGCTGCTCGCTTCGGCGGCGTGTGGCGCTCCGGCGCCACACGCCGTTTCGCACGCGGCCGCGGTGTCCGCCCCGGCCGGCACCTACCCGGTCGGCGTCCGCACGCTGGCGCTCAGCCGCGGAAAGGCCAGGCCGCTGCCCACCACCGTGTGGTATCCGGCGCGCCAGGCCGGCCGGGACGCCCCGATCGCCGCCGGGCGCTTCCCCGTGGTCATCTACAGCCACGGCCTGCACAGCCTCCCCGCCTACCACGCGCAGATCGTCACCCGTTGGGTGGCGGCCGGCTTCGTGGTGGCCGCGCCGGCCTACCCCCGCACCCGCGAGGGCACTCGCCGCTTCAGCCGCGCCGACGTGCGCAACCAGCCGGCCGACGCCTGGTACGTGGTGCGGAAGGTGCTCGCCCTCCCCGCCTTCGCCGGTCACCTGGACGGCAGCCGCATCGGCGCGGCGGGACACTCCGCCGGCGGCTATACCACCGCGGGCCTCTTCACGGCCGGCCACGACCGCAGGCTGCGCGGCGGCATCGTGATCGCCGGGGCGGGGATGGCGGGCGCTTTCGCCGGCCCGAGCGCGGCCATGCTCTTCGTACACGGCACCGCCGACCCCACGGTCCCGATCGAGGCCGCCCGCGCGGCGTACGACCGCGTGCACTGGCCGAAGTCGTTTCTCGCGCTGCCCGGCCAGGACCACGGCGCCTACCTGACACCCGGCCAGCCCGGCTTCACCCAGGTGCTGGCGACGACACTCGACTTCCTGAGGTGGATCCTCTACGACGACGCCGGCGCCCGGAGCCGCCTGGAGCTGGCGATCTGACCGCTGGCGTCTCGGCGCTACGGTGTGGGCCGTGGCAGGGCGATCCGGCGTGGTTCTCGGCGTCGACTTCGGCACGTCCCACACCGTGGCCGCGCTCTCCAGCCCGGCCGGGCCGGGCCGGCCGCTTCAGTTCGAGTCGAGCTTCCTGCTGCCGTCCGCCGTGTACGCCGAAACCGACGGCCGGCTGCTCGTGGGCCGCGACGCGGAGCGCAGCGCGCGACTCGACCCGGCGAGCTTCGAGCCCAACCCGAAGCGAAGCGTCGACGACGGGGTGATCCTGCTCGGCTCCCGCGAGTACCAGGTGCCGGATGTGATCGCCGCGGTGCTGCGCCGCGTCGTCGACGAGGCGTCCCGCGTTGCCGGCGCGATGCCGGCCGAGACGGTGCTGACCTACCCGGCCAACTGGGCGGCCAGCCGCAAGGGGGTGCTGGCCGAGGCCGCCGCACGCGCCGGCGTGCCGGCGGTCACGCTGATCGCCGAGCCGGTCGCGGCGGCGGGGTACTTCACCCGGGACCTCGGGCACACGGTGCCTTCCGGCGGCGCGCTGGTGGTGTACGACTTCGGCGGCGGCACGTTCGACACCACCGTGCTGCGGCGCGCCGGTGACGACTGGGAGATCCTCGCCACCGACGGCCTCACCGACCTGGGCGGCCTGGATCTCGACGCCGCGATCGTCGAGCACCTGTCGCGAACAGTCGGCGCGAGCGACCCCGACCGCTGGCGCCGCCTGGTGCGTCCGGCGGACGACCTGGCGCGGCGGCGGCACCTCATGTTCTGGGCCGACGCCCGATCCGCGAAGGAGCAGCTGTCGCGCAGCTCGTCGGCCGCCATCCACGTCCCGCTGTTCGACGTCGACACCCACCTGACGCGGGAAGAGTTCGAGCGGATGGCCCGGCCCTACGTCGAGCGGACCGTCGACCTGACCATGGCGGCGCTGCAACGGGCCGGGGTACGCCCGCACGAGGTGGGCGGGGTCTTCCCAGTCGGCGGGTCCAGCCGGATCCCGCTGGCCGGCACGCTGCTACACCAGCGGGTCGGTGTGTCACCCACGCTGGTCGAGGATCCGGAGCTGGTCGTCGCGCTGGGCAGCCTGCCCGCCGCGGCGCCGGTCCGCCCGGTGCCCCCCGTGTCCGCCCCGGCCGGGGGCGGTCCCGAGACACCACAGCCGATCCGGCCCACGTCACCGGCCGCCGCGCCCGCGCCGCCCAGCTTCTCCGCGTCACCGCCGTTGCCCGGCCACCCACCGCTGTTTCCGCCGACCCGGGCGGTGCCTGCTTCCTCCCCGCGGCGCCGAAGGCCGGTCGCCGCGACCGTGCTCATCCTCGCGCTCCTGGCCTGCGTCCTGCTGCTCGGGCAGGTGGTCGCCGAACAGTTCGGCCGTTGAAATGGCGGACAGCCAGCGCGCCGACATTTGACAACGAGCGGATAACCGCCGCGAACACGACCGAGATCCCGTTCACCCTCAGCGTGCCGGCCTCGCCGTCCGGCGGCTGAGGCACCATGGATGGGTGATCGACGGGACCGAGCGGCTGGCGGAGATGGTTGCGGAGGGTGGTGTCGCCGTCCTCACCGGGGCGGGCATCTCCACCGACTCCGGCATTCCGGACTACCGCGGGCCGGACGGCGTGCAGACGCGGCACGCGCCGATGACCTACCAGATGTTCACCCGCGACCCGGTCGCGCGCCGGCGCTACTGGGCGCGTAGCCACCTGGGCTGGCGGACGATCGCCCGCGCCGAGCCCAACTCCGGGCACCACGCGGTCGCCGACCTCCACGCGGGTGGGCTGCTCCGCGGCGTGATCACACAAAACGTCGACGGCCTGCACCAGTCCGGCGGGTGCGCCGAGGTGATCGAGCTGCACGGCAACCTCGACCGGGTGGTCTGCCTCGACTGCGGAGACGGCACCGCCCGAGACGACCTCGATCGCCGGCTGCGCCTGGTCAACCCGGAGTTTCACGCCCAGGTGATCGCCGTCAACCCGGACGGAGACGTCGACCTGCCGGACGGCGCGGTGGAGCGGTTTCGCCTGGTGGGCTGCCGGGCCTGCGGGCGCGGCACGCTCAAACCCGACGTGGTCTTCTTCGGCGAGACCGTGCCCCGGCCGCGGGTCGACGCGAGCTTCGCGCTGGTGGAGAGCGCCCGGCTGCTGCTGGTGCTCGGGTCGTCGTTGACCGTGATGTCCGGGCGGCGGTTCGTGCTGCGAGCGGCGAAGCTGGGCATCCCCGTGGCGATCGTCAACCGCGGGGCGACCCGCGGCGACCCGTACGCGGCGCTCACGCTCGACGCGCCGCTCGGCGCGGTGCTGCCCGACCTGGTGCGGCTGGTGGGCGCGGGAGGCGTCGTTGCGCGCTAGCGTCGCCGCCGCCTCCGTCCTGCTGCTCGCCGGCTGCTCGGTGTCCCTGCCCACGCCGGTCAGCACCACCGCGGCGCCCACGCCGAAGGCCACTTCCGCGCCCGCTCCCGAGCAGACCGGCCGGGCGCCCGCACAGACCTTCGACGTCGACACCCGCCAACTGCGGCTCAGCCGGGGCGCCGACCGACCGCTGCCGGTGACGATCTGGTACCCGGACGCCGGCGCCGGCCGCTTTCCGGTCATCCTCTTCAGCCACGGGCTGACCGGCCGCCCCGCCGACTACGCGCCGCTGCTGGAGCACTGGGCGTCGGCGGGGTTCGTGGTCGCCGCGCCCGCGTACCCGCACACGAGCCGCGGCGTGGCGCGCGTCGACGCCCTCGACGTGATCAACCAGCCGGCCGACGCCACGTACGTGCTCACCGAGGTCCTCAAGCTCGACCGGCGCTCCGGCGACGCCCTGCGCGGGCGCCTCGCTACCGACCGCCTCGCCGCGGCCGGCCACTCCGCGGGTGGCATCACCACCATTGGCCTCTTCAGCGTGGCCCGCGACGAGCGGCTCGACGCCGGCGTAGTGCTCTCCGGCAGCGGGCTCGGCATGGGGCTGGGCTTCACCGGCCCGCCGGCGCCGCTGCTGTTCGTGCACGGCCAGCGCGACTCGGTCGTCTCGTACGCCTCCGGCAAGGCCGCCTACGACAGCGTGCCGTGGCCCAAGGCGCTCCTCACCCTGCCCGACGGCGACCACGGCCAGTCGTTGCTGCGCGAGGGCAACCGGGCGTTCGACGTGGTGGCCGACTCGACGCTCGACTTCTGGCGCTGGTCGCTATACGGCGACGCGGACGCCAAGCGCCGCCTGCCCGAGGACGCGACGTCGGCCGGCCTCGGTCGCCTCGACGACCAGCTCTAGGTTGGGCTTGTCGCGCGGGCCTGGCAGCGGGGGTCGGGGGTTTCGGCGAGCCCTGGCGAGCCGCCGACCGCCGCGGTCTCCGGCGGGAGCGGCGGTCCGCCGCTGACGCGGACCCGGGAAACATCTTCTATCGGGTGTGGTCGACGACGACCTTGCCGAAGACGTCGCCGGAGTGCAGGCGGGCGAACGCACCCTCCACATCGGAGAACGGGAAGACGCCGTCGATCACCGGGCGGATGCCGCGCTCCTGGCAGAGGGCGAGCAGGCCGGCCAGCTCCTCCGGCGTGCCCATCGAGGTGCCGATGATCTCCAGCTGCATCGCGAAGAGGCGGCGGAGGTTGACCTTCGGCTCGTGACCGGAGGTCGCGCCGGAGACCACGATGCGGGCGCCCGGCGCGGCCGACTTGAGCGAGTGGTCGAACGTCGCCGCGCCTACCGTCTCGATCACCACGTCGACCCGCTCGGGCAGGCGGGCACCCGGCTCCAGCGCGGTCGCGCCGAGCTCGGCGATCCGCTCGCGCTTTTCGGCGTCGCGGCTCGTGGCGTACACCCGCTTGCCGAGCGCGGCGGCCAGTACCACTGCGGCGGTCGCCACGCCACCACCGGCGCCCTGCACGAGCACGGCCTCACCCTCGTCGACCCGCCCGCGGGTGGTGAGCATGCGGTACGCGGTGAGCCACGCGGTCGGCAGGCACGCGGCGTCCGCGAAGGACACGCCCGCCGGCTTGGGCACGAGGTTGGCGCGGGGGACGGCGACCCGCTCGGCGAGCGTGCCGGGATGGCGCTCGGAGAGGATCGAGTAGCCGCGCGGGTCGCCCGGGTCGGCAACCACCGGGTACACGACCACCTCGGCACCGGACGGGTCGACGCCGGCGGCGTCGCAGCCGAGGATCATCGGCAGCTGCTGGGCGGAGAGCCCGACGCCGCGCAATGACCAGAGGTCGTGGTGGTTGAGCGAGCTGGCCCTGACCTCGACCGTCACCCAATCCGGGCCGGGCGGCGCCGGCTCGGGCCGCTCGCCCACCTCCAGCGCGGCGAGCGGGTTGTCGTCGTCGAATCCAGAGGCGTACGCAGCGCGCATACGGCCAGACGTTACCGCCTGGCCACGCCGTCGCGGCGCGCCGCCTCGGTCACCGCGGCCGCTACCGCGGGCGCCACCCGCGGGTCGAGCGGCGAGGGCACGATCGCGTCGGCGCGGAGGGCGTCGGCAACCACGCCGGCGATCGCGTCCGCGGCGGCCACCTTCATGCCGTCGGTGACCGTCGTCGCCCGCGCGTCAAGGGCGCCGCGGAAGACGCCGGGGAACGCGAGCACGTTGTTGATCTGGTTGGGGAAGTCGCTGCGGCCGGTCGCGACCAGCGCCGCGTGCCGGGAGGCGACGTCGGGGTGCACCTCGGGCGTCGGGTTGGCGAGCGCGAAGACGATCGCCTCCGGCGCCATGCCGGCCACCGCCTCCTCCGGGATCTGGCCACCGGAGACGCCGATCAGCACGTCGGCACCGGCGAGCGCGTCGGCGATGCCACCGGACAGTCCGTTTCCGTTTGTCATGGCGGCCAGCTCCGCCTTCACCGGGGTGAGGTCGCTCCGTCCGCCGTGGATGATGCCGCGCGAGTCGACGACGACCACCTCGGCGGCGTCGACGCCACCGGCGATCAGCATCTTGGTGACCGCGACACCGGCCGCGCCCGCACCGCTCACGACCACCCGCAGGTCGTCCATCTTGCGGTCGAGCAACGTGATCGCGTTGCGCAGGGCGGCGAGCACGACGATCGCCGTGCCGTGCTGGTCGTCGTGGAAGACCGGGATCGGCAGCGCCTCGTCGAGCCGCCGCTCGATCTCGAAGCACCGGGGCGCGGAGATGTCCTCCAGGTTGATCCCGCCGAACGACGGCGCCAGCGCGGTGACCACGGAGATGATCTGGTCGACGTCTTGCGTGTCGAGGCAGATCGGCACCGCGTCGACGCCGCCGAACTGCTTGAACAGCACCGCCTTGCCCTCCATGACCGGCATCGCGGCCGCCGGCCCGATGTTGCCCAGGCCCAGCACGGCGGTCCCGTCGGTCACGACCGCCACCGTGTGGCCGGTCCAGGTGTAGTCGGCGGCCAGGTCCGGCTCCGCCGCGATCGCCTCGCACACCCGGGCCACTCCTGGGGTGTACGCCAGCGAGAGGTCTTCGCGGCTGGTCAGCGGCACGGTGGCGGTGACGGCCATCTTGCCGCCGTGATGGAGCTCGAAAACGGGATCGCTCGCGAACCTGCGATCCAAAGAGGACGAAGACATGCGGTGACTCCCCAACGTTGTTACCTCGCCCGCCCTGGGCGGCGAACGCTTCGGCCCGCCGGCTGTGCACGCGACGGTGAGTGCACGAGGGGCGGTGCGCGGTGCGGGGGTCACCCGGTCCGAAACTTGAGCATAAACCCCGGACGGGGCCAGTAGCGCAGCACCACCCGACCCAGTACGTCTGCTACCCCGTAAGCCCGGGAATCATCCGTGACCAGCTCGTTGTCTCCGTGTACCCACCAACCGCCGTCCTGTGCGCGGACCGCGCGTTTGACGACGAGCAGGTCGGGGCGGGTCCGGAACCTCGCCACCACGACGTCACCCGGCCGCACCGCGCGGCCGCCGCGGCGCACGATCAGCGCGTCGCCGTCGCGCAACGTCGGCACCATCGACGGGCCACGCACGAGAACGGCGAACGGCATGTGTGTTTCACCTCTCGCACATGGGGCAGTCGGACGAGGAGTAGGGTCTTTCCCGGATCATCGCAAACGTCATGGAGGGTCCTTATGCGACTTTCGCGCATCCTTGCTCCGCGCACGGTGGTAAGCGCCCACTGCGATCTGCCGTGTGGCGTCTACGATCCGGCGCAGGCACGGATCGAGGCCGAGTCGGTGAAAGCAATCGCCGAAAAGTACCAGGCGAACACCGACGCCGAATTCCGCACGCGGGCTCTGATCATCAAGGAGCAACGCGCCGAGCTGGTCAAGCACCACCTGTGGGTGCTGTGGACCGACTACTTCAAGCCGCCGCACTTCGAGAAGTACCCGCACCTGCACCAGCTCTTCAACGAGGCCACCAAGCTCGCGGGCGCCGCCGGCGCCAAGGGTTCGGCCGACCCGGCCAAGGCCGACGAGCTGCTGAGCAAGATCGAGGAGATCTCCAAGATCTTCTGGGAGACCAAGCAGGCGTGACGCCCGCTCCCTCCGAGGCCACGATACGGCCGGCACGCCGCGAGGACGTGCCGGCCGTCGTCGCCATGGTCCACGAGCTGGCCGAGTTCGAGCGGGCGCCCGAGCAGTGCCACCTCACCGAGCCCCAGCTCCACGCCGCCCTTTTCGCGGCCCAGCCGGCACTCTTCGGCCACGTCGCGGTCGATGCCGGCGGCGAGATCATCGGGTACGCGCTGTGGTTCCTCAACTTCTCCACCTGGGAAGGCGTGCACGGTATCCACCTGGAGGACCTCTACGTCCGCCCGGCGGCCCGCGGCACCGGGGCCGGCCGGCTACTGCTCACCACCCTCGCGCGGATCTGCGTAGACCGGGGGTACCAGCGCCTCGACTGGTGGGTGCTGCACTGGAACCCGGCCCGCGACTTCTACGGCGCGCTCGGCGCGGCGGCGATGGACGAGTGGATCCCGTACCGGCTCTCCGGGGAAGCGCTCCACAAACTGGCCATGCGGGAGCCCGCCGAACGGCCCTGAGCCGGTAGAGTCGCTGGGCGGGGTGAGTCAGCTGACAGTGCATGTGGAGCCGGTGATCGAAGACGACGTCGTGTTGCTCACCGTGCCGGCCGACGTCGGCTACCTGGGGGTGCTGCGCACGGCGACGGCCGGCCTGGCCGCGCGCCTGCACTTCGCGCTCGACGAGATCGAAGACCTGCGGATCGCGGTCGACGAGGCGTGCGCGATGCTCCTGGCGGTCGCCAGCCGTGGGGCCGAGCTCGAGTGCCGTTTCTCGGTCACCGACGACGCGCTGAGCGTGGAGGTGGCGGTCAACACCGTGCGGGGCGCGCGGCTGCCGGCCGAGTCCTCGTTCGCGTGGAAGGTGCTCACCGCGCTGACCACCGCCGCGTCCGCCACGGTGGAAGGCGACCGGGCCTCGATCCGCCTGCTGACCCGCCGGTCGCCGTAGCGATCCGCCGGGTCGCCCTAGCGGTTTGCCGGTCGCCGTGGCGGTTGGGCGGTGGCCCTAGCGGCTGGGGGCCAGCGCTCCCCGGATAAACGTGATGTGCTCGCGGGCGACCTTCGCCGCGCCGTCGGTGTCCCGCGCCTTGACGCAGCGCAGCAGCTCGCGGTGGTCGGCATCGACCTGGTGCCAGAAGCCGGCCGGTGCCGTCGCGGCCACCTCCCGCTCGTTCGACACCTGGTAGAGCGGCCGGCAGAGCAGCTCGAAGAGCGGGTTGCCGGTGGCGGCGACAAGCGCGGCGTGAAACGCCCGGTGGCCGGCCAGCATCGCCGGCACGTCGGCCACCTCCGGGTCGAAGAGCGCCGCCTCCAGGTGGGCCACGTGCTCCTCGCTGCGCCGCCGGGCCGCCTGCGCCGCGGCCGGCACCTCCAGCGACTCGCGTACCTCCAGCAGGTCACAGAGGCCGGCGGTAGACGTGCTGAGCAGCAGGTTGAGCCCGGTGGAGAGCGTGTCGGAGAGGTTTTCCGGGCTCGGGTGGGCGACGAAGCTGCCCCCGGTCACGCCCCGGGTGGTCACGATGAGGTGCTGGCTGGCAAGCAGGCGGAGGGCTTCGCGCACGGTGCTGCGGCTCACCCCGGAACGGGCGCACAGCTGCGGCTCGGTCGGCAGCCGCTCGCCCGGCTGGAGCCGCCCCGACGTGATCTCCGCACGGAGATCCTCCGCGAGCGTCTGGTACGCCGGCGGCCGCACTGCCCCCTCTATGCCCACTGAGCCTCCTGGTTCGCTCGGCGACTCACTTTAGGGGTGGGGAGGCGCAAACGGTGGCGAAGCCATCCGTTCGGGTGTCGTGTTCAGCCCAGACCGAGCGCTTTGGTACTCGATGGGGTGACCAGGAGCGTGCCCACCGCCACGGCGATCACGATGATCGGGACGCCGGCCCACGCGAGCCCGCCCTGGATCATGAAGTAGCCGATCGGCAGCAGCATCAGCTGGAGCACGATGGCCGGCCCGCGCGCGCCCGCGCGGCGGTTGCCGAGCGCCCGTGCCAGCAGGAAGAGCGCCGCGGCGCCGGCGGCCGCGAACAGGGTCACCATCAGGGCTACGACCATGTCGTTCGCCGTGCCGGTCAGGTCCTCGTACACCAGATAGGCGGCGACGAGCGCGACCGCGGCCGCCTCGCCGACCAGCAGCCACACCGCCCAGCGCAGCGTGCCGGGGAGCGCCGGGGAGTCCTGGATCACGCGCACACGATACTCGCCAGCGAGTACAGTGCCGCCCATGCGGGCGTTACTGGTCGTCAACCCCAAGGCGACCACCACGAGCGAGCGCGCGCGGGACGTGCTGGTGCGGGCGCTCCGCAGCGAGTTCGACCTGACGGTGGCGCTCACGCGGCGGCGCGGCCATGCCACCACGCTCGCCCAGGAGGCGGCCGCCGGCGGCGTCGACGTGCTCTTCACGCTCGGCGGCGACGGCACGGTCAACGAGGCGGTCAACGGCCTGATGGCCGGCGCGCCGGCGGAGACCCGCCCCGCGCTGGCGGTGGTGCCCGGTGGCTCGACGAACGTGTTCGCCCGCGCGCTCGGGCTCCCCAAGGGCTGGGCCGAGGGCGCGAGCGTGATCCTGGAGGCGCTGCACGCCGGCCGGGTGCGGACGATCGGGCTGGGTCGCGCCGACGACCGATACTTCACGTTCTGCGCGGGGCTGGGGCTGGACGCCTCGGTGGTGCGGCGGGTCGAGCAGGCTCGGCTGCGCGGGCGCACCTCCACTCCCGCCCTTTATATGCGATCCGCGGTCACCCAATACTTCACGGCTATGGACCGGCGGCATCCGGCGATCACATTGGAGCAGCCGGGCGAGACGGCCGAGGGCGAGCTATCGACCGTCATCATCCAAAACACCGCGCCCTGGACGTTCCTCGGCGACCGGGCGATCAACCCCAACCCCGACTCGTCCTTCGACCTCGGTCTCGACGTGCTCGCCCTGCGCCGACTGCGCGTGCCTAGCACAACACGGACCGTGACTCAGCTCCTGTCCCGGCATCGCGAGCCGCACGGGTCGCAGGTGGTGCGGCTGCACGACGTCGCGGAGTTTTCCCTGGTCTCGGACCGTCCGCAGGCGTTCCAGCTGGATGGCGACTATCTCGGCGAGCGGGAAAAAGTCCGCTTCACGAGCGTTCCCAGCGCACTGCGCGTAATCTGCTGAGGGGCACCACGCGCGTCGCGGCGGGCACATCCACCCCAGGGAGTACGCCGGAAATGTCGGCAATGCGGCGCGGACTGTACTACATTGACTGGTGACTGTCGCACACCGGGTGCTGACCCAGGGTCAAAATCCGGACAAAGGGGTTGTGGGCTTGCTCACCCGCTCAGATTTTTTCCGAGCGTCCCCCTTGACATCGCGGGAGTTCGTGAAAGTATTCACAAGCGAAACGAGTTACCGGGAAGTTGCGCGGGCATGCCCGCCGTGTGGCAAGTTCACGCAGCCAGACCGGTCCCAAAGCCTGCTAACGCGCTGCCGATCGGATGAGTGCGCAAAGTCGCGATCGACACCGCGGACGCAAATAGAGTTCCACCGCATTAATTGCCACCGATCCAGAACGAGGAGTGTTGCCGCCATGGACTGGCGCCACCATGCTGTCTGCCGCGACGAGGACCCGGAGCTGTTCTTCCCGATTGGGACGTCCGGCCCGGCACTCCTGCAAGTCGAGCAGGCGAAGGCCGTCTGCCGGCGCTGCTCCGTGACCGACGAGTGCCTCCAGTGGGCCCTCGACTCCGGTCAGGACGCCGGCGTCTGGGGCGGGATGAGCGAAGAGGAGCGGCGCGCCGTCAAGCGTCGCGGCGGCCTGCGGGTCCGCGCTCACTCCGCCTGACAAAAACACAGCACCACACACAGCATCAAACGCCCCGGGCTCCAGGCCATCCGGGGCGTTTTGCTGTCCCCGGGATCACCTTTTCCTCGCGCGCCGTACGTTTCGCGCCGCACGCGGCCGGCCCTCGACGCCGCAGTCCCCCCGGCACCCGCCCAGGACGCCCCCCGGTCGCCCCGGACCGTGCCCTGAGACGCTCCGGGCCGGCCACGCTGTGCGCGGGACGCCCCCGACCATCCCGCGCGCGAGAAAGACGCCCAGAGGCGCGGTCAGGGCGTCCCTCTGGGGATTAGGAGCCCACCGGTCGCGCCCTGATACAGGGCTCAGGCGGCAGCCGCGACGCCGGCGGGCAGATCCGCCGCGTCGGCCCGCGCGAGCACCAGCCGAGCGAGCTCGAACGCGCCCTCCAAGGGCTGCGCCGCCGCCACCGCACCGGCGTCGAGAGCGGACGTGACGACGGTGTCGTAGAGCAGCCCCGGCGCCAGGAAGTAGGCCGCCACGCCGATCCGCTCGGCACCGGCCGCGCGCAGCTCCGCCACCGCTTCGGCGCCGGTGGGGGACGCGGCCGAGGCGTACGCGACCGTCGCCGGCACGCCCAGCGACTCGCCGAGCGCGCTCGCGGCCCGCACCACGGTCTGCCGCGCGGCGGCGTCGCGGGTGCCGGCCGCGGCCAGCACCACGGCGTCGAAGCCGGAGCCCGCGGCGGCGAGCCGGCGCCGCAACCCGGCCAGCAGCGAGTCGTCGACCGGGTCACCGGCGGACGGGCCCAGCACGTCGGCCACCGCGACCGGGACGCGCAGGCCGGCGGCGCGGGCGGCGCGCAGCACCTCGGGCACGTCGACCCGCCCGTGGAACGCCGCGGTGAGCAGCAGCGGTACCAGCGTCACCCGGTGGTGGCCGGCCGCCTCGAGCCCGCTCAGCACCTGCCCCGGGCGGGGCAGCGTGTGGTCGAGGTACGAGGCGCGCACGTCGACACCCGGGCGGGCCGCCGCGACCGCGCGGACGAGGGCACGGGTCGCCCGCGCCGCCCGCGGATCGCGGCTGCCGTGCACCACCAGGAGGATCGGCGTCACGTGTGCAGGCCGCACTCGGTCTTTTCGAACATCGCCCACCGGCCGGCCCGCGGGTCTTCGCCGGCCTTGGTGCGCCGGGTGCACGGCCAGCAGCCGATCGAGGTGAACCCCTTCTTGAAGAGCTCGTTGACCGGCACGTTCCACCGGGAGATGTAGGCCTCGACATCGGCCTGGCTCCACGCCGCGATGGGGTTGACCTTGACCTTGCCGCGCTTGGCGTCGAACGCCACCACCGGCGTGTTGGCCCGGGTGGGTGACTCGTCGCGGCGCAGCCCGGCGGCCCACGCGTCGTAGTCGGCGAGCGCCCGCTCCAGCGGCTCGACCTTGCGGAGGAAGCAGCAGTCGTCGGGGCTCTTGTTGAACAGGCGCGGCCCGTACTCACCGTCTTGCTGGCCGACGGTCAGCCGCGGACGGATCGAGCGCACGTTGACCGGCATCGTGGCGGCCACGGTGTCGCGCACCTTGAGCGTCTCGGGGAAGTGCAGGCCGGTGTCGAGGAAGATCACGTCGACGCCGGGCGCCACCCGGGACACCACGTGGGCCAGCACCGCGTCGGCCATCGAGCTCGTCACGCAGAACCGGTCGCCGAACGTCTCGGCCGCCCACCGGGCGATCTCCTCGGCCGGCGCGCCTTCGAGCGCGACCGCGGCGTCCTCCGCGAGGGAACGCAGCTCGGCCGAGCGGTCGCGGGCCGGGCTGAGAAGGCCCAAGCCCACCGCGTTTACCGGGCTCACCGTGCCACCGCCTTTCGCACCAATCCGATGAACTTGACGGAGAAGGCGCGCGCACAGCCGCGGCACTCCCACGTGCCGTGCCCCTCCTCGGACGGGCGCAGGTCTTCTTCTCCGCAGTACGGGCAGTAAAGGGGTGCGGCGCGAGACTCAGAACTCATCGGAGTGCCTCCTCTTCGACCCTCATGACCCAGCTGGCGAACGCCTCGCCGTCGGTGCGGCTGTCCAGGTAGCGACGGGCCAGGCGTTCCACGTACTCGGGGAGCTCGTCCGCGGTGGTCTTGAGACCGCGGAGCTTGCGCCCGAACCCGGCCTTCTGGCCCTCGGCCATGCCGAGACCACCGCCGAGGTGGACCTGGTAGCCCTCCACCTGCTGCCCGTCCGGACCCATCACGATCTGGCCCTTGAGGCCGATGTCGGCGGTCTGGGTGCGAGCGCAGGCGTTGGGGCAGCCATTGATGTGGATGGAGATGTCGACGTCCATCTCGCCCAGGCGCTCTTCGAGGCGGGCGACGAGCTCCTCGCCGCGCCGCTTGGTCTCGACGATCGCCAGCTTGCAGAACTCGATGCCGGTGCATGCCATCGTGCCGCGCCGCCAGGTCGACGGCTGGGCCTCGAGACCGATCGCCCGCAACGCGGCCACCAGCGAGTCGACCCGACCTTGCGCGACGTCGAGCACTAGCAGCTTCTGGTACGGCGTGAGCCGCACCCGCCCGCTCCCGTGCGCCTCGACGGTGTCGGCGAGCTGGGCGAGCTGGGTGCCGGACGTGCGACCCACCACCGGCGCGGCGCCGACGTAGAAGCGGCCGTCGGCCTGCCGGTGCACGCCGATGTGGTCGATCGGCTTTTCGGGGAGCTGCGGCGCCGGCCCGTCGAGCAGCGTGCGGCCGAGGTACTCCTTCTCCAGCACCTCGCGGAACCGCTCCACGCCCCAGTCGGCGACCAGGAACTTGAGCCGGGCGCGGTGGCGCAGCCGGCGGTAGCCGTAGTCGCGGAAGATGCTCACCACGCCGGCCCACACCTCCGGCACCTCGTCGATCGGCACCCACACGCCGAGGCGCTGGGCGAGCATCGGGTTGGTCGAGAGGCCGCCGCCGACCCACAGGTCGAAGCCCGGACCGTACTCCGGGTGGTCAACGCCGAGGAAGGAGATGTCGTTTACCTCGTAGGGCATGTCGGCCAGCCACGAGATCGACGACTTGAACTTGCGCGGGAGGTTGGAAAACTCCTTGGCGCCCACGAAGCGTTCCACGATCGCGTCGATCGCGGGAGTGGCGTCGAGCTTTTCGTCGGCCGAGATGCCCGCGACCGGGCTGCCCAGCACCACCCGCGGGCAGTCGCCGCACGCCTCGGTGGTCTGTAGCCCCACCGCCTCCAGGCGGCGCCAGATCTCCGGCATGTCTTCGACCCGGATCCAGTGGAGCTGGATGTTTTGCCGGTCGGTGATGTCGGCGGTGTCGCGCGCGAACTCCTGGGAGATCGTGGCGATCGTGCGCAGCTGGTCGAGGTCGAGCGCACCGCCGTCGACGCGCACGCGCAACATGAAGTACTCGTCGTCGAGCTCGTGCGGCTCGAGGATGGCGGTGCGGCCGCCGTCGATCCCGGGCTTGCGCTGCGTGTAGAGCCCCCACCAGCGAAAGCGCCCGCGCAGGTCCTGCGGGTCGATCGAGCCGAAGCCGCGGTGCGCGTAGATGTTTTCGATCCGGGCGCGGACGTTGAGCGGGTTGTCGTCCTTCTTGGTCCGCTCGTTGGGGTTGAGCGGCTCGCGGTGACCCAGCGCCCACTGCCCTTCGCCGCGCGCCTTGCGCGGGCGTGCGGCCGGCCGGCCTTCCGAGCTTGTGACCGCCATCCTGGGCGTCCTCCGTGTGCGTTTCGTTAGGAAGGACGCGCGAGGCTACGGCGCTGATCTTGAGGGCCGGCGCTCTCTACGCGCCCGGGAACAGATCAGATCGGGCGACGTCAGTGAGCCCGACACATGGCGCTGCGCACGCGGCCGTAGTCAACGTGGCGCCGGGAGGTCAATCCCAGCGACACGGCACGGCGCTCAGCAACGGTCACGAGGGTTAGCTTCTCACAGCCACCCCGGCCCGCCAACCAGCGGCCCAGATGGCGGGAGTGTGCTTTGTAACACCTAAGCAACAAGCAGCCGCCAGCATCGAATGCACAAGAGTCCATGCGCCGGCCCGTTGTAGCATCCGCGCGCATTCGACCATCTCACGGGGAGATACCGTGCTATTTACGACAAAAGCTGCCAAACTCGTCATTGCCTCGCTGGCGGTGATCGCGCTCGGCGCGTGCGGCTCCACCCCCACCACGCCTGACGCGCCGCAGCAGCAGAACGTCCTCGCCCTGCTCGTCAGTGACGCGAAGGGTTCGCTTCAGAAGGTGGTGGACAGCGCCACCAAGGCCGAGTCCGTAAAGCTGAGGATGGACGGCGAGGCCGACGGCAAGGCCTTCAGCGGCCAGGGGGTGCTGCGATACGGCAAGGACCCCAAGGCCGAGATCACCATGCAGATCGCGGGAAAGTCCACGACGATCCGGATGATCGGCCCGATCTTCTACATCGCCATCCCCGAGGCCGAGCGGGCGGAGATGCAGGGCAAGAGCTGGATGAAGATGGACCTGACGGCGGCCGCCGGAGGGTCGGGTTCGGAGTTCACGAAGCAGTTCGACGAGATGGACCCGGTGCGGCAGGTCAAGACCCTGCTCGCCGCCGACACGGTAACCGTGGTCGGTGAGGAGACGATCGACGGTGTGAAGACCGTCCACTACACCGTCACCAACCCGGTCGCCGCGTACCTCGGCCAGCTCGACCCCGCGAAGAAGGCGGCCGCCGAGAAGGAGATCGCCAAGGCTGGCGTCAAGGACGTCAAGACCGACGTCTGGGTGGACGAGAAGTACCAGCCGCGCCGCATGCACGTGGTGATGGGCACGGTCAGCGACACGACGGTCGACTACGTCGAGTACGGCACGTCGGCGACCGTCGAGGCGCCGCCGGCGGCTGAGGTGATCGACTTCGATGAGATGCTCGAAGGTCTGAAGACCGGAGGCTGATGCCTCAGCGCTTGGTCAGGGGGAGCACGAGCACCGCCTCGGTGCCTCCCTCTGACCGGGCGCGCAGCTCGATCGTGCCGTTGAGCTCGCCGGTGACCAGCGCGCGCACGATCTGGAGGCCCAGCCGCCCGCCCTGCTCGGCGTCGAACTCCTCCGGCAGCCCCGTGCCGTTGTCGACGACGGTGACGTGCAGCTCCTTGCGGTGGCGGTGGGCGGAGACCACCACCTCGCCGACCGCGCCCACGCCGTCGATCTCCGGGAAGCCGTGCTCGACCGCGTTGATCAGCAGCTCGTTGAGCACCATCACCAGCGAGGTGGCCATCTCGGCGGGCAGCACGCCGAACGTGCCCATGCGGCGCATCGAGACCTTCGACTCGGTCGTGCCCACCTCGGCGGCGGCCGCGGCCACCCGGTCGACGATGCCGTCGAACTCCACCGCTTCGTCGCTCGACATCGACAGCGTCTCGTGTACCAGCGCGATCGAGGCCACCCGGCGCACCGATTCCTCCAGCGCCGCCTTGGCGGAAGGCGTCTCGACCCGGCGGGCCTGGAGGCGCAGCAGGGCGGCGACGGTCTGGAGGTTGTTCTTCACGCGGTGGTGGATCTCGCGAATCGTGGCGTCCTTGGTCACCAGGGCCCGGTCGCGGCGGCGCACCTCGGTGACGTCGCGCACCAGCACCAGCGCACCGATCGGCACGCCGGCCGGCATGAGCGGGAGCGCGCGGGTCAGCACCGTGGCACCCCGCGCCTCGATCTCTTTACGCGACGGCGCCTCGCCACCGAGCGCGGCGAGCATGCGGGCGGAGGCGTCGGTGCCCTCCAGCGGGTCGTCGGCCAGGCGCGCGGCGAGCGCGGCGAGGTCTTCGCCGACGAGATGGGAGGCGAAGCCCAGCCGGCGGAAGGCGGACTGTGCGTTGGGGCTCGCGTAGGTCACCTTGCCGCTCGCGTCCAACCGGATCAGCCCGTCACCCACCCGCGGCGCGGAGGTCGTCTCGATGCGGTGGCTGATCGGCGGAAACGTGCCGTCGGCCATCATCTGCGCGAGGTCGTCGGCGGTCGTCAGATAGTTGAGCTCGAGCTGGCTGGGCGTGCGCGCGGTCGAGAGGTTGGTGTCGCGCCCCACGACCCCGATCACGCCGCCCGGCTCCCCCTCGGCGTCGCGCAGCCGCACCGGGATCGCCTCGTGGCGGGCGGGCGTGTCCCCATACCAAACCGGGTCGCCCTCGCGCCAGATCCGCCCCTGCCGGTACGCGATCGTCAGGTGCGCCACCTCCGGACCGCCGACCGTGCGTCCCACCTGGTCGTCCTGGTAGGCCGTGGGGGCGGTGGTCGGCCGCACCTGCGCCACGCACAGAAACGACTCGTGCCCGTTGACCGGCACCCACAGCAGCAGGTCGGCGAAGGAGAGGTCGGAGAGCAGCTGCCAGTCGCCGGCGAGCCGGTGCAGGTGGTCGATGTCAGCCTCGCTCAGCGAGGTGTGCTCTTCGACCAGATCGCGCAGCGTAGACACATCAGCACTCTAGAGCTTTCCGGCTGGGGGTGGCATCCACGAGCGCGGCCACGAAATCCCGATCCGAAAGACCGAGATCCGAGCTACCGCGACGCAGGAATCCAGAGCCAGGCCACCTCAACTCCGAAACGCTCTAGAGCGTGGAGGTCACCTTCTTGAGGCCGCGCGGTGCGTCCGGGTCTTCACCGCGGGCGAGCGCGAGGGCCAGCGCCAGCCGCTGGAGGGGCAGGATGTCGAGCAGCGGGGCGAGCCGCTCGTCGACGTCGGGCACCGCGAGCTCGCCGTTGGCGCCCACGGTGAGCACGTCGGCCTTGCGCTCGCGCAGCCGGGCCAGCACGTCGCCCATCGCGGTGCCGCCCGGCCCGGAGCCCACGACGGCCAGCACCGGCACGTCGGGATCGGTCATCGCCAGCGGCCCGTGCAGCAGGTCGGCGCCGGAGAAGGCGAGCGCCGGCAGGTATGACGTCTCCATCAGCTTGAGGGCCGCCTCGCGGGCGGTCGCATACGCGTACCCCCGGCCGGTCGTGACGAGGCGCGCCGCGAACCTGTAGCGGCCCGCGACGGTCTCCGGCGTGGGGTCGGCCAATACGCGCGCCGCGAGGTCGGGCAGGGCCGCCAGATCCGCGGGTGGCCGGCCGCCGCCCGCGCGCACGCTCTCCACCAGCAGGAGCAGGGCCAAAAGCTCGGCGGTGTACGTCTTCGTGGCCGCCACCGCGCGCTCGTGCCCCGCCGCCACGTCGACGGAGAGCTCGGCGGCCGCGGCGAGCGGCGAGTCGGGGTTGTTGGTGATCGCAAGCGTGAGGGCGCCGGACTCGCGGGCCACCCGCACCACCTCGGTCAGGTCGGGCGAGCCGCCGCTCTGGCTGACGCCGATGACCAGCGCCTGCGACAGGTCGGGCCGGGCGCCGTAGACGGTCACCGCGCTCGGCGACGCCAGCCCCGCGGGGAGGCCGAGGCGGATCTCCGCCAGGTAGGCCCCGTAGAGCGCCGCGTGGTCGGAGGTGCCGCGTGCGGTGAGCACGATGTGGCGCGGCCGGCGCTCGGCGATGACCGCGGCGGCGCGGGCGATGGGCTCGGCGTGGGCCGGCTCCAGCAGGCGCGCGTAGACCTCCGGCTGCTCCGCGATGTCAGCGGCCATGCCCGCTCCCGCTGTGCTCACCATGACCTCCTGGATGCCCAATCCGGGCGTGCGCAAAGCTGCTCGTTCGGTGCTCATTCTTGCACGGTTGGAGGCTCAAACACAACGCATCGCGCAATGGACGAAGGGCGCCCACCATCCGGTGGGCGCCCTTCTCGGGGAGGGCTCTACGGCACCGCGGGCGCGTCGGCCAGGGCGCGCTCGGCCTTCTCCTCGGGCGTGGCCGCGGGCGCCTCGGGGGCGCCGCGCAGCGGGATCTCCTTCACGAACCAGGCCAGCACCGGCACCAGCACCGCGACCGCCACGGCCCACCAGAACACGCCGGCGATCGAGTCGGCGAGGCTCGTCAGCAGGCCGTTGCGGGCCGCCGCCGGCAGGCCGGCGAGCACGGCCGGGTCGAAGCTGCCCGCACCGCCTCCACCGTCGCTGAACTGCGCGGCGGCCTGTGCCCCCAGCTTGTCGGTGAGCTCGTGCTGGAAGCGGGTGGCGAAGACCGCGCCGAAGAGTGACACGCCGAACGAGCCACCGATCGAGCGGAAGAACGTCGCGGCACCGCTGGCGGCGCCCAGGTCGCGCTGCTCGACGCTGTTCTGCGCGATCAGCATCGTCGTCTGCATCAGGAAGCCCATGCCGGCGCCGAGCACCACCAGGTAGGCACCGAGCTCGACCCGGCTGGTCTGCGCGTCCAGCATCGTCAGCAGCAGCATGCCGATGGCCATGAGCACGCCGCCGACGATCGGGTAGACGCGGTAACGGCCGGTGCGGGTGATCGTGCGGCCGCTCAGGATCGAGACGGTCAGCATGCCGAACATCAGCGGGAGCAGGAGCAGGCCGCTGCCGGTGGCGGAAGCCCCCTGCACGTACTGCTGGAAGATCGGCAGGAAGTTGATCGCGCCGAACATCGCGAAGCCGAGCAGGAAACCGACCGCCGAGATGAGCGCGAAGTTGCGGTTTTTGAACAGGCCCAGCGAGATGATCGGCTCGGCCGCGCGCCGCTCGACGAGAGCGAACAGCGCCAGTGCCACCGCCGCCAGCCCGACCAGGCCGAAGATCTGCGGCGAGTCCCACTCGTACTCGTTGCCACCCCACGTGGTGATCAGCACGAGCGCGGTGATGCCCACGGACAGCAGGCCGGCACCCACCCAGTCGATCTTGTGCTCGGTCCGGTACTTCGGCAGATGCATCTGGGTGATCAGTACGAGCAGCGCGAGACCGCCCAGCGGCAGGTTGATGTAGAACGCCCACCGCCACGACAGGTTGTCCGCGATGAACCCGCCGAGCAGCGGCCCGGCCACCATCGCGATCGCCATGACGCCGGCCATCATGCCCTGGTAGCGACCCCGCTCACGGGGTGGCACAAGGTCGCCGATGATCGCCATCACACCGACGATCAGGCCGCCCGCGCCCAGACCCTGCACGGCCCGGAAGCCGATCAGCTCGAACATCCCGTCTTCGGGCCCGCCGAGCATGCTCGATCCGGCCATGCCGGAGAGCGCGGAGCCGATCAGGAAGATCACGATCGACGTGAGGAAGACCGTCTTCCGCCCGTACAGGTCGCCGAGCTTGCCCCAGATCGGGGTGGAGACGGTGGTGCCCAGCACGTACGCCGTGACCACCCAGGTGAAGTGGTCGAGCCCGTCGAACTCGCGCACGATGATCGGCAGCGACGTGCTGACGATCATGTTGTCGAGCATCGCGAGCATCATCGCGATCATGAGACCGACCAACACGACTCGGATCTTGGGCTGAGTGACTGAAGGTTGATCTGTGACGGTCATGTCACCCTCCCCCTGGTAGATTCCTTACTTGCCGTACGGTAAGCTGCCAACTAACCGGTCGTCAAGTAAGTTCGCTGGGTAAGGTGATGAAGTGAGCGAGAGCACAGGCGATACGCGGTCGCGCATCCAGGCCGTGGCGCTGGAGCTGTTCACCGAGGAGGGATACGAGAAGACCTCGCTCCGGGAGATCGCCGAGCGCCTCGGTGTCACGAAGGCGGCGCTCTACTACCACTTCAAGAGCAAAGACGAGATCGCCAACAGCTTCATCGAGGACCGCATGGAGGCGATGAATCGGCTGATCGAGTGGGCCGAGACGCAGCCGCCGACCGTCGAGTCACGCCAGGCGATCATCCAGCGGTACACGGAGGAGCTCTTCGGCGGCAACCAGCACCGGGTCATGCGCTTCTTCGAGCAGAACCAGACCGCGATGAAGCAGTTTTCGGCCGGCAAGGACATGCGGGCGCGGATGATGCAGCTCGTCGACCTGCTGGTGCGGCCGGAGACCTCGCACGAGGCGCAGGTGCGGGCCGCGCTGTCGCTCTTCTCCGTGCACAGCACGTGGTTCGCGATCCGCGACCCCGAGGTCACCGAGGAGGAGCGCAAGGCGATCGGTCTGAAGATCGCCAACGAGCTGCTCGACAGTATCGGTGCGGAGGCACCCGCGAGCGCCTAGTGCGATGGCCTTCGGCCGCCGCACTAGAGCGCGAGTCGCAGGCCCAGCAGCTGGACGCCCGGCATCGGCGACCAGTCGAGCTCCGGCTCGCGCACGAAGCCCAGCCGCGCGTACAGCCGCTGGGCCGGAGCGGCGAAGTCACGCGTGCAGATCACCACGGCCGCGCAGCCGAGCTCGCCGGCCCGGCGCACGCAGGCCCTGGCCAGCGCCTCACCCACGCCGCGCCCCTGCGCGACCGGGTCGACCGCCAGCATCCGGAACTCGGCCTCGCCGGGGCCGGACAGCTCCGCGTAGGGCGAGCCGGGCAGCACGAACGTCACCGCGCCCAGCACCACCTCGTCGGCGTCGACAGCCACGTAGACCTCGCCGGCATCGACCCGGGAGGCCACGTCGGCGAGCGTCGCCGCGTACGGGATCTCGCCCTTGAGCTGCCCGTCCGCCTCGTACGCCGCGATGCTGACCCGCGCGATCGCCTCGTGGTCGTCGGCGCGGGCCGCGCGCACCCGCACCGTCATTCGATCACCGCGATGAGGTCGCCCTCCTGGACGACGTCACCCTCGTTGACCGCGAGCGTCTGCACTGTGCCGTCGCTCTCCGCGAGCACCGGGATCTCCATCTTCATGGACTCCAGGATGACCAGGGTGTCGCCCTCGGCAACCGCGTCACCGGCGGACGCGACGACCTTCCAGACGTTCGCCACCATCTCGGCGCGGATCTCCTCGGCCATCGTCGGCCCTCCCTCGTGAGCGGAGTGTGGGTGCGTCGGTATCAAATCATGCCCAGCTAGGATCTGCGTGTTCCTAGACGTCCTGGAGGCCCGCATGGCTAAGAAGTCACGCAAGAAGAAGGCACGCAAGAAGAGCGCGGCCAACCACGGCAAGCGCCCCAACTCCTGAGCTCGGGCCTACGGCGCCCCTGAGGTCGTCTTCTCGGCGGCTTCGGGGGCGCTTCGCTCTTGTGGCGCGGGGGCACGGGCCCGGTCGCGCCAGGTGACCACCAGCACGTCGACCGCGGCCACCACCGCGACGAGCACGGCCAGGCGCAGGCCGATCGCTTCCTGGATGCCGAAGCGCCAGTACTCCCCCGCGCCGAACCAGATGCCGGCCAGCAGGCTCACGCCCGAGCCGACCGCGACCACCGTGGCGGCGAGCGCGAGGTCGGGCCGCCGCCGCGCGACGAAGACGACGGCCGCGGCCGAGAGCACCAGCGCGGCGCCGAGCGCCTTCAGCACCCAGCTCCGCGGCGGGAAGACCAGCTTTTCCACCGCCATCGGCACCACGCGCTCGGTCTTCGCGTAGTCGGAGCCGGCCACCGAGAGGCGCACCACCTCGCGCATCTGCCGCGCGAACACGCCCGGCTCGGCCAGCGCGTACCGCTGCCACACGTCGGCCGCGTTGCGCTCGCCCCAAGCCTTGAACTCGGGGCACTGCTCGTACGCCGCGGCGAACTTGGCGGTCTCCCACGCCGGCCCGGCGGCGATCTCTTCCATCCCCGGACACGACGGCATGCCGAACTCCCGCTGGAAGATCGCCTTGACCTCGGGGTTGGGCAGCACGTGCAGCCGCAGCCGGAAGAGCATCAGCCCCTCTTCGTGCCGCACCTCGGGCGTAGCGCTCCAGCCGGCGTAGGTGCGGTCGACGACCGGTGTGATCGCCGTGCACCAGATCGTCGCGAGCACCAGCACCGCGCCCGCGACGAGGGCGTGCCGGCGCTTCGGCGGCCGCCGCCACGCCACCACGGCCAGCGCGAGGATCAGGAAGACCACGAAGACCCGGATGTCGGTCCGGGTGAACGTCCACCAGACCGCCACCGCGGTCGCCCCCACCAGATACCAGACCACACTGGTACGGGCCCAGAGCAGCAGCAGCGCCAGCGTGAGGACGCCGAGCGAGATGGACAGCGACTCGGACAGCATCGCGAAGTCCCAGTTGGCCACCTGGGGCAGCAGCCCGACCACGAGCACGGCGGCAACCGCCACGACGCGGGCCACGAGCGTGCGCAGGCAGGCCCAGAGCGCCCAGGCCAGCAGCGCCCACGCCACCGTGCCCACGGTCCACTGGGCGACCGCGCGGGCCTGGTCGTTCGGGAAGATCGCGTAGAAGACCGGCACGCCCCACAGGCGCGGGGCGTGTCCGGTCAGCGAGACGAGCGAGCCCCGGTCGAAGGCGGGGTCACCACGGTGCGCGTACGAGAACGTGTCGAACGAGGTGAAGACGTCGCCCCGCACGCAGATGAACACCCGGGCGGCGACGAACACCGCCAGCAGGCCGGTCAGCACCGCCTCGGGCAGTCGCACCGAGCGGCGCAACCGGTCTGTGAGCACGGGAGGACTCCAGTGGAACGAGGATCCGAATCAGTCGGGCAGATACTCCCGGGAGTCGGCCTCGAACACAAGCTCACTGAGCCGGACGCGCAGGCGGTCGCGTAGCTCGGTGGGTGCCCGCTCGTCGCCGCAGCAGCGCGCGACCAGGGCCTTCACCTCCTGCTCGATGCCGTACTCCCGGAGGCACGGCGAGCACTCGTCGAGGTGGGTGCGGATCAGGTCGCGCCGCTCGTCGGAGCACTCCAGGTCGAGGTAGAGGTAGACCTCGGCGAGCACGTCACGACAGTCGGTTTCGTGTGGTTCACCGCAACTCACGGTCTGTCACACCTCCTGGCCAGCTGCTGCGGTGTCGGGCGACGGGCTGCGGTTGAAGCCCCGCTCGGCAGCGTAGCGCTCCAGCAGCTTGCGCAGGTTACGCCGGCCACGGTGCAGCCGGGACATCACGGTGCCGATGGGAGTGCCCATGATGTCGGCGATCTCCTTGTAGGAGAAGCCCTCGACGTCGGCGAGGTAGACCGCGAGCCGGAACTCCTCCGGCAGCTGCTGTAGAGCGTCCTTGACGTCGCTGTCCGGCAGGCGCTCGAGCGCCTCGGTCTCCGCCGACTTCAGCCCGCTCGACGTGTGAGACTCCGCCTCGGCGAGCTGCCAGTCGGTGATCTCCTCGGTCGGCGCCTGGATCGGCTGGCGCTGCCGCCGCCGGTACGAGTTGATGTACGTGTTGGTGAGAATGCGGTAGAGCCAGGCCTTGAGGTTGGTGCCCTCTTCGAACTGGTGGAAGGCGGCGAACGCCTTCAGGAAGGTCTCCTGCACCAGGTCTTCGGCGTCGGCTGGGTTGCGCGTCATGCGCAGTCCCGCGGCATACAACTGGTCGACGAACGGCAACGCGTCGCGCTCGAAGCGCGCCCGCCGCTCGTCGGTCCTCTCCGGTCGGGTCAACCGAACGTCCCCCCTCGACTGTCCCGCCGAGGATACGCGGAACGCCTGGTCGGCGCCTGAGGAAGGCTCGCCTGTCACCGGGTTTGCCGCGAGCCACTCGGGCCCGCCCAGGAGCTGACGCACGCGCTCGACCTCGGGGTTCACCCGATCAGAGGGTCGCGTACTGGTTTGCACCGATTCTGCCCCTTCCGCAGTTTGTGCTTCCGGGTGCTAGAACACGCCCCCGCCGGGGTGCATTCCCCTCCGTCGCAGGCCAGAGGAGGTCAGCGGGCGAGTCCTCGCTCACGGAGCCACCCGACCGCGATGCCCGCCGTACCCTTCGGGTCGCGGCGCAGGTCGTGTCCCTCACCCGGGCGTACCTCGATCAGGGTGTCCGGGCCGCCGGCGGGGATGCCGAACGGGTCACGGTCGCCGTTGAGCACGAGGGTGGGCACACCGGCGGGCAGCTCGTCCTGGCGGGAGCGCTCCGGCCGGCCCGGCGGGTGGAGCGGAAACGCCAGGCAGACGATCGCGACGGCGCCGAGGTCGGCGGCGGTGCGGCAGGCGACCCGGGCCCCGCTGGACCGGCCACCCACCACCAGCCGTGCCTTCGGATGGTCGGCGAGCAGCTCGCGCACGACGGCTGTCCACGCCTCGTCGAGCTGGTGCGCGGGCGCCGGCGCCCGGCGGCCGGCCACCCGGTAGGGCTGGGTGACGCGGGCGACGGTCACCCCCGCGGCGCACGCGGCATCACGCAGCGCCACGAGGTCAGGTGCGTTGACCCCACCTCCGGCACCGTGGCCGAGCACGAGCAGGCTCTTACGGCGACCGGACGCGGGCGTCAGGTCGACAAGGGCCGGCCCGCGGGGCGTGACGATCTCACGGCTGGTGTCAGACACCCGCCCATCGTCGCCCACCGGACGCACCCGGGCCGGCTCAGTGCGTGTCTACCGGCACCAAGGTCAGGAGCTGGTCGCGGACCGGTGGGCCCGCGCTCTCCAACGCCTCGGTGTCCGGCTGCACCTGGCCACGCCAGGCGACGAGCATCGCCCGCCGCTCGCGGGGCGTCGTGGCGCCCCAGACGCCGTGGCAGTCGCCGACCTCCAGCGCCCAGGCCAGGCAGGCACCCTGCACGTCGCATGTGCGGCACAGGGCCACCGCGGCGTCCGCCGGCTCACTGGGAGCCGGGAAGAACGTCTCGGGGTCAACGCTCTGGCACACGCCTCTCGTGCGCCACGCATCGTCCAGCTGACGCTCACTCACTGCCCGAAGCAGCCGCGGGTCGCGCCGTGCAGCGGCAACCTCGTGCGGGCGTGGCATCCGCGCCCGTGTCATCCACCCACCTCCCCCGTGGGACCGGCGAAGTAATGGCGTTGCCGTCCGCCCAGTGCGAATCGACACCTCTGCCGGCGTTGTGTTCTATCGCATTCGCGGCTTGCAATTCAAGGGGTTGCATAGATCCTGGCCGAAAGGCCAATCGACTATTCACCGCCAATGGCAGTATTCGATACACAGCGTGATGGGAGCGCTCCCGTGCGCGATCGCTCGGTTCTTTTCTGCTCACACTGCGTCAGAAGAGCGGTAACCAATCAGAAACACGGACGATCAAAATAGCGTCAACTCAACCGGTTCTTCGGGCGGCCCGCCGAGTGTGCCGCCGGGTGCCCTGGCGACCAGATGCGGGCCGTCGTTACGGACGTCGCCGACATCCGGGCCAACCGGGCGGATCTCCAAGCCGGCCAGAAACTCGTCGCTCGGCGCGGTCAGCAACTCCTCGGCCTCGCCACCGCCGGCCAGCCAGTCGGCCCAGCGCTGCCACGGCAGCAGCAACGGCATCCGGTCGTGCACGAGCGCCAGGTCGCCGATCGCGGCCGTGGTCACCACCGTGAACGTCAGGCCCTCCTGCCACGGCGACCACAGACCGGCCATGGCGAGCACACCGCCGCCCGCGGGAGTCATGAAGTAGGCCTGCTTGCGCCCGTCCGGCCGGCGGAGCCACTCGTACCAGCCGTCGGCCGGCACGAGGCAGCGGCGCTTGGCGAACGGCGACGCGTACGCGCTGGACGTGGCGACGGTCTCCGACCGCGCGTTGATCATGCGAGCCGCGCCCTTGGCGTCCTTGGCCCACGTCGGCACCAGGCCCCACCGCGCCGCGGCCAGCACCCGCTCCCCGCGCGACTTGGACATCCGCACGATCGGCACCGGGTCGGTCGGTGCGACGTTGTAGTCGGCCACCAGCGCTCCGCCGGTGTCGTCATACGCCTCGAAGAGCGCGCTGAGATCCGCCGCGCTGCGGGTGGTCGCGTACCGGCCGCACATGGCCTTTACGCTATCGCGCCTCCGGGGTGGCGACCGCCAGCCCGAGGAGCGCCGCGACGAGGACGGCGGGAGCTGGCCGCCGAAGGCGCCCAGCGAGCGCAGCGGCACAGCCCGTCTCGATACTCGGGAGGAGCCGGATCGGCGATCACCGGTTGCCGGCGGCGGACGGCAGACTGTACGGGTGACCGTGACCCGCGCCCCCGTCCCGTGGACCGCGCCGACCGCGAAGGATCCGGTCGCCACCACGGTGCGGCTGCCCGGCTCCAAGTCGATGACCGCGCGGGCCCTCGTGCTCAGCGCGATCGCCGACGGGCCCTCGACGCTCCGCCGCCCGCTCCGCGCCCGCGACACCGAGCTCATGGCCGCCGGTCTGCGCGCCATGGGCTCCCAGGTGTCCACTCTGGACGACGATCGCTGGGTGGTGCGCCCGCACCCCCTGGCCGGCCCGGCGCACGTCGACGTCGGCCTGGCCGGCACGGTCATGCGCTTCGTGCCGCCGGTCGCGGGGCTGGCCGCCGGCACCGTCACGTTCGACGGCGACCCGCGCGCCCGGCAGCGGCCGGTCGACCAGCTGGTGGGCGCGCTCCGCTCGGTGGGCGTCCGGATCGACGCCTCCGACACCGGCAACCTGCCGCTGGCCGTCCACGGCACCGGGCGGGTCGCCGGCGGCGAGGTGGAGATCGACGCCTCGGCCTCCAGCCAGCTCGTCTCCGGGCTGCTCCTGGCCGGTGCCGCGTTCGAGCGCGGCATCGTGGTGCGCCACGTGGGTCCGCCGGTCCCCTCCGCCCCGCACCTGCGGATGACCGCGCAGATGCTGCGGGCGGCCGGCGCCGCGGTCGACGACACCACCCCGGACGTCTGGGCGGTGCAGCCGGGCAAGCTCGCCGGGCGCGCCTGGGTGATCGAGCCCGACCTTTCCGGCGCCGCGCCGTTCTTCGCGGCCGCCCTCGTCACTGGCGGCGAGGTGACGCTGCTCGGCTGGCCGCGCACGAGCTCCCAGCCGGTCGACCGGCTCCGCGCCCTGCTGCACGAGATGGGCGGCGAGGTCTCCCTCGGCACCGAGGGCCTGACGGTGCGCGGCACCGGCGCCGTGCACGGGCTCGACGCCGACCTGTCCGACGTCAGCGAGCTGACCCCGGTGCTGGCCGCGCTGGCCGCGGTCGCCGACTCGCCTTCCCGACTCACCGGCGTGGCCCACATCCGCGGGCACGAGACCGACCGGATCGCCGCGCTGGCCCGCGAGCTGGAGGCGCTCGGCGCGGACGTCACGGAGAGCCACGACGGGCTGGAGATCCGCCCCCGCCCGCTGCGCGGCGCGCTGTTCCAGACGTACCACGACCACCGGCTCGCCCACGCCGCCGCGGTCATCGGGCTGGCCGTCCCCGGTGTCGAAGTCGACGACGTGGCATGCACGTCGAAGACCATGCCGGAGTTTCCGGCGCTATGGTCGGCAATGGTCGACGGGCACTAGGAGCGGTAGGAGGAGCGCTGACGGGAAAGCGGCGGGAGTACGACGAGGACGACGTACGGGTCCGCCCGTCCCGGTTCTCGCGTCCGCGTACCCGCACCCGCCCCAAGCACTCCGAGGCGGTCGAGGGGTTCGTGGTCGCGGTCGACCGGGGGCGGTACACCTGCCACGTCGGCGACGCGAGCGTCACCGCCATGCGAGCCCGCGAGCTGGGCCGCAAGTCGGTCGTCGTGGGCGACTGGGTGGCCCTGGTCGGTGACATCTCGGGAGCGCCGGGCGCGCTCGCCCGCATCGTGCGGATCGCCGAGCGCACCTCGGTGCTGCGGCGCACCGCCGACGACGACGAGACCACCACCGAGGGCCGGCTCGAGCGGGTCGTGGTCGCCAACGCCGACCAGCTCGTGATCGTCAGCTCGCTCACCGACCCGCCGCCGCGCACCGGCTTCATCGACCGGTGCCTCGTCGCCGCGTACGACGCCGACATCGACCCCCTGCTCTGCCTGACCAAGGCCGACCTGGCCGGCCCGGACGCCGTGCTCGGCTACTACGCCGAGCTCGACCTCCCACACGTGCTGTGCCGGCCGGACGCCGACCTCGACGACCTGCGCGCCACGCTCACCGGACGCCTTTCGGTGCTCGTGGGCCACTCGGGCGTGGGCAAGTCGACGCTCGTCAACCGTCTCGTCCCCAACGCCGACCGGGCGGTCGGCGTGGTCAGCGCGGTGGGCAAGGGACGGCACACGTCGACGAGCGCCGTCGCGCTCCGGCTCCCCGCCGACAAGCCCAGCTGGATCATCGACACCCCGGGGGTACGCAGCTTCGGCCTCGCCCACGTCTCCGCGGAGAGCCTGCTGCACGGCTTTCCCGACCTCGTCGAGGCGACCGTCGACTGCCAGCCCGGCTGCGAGCACACCGCCGACTCCCCGGGCTGCGCGCTGGACGCCTGGGTGGCGGCCGGACGCGCCGACGAACGCCGGCTCCGCTCCTACCGCCGCCTGCTGGCATCCCGATCCGGCGAGCCCGACCCCGAAGCCTCGGCCACCGAACCGCTCTAGGAAGTAGGGCAAAGGCAGATTTGCCCGGGTCCGCGTCAGTTGCGGACCGTTGCTCCCGCCGGAGACCGCTGCGGCCGGCGGCTCGCAGCGCTCGCCGAGATCCCCGGCCTCCGCTGCCACCTCCCCGTCACAAGCCCAACCGCCCCACTGCCCGCTGCCCGTTGCCCCCAAGAGGGCAGCCCTGTCACCGCCTGGACGGGTATACGGGAGCCTCCTCAGAATTCATCCCCAAGAGGGCTGGCCTCTTGGGTGCGGGCCGGGGGACCAACAGCGGACGGGTGAGGCCGCGGGAGCAGCGGTCTGGACCACCGCGGACATCGCGGTAGCTCGAAGCTTGGGTTTGATCTTGATTTAGACCTCGACGTAGCCGCCGCTGCGCCAGTAGATGCCGTCCTCTCGCGACATCAGCCCCTCGTCGATGAGGTAGCGGCGCAGCGAGGCGTGGTCGTCGTGCCAGGCGCGCAGGATGGCGTCGACCTCGCGCTCGGGATAGCGGACGCCCGGCTCGAACGAGGCGGCGACGTGCTCCAGGATGATCCGCCGCTTGCCCCGCGCGGCCGGCATGCGTGCGATCCGGCCGTCGCGCACGAAGACTCGCAGCACCGCCGCCTTGGCGCGGTCGGGGTCGAGGTCCTGCTCGGCGGCGGGCGGCGGCGCGTGCTCCCGCACCGCCTCCTTGAACGCGTCGGCCTCGGCCACGATGCGCCCGTCGACGCTGGCAACCAGGCCGCCCGACTCCAGCCGGCGGAGCGCGACAACCACCTGGCGGGCGGGCAGGCCGGTGCTCGCCGCCACCTCGGAGGGGGTGGCCGCGCCCAGCACCACGGCGGCGAAGGCGGCCAGCCGGTCGGGCTCGGCGAGCAGTCCGCACACCGCATCCGGTCTCATAACGGGGACGCTATCGCGTGCGGAGCGTCCGGATCAGCTACCTTTCCCGCCATGGCCCGGTACGCCGACGACCTCTCCCTCGCCCACGTGCTCGCGGATACGGCGGACTCCATCTCGTCCGCCCGGTTTCGGGCGCTCGACCTGCACGTGGAGTCAAAGCCGGATCTGACGCCGGTCTCCGACGCCGACACGGCGGTGGAGCGTGCCCTGCGCGCCACGCTCGCACGCACCCGGCCGCGGGACGCGGTGCTCGGCGAGGAGTTCGGCGCGACCGAGGCGGCGGCGGGTCCGGGCACCCGGCAGTGGGTGATCGACCCGATCGACGGCACGAAGAACTTCATCCGGGGCGTGCCCGTGTGGGCGACGCTCATCGCGCTCATGGAGGGCGACCAGCCGGTGGTTGGTCTTGTCTCCGCGCCGGCGTTGGGGCGCCGGTGGTGGGCGGCGGTGGGGCACGGGGCGTACGCGGGGCGGCACACCGCCGCCGCCACGCCGATCAAGGTGTCGGGGGTGAGCCGGCTCACCGACGCCAGCTTCTGCTACTCCGACCTGATGGGGTGGGAGGAGAACGGCCGTCTCGGCGCGATGCTCGGCATTATGCGCCAAACATGGCGTAACAGGGCATACGGCGACTTTTACGGATACATGCTGCTTGCCGAGGGCGCCCTCGACGCGATGGTCGAGCCGGAGCTCTCGCTGTGGGACGTGGCCGCCCTGGTGCCGATCGTGACCGAGGCCGGCGGCACGTTCACCGACCTCGACGGGCGGTCCGGCCCGGGGGGCGGCAGCGCGGTGGCCACCAACGGCAAGCTACACAGCGACCTGCTCGAACGACTCTCCGCCTCGGGCATCGAGATGCTCTGACGAGTGGTCGGCGCGAGCCGCACAGGCGGGGGCTGGACAATCCCGCTAGAGTCGCCGGGTGGCATCCACTGGCGGCTGGTGTTTCCTGGCAGCGATGATCTTGGCGTACGGCGTCGCCAACATGCTCCAGTCGATGGCCGCCACCCGCACCACGGTCCACCACACGTTCGACCCGGGCCTGCTGCTCCGCCTGGCCAGCCACCGGACCTACCTCATCGGCCTGTCCTGCCAGGCCCTCGGCTTCCTGCTCGCCTTCCTGGCCCGCCGCGACCTGCCGCTCTTCCTGGTGCAGGCGAGCGTGGCGGCCGGCCTCGGCGTGACCGCCGTGCTGGGCGTGCTGATCCTCAAGTGGCGGCTCCCCGGCGCCGAGGTGGCGCTGCTGGTGCTCCTCTTCGCCGGCATCGGCGCGCTGGTGCTGGCCGCCCAGCCCGCCCCCTCCCGGCAGATCGGGCCGCTCGGCCTGGGCGCGCTGGTGATCGCGCTCGTGGTGATCGGCGCGCTGGGCTTCTTCGCGGTGCGCCTGCACGGTGCGCCCGGGTCCGTCGCGCTCGGGTCGCTGGCCGGCCTCGCCTTCTCGGGCGCGGCGGTGGCCGCCCGGCCGCTCGCGGCGGTGCACTCGTTCGAGGCGCTGCTGATCCACCCCCTGCTGTACCTGCTGCTCGCCCACTCGGTCGTCGGCCAGCTCCTGCTCGGCCTGGCGATGCAGCGCGGCTCCACCACGGCCGCCGTCGCCGCCATGGACGCCGCCGGCGCGGTGCCGGCCGCGATCATCGGCCTGCTCTTCCTCGGCGACCGCATCTGGCCCGGCCGCGAGTGGCTCGCGATGATCGGCTTCCTGGTCACGCTGGCCGCGGTGATCGGCCTGACCCGCTACGCCGAGCCACAGCACCACCACCAGGTCGCCGCCGCCCCGCGCCGCCGCCCGGTCCGCCTCCACCACCCGGTGCCCGCCGCTCGCCGCTAGCGTGGGCCCGCCGCCAGGGTGCCCGCCGCTCGCCGCTCGGGTCCGCCCGTCGCCAGGGTGCCCGCCGCTCGCCGATCGGCAGTGACGAAGTCGCATGGCTTCCCCCGATCCGGGGTAGCTGAGGAGCAGGTAATCCCTCATGAAGAACGCGACTGGACAGACCCCCGACCGCTGGCTGAGCCTCGAGCTCGAGCCGCGGGTCGAGGCGGCCCGGCTGGCTCGTCAGCTTGTCGCCACCGCCTGCGCCCGGTGGCGCCGGGACGAACTCACCGAGTCGGCGCACATCGCGGTGACCGAACTGGTCAACAACGCGGTGGTCCACGCCGGCACGCCGATCACCGTCGAGGTGACCCTGCACGGGGACGAGCTGCACATCGCGGTGCACGACCGTTCGACCCAGCCACCGCAACCACGGGTGGCCGCGCCCACCTCCTACGGTGGGCGCGGCCTGGCGTTGCTGGACTCGCTGTCGGCCCGGTGGGGCTGGCGGCCGAAGCAGGACGGCAAGGTCGTCTGGGCGGTCCTGAGCTGAGGATCAGTCTCCAGCCACGGCCCGCCAGCTCCGGCCGTCGGCTGAGGTGTAGAGCACGCCCGCGCTCCGGAAGAGGAACAGCCGGGCCGCGACCGCCCGTGGCTCCTCGCCCGGCGCGGGCCGGAGGCCGAGGTCGATCCGGGTGTATTTCCGGCCGTCCGGGCTGCCGAGGAACTGGTAGCCCTTGCCGTCGGTCGCCGCCAGCACGTGCGTGCCGTCGGCGATGACCACCGAATGCGCTCCCAGCAGGGGTGCGGGCATCGACAGGTCGCCGGCACGGTTCCAGTGCGCCCCGCCGTCGGTGGTGCGGTAGATCCCCGGCCTGACCCACCTGCCCGGGCCGCCGTCCGGTGCCACGGCCCCGTTGGTCGGCATCGTCGCGTACGCGAGTTGCCCGTCGGAGGTCGCCATCTGTGGCGGGCTGATTCCGACCATCGCGCTCTCACCCCCATGGCGCTGTACCGCCGGGTTCTCCGCGCTGAACACGGTCGTCTTCCAGGTACGCCCGCCATCCCGGCTGACCGAGATCGCCGGCTTGTCGGTCGCCGGATCGGCGCCGGTCACCCACAGGCCCGCCTCCCGCGGCACGTCGACCACATCCCGGTAGCGCAAAGGCGGCTGGTTGGCGAGTGGCGCGATCTGCCCGGACGCGGGATCCACGGCGAACACCGGAAGCTGGCTGGCTTCGCTCGTGAACGGGCCGACGCCGGGGTTCATGCTGTCGAGCACCCGCATGTTCTTGGCCGCGGCCGAAACCGGCTTCGCGGAGGTCCGCGGGACCCGCCAGGTCCGGCCGCCGTCCACGGTGATCCTGGTCTCGTAGGTTCGCGCACCGGCGGCCGGGTCACCGGCCCCTGGCTCGCCGCCGACCGGGGCGCCGGACGAGTTGGTCGAGCTCGTCCAGCTCAACAGCGCCACCTTCGGGCTGAGCACCCGCAGGAGCGGCGAGTCGTCGGTGTTTTCGAGCCGCGAACGCTCCGTCCAGCTCTGCCCGCCGTCGGTCGACCCGATCAGCTCCGGCGGGCAGCTGTCGCACTCCCTGCGGATCGCGTACAGGTGGTTCGCGTCGGCGGCGTCGGCCGCCAGGATCCGGCCGCCCGAGCCCGCCGGCTCCCACGTCTGGTCCGCCGGGCGGAGCACCGCCGCTCCGGCGACGCCGGCGGCCACCAGGACCACCGCGGCGAGCACGCCGCCAGCCCGCCGCCGGGCCCGGAGCCGTCCGGCGCGGCGGCGTACCGACGCGAACTCCGGCGGGTGGGCCGCCTCTTCGGCCGCCCCGGCGAGAGTGCGATACCTCTGGTCAATCACGTGCCGACTCCTTCGCGGGTTGGGCGCGCGGCTCGTCGCCGAGCTCGCGCGCCAGCGCGGCCCGTCCCCGGGCCAGCCAGGACTTGACCGTGTTGGGCGACGCGCCGAGGGTCGCCGCCACCTCGTCGACCGGCAGGTCCACCAGGTGGTACAGGACGAGCGCGGCCCGCACGCGGTGCGGCAGCGTGCGAAGGGCGGCGAGCAGGTCGAGCCCGTCCGGGACGTGCTCGGGCACCGTCTCCGGCGGGGTCCAGACCCGGCCGGCCCGGAAGAGGCGGTCGAAGACCCACCGCCGCCGGTACCGGTTGCGCGCCACATTGATCGCGACGGTCCGCAGCCAGGCCTCCTGGTCGGTGACCTCCCGGAAGGCCCGCGGCCGGGCGACCGCGCGGGCGAAAGCCTCCTGCACCACGTCTTCCGCCTCGGCCAGGTCTCCGGTCACCCCGTAGAGCTGCCCGACGAGCCGGCGGTACGACGCCTCGTAAACCGCGCGTACCGCATCGTCCGCGTCCATCCACGCTCCCTTCACGGCTACCAGGAGGACCAGCGCCGTGGCCGTGCGGTTGCGCGCCCGCGGAAATAGCTCAGTCGGGCGAGTCGAGGCCCCGCTCGATGGCGTACCGGGTCAGCTCCACCCTGTTGTGCAGCTGGAGCTTGCCGAGCGTGTTCTGCACGTGGTTTTGCACCGTGCGGTGGGAGAGGGTGAGCCGGGCCGCGATCTGCTTGTACGACAGGCCCTTCGCCACCAGGCGCAGCACCTCGGTCTCCCGGTCGGTGAGCCGCGGGGCGGTGTCGTCTTCGGCCGGCCCACCGCCCTTGGCCAGCCGGCGGTACTCGCCCAGCACCAGCCCGGCCAGCCCGGGTGTGAAGACCGTGTCACCGGCGGCCGTGCGGCGCACCGCCTCGAGAAACTCCTCGGGGCTCGCCGACTTGACCAGGTAGCCGGTCGCGCCCGCCTTCACCGCGTCGAGCACGCTCTGCTCCTCGCCGCTGGCCGAGAGCATGAGGACGCGCACGCCGGGGAGCGCGGCGAGCAGCCCGCGGATCACCTCGACGCCGGAGATGTCGGGCAGCTGGAGGTCGAGCACGACAACGTCGGGCCGGGCCGCGGGCGCGATCCGCACGGCCTGGCCGCCTTCGCCGGTCGTCGCCACCACGTCGTATCCGGCCTCGGCCAGGTCACGGGCCACGCCCTGCCTCCACATCGGATGGTCGTCGACCACCATGACCCGAGTGCTCACGGAGCCACCCTAAGGCGAAGCTCCACCTCGGTGCCCTCCCCAGGCGCCGAGATGATCTCCACACTGCCGCCCAGCTCGGCGATCCGGCCCTGGATCGACTGCGCCACGCCGAGCCGCCCCTGCCGGGCCGCTTCGGCGAGCCGGCCGGCCGGGATGCCGGGCCCGTCGTCGCGTACCGACACGGTGACCGTGCCGGCCTCCTCCTCCAGCAGCACCCACGCGCGGGCGCCGCCGCCGTGCCGCGCCACGTTGTCGAGGGCCGCGCCGACCGCCGCACCGACCTCGTGCGCGACGGACGCCGGCAGCCGCACCGGCGTGGCGGGCGCGGCGATCGAAACGGCCGGCGAGGCGAAACCGTCGAGGACCGTGCGGAGGTCGACCTCCGGCCCGAGGCGCTGCCGCGGGGTGCGGCCGCTCACCAGCGCCCGCAGCGCCGCCTCCTGCTCGCCGGCGAGCCGGGCCAGCTCGGCCGCCTCGCCGTCCAGGTGCGCGCCGCGCCGCTGGACCAGCGCGAGCACCTGGAGCACGGAGTCGTGGATGCCGCGGGCCAGCCGCTCCCGCTCGCGCGTGGCGGCCTCCAGCTCGACCGCCCGCTGGAGCCGCTGCTCGGACTCGACGGCGAGGCGCGCGACGTGCCCCACGGCCACGCCGGCGAGCAGCATGAGCATCAGCCCGGTGGCCGAGGCGGAGGTCAGCTTCGCCCGTACCGTGACGTCGGCCGCGCCGACGACCAGGGCCGCGATCGCGCCCCGGCGCCGGCCACCGGAGACCGCCCACGCCAGCACCGGGCAGGCCTGCCAGGCGACGGCGAGCGACGGTACGCCGTTGTCGATCGCGGTGCGGCCGACCACCCACGGCGAGGCGAGCAGCAGCACGAGCGTGATCGCCAGGTCGGTGCCGAGCAGCGGCCAGCCCTGCCACGCCGGCCGGGCGTACAGGTAGGTGGCGGCCACCGACCAGCCGGCGAGCACGGCCAGCGCCGGGATCACGCCGAGCGGGTGGGCGTAGTCGGTGACGTTGAACACGGCCATCGCCACCACGTACGCCATCGAGGCGAACCGGAACACCGCGATGGCCCGCCACAGCGGCACCTGGAACGTACCGGCGGGCTCCTCAGCCATCGACGACCGCGCGCAAGGCGAGTACGCACGTGTCGTCGTCCGGGCTGGCCGGCTGGAGTCGGGCCAGCAACGCGTGCAGCGGGAGCCCGGCCGCGCCGTCGACCGCCCGCAGCACCGGGCCGAGCCAGTCGCTGTCGAACGTGCGCCGCTCGATCAGCCCGTCCGTGTAGATCAGCATGGTGTCGCCGGGCGCGAGCCGGGTTTCCGCCGTCTCGTACGCCGAGCCGCGCTGGCCGCCGAGGAGCATGCCCTCCGGCCGGTCGAGCGGTGCGGCGCCGGCGGAGGTGAGCAGCACCGGCGGCGGGTGGCCGGCCTGCGCCCAGGTCACGGAGGAGGTCTCCGGCTCGAAGCGGGCCACCGCGACCGTCGCGGTCGGGCCGGACGGGTCGTCGCAGACCATCTGGTTGAGGTGCCCGAGGAGCTGGGCGGGGTCGTCGGTGGTGACCGCGAGCGCGGGAAGCGCGTGCCGCAACCGGGCCATCGTGGCGGCCGCCGGCATGCCGTGCCCGGCGACGTCGCCGACCGCGAGCAGGGTGCGGTCGCCGGCCAGGTGCACGAGGTCGAACCAGTCGCCACCTACCCGGGCCACCTCTTCGGCCGGCTGGTAGCGCACGGCCGCCCGCAGCCCCGGGCGGCGCACCACGCCCGCCGGCACGGGCAGGATCACCTGCTGGAGCGCGGCCACGACCCGGTGCTCGGTCTGGAGGCTGGCCTGGAGCTCGGCCGACTCGGCCTCGATGTCGGCGAGGCGGGCCCGGTCGCGCTCGGCCGCCTCGAAGACGCTGACGTCCTGGATGATGCCGTAGACCAGGCGGGCCCGCCCGTCCCGGCCGCGCTCGGCCTCGAAGATCGCCCGAATGTGGCGCACCCCACTCGGCACGGTGATCCGAAACGTGACGTCGATCGGCCGCGCGTCGTCGATCAGGGCCTGCGCCGCCTTGTCGACCCGCCCGAGGTCCTCGGGAACCACGTACTCCCGGGCCTGCGCGAGGGTGGCGGGGCCGGCCGCCCGATCCCGCTCGTAGATCTCGAAGAGGTGGTCGGACCAATGGACCGTATCGGTGGTCAGATCCCACTCCGCCCAGCCGAGGTTGGCCAGCCTCTCGGTGCGCGCGAGGCGGTCGAGGACCTCGGCCGTACTCTTCGCGGTGCTTTTTGGCACCCCTTGACCATCCCATACCCCATTCGCGACCGGCGACAGTGTCGCCCCTTCGGTACGGTTGGCCCATCGACACGGTCCCGCTCCTCACCGAGACGTTCGAGCGCAGCCAGGTCACCCGGCTGCGTCATGCCGTCGCGTCGTGCGTGGGCAGGGCGGGCATGGTCGGCCAGCGGCTGGACGACTTCGTGCTCGCGGTCAACGAGCTGCTCACCAACGCGGTGCGCCACGGCGGCGGCAAGGGCCGGCTGCGGCTCTGGCGCCGCGGCGACGAGGTGGTCTGCGAGGTCTCGGATCACGGCGAGGGCTTCGACGAGACCCGGCTGTCCGGCGACGCCAAGCCGGCGGCCGACACGCCGGGCGGCTGGGGCCTGTGGCTCGCCGGCAAGCTCAGCGACCGCATGGAGGTCGACACCGGCCCCAGCGGCACCACGGTGCGGATCAGCGCCGCGCTGCCCGCCGCGTGAGGTCCGCCGCCTGAGGCCCGCCTCCGTGACCCGCCGCCTGAGGTCCGCCTCCGTGACCCTCGAAGCCCAGTTCCGAAGATTTGAGCTACCGCGATGTCCGCCGTGGTCCAGGCCGTTGCTCCCGCGGCCTCACCCGTTCGCTGTCGGTTGCGGTGACCCCTTTCAAGCCTCCGGACCACCGCTTCGATGATCGTTAGCCCAAAACCCGCGCTCGTCCCGGCGTGTCGTGTGGTTTTCGGGCTAACGATCATGGCTCTTCCCGGAGGCCGCGACCAAACGCGAGGGGGTAAGCCGCGGCAGCAGCGGACCAGACCATGGTCAACTTACGGTGAGTGGCATCGGGTCCAGACCGCTGCTCCCGCAGCCTCACCCGTCCGCCGCTGGTCACACTCACCCCGCCCGCGCCCGCCCGCCCGAACGCGCCGCCCCCGGGCCCGCACGCCCGCGCCGCACGCCCGCTCCCGCTCCCGCTCCCGCACGCCCACTCCCGCACGCGTCCCCACGCCCGCGCCGCACCCCGGGCCGGCACGCCCGCGCCCGCACGCTCACCCCGGCCGTGCGGGCCCGGCCAGGACGGGGCTGCGCGCGGATCCCCTTTGCTCTGCTCCCCCATAGGGGGCACCCACACCCAAGGGCCCATTGACCCGCCCACCGCCTCCTATAAGGGAGCAGAGCAAAGGACTCCACGAACACCTCACCTACCCCCCGGGCCACCGGGGCGGAGACGGCCGTCGACCTGGATGCACAGCGCGACAGCAAAAGGGTGTGCGCGACCAACGGCGGACGGGCGAGGCCGCGGGAGCAACGGTCTGGACCACGGCGGACATCGCGGTAGCCCAAATCCATTTTTGAAGCGTCTAGCCGAACAGGGCGCTCACCGATTCTCCATTGTGGATCCGGCGCATCGCCTCGGCCAGCGCCGGCGCCACGGAGAGCACGCGCAGCTTCGGCACGCGCTTGTCGGCGGGGATGGGCACGGTGTTGGTGCAGACGATCTCCAGCACGCTCTCCTGCTCGCTGAGCCGGTTCAGCGCGCCGCTGGAGAAGAGGCCGTGGGTGCAGGCGAGGCGGATCGAGCGGACCTTGAGGTCGCGCAGGTGGTCGATCAGCTCGATCATCGTGCTGCCCTTGGCGATCTCGTCGTCGAGGACGATCACGTCGCGGTCGACCACGTCGCCGATGACCGCGCTGATCTGCACGCGGTCGTCGGGGTAGCGCTGCTTGGCGCCGGCCGCCACCGGCGTGCCGATCATGCGGGCGAAGTGCGAGGCCTCCTTGGCGTTGCCCAGGTCGGGCGAGACCACCACGGCGTCGGCCAGGTCGTACTGCCGGAAGTGGGCGGCGAGCTCGCGCAGCGCGTGCAGGTGGTCGACCGGCATGCCGAAGAAGCCGTGCACCTGCGGCGAGTGGAGCGTCAAGGCCAGGACCCGGTCGGCGCCGGCGGTCTTCAGCAGGTCGGCGACGAGGCGGGCGCCGATCGAGATGCGCGGCGCGTCCTTCTTGTCCGAGCGGGCGTACGCGTAGTGCGGCATCACCACGGTGATCCGCCCGGCCGACGCGCCGCGCGCGGCGTCGAGCATCAGCAGCAGCTCGACCAGGTGCTCCTGTACGGGCGGCACGAGCGGCTGGATCAGGAACACGTCGCGTTCCCGGCAGTTGGCGTCGAGCTGTACCTCGAGGCAGTCGTTGGCGAAGCGGGACACCCGCACGGGGTGTAGTGGCACGTCCAGATGGGCGCAGATCTCCTCGGCCAACTCGGGGTGGGCACTTCCGCTGAACACCGCGATGTCACGCACGCCCCGGATCCTAAGTGGTAGCCCGGTAGCGCCCGGTATCGCCTCTAACGTGCTCCGAGAAAACGCTCTCTTGACAGCGTGTTCATCGATCTGCAAGGTTTGTTAACTACATCGAGGAGCGTGATGCTATGCGGAGAGCCCTGTTGGTCCTGGCGCTCGTGGCGGCCGGCCTCGTCGTGCCGGCGACGAGCAGCCCGGCGATCGCCGCGCCCGGGGCCCTGACCTGGTCCGACGAGTTCAACGGCGCGGCCGGCAGCGCGCCGGACGGCAGCAAGTGGCGCTACGACATCGGCGGCAGCGGCTGGGGCAACAACGAGCAGCAGTACTACACGAACAGCACCCGCAACGCGGCGCTGGACGGCGCCGGCAACCTCGTCATCACCGCCCGCCGGGAAAACCCGTCCAACTTCCAGTGCCACTACGGCACCTGCCAGTACACGTCCGCGCGGCTGCTCACCTCCGGCACGTTCCAGCAGACGTACGGCCGCTTCGAGGCACGCATGAAGCTCCCGTTCGGGCAGGGCATCTGGCCCGCGTTCTGGATGCTCGGCACGCCGGTCAACTGGCCCGCCAGCGGCGAGATCGACATCATGGAAAACATCGGCCGCGAGCCCAACACCACGCACGGCACCGTGCACGGGCCGGGCTACTCGGGCGCCGGCGGCATCGGCGCCGGCTACAACAACGGTCGTTTCGCGGACGCGTTCCACACGTTCACCGTCGACTGGGCGCCCGACTCGATCACCTGGTACGTGGACGGAAACCAGTTCTTCCGCATCACGCCGGCCTCGCTCAACGGCAACCAGTGGGTCTTCAACCACCCGTTCTTCCTGATCCTCAACCTCGCGGTCGGCGGGCACTGGCCCGGCTACCCGGACGGCAGCACGACCTTCCCGCAGACGCTGACGGTCGACTACGTACGGGCCTACGCGTGGGACACCGGCGGCGGGGGTGGCGGCGGCACGATCGTCGGCTACGGCGACAAGTGCGTCGACGTGGCCGGCGCGAACTCCGCCAACGGCACCGCGGTGCAGCTCTGGACCTGCAACGGCACCGCCGCGCAGAGCTGGACCAACGGCGCCAACTCCTCGCTCCGCGCGCTGGGCAAGTGCATGGACGTGACCGCCGCCGGCACCGCGGACGGCACGCCGGTGCAGTTGTACGACTGCAACGGCACGGGCGCCCAGCAGTGGCGGGTCGAGGCGGACGGCGACATCGTCAACGTCAGCTCCAACAAGTGCCTCGACGCGAGCGGGGTCAGTTCGGCCGACGGCACCCGGCTACACATCTGGACCTGCACCGGCGGCGCCAACCAGAAGTGGCGCCGCCCCTGAGAGATCGCTCTCAGGACTCCGGCCCTCGCCCCGGCGGGGGCCGGAGCGCGCGGGGGACGACGCGGGCGGGGCGCCCGCGTCGCTACCAGGCGAGCCCGGTCAGCCGCTCGTAGACGTCGATGTATCGCGCCCGGGTGGCCGCCACCACGTCGGCTGGCACCTCGGGGGCGGGCGACCGCTTGTCCCACCCGGTGCCCGTGGCCCAGTCGCGCACGAACTGCTTGTCGAACGAGAACTGTGCCCTGCCAGGCTGCCACGAGTCGGCCGCCCAGAACCGGGACGAATCCGGCGTCAGCACCTCGTCGCCGAGCACGAGCGAACCGTCAGGCGCCCAGCCCAGCTCCAGCTTGGTGTCGGCGATCACGATCCCGCGGTCGGCGGCGATCTCGGCTCCGCGCCGGTACACCGCGAGCGTGATCCGCCGCAGCTCTTCGGCGGTCTCCGCACCCACCTCGGCCGCCACGTCGTCGTACGTGATGAACTCGTCGTGCTCCCCGACCGGCGCCTTCGTGGTCGGCGTGAAGATCGGCTCCGGCAGGCGGTCGGCCTCGACGAGCCCGGCCGGCAGCGGCACCCCGGAGACCGAGCCCGACTTCTCGTACTCCTTGAGCCCCAGGCCGGTGAGGTAGCCCCGCGCGATGCACTCGACCGGCACCATCCGCAGCCGGCGGCACCGGATCGCCCGCCCGGCGAACTCCGGCGGCACGTCGGTAGCCGAAATCACGTGATGCGGCACGATGTCGGCGAACTGCTCGAACCACCACAACGAGAGCCGCGTGAGCACCGCGCCCTTGTCCGGAATCGGGGTCGGCAGCACGACGTCGTAGACGGACACGCGGTCGGAAGCGACCAGGATCAGGTCGTCACCGTCCGCGTAAACGTCCCGGACCTTGCCGGAGTGCAGCAGCTCCACTTGGTGCTCCTCGATCCGCCCCTCGGTAGAGCGCTACCCTAACGCGGTGACAAATGCTGTCGAGTTGCCCGCCCCGTGGCGCGACGCGAAATTGACGGTCGTCGTTCCCACGTACAACGAGGTGGACAACCTGCCCCGACTTGCCGAGCGGCTCCTCGCGCTGCCCCTCCCCGGGCTGCACGTGCTGATCGCCGACGACAACTCCCCCGACGGCACCGGCGAGGTCGCCGACAAGCTCGCGGCGGAAAACCCCGGGCGGGTGACCGTGGTGCACCGGGCGGGCAAGGAGGGTCTCGGCCGGGCGTACGTCGACGGCATAGGCCGGGCGCTCGACGCCGGCGCGGAGTACGTGGCGCAGATGGACGCCGACCTGTCGCACCCCCCGGAGGCGGTCCCCGGCCTGCTCGGCACGCTCATGGCCACCCGGGCCGGCGTGGTGATCGGCTCCCGCTACGTGCCGGGTGGGCAGCTCGACGAAAACTGGCCCTTCTACCGCCGCGCGCTCAGCGGCTGGGCCAACTTCTACGTGCACACCCTGCTCAACGTGCGGATCCGCGACCTCACCGCGGGCTTCAAGGTGTGGCGGGCCGACGTGCTGCGCGACATCGGCCTCGACCGCGTCCAGTCAAACGGCTACAGCTTCCAGGTGGAGATGCACTACCTGGCCACCCAGCTCGGACACACGATCATCGAGGTGCCGATCCGGTTCGAGGAGCGCACCAGCGGCGCCTCCAAGATGACCACCCGCACGAAGGTCGAAAGCGCCGTCATGCCGTTTCGCCTCCGCTGGAAGCACCGCGCCAAGGGCGAGTAGGACAAGATCCAACGCTGATTTGCCCGGGTCCGCGGCAGCTGTAGACCGCCGCTCCCGCCGGAGACCGCGGAGGTCGGCGGGGAGCTGACGCTCGCCGAAATCCCCGACCTCCGCTGCCGGGTCCGCGAGACAAGCCCCGCCGGTCCTCCCCAAGAGGGCAACCCTGTCACCGTCTGGACGGGTATACGGGAGCCCTGCTCAGAATTCATCCCCAAGAGGGCTGCCCTCTTGGGGCCGGGTTCGGGGCCGGGCCGGGCTGGGGCCCGGGTTCGGGCCGGGCTGGGGCCCGGGTTCGGGCCGGGCTCGGGCCCGGGTTCGGGTCGGGTTGGGCCGGGCTCGGGCCGGGTTGAGCCCGGTTCGGGTCGGGTTGAGCCCGGGTCGGGTCGGTTCGGGTCGGGTTGGGCTGGGTCAGTGGCCCTTGTTGCGGCGGCCTCGGGTCAGGGCCAGCAGGCCGAGCACCAGGATCGCCACCACGACCAGGCAGCAGAGGCCGGCGAAGAGGCCGAAGCCGCCCAAGCGCGGCCGGCGCCGGGCCGCCTCCAGGACGACCTCGTTGTCGGCGGCCCACGCCGCGGCCGGCACGAGCACCGCCGCCATCATGCCGATGAGCACGGCCGTCGCGCGCGCCCACCATCGAGTCAAAAACGACATAGGACCATGGTCCCCCGTCAAGGCAACTCGGGGCGCCCTCATGACGAGGACGCCCCGAGTCGGGTACAGCGGTCGAGCTAGCTGACCGAGCCGATCGACACGCCTGCGCGGCCGACCACGGCGCCCTCGTCGGTCACGATGAGGGCCTCGCCGAGGAGCGTGCGACCACCGGCCGGCACCGAGTTGACGGTGACCGTGCCGTTGATCGTCGTCGACGCGCCGTTGGCCAGCGGCACGACCGTCGCCGGCACCGAGATGTTGCCCAGCGACGCCGCGAAGAATGTGTCGCGGTAGTCGTAGGCCGTCGTGCCCGCCGGCACGGCGAACCCGTCGATCTCGATCGTGTACGTGCCAGCCTGCGGGTTCGGGATCGACACCGACTCCTCGGAGTCGCCGTCGGCGTCGAAGTCGACCTGCGTGCCGTCACGGAACACGTACAGGTCGAGGTCGGCACCGGGGTCGCTCGGGTTGCCGATCCGCACGTCCAGCCTTGTCGCGCCGACCGGCACCACCAGCTCGAACGTCTGCACCTCGCCGTCGGCGATGGTCGGACGCTGCACCGAGAGGCTGCCGAGCGGGCCGCCCTGCGCGGACACGTTGATCGGGCCGAACTCGTTGGTCACCTTCCAGCTGACCGGGTTGGGCTGGCCAGCCGCCACGCTCGGCAGCTCGACGACCGGCGGCTCCACCTTGACGCCCTGCACCCGCGCGGTGATCTGGTACGGGTTGTTGAGCGCCGGCGACGTACGCCGCGACTCGACCTCGATCTCCCACACGCCCGGCACCGGGTTCTCGTACGACCGTTCCTGCGGCTTGCAGACGGCCGCGTCGGAGAAGTTCGTGTAGCAGAACGGGCTGCTGTTGTCCTCCTGCCGCACGCCGTGCGGGTTGAACGTGATGAAGCGGGTCTGCGAACCGGTCGCGATGCCGGAGAGGTTGACCTGGAGCGCGTCCGCACCCTCGGGCACGGTGACGAAGTAGGTCTGGAACGAGTTCCGGTCCACCTCGCCCGCCGCGCTGAACGAGTAGTTCGGCTTCTTCACCTCGTTGGACACGACGACCGTGTTGAGCACCTCGTAGTCCACGACGGACGTCGCGGGGTCGTCGACCCGCAGGATCGCGCCGTGCGCGCCCACCGACGGCTTCGCGTTGACGGTGATGCTGACGGTCTTGTTCAGCGGCAGCACGACGTTGCGCGGTGCCGAGAACGTACCGTCGTTGCCGAGCCAGCTCAGCTCGTGCCGGATGTTCCTGTTCGGGCCGCTCGTACGGGTCAGCTTGACCGTGTACGACTTGTTCACGCCGGCCCTCTGCCCGCCGTCACCCGCGGCGCACCGGTTGTAGATGCCGGTGCCCTGGCCGGGCGGGGTCAGGAAGCCGGACAGCTCGGTGCAGACCGGCGCCGACGAGGTGTACGTGCGGGTCTCCACTGGGCCGCGCAGCAGCTGCCACGCGCCCGGCACGTTGACCATGCCGGTGCCCTGGCCGTACGCCGGCACGCCGTCGATCCACTTCGCCGAGCTGTAGAGCGCCCGACGCAGGCCGGCCGGGGTGACGCCCCGGTCGGTGGCCTTGGCCGCGGACAGCAGCAGCGCCACCGCGCCCGCCGTCTGCGGCGAGGACATCGAGGTGCCGTTCGCCATCAGGAGGCCCGGCGGCAGCTGGTAGCCCGCCTCGGCCACCGGCCCGCCCGGCTGCCACATGGGGCCGGTCGAGATCGCCGCGCCCGGCGCGGTGATGTTCGGCTTGTACCCGCCGTCCTCACGGGGACCGCGCGAGGAGAAGTTGAACAGCGCGTTCTTCTTCCGCACGACCGCGCCGTAGTTGGCCAGCCAGGTTTCCTTGCTGATGCTGGCCGCCACGGCGATCACGTCGGAGGCCACCCCGGGGTCGCCGACCGAGTTGACGCCCGGGCCGTCGTTGCCGGCCGAGATGACCAGCTGGATGCCGTAGTCGTTGATCAGGCGGTTGTAGAGCTGGGCGCGGGCGTTGCCGCCGTCGTTGAAGGCCGGCAGGCCGCCGATCGACATGTTGACCACGTCGACGCCGCGGTTGATGACCAGGTCGGCCATGCCGTCGACGAGCGCCGCGGCGGTGCAGCCACCGGTCCAGTTGCAGGCCCGGCCGGAAACGATCTTCGCGCCGGGTGCGGCGCCGTCGAAGTTCGCGTTGCCGAGCATGTCGTTCGCCGCGGTGATGCCGGCGACGTGCGAGCCGTGCGAGCTCTCCACCAGGCCGATGTTGACGAAGTCGGCGACGCCCGGCAGGCCAGCCGGGGTGGTGTCGACGTCCTCGCGGAACTCGACCGTGAACGGCATCTGCTCGCGCACCGCGGTGGCCGGGTTGTCCGTACCGAAGTGGCCGACGTCGAACTTCTCCTTGTACGGCCGCATGACGGCGTCGTCGGTGAAGTTCAGGTTCTGGTTGGTGTCCACACGGATGTCGTGGCTCACCGGGTCGTACAGCACGCCGAAGAGGTCGGCCTGGTCACCGTCGCGGTTCACGTCTCCGTTGGGGTCGCCACCGATCGTGCTCCGCTCGTTGAACCGGTTGATCCTGTAGGAGCCCTCCGGCGCGGTCCAGGTGGCGCCCGCGAACGTGAAGGACGGCCCGGTCACCGTGGTGAGCATGGCCCGCCAGGTGCCGTCCGGGTCGAAGATGGGGTCGGTCGCGGTGAACCAGTCGACGATCTTCCGCTCACCCGTGCTGGTGGTCTGGAGGGCGGGGTTGTCGAGGTCGACACCGGAGTCGAGGACGCCGATCGTCACGCCGCGGCCGTCCCACGTCGGGTGCTGCTGCTTGAACTTGACGGCGCCGGTCTCGTGCGTCGGCATGAAGGGGTTCGCGGCCGGGGTGTCGGGGCCGGGGCCGGCGACCGCCTGCGCCGTGGCGCCCTTCGCGGCGGTCTTGTCCTCCAGGGTCGGGTCCGGCAGCGGGATCGACTCGTTGAGGTCGACGGCGGCGACGCCGGGCAGCTTCGCGGCCTTCTCCACCAGCCCGGTGGGCACGCGGGCGCGGACGTAGCCGATCGAGTCGTACCGCTTGGCGACGTTGCCGCCCAGCTTGGTGAGCTCGGTCGCGACCTCCTCGGCGTCGCCCTTGTCGGTCGCGACGATGAGCATGACGTGCTGCTCACCCTTCGCCTTGGCCTGGGCGAGCAGGTCGGCGTCGTGCGAGTCAAGGGTGTCCGCTGGCGCGGTCTTGAGGCTTTCGGATGGGTCCGTCGGGTCGGCGCTGGCGGGCGAGGGAAGACCCGCGAGCGTCATACCTACCGCTACGCCCGACGCGAGCAGCAAGGCAGCGCTACGCCGCCCCCACTTGGGGAGTTTTCTCACGTACCGTTCCTCCGGAGACAGGAGCCCTGTTGTGCAGGGCGCGACAGGCGAGATCCTTCGCTTCCTGACAATGGGTGTCACTGCCCCCAGGCCGGTTGTGACCTTCTCGTGATGTTACTCAGTACAAATTAGACACTCACGCTTCGTAAAGGCCCTTCGCGTACTCGGGGCCGTAGTGCTTTTCCAGCACCTCGATCGAGTCGTTCGGGCGCTCGACGCACTGCACGATCCGTGCCCGAGAGGGCAACGAGTTCGGATCCCACGTCTCCGGCTGCCACAGCTTCGAGCGCATGAACGCCTTCGCGCAGTGGAAGAAGACCTGCTCGATCTCGACCACGAGCGCGAGCCGCGGCCGGTGCCCCTTGACCACCATCTCGTCGAAGAACGGCGCGTCCCGCACCAGCCGGGCCCGCCCGTTGACGCGCAGTGTGTCGCCGCGTCCGGGGATCAGGAAGACGAGCCCGACGTGCGGGTTGCTCAGCACGTTGCGGAAGCCGTCGGCACGGCGGTTGCCCGGCCGGTCCGGGATCGCGATGGTGGTGTCGTCGAGCACAAGCGTGAACCCGGGCGGGTCGCCCTTGGGCGAGACGTCGCAGTTACCCTCCGCGTCCGCGGTGGCGATCAGGCAGAAGGGCGACGCCGCCAGCCACTGCCGGTGCGTGTCCTCCAGCGCGGACCGCACCTTGTCGACCACGGCCGCCTTCGGTGCGCCGCCGACGAGCTCGGTGAGTTCCTCGTCGGTGGTGACCTCCACGAGCCCGCTCAACACCGTCACTTTTCGCCCTCCCCGTTGTGCGCGGGCAGCTCGAAGCGGGCCCGCTGATCGACCGGCACCAGATCCAGGTACTCCTGGTGCCGGGAGATGTAGCGCCGCACAAACGGACAGAACGGCAGCACCGCCACTCCTTCCGACCGGGCCGCGTCGAGCGCGCCGCGCACGAGCACCGAGCCGAGGCCGCGCCCCTCGAACCGCTCGTCGATCTCGGTGTGGGTGAAGGAGATCGAGGACCCGTTTCGCCGGTACGCCACGAAGCCCGCCGCCTGGCCGTCCAGCAACACCTCGAACCGGCTCGCCGGCCGGTCCTCCACCACCATTGTCGAGTCGGTCATGAGCTGATTGTCCCTCACGTCGTTCGGCCTTCAGCCTCCCGTCACCTGCGGGCGGAAGGCTGACCCCGTGGGTAGGGTCGGCGTCTCGGTGCGTGTCCTGGCCACGGTCGCCGGGCTGGCGCTGCTGTTCGCCGGCACCTTCTGGGGCTCCGACGACGGCTTCCCGTTCGCGCCGTTCCGCATGTACGCCGGTGTCAACCCGCCGGACGACGACGCGCCCGACCCGCGCGTCGAGGGCACGCTCGCGACCGGTGCGGCGACACCGCTCGGGCAGATCGAGACCGGGATCCGCCGCGCCGAGGTGGAGGCCAAGCAGGATCGGTACGTCGCCGAGCCGGCCCTGCTGGCGGAGATCGCCGAGGCGTACGCGCGGCGGCACCCGGGCGCGCCTCCGGTGGTCGAGGTGCGACTCGTCATGCGGTGGCACGAGATCCGGGACAGCCGCCCGACCGGCCACCATCGGGACGAGGTGCTCGCGGTATGGCGGGCGGCGTGACCCGCTGGCTCGGGCTCGCCGCCGCCGTGCTCGTCGCCGCCGGCTCGTACGCGGCGGGCGCGCTCCCCGGCGGCGACCCCGGCCCGGAGCTGCGCCGGCTCGGCCTCGGCGCCACCCCCGTGCCGTTCCAGATCGGGCTCGCCGCGTGCCTGGTGGGCATGGTCGGGCTCGTCGCGGCCTGGTGGCGGCTCGGCGCGATGGTACGGGCCGGAGAGGTGGGCGCCCGCGGGCTGGCGGTCACCGGCGCGCTGTGGGCGCTGCCCCTGCTCGTGGCCGCGCCGCTGGGCAGCCGCGACGTCTACTCGTACGCCTGCCAGGGCTGGCTGTACGCGAGCGGCGCCGACCCGTACACGCTGAGCCCGGCCGGCGGTGGGTGCCCCTGGGTGGCGGCCGTGGCGCCGGTGTGGCGGGACGAGACAGCGCCGTACGGCCCGGTCGCGATCGCCCTCGCGGCCGGCGCCGCCTGGCTCGGCGGCGGCCTGCTCGCGACGGTCGGCGCGCTGCGGCTCGTCGCGGCCGGCGGGATGGTGCTCGCCGCCGTCGCCCTGCCGCGGCTCGCCCGCACCTGCGGGGTCGAGCCGGTCCGCGCCGCCTGGCTCGGCGTGTGCACACCGCTGGTGGCCGTACACGCGATCGCCGGCGCACACTACGACGCCCTCCTCGCCGGCCTCGTGGTGGCGGGCTTGGCCGCCGCCGCGACCGGAAAGCCCACGAGCGCCGGCCTCGCGCTGGGACTGGCGGTCGCGGTCAAGGTGACCGCGGTGGTGGCGCTGCCGTTCGCGGTGCTGCTCTTGGCCCGCCCGGTACGCCGGTGGCTGGTCGCCGGCGTGGCCGCCGCGGCCTTCGCCGCCGCGTCACTGCTGGGCGGGCTCGGCTGGGTCGGCGCCCTCGGCGGCGCCACCGACCAGACACAGTGGACATCCGTGCCGACCGGCGTCGGGATGAGCGTCGGGTACCTGCTGCGCGGGTTCGGCGCCGGCGAGGGCGCGGACGACGCGGTGCTCGCGGCGCGCCTGGCCGGCCTCGGGCTCCTGGCGCTGGCGCTCGCCGCACTTGTGGTCGGCGCGTGGCGGCGGCGCACCGACACGCGTGCCGTCGTGCTGCACTGCGGTGCCGCACTCGCCGCGCTCGCGCTCCTGTCGCCGATCTTCTATCCCTGGTACGCCCTCACCGCGCTGGCCGTACTCGCCGCGGCGGCGCGGGCACCGGTGCGTCGCTGGCTCGCGGTCGCCACCGGCGCGCTCACGTTCCTGACGCTGCCGAACGGGCTGGGGGTGGCCGCACTGACCAAGCTGCCCGGCGCGTTCCTCGTCCTGGCGCTGGTGATCGCGGTCGCCTGGGCCTGGCTCCGCCCGCAGGTCGCTCGTGCGGCGCTGAAGGCGACGTCTTCCTAGGTTTCGCCCGGCCCTGGCGCGCCGGGAAGGGTGACCGTCACCACCAGGCCACCGCCCTCGCGCGGCCGCGCGGTGGCGTCGCCGCCGTGCGCCCGGGCAACGGCCCGCACGATCGACAGGCCCAGCCCGGCGCCGGGCGCGGTCGGCCCGATCCGGTCGCCGTCGAGGCGGTGAAACGGCTCGAAGAGGCGGGACACCTCGTACGACGCCACGACCGGCCCGGTGTTGCTGACGACGAGCACCACTGAGCCGTCCGGGTGCGTGTCGCTGGTGATGCCGACCCAGCCGTCCGCCGGCACGTTGTACCGGAGGCCGTTCTCCACGAGGTTTTGCACGAGGCGCTCCAGCAGCACCGGGTTGCCGGCTGTGGGGGCCGAGCCGGGCTCGGTGAGGATCGTGACCGGGCCCTGCTTCGCCTGTTCGGCCACGTGCTCGACGACGTCCGCCAGGTCCACATAGGAGCGCTCGGTCACCTCGCGCTCGGAGCGGGCCAGCACGAGCAGCCCGTCCAGCAGGCGCTCGTGGCGGCCGTTGATCTCCAGCAGTGTCTCGCCCAGCTGGCGCAGCTCCGGCGAGGCGGCCCGGCGGTGTACGGCCACCTCCAGCAGCGCCCGGTTGAGCGTGAGCGGGGTACGCAGCTCGTGCGAGGCGTTGGCGACGAACCGCCGCTGGCCGTCGAAGGACCGGTCGAGCCGTTCCAGCATCACGTCGAACGTGTCCGCCAGCTTCTTCACCTCGTCGTGCGGGCCGTCCAGGGCGATCCGCTCGTGCAGGCCGCTGCCGGCGGCGGGGGCGTCGGCGATCCGGGCGGCCGTCTCGGTCATCCGGTGCAGCGGCTGGAGCAGCCGGCCGGCGATGAGCCAGCCGAGCGCGGTCGCCGCGACACCGGCCATGAGAAGGGCGATCCCGCCCTGGGTGAGCAGGGCGTTGAGCGCGTCGTCCCAGGTGTCCCCGACGATCTTCGCTTCGAACGTCCCGCCGGGCCCGGGCGGGAGAGCCGTGGGCGGTGGTGCCTCCGCCGAGCCCTGGAAGTTGGTGATCCGCTCACCACGGGGCATCCGCTGGGCGATGAGCGCGTAGGTGACGCCGAGCAGCAGCACGCCGGCGACCAGGAAGAGCCCGCCGTAGACGAGCGTGAGGCGTGCCCGGATGGTCAGCCGGGACCAGCGTGGGCGCTTCATGGGCTGAGCCTTTTCATGGGACGCGGTACCCCACTCCCGGGTCGGTGAACACGATCGGCGGGTCGCCGAGCTTGCGGCGCAGCTTGAGGATCGTCATCCGCACCGCGTGGGTGAACGGGTCGGCGTGCTCGTCCCACGCCTTCTCCAGCAGCTGCTCGGCGGAGACCGCGGCACCCTCGGCCCGCAGCAGCTCGGCCAGCACCGCGAACTCCTTCCGCGACAGCGGCACGTACCGCCCGTTCCGGTACACCTCGCGGCGGTGCAGGTCGAGGCGGATGCCGGCGCGCTGGAGCACCGGCGGCGCGGCCGGCCGGGAGCGGCGGCCGAGCGCCACGACGCGGGCGGCGAGCTCCGGAAAGGCGAACGGCTTGGGCAGGTAGTCGTCGGCGCCGAGGCTCAGCCCGGCCACCCGGTCGTCGATCTCGGCGGAGGCGGTGAGCATCAGCACCCGCACCGGGGACTCGCCGGCCACCACCGCCCGGCACACGTCGTCGCCGTGCACGACCGGCAGGTCGCGATCGAGCACCACCACGTCGTACTCGTTGACGTCGATCCGCTCGAGCGCGGCGCCGCCGTCGTGCACCACGTCGACCGCGTGGGCGTCGCCGCGCAGCCACTCGGCCACCGCGTCGGCCAGCAGCGGCTCGTCCTCGACCACCAGGATGCGCATACCCCCCATGGTGACCCACGGTGATGTCACCCCGGCGTCATCGGTTTCGGAAACGCCCCCGTGATCCCGCTCCCGTTCTACTCGGCCGTGGCGGTCGGATGAGCCGGCCGCCGCCATCCATCCAGGGAGAAAAGGACGATGCGGATCAGGACATCGCTCGTACTCGGGCTGCTGCTGGCCCTGAGCGCGGCCGGCTGTGGCGGCGGAGGCGACGGCGGCGACAAGGTGGCCACCGCGGGCGGCAAGACACCGGAGGCCAGCGCCAGCGCCTCGCCGGGTGGCCCGGACGACCGGGACGCCATCTTCGCCTACTCGAAGTGCATGCGGGAGAACGGACTGCCCGATTTTCCCGATCCCGAGGTCGGCGACAACGGTGAGTTCCGGATGGGGCTGCCGGAAGGCGTCGACAAGGCGAAGGTCGACGCGGCCCAGAAGGTGTGCAAGAAGCACCTGCCCAACGGTGGCGAGCCACCCAAGGCGGACCCGGAGCGGCAGGAGCAGCTGCGCAAGTACGCGAAGTGCATGCGCGAAAACGGCGTGCCCAAGTTTCCGGACCCGAAGGACGGTGGCCTCCAGATCGACGGCAACGAGGTGGGCGACCCGGAGAGCCCGACGTTCAAGGCGGCCGAGGAGAAGTGCCGCTCGATCATGCCCGAGCCGCCTGGTGGCGGTAAGAGAAGCGTGGATCGGAAAGAAGGATGAGAAGCCGCAGGCGGCGTAAGGGCCGCATGGCGCTGGCGACCGGCGCGGTGGTGGTCGTGACCGGCGCGGTGGCGGCGACGGGGTTCGGGCTGGGGCTGCCGGGCGGGGAGGCGCCGAGCGAGGCGAGCAGCGACCTGCCGCCGGCCACCACCAAGGTGACCCGCGAGACGCTCGTGGACACGCAGACCGAGAGCGGGGAACTGGGCTACGGCACCGCGATCTCGGCGGCAGCGCGCTCGGGCGGGACGGTGACGGGCCTGCCGGCGACGGGGTCGACGGTCAAACGGGGGCAGGCCCTCTACCGGCTGGACAACACGCCGGTCGTGCTGCTGTACGGCGCGCTGCCGGCGTACCGGACGCTCGCGGTGGGCACGGAGGGCGCGGACGTCACCCAGTTCGAGAAGAACCTGCGGACCCTGGGGTACGACGGCTTCACGGTCGACGACGAGTACTCCAGCTCCACGGCCGAGGCGGTCGAGCAGTGGCAGGAGGACATGGGCCTGCCGGAGACCGGGACGGTGGAGCTGGGCCGGGTGGTCTTCGCGTCCGGCGCGGTGCGGATCGACGGCAACGAGGCCGACGTGGGCGAGGCGGTGCAGCCGGGCACGGCCGTCCTCTCCTACACGGGTACCGCCCGGGTGGTCACCGTCGAGCTGGAGGTCTCCGACCAGCGGCTGGCCCGCAAGGGCGCGGCCGTCACGGTGACGGTGCCGGACGGCAAGACGGCCCGCGGCAAGATCACGAAGACCGAGCTGGTGATCAAGCCGGCCGAGGAGCAGCAGCCCGCCTCGACCGCGGTGGAGGTGACGGTCGCCGTCGACGACGCGAAGGCGGTGGCCGGCCTCGACTCGGCGACCGTGGACGTCGGCTTCACCGCCTCCCAACGCGAGAACGTGCTCACCGTCCCGGTGGCCGCGCTGCTCGCGCTCGCCGAGGGCGGCTACGGCGTTCAGGTGGTGGACGGCGCCGCCACCCGGATCGTCGCGGTGGAGACGGGCCTGTTCGCCACCGGCCGGGTGGAGGTGTCCGGCGACGGCCTCGCCGAGGGCATGACCGTCGGGATGCCGTCATGAGCGCTCTCGTGGAGCTGGACTCGGTCACGAAGGCGTACCCCGGCGGCGTGGTCGCGGTCCGCGGCGTGTCGCTGGCGGTCGGGTACGGCGAGGTGGCCGCCATCGTCGGCCCTTCCGGCTCGGGCAAGTCGACGATGCTGCACCTGATCGGCACGCTGGACCGACCCTCGTCGGGCACCGTGCGGATCGACGGGCACGACGTGGCGGCGCTCTCCGACCGCCAGCTCTCCGCGCTGCGGGCGCGCCGGATCGGCTTCGTCTTCCAGCAATTCCACCTCGCAGGTGGACAGTCCGCATTGGACAACGTCGCCGACGGCCTGCTCTACGCGGGCGTACCCCTGAAGGAGCGCAAGCGGCGCGCGGAGGCCGCACTGGACCGGGTGGGGCTGGCGCACCGCCTGGACCACATGCCGCACGAGCTCTCCGGTGGCGAGCGGCAGCGGGTGGCGATCGCGCGAGCGGTGGCCGGCGAGCCCGCACTGCTGCTCGCCGACGAGCCGACCGGCAACCTCGACTCCGCCTCCGGATCCGGTGTGATGGCCCTGCTGCGCGAGCTGCACGCCTCGGGTACCACCGTGTTGGTCATCACCCACGACCGGGACATCGCGGCCGGGCTGCCTCGCCAGGTGTCCATGTTGGACGGGGCGGTGGTCTGAATGGCGACGGCGCTCTCCCCCGCCCGGCTCCGCCCCCGCGACGTGCTGCGGGTCGGTGGGGCCGGGCTGCGGACCCGGCCGCTGCGGGCGTTCCTGTCGGCACTCGGCATCGCGATCGGCATCGCGGCGATGACCGCTGTCGTCGGCATCTCGTCCTCCAGCCGGGCCGAGCTCGACCGCGAGCTGGCCGCGCTCGGCACCAACCTGCTGACCGTCGGACCCGGCCGGACGATCTTCGGCGAGGACGCGCAACTGCCCACCGAGTCGGTGGCGATGGTCTCCCGGATCGGCCCGGTCAACGAGGTGGCCGCGACCGGCAAGGTGCCGGACACCAACGTCTACCGCAACGACCGGATACCGGAGGCGGAGACCGGCGGCATGACCGTGCAGGCGGCCCACCTCGACCTGCTCGGCACGGTCGGCGCCACACTCGCCGGCGGCACCTGGCTCAACGCGGCCACCTCCCGCTACCCGGCCGCGGTGCTGGGCGCGGCGGCGGCCCGCCGGCTGGGCGTCGGTGCGGCGGGCGCGGACATCCAGGTGTACGTGGGCGGCGTCTGGTTCACGGTCGTCGGCATTCTCGACGAGGTGCCACTCGCGCCCGAGCTCGACTCGGCCACGCTGGTCGGCTGGGCGGCGGCGGAGACCTACCTGGACTTCGACGGCTACCCGACGACCGTCTACACCCGCTCGGACGACGCGGCCGTCGAGGCCGTGCGGGCCGTGCTGGCCGCCACCGCCAACCCGGAGGCCCCGAACGAGGTCGAGGTCTCCCGCCCGTCCGACGCGCTGGAGGCGAGGCGAGCGACCGACCGGGCGTTCACCGGCCTGCTGCTCGGCCTCGGTGCGGTGGCCTTGCTTGTCGGCGGCGTGGGCGTGGCCAACACGATGGTCATCTCGGTACTCGAACGCCGCGCCGAGATCGGCCTACGCCGCTCGCTCGGCGCCACCCGAGGCCAGATCCGCGTCCAGTTCCTCGCCGAGTCGCTGCTGCTGTCGGCGCTCGGCGGCGCGGGTGGGGTCGTGCTCGGCACAGCCGTCACCACGGTGTACGCCAGCACCCGCGCGTGGCCATCCGTGGTGCCGGCCTGGGCCATGGCCGGCGGGGTGGGCGCCACCCTCCTGATCGGCGCGATCGCCGGCCTCTATCCCGCGATCCGCGCCGCCCGCCTAGCCCCCACGGAGGCCCTGGCCACCCCCTGACGGGCTTTCCCCGCAGCCGGGACCGCGGAGGTCGGACTTTCCGGCCTCCGCGGTCTCGAGGCCATTTCACATATTGAGCTACCGCGACGTCCGTCGTGGTCCGGACCGTTGCTCCCGCGGACCCGGCAGTGGGCGGCCGGGGGTTTCGGCTCGGTCTACGAGCCGCCGGCCGGGAACGGTGCCCGCGGGAAAGCACCCCAAGAAAACGCTCCGCCGCGCTCCACGTTTCCCCGGGGACCCCGCGCACACGGTCTACAGCTGACGCGGACCTGGGAAAAATCTGTCTCGGATTTGGCCGTGCGTTGTGGCCAGGCTCGCCAACCCCGACCGCGACGGCGAGCGTTCTAGAGCCGCTGCGGGGCTACGTCGAGGACGGCCCAGACGACCTTGCCGCCCTGGGTGGGGAGGCTGCCCCAGTGGCGGGAGACCGCTTCGATCAGGGCGAGCCCGCGCCCCGAGAGGGCGGTGGGCGAGACGTCGCGACGCAGCACCGGCTCGGCGCCGCTGCCGTCGCGGACGGCGATGTGCAGGTAGCGGTCGCGCACCGCCATGCGGATCGTCATCATCGTGTGCGCGTGCGCGACCACGTTGTTGACGAGCTCGGTCGCCACCGTGCAGGCGGGCCCGACCAGGTGGGGCATGTCCCACTGGAAGCACACCTCGGTGGCCAGCTCGCGGGCCCGCCGGCCGGCGCCGACCACCGGGAGCAGGTCTTCGCTGATCGAGGGGGCCGTGTGGTCGAGCTCGAGGGAGCGCACCGCGTCGTTCAGGGTGGGCAGCACGGGCATGCGGCGCTCGTCCGCCGCGCGCCGCAGGAGGTCGGCCGCGTCGGCCGGGGGCGCGCAGAGCACCAGCGGCACCGCCGGCCACTTCGCCGCCTGCCGGGCGACGGCGAAGAAGATGGAGAGGGCACTCGGCTCGCCGAGGCGCATTCCGGACAGGTCGACGAGGACCGCCTCCGGCTGCTCGGCCAGACACTTGATAAGAGCGGAGCGGACCTCGGCCGCGCCCTTGACGTCCAGCACTCCCACCACCCGCGCCACCGCGTACGGCTGGTGATCGTCAATCAAACACTGGACGGCTGTCGGCATGGCACCTCGTTGTCCGCAGGGGGCCTCCCCGCGAGGTTACCCGCCGTTCGCCCGGGAAAAACGCGATCATTGCCAGCTAAGCTGGGCCCCCCGTTCCGGGTGGGCCCGGATCTGTCATTACCCAAGGGGCGTTACGGGCGTGCGCTCCTCGGGTACGGTCCGTTGCGGAGGGATGGTCGATGGCATACGACTTCGACCTCCGGGTGGAGATGCCGAGCGGGGACACCGCGCGGGTTGTCGTCAGCGGCGAGATCGACATGGCTGTCACAGCGGCGCTTTCCGCGAGTGTGCTCGGTCTTCTCCGCGCCGACGGGGTCCGTCTTGTCGAGCTGGAGTTGTCCGCTGTGGGATTCATCGACGCCTGTGGTGTTGGTGCCCTGCTCGCGGCGCGCAACGACGCGCGCGGGCAGGGCAAGAGCCTGGTGGTGCGCGGCGCGCGGGGCATGCCTCGGCGGGTGCTGGAGATGACCGGTGTCCTCGGTGTGCTGGCCGGCACGTCGGTCGGGGCCAGGTGATGGCCCAGCGCCTCCGGTGCACCGCCGTCCACGAGCCGCCCCTCGCGGTCCTGCGCGCCGACGGTCTGCTCACCCTTCGCAGCGCGGGCCAGCTTCGCACCGCGCTGCTCGAATGCCTCGCCGAGCAGCCGATCGCCATCCTCCTCGACGCCGAGGCCCTCGCCGTCGAGGAGGATCTCAGCCTCACGGCGTTGCTCGCGGCGTCCCGCCACGCCGCGGCGTGGCCCGGCGTGCCGCTCCTCGTCTGCGCGCCCTCGCGCGACGTGCGGGCGGCGCTGCGCCGGCTCGGCGTCGAGCGGCACCTGACGCTCTGCACCGACCTCGACCGCGGCCGGGCCGTCGCCACGCGCCGCGAGCTGCCCGCCCAGGTCCGCGACCGCTTTCCGGCCGCCGCCGCCTCGGTACGCGCGGCCCGCACCCTCGTCTCCGGGGCGTGCGACCGCTGGCGCCTGCCGGTCGTGGTCGAGCCGGCCCGCCTCGTCACCACGGAGCTTGTCACCAACGCGGTCCGCCACTCCGGCACCCCCATCGACCTGACCGTCACCCGCGGCGGCCGCTATCTCCATCTCGCCGTGCGCGACTACCACCCACGGCGCAAACGACTGACGGGGCCCGGTTTTCCGCTTGTCGAGGCTGTCTCGTCAAGTTGGGGTTGCACACTCCTGCCCGACGGTAAGGTCACGTGGGCAAGCCTTCATCTAGCGGCACGTTCGCGTATCTGATCCGGTGGGATATTCCGCCAGCCAACTGGGTACGAAACGCGAGTTCAACCACGCCCACTCGGGGCCGTGCCATCCAAGGCTTCTGCCACAAGGAGGCGGTGATGCACTCGGAACAGGACACTGCCCAGCTAAACCTCGACGAGGAAGCGGCGCGGTATGGCGAGCGTGTTGTTTCGGATCCGTCCGCTCGGGCGGAGTTCGTGGAGTTGTGTTTGCCGCTCGCGCATCGGCTCGCCCATCGCTACCGCGGAAGGGGTGAGCCGTTCGCTGACCTGGAGCAGGTCGCGCGGTTGGGTCTGGTCAAGGCGGTAGACCGGTACGACGGTGAGCGGGGTTCGTTCACCGCGTTCGCGGTGATCACGATCCTGGGTGAGTTGCGTAAACACTTCCGGGATCGCACGTGGGGGGTGCGGGCGCCGCGCCGGTTGCAGGATCTTGTCGTGCAGATCCGCCACGCCGGTTCGGATTTGACCAACACGCTGTCTCGGGCGCCCAGCAGCAGCGAGTTGGCCGACCGGTTGCACACCACCACCGACGAGGTGGACAAGGCGATGCTGTCCGCGGCCGGCTATACGCTGCTGTCGTTGAACGCGCCGGTGACCAGCCCGGGCTCCGGCGGTGGGACGGCCGAACGCGGTGACCTGATCGGTGAGGTCGACGGTGACCTGGCCGCGATCGACGACCGGCTCACCATCCAGACGCTGCTGGACCGGCTGCCCGAACGCGAACGCCGGATCCTGATCCTGCGTTTCTACGGCAACCTCACCCAGGTCGAGATCGCGGAAAGGTGCGGCATCTCCCAGATGCACGTATCCCGGCTGCTGTCCAAGACACTGACCTGGCTGCGCAACGCCATGCTCGCCGACACCCCACCGCACTGGGGCGAGGTGGAGGACACCACACTGGGCACACCCCGTCTGCGGGTGACCACCACCCACGCCGGCGGCGGCACCCTCACCGTCGCGGTCGGCGGCGAAATCGACCGAGACAGCGCCGACGAGCTACGCCAAGCCATCCTCAACGCCCTGGCCCGCCGCCCCAACACCGTTCACCTGGACATGTCCGCCGTCCCGTTCATCGACGCCGCCGGCATCGCCGCCCTCGTCTCCGGCTACCAGGAGTCGCGGCGGGCGGCGGTCGAGTTGCGCCTGCGCGGCACCCAACCGCACGTACGGCGGATCCTCGCGGTGGCCCGGTTGCCGTATATGTAAGGAGGTGTCGCGGGGGATCCGGTCAGTGGTGGCGGCGTTCGCGTCCCTCGCCGTCCTCGTCGCCGGCGCCGCCGTGTGGGAGTACGGTCGCCGGTCCGGCACCGCCGCACCCGATCTGAGTGGCATCGGGCTCATCGGCACGCTCGCCTACCTCGGCGGCATCGACTGGGTGCGCCGCCGCATCCAGCGCGACGACCTCCGCTGGCATCGCGCGCTCGCCTTGCCCGGCGGCGCCCGGCCGGGCCTGCTCGCCCGGCGGTCCAAGCGAGGGCTGGCGCTGATGATCGTGGCGGTGGGCGGGATATTCGCCGGCGGGCTGCTGTGGGGCGGTGCGCGGGCGGACGGGTGGAATGGCCGCATCATGACCGCGCTGTGCGTCGTGACGCTGCCGATGCTGGCGTGGGTCGTCTTCAAGGCTGTGCGCCATCCCATCCTCGTGGCGGTCACCTCGCAGGGCGTCGTCGCCGGCGGGCAGACGCTGTCCTGGGAGCACATCAAGTCGGTGCGGCGCGACAAGGATGGTGTCCAGCTTCGGGTGCGCGACTCCGACAAGGGCCGGTGGGTCACGGTGGGCGGCGACGGCTGCGCCGTCTCCAACGAGCGCCTCGCCCACGTGATCGAGTACTACCGGGCTACCCCGCACCGGCGCATCGCACTCGACCTCAACGCGCCTGGACCTCTCGGAGCCGTTCAGTGAGGAAGGCGCGCTCCACCTCGTTGTCGGTCAGGGCCAGCGCCTCCTCGTACGCGCCGGCCGCCTCCTCCCACCGGCACAGCCGCCGCAGAAAGTCCGCCCGTACGGCGCTGAGGTAGCCGTAGGTGGCCAGTGCCGGGTCGGCGAGCAGGGGCACGAGCGCGTCGAGGCCGGCGGCCGGCCCGTCCCGAAAGCCGATCGCGACCGCGCGGTTGAGCTCGACGACCGGCGACGGCCACAGCCGCAGCAGCACGCCGTAGAGCGAAACGATCTCCGACCAGTCGGTCTCCTCCCACGTCCGCGCCTCCACGTGTACCGCCGCGATGGCGGCCTCCACCGCGTACCGGGTGGGGCTCTGCCGCCGCAGCGCGTCGGTGAGCAGGGCCGTGCCCTCGGCGATCAGCTGGCCGTCCCACCTGCTCCGGTCCTGTTCGGACAGGAGCAGCAGCCGTCCGCTTTCGGAGAGGCGAGTCTCCATCCGCGCCTCGATGAGCAACAGCAGCGCCAGCAGACCGGTGATCTCCGCGTCGCCCGGCATGAGCAGGTGCAGGATGCGGGCCAGCCGGATCGCGCTCCCGGTCAGGTCGCGCCGCACCAGATGCGCACCCGTTGGCGCGGCGTGCCCGGTCGTGAAGATCAGATGGACCACTTCGAGTACCGCGCTCACCCGCTCGGCCAACTGGTCCGGGGCGGGCACCCGATACGGGATGCGCGCCATGGCGATCTTCTTCTTGGCCCGCGTGATCCGCGCGGCCATCGTGGCCTCCTGCACCAGGTAGGCCCGCGCCACCTCGGCCGTCGACAGCCCGCATACCAGCCGCAGCGTCAACGCGACCTGCGCGTCCCGGCCCAGCGCCGGGTGGCAGCACGTGAAGATCAACCGGAGCCGGTCGTCGTCGAGGCCATCCTCCGGACCGGGCACCGCCTCGTCGGAGACGAGCAGGGGCATCGCCCGCCGGAAGTTCGACTCCCGCCGCAGCACGTCACGCGCCCGGTTACGGGCGATCGTGGTGAGCCAGGCACCGGGCCGGTCCGGCACGCCGGTCCGCGGCCAGGTCAGCAACGCCTGCGCGTAGGCGTCCTGCGCGCACTCCTCCGCCAGGTCGAGATCCCGGGTCAGCTGCGCGGTGGTGGCAAAGACCCGTGCCCACTCGGTGCGATGCGCCTCCGCCACCGCCGCGGTGATGTCCGGGGTCACCCGTTCTGGACTATCGGACGGATCTCCACGCCACTGTGTGCGGCGCGGACCTCCGGCAGCTTCGCGGCCAGCCCCAACACCTCGTCGAGATCCTTGGCCTCGATCAGGTAGTAGCCGCCGACCGCCTCCTTGGCCTCCAGAAACGGCCCGTCCGTCGTGGTCACCCCGCCGGCGCCGTCCGAACGCAGCGAGGTCGCGGTCGGCGCCAGCTCCAGCTCATGCCCCCCGAGCACCCGCGAACCGGCGGCCGCCCGGAACTCACCATGTGCCGCCTCGTGCGCCGTGCGCTGCTCCGGCGTCATCGCCTCCCACTGCTGGTCGTCGCCGTAGATGAGGATCAGGTATTTGGCCATGTCAAACGTCCCATCGTGACCGGCCCGGGTGGGCCTCCTACCCTACGACGAGCACGGACACCCTCAGATCGACAACGAACCAAACGGAGTTTCGAACGGCCCCCCGGCCGCCGTGAAGGCAGGGACTCGCCGGCGTGGGCCAGAATCGGGTTTGTGAGCAGCGTTCAGGACGTCTATCGGGCGATGCTGCGTGACCGGGTGGCGCCTGGGCTGCGCGCCTTGGGCTTCAAAGGATCCGGCGCCAGATACCGCCTCGACGACGAGGAATGCCTGGCCCAGCTCGGGTTTCAGTCGTCGGCCTACAACACCAGCGCGAGCCTGAGCTTCACGCTCAACCTCTCCGTGGTCAGCCGGCTGGTGTGGGAGTCGGCCCGCCGCGAGCAGCCGTACCTGCCCACGTCCCCCTCGCCGAACGTCTTCTACGGGACCTACGTGTGGCAGCGGCGCATCGGGCAGCTGATGCCGACCCAGTCGGACCTGTGGTGGGACCTGGAGCACGATGCCGACCCGGCGGCGGTGGCCGACGCGGTGGTCACCGCGGTCCACGATTACGGCCTACCCGCGATGCGCGAACAGCTCCGGTGATACCAAATGCGAAACGCCCTCCCAGAGGATCTCTGGAAGGGCGTTTCTGATGGTAGCGGGGACAGGATTTGAACCTGCGACCTCTGGGTTATGAGCCCAGCGAGCTACCGAGCTGCTCCACCCCGCGTCGGCTCGTTAACACTAGCGCACCCGTCGCCGTACCTGCAAAACGGGCCGCCGTGTCGTGGCGCACGCGGGATAGGCGCAGCTCAGCCGCCGCCTGGGGTGGGTGAGGGTGATGCGGGCGGCGGGGTGGCCGTCGCGGTTGGGGCGGGTGTGGAGCCGCCGTTGCCGCGGTTGGCGGCGTCCAGGGCGGACTGGAACTCGGCCATCGCGTCGTCGAGTGCCTTGAGCGCCCTGCCCTCGCGTTCCCAGTCGCCGGCGGCCCTCGCCGCCTTGACCTCGGCCCAGGCGGAATCGATCTTGTCAGCGGCCGCGCGTAGCTCGGGCGTCAGCTGCTGGTTTCCGCCCGTGGTGGGTGGCGGTGGATTCTCGTTTTCGTTTCCGCCCTGTTGCGGGGCTCCTCGCTTGCCTTGCTCCACAAGCTCCTTGATGCCCTCTTGCAGGTTGTTGGCGAGTACGACGTACGAGCCGCCGTCGCCGTAGGACATCAGGATCTTTTGCAGCACCGGATACGCGTTTTCCTGGTTGCTCTTCACGTACACCGGTTCGACGTAGAGCATGCCGCCGCCGAACGGCAGGGACAGCAGATTGCCGTACAGGACCTGTGCCTGGTTGGACGAGAGCAGGTTGAGGTCCTGTCTGATCTGGGCGTTGGTGTTGGTCATCCGTTGATGGACCTGCACCGGGCCCTGCACCGCCGTCTGGTCGGGCAGTTCCCACACTTGCAGCTGCGGCTTGCCGTCCACATAGGAGCCGGAGATGAGCGCGGCGAGGTTTTGCCGGCCCAGTGGTGTGACCGCGGAGGTTATCTGGAAGCGCGGCGCGTCCTGCTCGGGGAACTGGGTGAGCAGGTAGTACGGCGGCTGCTTGACGCCCGTGTCGGGGGCGTCCGGCGCGTTCGGCACCTCCCAGAAGTCCGAGCCGTTGAAGAACTCGCCCGGGTCGGTCACGTGGTAGCGGGCCAGCAGGTTGCGCTGCACCTTGAAGAGGTCGGCCGGGTAGCGGAAGTGGGCGGCCAGGTCTGGCGGGATCTGCGACTTGGGTGTCACGAGGTCGCCGCCGAAGGCCTTGTTCCAGGCCTTGAGCACGGGGTCGGTGTCGTCGAACTCGTACAGCCGCACCGTGCCGTCGTACGCGTCCACTGTGGCCTTGACCGAGTTGCGGATGTAGTTGACGTTTTCGCGGGCGAGCTGGAAGGTGCCCACGTTGGTCAGCTCGTCGGTGGTCTCGGACTGGAGGTTGACCCGCTGGGAGTACGGGTAGGTGCCGGCGGTCGTGTAGCCGTCGAGGACCCACTGGATGCGGCCTCCGACCACCGCCGGGTAGGGGTCGCCGTCCATCGTGAGGAACGGTGCCACCTTCTCCACCCGGTCGCGCGGGTTGCGCACGTACAGCAGCTTGGAGTTGTCGTTGACGGCGTCGGAGAGCAGGAAGTTGGACTCGCGCTCCTTGATGCCGTAGAGCAGCCGCCGCATGAACGAGCCGATCTCGACGCCGCCCTCGCCGGTGTACGTGTAGTTGATGCCCTGGTCGCCGCTGGCGCCGGTGGGCCGGTCGTACTCGACGTTGCGCTCGGGGTCGGTCTGCCCCACGATCGCGTAGTCGGCGCCCTGCTGGCCGCCGCCGACCCGCTCGCCGTAGTAGATGCGCGGCTGCTCGACGTCGATCTGCTCGGTCTTCGACGCGCACGCCTCGCCGCTCTGGTCGTCGCCGAGGAAGCCGGAGACGAAGTACGGCTGGCCGCCGCAGACCACCTGGTTGGCCGGCGCGCCGACCAGCCCGTACCCGTGCGTGTAGACGGTGTGGCGGTTGAGCCAGTTGCCCTGCTGGGCGGTGAGGCGGCTGTAGTTGATCTCGCGGACGCCGACAACGTAGTCCTGGGTCTTGCCGTTGAGCGTGTACCTGTCGATGTCGAGCTTTTGCCCGAAGTCGTAGAAGCCGCGGACCTGCTGGAGCTGCGTGTACGACTGGGAGACGAGCTCGGGGTCGAGCAGGCGGATGTTGGGCACGACCGAGGTGTCGGTGGCGAGCGTGGCGGGTGGCGTGAGGTTGGTGGCGGTGTACGCCTTCATATCCGTCTGTGCCAGCCCGAACGCGTCTCGTGTCGCGTTGATACTCCGCTCGATGTAGTCGCGTTCCTTGTCGCGCACGCTGGGGTTGACCTCGAAGGTCTGCACCGCCCAGGGGTAGATGCCGCCGATCGCCACCGCCGAGATGGCGAGCAGGGCGAGGGAGACGCCGGGCCACACGAGGTTGCGCATGACCGCGTTGGAGAACACGATGATCGCGATCGCGACCACCACCGAGATGTACGCCAGGATCTCCTTGGCCGGCAGCAGCGCGTTGATGTCGGCGTAGCCGGCGCCGTAGAGGTTGGGCGGATCCTGCTCCAGCAGCAGCGCGCGGCGGTCGAGCACGTACGCGATGGCCTTGAGGAGCACGAACGCCGCCACGAGCGACGTCAGGTGGGCGCGCGCCGCGGCCGTCATGCGGTCGCCGATGCCCTGGAGCCGCACACCGCCGAAGATGTAGTGGACGGCGAGCGCGCCGAGCACCGAGAGCACCACCGCGGTGAAGCCGACACCGAGCAGGTAGCGCCAGAACGGGTACTCGAAGACGTAGAAGCTCACGTCGATCTTGAACTCGGGGTCGGACGCGCCGAACGGCACCGAGTTGCGGAAGAGTAGCCAGTCGCGCCAGCGGCTCTGCCCGGAGAGCCCGGCGAAGAGGCCGATGATCACGGACAGCACCGCGATCCAGGTGCCGATGCGCGGGCTGAGCACCATCCGGTATCGCTCGAGCGTCGCCTGCTCGGCCGAATGCGGGCGCAGCAGCGGCCGCAGGCGGTAGGCGAGGTACAGGTTGCCGCCGACGACCACCGCCATGGCCAGGCCTATGGCGAAGAAGAGCAGGATCCGCGTGGTGAGCACACCCGTGTAGACCTGCGTGTAGTCGACTTCGTCAAACCAAAGCCAGTCGGTCCAGACCTCGACGGCCCAGCCCATCAAGGTGAAAAGCAGGAACACCCCGATGAGTACCCCGACAGTGACGCGGCCCCGCCGGCTCATTCTCGGCAGAGGACTGCTACGCATGACCACGGTATGCTCCGCACGCTTGATGTCTGATCCGCTCCGATCAGGCACCTACAGTACGGGGTGTTCCTGAAAGTCATTTCCCCTGGTTCAGCAGAGCGGTGGCTGACCGCCGCTACGCACGGTCTCCAGGGCCGTGAGCGCCTCGTCGAGCGTGCCCACCTTGATCAGCGGAAGGCCTGGGCGCGCGTTCGCCTTGGCTTCCGTGCAGTTGTCGGCGGGGGTCAGGAAGTACACGGCGCCGGCGTCCTTCGCGCCCACGAGCTTTTGCGCGATGCCGCCGATCGGACCGACGAAGCCCTCGTCGTCGATCGTGCCGGTGCCTGCGATGATCTTGCCGCCGGTCAGGTCGTCAGGATCGATCTTGTCGATTATGCCCAGCGCGAACATCAGGCCCGCGCTCGGCCCGCCGATCTCCGCCAGGTCGATCTTCAGCTCGAACGGGTGCGGCTGCTTCGGCTCGATCTCCACCCCGATGCGCGGCGGCTCTCCCTCGGCCGCCCGCGTCGTGATCTTGTTGGTCGCGGACTTGCCGCCCCGCGTGTACTCGATGGTCAGCGCCGTCCCGGCCGGCTTGGACCGGACCAGCTCGGTGAGCTTGGGCGCGCTCGTCACCGCCTGGCCATCGACCTTGGTGATCACATCGCCCGTCTTGAGGATGCCCTCGGAAGGACCGCCCGCCGTGACGTTCTTGACCGTCACCTGTACCGGATAGCCCAGCTTGCGCAGCGCCGCGGTCTCCGCGCTGCTCTGCGACGCCTTGAAGTCTTCGGCGTTGCGCTCCTCGACCTGCTGCTCGGTCTGGTTGGGCGGATAGATCAGCTCGCGCGGGACGACCGCCTCCTCGTCGCTGAACCACCCCGCGATGGCGGCGAGCAGCTTGACGTCCGGCTGCACGCCCACGGTGGTCAGCCGGAGCTGGCCCGACGAGGTGGAGGTCTGGGTGCCGTTGACCTGGATGACCTCTTTGCCGTCCTCTTTGCCCAGCGTGTCGACGGTGGGGCCGGGCCCCAGCACCACGTACGGGATCGGGGCGGCCAGCACGCCCACACTCAGCAACGCGGTGATCAGCGCGCCGAGGAGAACCGTGACACCGCGACGTCTCATGCGCGAAGCGTACCTACCCCGGTTTCACCCTGAGCTGACAGCGCGGGCAGGGTTTTGACACAGGGCCGGGCGTACCGTTGGTGACGTGCCTGATATCCCGTTCGGCTTCGCTCTCCCGGGCGCACAGCCACCCGACCCCAACGATCCGCAGCAGATGCAGCAGTTCATGGCTCAGCTACAGCAGCTGCTCGCGTCGCCCGGCAGCGGCCCGGTCAACTGGGACCTCGCCCGCCAGGTCGCGGTGAGCCAGCTGGGCTCGGCTGACCCCGCGGTCAACATCTACGAGCGCAACGAGGTCGACGAGGCTCTGCGCCTGGCCGACCTGTGGCTTGAGCCCGCGGCCGCGCTCCCCTCGGGCATCCGCACCTCGGTCGCCTGGACCCGCAACGAGTGGATCTACAACACGCTCGACGTGTGGCGCAAGCTCTGCGACCCTGTCGCCGGCCGCATGGTGGCCGCGATGGGCGACCTTGTGCCGCCGGAGGCGCGCGCCCAGCTCGGTCCGATGCAGTCGATGGTCACCACGCTCGGTGGCGCGCTCTTCGGGGGCCAGCTGGGGCAGGCGCTCGGCTCACTCGCCGCCGAGGTGCTCTCCGCCGGCGACATCGGCCTCCCCCTGGCACCGGCCGGCACCGCCGCGCTCGTCCCGGCCAACATCAAGGTGTACGGAGAGGGCCTCGAGCTGCCACTCGACGAGGTCCGGCTGTACGTGGCGCTGCGCGAGGCGGCCCACCAGCGCCTCTTCCAGCACGTGCCGTGGCTGCGCGGGCACGTGCTCACCGCCGTCGAGACCTACGCGGCGGGCATCACGGTCAACCGCGAGGCCATCGAAGAGGCCATGGGCCGCATCGACCCCAGCAACCCCGAGTCGATGCAGGCGATCGCGCTCGAGGGCATCTTCACTCCGGAGGACAGCCCCGCGCAGAAGGCCGCGCTGGCCCGGCTGGAGACCGCGCTCGCGCTGGTCGAGGGCTGGGTGTGCCACGTCGTCGACCAGGCGGCCGGCGACCGCCTGCCCAACGTCGCCCGCCTCGGCGAGGCGTTCCGGCGCCGGCGCGCGGCCGGTGGCCCGGCGGAGCAGACGTTCGCCGCGCTGGTCGGCCTGGAGCTGCGGCCGCGGCGGCTGCGTGAGGCCGCCGCGCTGTGGGCGGCGCTCACCGAGCACCGGGGCACCGCGGGCCGCGACGCGCTGTGGGGCCACCCGGACCTGCTGCCGTCGGAGGAAGACTTCGCGGATCCGCAGACGTTCGCCCGTTCCCAGCTGGATCTGGGCGACCTGGGCGATCTTGGCCTGTAGGGACTTGTAGGCGGCTACGCGGATAGGAGGGCTCGGGTCGTTTCCCAGCCCTCCACCGCGGGGTCGAGCGTCGCCAGGTCGGCGGGGCCGCGCAGGCGCCGCCACCCCGGGCTCGACCCCACGTCCGGCAGCTGGGGCGCCGCCGAGCGCAGCTCCGGGATCGAGCCGCCATCCAGGTCGAACGCGGGCAGCCAGTCCGGCGCCGGCAGCCGCGACGCCACGCCAAGCAGCCCCGGCCCAGGGTCGGCGGGTGCCACCGCGAGCGGCCGGGTGGTGAGCGGGCGCAGCAGCTTGCCCACGAGCAGCCCGGGCAGGTCGGGCGCGTCGGCCACCACGGCAGCCGCCTGGTCGTAGCCATCCTTGGCCGCGGCCGCGAAGACCGCGCCGGCGGTGAGGTCGGGCACCTCGTACACCGGCATGGAAGGCCAGGCCACCGACTCGGCGAGCGCCCGGTCGGCGCCCAGCGCGGCGATGGCCGGCTCCACCTCGTTGAGCGTGGCCAGCAGATCGACGACATCTTCGGCCAGCGCCGCGCGCCACGTCGCCAGGTCGACGCCGGGCGGGCTCCACGCCACCGGCCCCAGCACCGCGATCACCACTCGCCTCGTCACGGAGACCAGGCTAGCCCTACTCTCCGGGGGTGGCTGACTGTCTGTTCTGTGGCATCGTTTCCGGCTCGGTGCCCGGTTTCGTGGTGGCGGACGAGCCGGCGGGGTTCGCGTTCCTCGACACCCGGCCGGTCTTCAAGGGGCACACGCTCGTGGTGCCCCGCGAGCACGCGGTGGTGCTCGCCGACCTCCCCACCGACCAGCTCGCCCCCTACTTCGGCCTGGTCCAGCGCCTGTCCGTGGCCGTCGAGGAGGGTTTGGGCGCCGGCGGCACCTTCGTGGCGATGAACAACAAGGTGTCCCAATCGGTCGCCCATCTGCACACCCATGTGGTACCCCGTACCAAAGGCGACGGCCTTCGCGGTTTCTTCTGGCCGCGCACGCGGTATGCCTCCGATGACGAAGCCCGCGAGTACGCCGGGAAGATCTCCGCCGCCCTTCGGCCCGGGTAAGGGTGGGCCGCCTCCCGGTGTTGCAGTGGGCGGAGAAAGGAGCGTGCAGTGTTTCTGCGGCGCATGAAGCTTGAAATCCCCACCCCCGACCAGGCCCTGCCCGGTCGACCGATCCAGATGCCGGTGGCCGACCGCCACACGGTGCTCGACACCCCGCTGCGCGGCCCCTGGCCGGCCGGTGCCGAGGTCGCGGTCTTCGGGATGGGCTGTTTCTGGGGCGCCGAGCGTCTGTTCTGGCGCCTGCCGGGTGTGATCTCCACCTCGGTCGGCTACGCGGGCGGGTCCACCCCCAACCCGACGTACGAGGAGGTCTGCTCCGGCCAGACCGGACACGCCGAGGTGGTCCAGGTCGTGTACGACCCCAAGAAGATCGGGTACGAGCAGCTGCTCAAGGTCTTCTGGGAAAACCACGACCCGACCCAGGGCATGCGGCAGGGCAACGACGTGGGCACCCAGTACCGCTCGACCATCTACACGACGACGGACGAGCAGCGCGTGGTGGCCGAGGCGTCGAGGGAGGCCTTCGCGCCAGTGGTCGCGCGCAGCGGCCTGGGCGAGATCACGACCGAGATCGCGCCGCTGGGCGACTACTTCTACGCCGAGGACTACCACCAGCAGTATCTTTCAAGTGACAAAAACCCGAATGGGTACTGCAACCACGGCCCTAACGGCATGACCTGCCCCATCGGTGTCGGCAAGGTCGAGTCCTAATCATTGGCGGTGCTTGGGAGTAGCACCGCCAACCATTTGCTGAACGCTACTGCGGCATTGTCGGCCAGCGGGCCGCGCAAACTGGCGCACACTCCTTGAGGCGCTTGTCCAGCGGCCCGCAAACTCGGATACGTCGTTTCCGAGTGGAAGGAAGGTCGTCATGGCGCTGCGATTCCTCGGCAAGGACCCTGGCTCTCCCAGTGGTGGATCACCCACGCTGTACTACGACGACAGCGACGACACCTACGTGGTGCAGGGCTGGAAGGTCACCGATCCGGCAGTGCTCGCCCAGATGGACATCCCCGACCACGAGACGGTGGTCCGGATCCCGCGGCGCATGGCGCAGTTCCTGCCGGAGGTCAACGGGTGACCGGCCTCGACGTCACGATCGGCGAGCTGTTCACGGCCTGCGAGCGCAGCGCCGTGCACCTGGAGATGCGGGACGCGTACTCGACCGAGGACCCGGTGTTTCAGGACTGGCGCGCCGGCATCTCTGTCGATCCCGCTTCGCGTTGGCGCGAGTGGTTCGATCTCGTATCCAGCACGACGGCGCGCGGCGTCCAGATCATGCGCGCGCGCATCATCTCCGAGCCGATCAGCGCCTACATCCGGTACGAGTACGAGATCACAGACGGGCTCAACATCACGGCCGGCGAGCAGGTCCGTTGGTTGCCTCGTCGCGGAGCGTCGGATCTCGCGCTACCCGGCAATGACTTCTGGGTGTTCGATCACCGGCTCGTCGCACTCAACCACTTCGGCGGTGAGGGTGAGTGGCTGGATATCGAGCTGTCCACCGATCCCGCGATGGTCAAGCTCTGCGTGGCCGCGTTCGAGGCGGTCTGGGAGCGGGCTACACCGCACGCCGACTACCACCCGGCGTGAGACCCGACGGCCATACTCGACACGTGGCGTCCCCCTCGTCCAGCGCCCAGCAGGCGCTAGAGGCACTGGGCGCCCAGCTCCGCGAGATCCGCACCGACGCGGGTCTCACGGGGCGCGACCTCGGCCGCCGGGCGGGATGGCACTCATCGAAGGTCAGCCGGATCGAGCACGCGCGCCAGGCTCCCTCGGCTGATGACATCACCGCCTGGTGCAAGCACTGCGAGGTGCCCCAGCGGGCCGCTGATCTCGTCGCCTCCCTACGAGCGGCTGAGGGCATGTTCGTTGAGTGGCAGCGGATGGAGCGGACCGGCCTGCGGTTCGTTCAGGAGTCCGTCATCCCTCTATGGGAACGCACGCGACGGTTCCGCATCTACTCGTGCTCGATGATCCCGGGTCCGCTCCAGACTGCCGCTTACATCCACGCCTTGCTCGACGCGCTCCGGATCCGCCGTGACCTCCCGGACGATGTGGAGGCCGCGGTGAAGGTCCGAGTGGCAAAACAACACGTCATCCACGAGGGCGACCATCGGTTCGCCGTGCTCCTGGAGGAAGGCACCCTGCGCTACCGCATCGGCGACATCGAGACCATGGCGGGGCAGCTCGGCCATCTGCTCACCGTCGCCGCACTGCCCTCGGTGAGCCTCGGCATCATCCCGGTCGACGCGAACCGATCCGGGCTGTGGCCGGTGGAGAGCTTCTTCCTCTACGACGACGAGCAGGTCAACGTGGAGCTGATATCCGGCCATCTCACGGTCACACAGCCGCGCGAGATTGCGATGTACGCCGACGCGTTCACCCAGCTCGCCGAACTCGCGGTTTACGGGGCGGCTGCCCGCTCTCTGATCGGCGCCGCGATCACCGCGCTCGACAATTGATCGAACGCAAACTCGCGCACATCCGTTGAGCTGTTCTTGGCGCCAAACCTAGCGTCCTGTTGTCCCGACCGCACCAGGCGGGAATCCCCCAACAGCAGGAGGTACGGCCATGCCTACCAAGCGGGAGCATTTCCAATACTCCCTCCGCGCCCAGTCTCTCGGCGAAAAGATGCGCAATCTGCGTGACGAGCGCGGGCTGACGTTGAAGTACATCGCCGAGTACCTCGGCGTCGAGTTCTCCACGCTGGCCCGATACGAGCGCGCCGAGTGGCCATTCCGGCGAGACCACGTGATGGCACTCCTCGACGTCTACGGCATATATGACGAGCGTCAGCGGGCGGAACTCCTCGACCTGGCCGCGAACGCCTGGCGCATCAACCAGTGGGAGCCCGGCTACGGCGGCAACAGCCGCAGCGGCGCTAGCGACGACCTGACGATCATCGACCACTGGTGGATTCAGTCGCGTGCCGAGGAGTTGTGCGTGTACGCGAGCAGCCTCATCCCGGAGCTGTTGCAGACCCGCGACTACGCGGAGGCGGTCATCCAGCGCCGTGAGCCGAACGCCGCGCGTCTGGACAGGCTCGTACGTAAGCAGGTGGTGCGGCAGGAGGTGCTGGACGAGCGGCCTCCGAAGCGCCTGACTGTGATCATCGAGGAGTCGGTGCTCACTCGCCCGGTCGGTGGGCGGGCAGTGCTGGAGCAGCAGTTGGAGCATCTGCTCCGGGTGGTCGAGCGACCGCACGTCAAGGTCCGCGTTCTGCCGACGAGGATTGGCCTCCACGATGGGAAGGATGGTCCGTTCATACTCTGCCTGATGCGGCCGCCGTATCCGCCGGTCGCGCTGGTGGAGCACCTGGGCGGCCGGCTCGTCCTGGAGGACGTGGCCGCCGACTGGTACTTGAAGGCGTTCGAGAAGCTCACTGAGCAGGCGGCGAGCGATGCCGACTCGGCCAACCTCATTATCGAGACCCTCGCCAGCATCTCGCACCACAAGCCGGCCAAGCTCAACCGGTCGGCGCCTGAGCACGACGAGTCCGCGGCGGTGGCGGCGTGACGATCCCCTTCGACTCCGACGCGTCGCGGGCGGTGGTAACGATGGCTGCCCAGCGGATCGCCTCCTTCGCCGACCGGCAGGGCATCCAGATCGAGCCGGCACAGTGCGAGGAACTGGCTGAGAGTCTGGTGCACGTCTACGTGGCGTTTTTCGCCGGCCTTCAGCACGCGGCACAGCACAATGACACCGCATCCAACCCGCGCCCCCCTGTAGGTCCTAGTTAGACGAGATTCTGCCGCCACTGCGATGTCGGCCTTTGTCGAGTTCTTGCAGGCGGCGGCAGCCTCTCAACCTCACTCAGACCGTTTGTGTTGGACCACCACTTCCTTCATGCACCTGCTGGAGACCCACGACTGCCACCTGGCAGGGCGCGTTTGGGTCAAGGAATCCAATCGAGGCATCTTGTCGCCTCGACCTTGGTTTTTCCCATGGCATGCGCCGCCTACTGCCCACCGCGTACTGGCTACGTCCATTCATCCTCGCAGTACTTCGATGTACGCAGTTCCTTCGGATACCGGCTCAGCCGACTTCAGTACCGCTAAAGGGATGAAGCCGGCCGCTGGCGTGGCGGGCTGGTGGTCAGTGACCGGATCGCCCATCGCCCCGGTTCGCACTTGTTCGGCGCCTGACGCGCCGGCCGCCGAACCGGAGCCCTCACCCGTCCCCTCCTCTCGCCACACCCCGGCTACCAGGCCGGCCGCTGGTGTGGCGAAATAGGCGTTGCCGACCAGCGGGCGGGGTGGATAGCGTTGCGGTACACGGGAAGGGAGGTGGTCCGGCTTTGTGTAGCAGTAGGACTCGTGAGGTGGCTGTCCGCTAGCCGCTGTCCTTGACGCAGCACGTCGTCGAGACCGTGTGACAGCGGTGCGGCGAAACCAAGTCAGTCACCCGACCCCCGGGGTGCCGGCCCAGTCCAGCCGGCCCGTGCGCGACCGCGTTCGGAAGCCCCGGGGGTCGCTGCATATCCGGGCTGAGGAGGACCAGTGCGGGAGCTTGTCGTCCTCGGCACCGCGAGCCAGGTGCCCACCCGCCACCGCAACCACAACGGGTACCTCCTCCGCTGGGACAGCGAAGGCATCCTCTTCGACCCGGGCGAGGGCACCCAGCGCCAGATGCTGCGCGCCGGCGTCGCGGCGTCGGATGTCACGCGGATCTGTGTCACGCACTTCCACGGTGACCACAGCCTGGGCCTGCCTGGAGTGATCCAGCGCATCTCGCTCGACCGGGTGCCGCATCCGGTCGTGGCGCATTTTCCGGCCGGCGGCGCGCACTTCTTCGCCCGCCTGCGGCACGCGACGAGCTTCTACGACCACGCCGACATCCGCGAGGTGCCAGTCACCGGCGACGGGCCGATCGGTGGGCAGCTCGAGGCCCGCCGCCTGTACCACTCCGTCGAGACCTACGGGTACCGGCTCACCGAGCCGGACGGTCGCCGCATGCTGCCCGAGCGCCTCGCCGCGCACGGCATCGGAGGGCCGCGGGTCGGCGAGCTCATCGAGCGCGGGCACCTCGACGTCGACGGGCATCGCGTGGGCCTCGACGAGGTGAGCGCGCCGCGGCCGGGGCAGAAGTTCGCGTTCGTGATGGACACCGGGCTGTGCGACAACGTGTTCGCGCTGGCCGAGGGCGTCGACATGCTGGTGATCGAGGCGACCTTCCTGAGCGAGGACGCCACGATGGCCGCGCAGGTCGGGCACCTCACCGCGGCCCAGGCCGCGCGCGTCGCCAAGGAGTCCGGGGTACGGCGGCTCGTGCTCACCCACTTCTCGCAGCGGTACGACGATCCGGCGCGGTTCGTCGCGGAGGCGCGGGAGCACTACGACGGCGACCTCGTGGTGGCGGAAGATCTCATGAGGGTGCCGGTGCCACAGCGACGCCAGATAGCCTCGGCGGAATGGCGTTCACGATCCGATCCGCGGGTGAGCGGGACCTGACCGCCGTCGCGCATCTGCACGTGCGGTCGCGCGCGGCTGCGTACGCCGGCTTCGTCCCGGCCGCCGCGCTCGAGGCCGTACCGGCGGCCAGCATGGTCGACTACTGGACCGAGCGCTGGCGGTACGAGCGCGACACCCACCAGATGACCGTGGCGACCGAGGGTGGCGACGTCGTCGGCTTCACCTACCTGGGGCCGGACGAGCAGCCGGACACCGGCATCCTGCACGCGATCCACGTGGCACCGGACGCGCAGGGGCGGGGCCTGGGCGGCGCCCTGATGGCCGACGCGCTGGACAAGCTGGCCGCGTGCGGCTGGCACCATGCCGTGCTGTGGGTGCTGGCGGACAACACGCACGCGCGGGGCTTCTACGAGCGCGGCGGCTGGACACCCGACGGCAGCCAGCGCGACGACTACATCGGCCCCGCGCGGGTCCAGCAGGTGCGGTACGCGAAAGCCCTTTGAACCAGACTTCCCGGGTCCGCGTCAGCGGCGGGCCGCCGCTCCCGCCGGAGACCGCGGCGGCCGGCGGCTCGCGGGGCGAGCCGAAATCCCCGGCCACCGCTGCCATGTCCGCGACGCAAGACCCACCGCCTGATTTAGAGCATCTCGTCGTCCGCGTGCGCCGCGAACTCGGCCACCCGCACCTCGGCGATCCGCTCGTACCGCGCGATCCGGTCCGTCCACTCCGCCTGCACCCCGAAGGCCGCGGCCGCGAAGTTGACGTCCCGCACGGCGGCGGTGAGCTCCTCGGGGCGCTCCGAGCTGATCACCCGCACCGGATCGCCCACCGCCACCGACATCGGCGGCACGAAGTACTCGGCCGGCAGCACCGTACGCGCGTGTACCAGCGCGCCGACCGCCACCACCGCGCCGGGCTCCAGCCGCGCGCCCTGGAGGACGGTGATGCCGGTGGCGAGGTAGGCGCAGCGGTCGACCTGGCAGCCCAGCAGTGTCGCGTGTGGTGAGACGAACACGTGGTCGCCGAGGATCACCGGGTAGGCCGGGTCGGCGACGGCGGTGGCGCGGAGCACCGCGTTTTCGGCGATCACGCATGCCTCGCCGATCTCGATGTACGCGCCCTCGGCGTCGAGTGTCGCGCCGTACATGACGCGTGCCCGCGGCCCGACGCGGACGTCTCCCACGAGGGTCGCGTTTGGTGCGACGTAGGCGGTGGGATCGACGGTGGGCTGATTGCCGCGATGTCTGATCAGCATCCACACACAATGCCCAAAAATCGGCTGGGCGAGGGTACGCGACCGGATGTATGCGGGGGAACCGGTGATCACGTACCCTCGCCCGCCGTACCCAACCCAAACCGGGGGAAACGCCTGGCCGGAGGCGCCGGACCGACGGAGGCTTGCCGGTCTCCAAGCTTGGGTGGGTCTTTGCGGGGCGCCGGTGTGCTGGCGGGGCACCTCGGCGTCAACCGCGGGTTATGCGGTCATTGGTGTTGTCGGGTCAGTCGAAGGAGCCGCGGTTCGTCGGGCCCCACCGGCCCGGTCCGCCCAGGTCGTCGCGCCAACTCGGCAGCGCTCGGAGCCCGTTCAGGTCGTGCCGTGCCGTCCACGACTCGCGCCAGGGCCGGCGGGATGCCGCCTCGGCGCGTTGCGCGAGTCGCCTGGGCGGACACGGCCACTGCGAGCCGCACCAGACACACTTGCTGTCATGGTCGGGTTGTGCGTGCCGGCCGAGCATGGTCTGTGCGTCCCGCCAGAGCAGGCGATCCACCACGTCGGTCGGCTCCGTGTGGTCAATGCTGACCATCCGTCCGTCCCCCCTCTCGGGAGCCACGCTTAGTCAACGGGGTCGACAAGGGGTGTGATCGGACAGCTTGTGCGACGCGGCCAGAATGCCACTTTCGGGGCGTTCGCTCAGAGCGGATACCGCCCGGGATTGACCGGCACACGGCGGGCGTTGGGTGCGACATGAGCACCGAACGCGAAGTCGAACGAGCGGCGCTCGACGCATACTCGCAGGTCGTCACGGGTGTGGCCGAGCGAGTGTTGCCGAGCGTGGCCGCCCTGGCGGTACGCACCCCACGCGGTGGTGGCGCCGGATCGGCGGTCACCTTCACCGACGACGGATTCCTTCTCACCAGCGCACACGTGGTCGCCGGCGCGACCGGCGGCACCGCGACCTTCGGCGACGGCCTGGAGACGCGGTTCGACGTGGTGGGCGCCGACCCCCTGTCCGACCTGGCCGTCCTCCGGGCGCACGCGCCCGGCGCGCCCCCGGCCGAGCTGGGCGACGCCGACCGCCTCCGGATCGGCCAGCTCGTCGTAGCGGTGGGTAACCCCATGGGCCTTGCCGGCTCGGTCACCGCCGGCGTGGTGTCCGGCCTCGGCCGTTCGATACCGGCCCGCGACGGCCGCAACATGCGCCTGATCGACGACGTGATCCAGACCGACGCCGCCCTCAACCCGGGCAACTCCGGCGGCGCGCTGGCCGACTCGGCCGGCCGGGTGGTGGGCGTCAACACGGCGGTGGCCGGATTCGGCCTGGGCCTGGCCGTGCCGATCAACTCCACCACCCGCCAGATCATCGGCGAGCTCGTCTCCAACCGGCGGGTCCGCCGGGCCTGGCTGGGCGTGGCCGGCGCGCCGGTGCCGCTCCCACCCGCCCTCGCCGAGCGCCTCGGCCAGAAGGTCGGCCTGCGCGTGGTCGAGGTCGTGCCCGGCAGCCCCGCCGGCGTGGCGGGCATCTACCTCGGCGACGTGATCCTGTCGGCCGGCGGGCGCCCGGTCTCCAACGTCCAGGCCCTCCAGCGCCTCATGCTCGGCCCGGCGATCGGCACCCGCCTGCCGGTCACCGTCCTCCGCAAGGGCGCGCTTGTCGACGTCGTCACCGTCCCGGCAGAGCTGGGGCGCTAGAGATTTGAGCTGCCGCGACGTCCGTCGTGGTCGCTCTCCGTCGCTCCCGCGGCCTCACCCATCCGCTGCCGGTCGCGGTCACCCCTCAACCCCTCCGATGCCGCCTTAGCGGTCCTCGGGTTGGTCGTGTCACGCGGAGGGTGAGGCCGCGGGAGCAGCGGTCCGGACCACCGCGGACGTCGCGGTAGCCCAAATCTTTCGCTTTTGGATTGGAACGCCGCGGGCCGGAAGCGACGTGACTAGCGCGCCCCGAGGTGGGCGAGCAGGTCCTGGCGGGTGAGCACCCCTTGGGGCTTGCCGTCGACCAGCACGAGCGCGGCGTCCGACTTTTCCAGTAGGCGCACCGCCTCGTTCACCGGCTGGCCGCCGCCGACCATCGGCAGTGCCGGACCCATGTGCCGCTCGATGGTGTCGTGCAGGTGGGCCTGGCCGGTGAAGAGCGCGTCGAGCAGGTCCTTTTCCGCGATCGAGCCGGCCACCTCGCCGGTGACGACCGGGGGCTCGGCCTTGAGCACGGGAAGTTGGGAGACGCCGTACTCGCGCATGTAGTCGATCGCGTCGCGGACCGTCTCGGTCGGGTGTACGTGGACCAGCGACGGCATCCCGCCGGGCTTGGCGGAGAGCGCGTCCAGCACCGTCGGCTCGGCGCTGCCGGTGTCGAGGAAGCCGTAGCGGGCCATCCACTCGTCGTTGAAGATCTTGGAGAGGTAGCCGCGGCCGCCGTCCGGCAGCAGCACGACCACCACGTCGCCGGGCTTGGCGCGGCTGGCGACCTCGAGTGCCGCCTGGGCCGCCATCCCGCACGAGCCGCCGACCAGCAGGCCCTCCTCGCGGGCGAGTCGCCGGGTGAGGTCGAACGACACCTTGTCGGACACCTTGACGATCTCGTCGCAGATCTCGCGGTCGTAGGTCTCCGGCCAGAAGTCTTCGCCGACGCCCTCCACGAGGTATGGCCGGCCGGTGCCGCCGGAGTAGACCGAGCCCTCCGGGTCGGCGCCGATGACGCGGACCGCGCCGCCGGAGACCTCCTTGAGGTAGCGGCCCGCGCCCGAGATCGTGCCGCCGGTGCCGACGCCCGCCACGAAGTGCGTGATCCGTCCCCCGGTCTGCTCCCACAGCTCGGGGCCGGTGGTCTCGTAGTGCGAGCGGGGGTTGGCCGGGTTGGCGTACTGGTTGGGCTTCCACGCGCCGGGGATCTCGCGGGCCAGCCGGTCGGAGACGTTGTAGTACGAGCGGGGATCCTCGGGAGCGACCGCGGTGGGGCAGACCACCACCTCCGCGCCGTACGCCCGGAGCACGTCCTGCTTGTCCTGGCTCACCTTGTCAGGACAGACGAACACGCAGCGGTATCCACGCAGCTGCGCGACGAGTGCGAGGCCGACGCCGGTGTTACCGCTGGTCGGCTCGACGATCGTGCCGCCCTCTTTGAGTAGGCCGGCGGCCTCCGCATCCTCCACCATCTTGAGCGCGATGCGGTCCTTGACCGAGCCGCCCGGATTCACATACTCGATCTTGGCAAGCACCATGGCCTCGATGCCGGCGGCGACGTTTCGCAGCCTGACCAGCGGGGTGTTGCCGATCAACTCGACGACGTTGTCGTAGTAGCGCACCTGGTCAGACTACGTGCCCGTGGATGACGCTCCGTCGCGCGGCGTCCCACTCGATGAACCGCTCGGTCTCCGCCAGGATCGCGCCCGCCAGCCAGGCGATCACCACGGCGTCGTCGATGAGGCCGACCAGGAGCAGGAACGCCTCGGGCACGAGGTCGATCGGCGACGCCACGTACGCCGTCGCGGCCACCATCATCGCCAGTCGCACGCCGCCGTCGTAGCGGCCCGTGATCGTGGCCCACACCATGCGCGGGAGGGCGGCAAGGCGCGCGCCCACCGAGGGGCCGCCCCGCGCCCTCGCCGTCAGCGCCCGGCCCAGCGCGGTGAACGCCGCCGTGCGATTCAAGGTCCTACCCATTCGCTCATAGTGCCCCGCCGCGACAAACCCCAAGCGTGGCCGCAAGCCCCGGCCGTGCGGCGCTGTCGCGATAACCTCGTAAACCTCAGTGGGTATTCGGCGGGGGGCGCTGATGAACACGTGGAAGGTTGCCAAGGCTGCGGCGGTCGGTGCGGGCCTGGCCGGTGCCACGGTGGTGGTGAGTGCCGGTGTGATCGTCGGGCAGGCCAAGGCGGCCCGGAGGGTGATTCCGCAGGCCGAGGCGCCGCCACCGCGCGGTGACGGTGTCTACGGCCCCCGGCTGCCCGGCAAGCCGATCACGATGGTGGTGCTCGGCGACTCCTCCGCCGCCGGCTACGGGGTGCACCGCCCGCGCGAGACTCCTGGCGCGATGCTCGCCACCGGCGTATCCCGGCGGCTGCGCCGGCCGGTGCGCCTGCATCGCTACGCCGTGGTGGGTGCGATGTCGGCGGGGCTCGGCCGGCAGGTCGAGGCCGCGCTGGAGGTCGAGCCCGACGTCGCGATCATCCTGGTGGGCGGCAATGACGTCACCCACCGCGCCACCACCAGCACCGCCGTCCGCCACCTCGTCAACGCGGTCCGCGACCTGCGCGCGGCGGGCGCCGAGGTGGTCGTCGGCACCTGCCCCGACCTGGGCACGATCCGGCCGATCAAGCCGCCGCTGCGGTGGCTGACCCGCTACTGGAGCCGCCAGCTCGCGGCCGCGCAGACGGTGGCGGTGGTCGAGGCGGGCGGCTGGACTGTCTCGCTCGGCGACCTGCTCGGCCCCCGCTTCTCGGCCGAGCCGACCAGGTTCTTCTCGTGGGACCACTTCCACCCGTCCGCGGACGGCTACGCGGTGGCGGCCGCCGCCCTGCTGCCCACGGTGCTGGCGGCGCTGGGCGCGGCCGAGGAGCGGCGCGTGGGGCTGGCGGCCGACGAGAGCGTGCGCTCGCTGCCGCGGGCCGCGCAGGAGGCCGCCCGCCAGCCCGGCACCGAGGTCAGCGGGGCACAGGTGGCCGGCCGCGACCGCGGTCCCGAGGGCCGCTGGGCTCAGCTGCGGCGGCGCTCGGCGTGGTTCGGCCACCCGCGCACCGACGAGCCCGAGACCCCGGTCGATGCCGCCGTACCCTTGGAAAGGTCCGTCCCGAGCGGCACCGAGCGAGACTGAGCGGCGGGCCAGCGGGTAGGACAGATCCGAGCGATACGAGAGGACGACGGCATGCCCATGGCGCGACGGCTCGGCCGCGCGACGGTGATCACGATGATCGCCGGGACGGTCGGTGGCGCCGCGCTGCTGGCCGGCGAGGCAGTCATCGCCCGCAACCGGCGATACGCGCAGCCGGAGATGGGGCTGGCGCTGCGCACCACGATGGGCCCGCAGAGCGCCCCGGCGCTGCGGCTTGTGCTGATGGGCGACTCGTCCTCACTCGGCGTCGGCGTCGAGCAGCTCGCCGACACGGTCGGCGGTCAGCTCGCCACGCTGCTCGCCGACGGCTCGCCCAGCCTGCCGGCCCGTCATGTGCAGCTGTCGAGCGTGGGCGTGTCCGGCTCGCGTTCCACGGATCTGGCCACCCAGGTGGCGCGGGCGCTGCTCGGCGGCCGTCCCGACGTGGCCGTGATCCTGATCGGTGCCAACGACGCGACCTCGCTGCGCCGCCCCACCGAGTCCGCGGCCTACCTCGGCGCGGCCGTGCGGCGGCTCCGCGACGCGGGCGTCGAGGTGGTCGTCGGCACCTGTCCCGACCTCGGCGCCGTCCGCGCGATCGCCCCGCCCCTGCGCCAGGTCACCGGCTGGCTGGGGCGCCGGATGGCGCGGGCACAGGCCAGGGCCGTGCGCGCGGCCGGCGGCACCGTGGTCGACCTGGCGGGCGAGACCGGCGCGGTGTTCCGGGCCGACGCGGGCACGCTCTGCTACGACGGCTTCCACCCCTCCGCCGACGGCTACCGGGTTTGGGCACACGCGCTGCTGCCAGCGGTGATCCGCGCGGCGGTCCCCACTTCCCGCTGAAGTTACCGGCAAGTAGGGTGGTGGGTATGCCGAACGCCGTCATCGTCGCCACCGCCCGCTCCCCCATCGGCCGGGCACACAAGGGTTCGCTGCGCGAGGTCCGCCCCGACGACCTGGCCGCCACCATCGTGCGCGCCGCGCTCGACAAGGTGCCCCAGCTCGACCCCGCCGAGATCGACGACCTCTACCTGGGCTGCGGCCTGCCCGGCGGCGAGCAGGGCTTCAACATGGCCCGCGTCGTCGCCACCCTGCTCGGCTACGACCGGCTGCCCGGCGCCACGCTGACCCGATACTGCGCGTCTTCGCTCCAGACCACGCGGATGGCGTTCCACGCGATCGCGGCCGGCGAGGGCGACGTCTTCGTCTCGGCGGGCGTCGAGTGCGTCTCCCGCTACGCGCGCGGCAGCTCCGACGCACTGCCACCCGAGGCGCAGGCACTCGTCGGCGGCGGCTGGGAAAACCCGCGCTACGACAAGGCGCGGGCCCGCTCGACCGAGCGCGCGCAGGCCGGCGCGCCGGTGTGGGAAGACCCGCGCGAGGCCGGCGACCTGCCCGACATCTACCTCGCGATGGGCCAGACCGCGGAAAACCTCGCCCAGATCAAGGGCGTGACGCGCGAAGACATGGACGAGTTCGGCGTGCGCAGCCAGCAGCTCGCGGAGAAGGCGATCGCGGACGGCTTCTGGGCCCGCGAGATCACGCCGGTGACGGTCCCCTCGGGCGAGGTGGTGAGCGCCGACGACGGCCCGCGGCCCGGCGTGACCCTGGAGGGCGTGGCGGGGCTCAAGCCGGTCTTCCGCCCGGACGGCCGCATCACCGCCGGCAACTGCTGCCCGCTCAACGACGGCGCCGCCGCCGTGGTCGTGATGAGCGAGACACGCGCCCGCGAGCTCGGCATCACCCCGCTGGCCCGCATCGTCTCGACCGGCGTCACCGCGCTGTCCCCGGAGATCATGGGCCTCGGCCCCGTGGAGGCCTCCAAGCAGGCACTCAAGCGCGCCAGCATGACCATCGACGACGTCGACCTTGTCGAGATCAACGAGGCGTTCGCCGCTCAGGTCATCCCCTCCTACCGCGACCTGGACATCCCGCTGGAAAAGCTGAACGTGATGGGCGGCGCGATCGCGGTCGGCCACCCGTTCGGCATGACCGGCGCGCGGATCACCGGCACGCTCCTCAACGCACTCGACTGGCACGACAAGACCATCGGCCTGGAGACCATGTGCGTCGGCGGCGGCCAAGGGATGGCGATGGTCGTGGAGCGCCTCAGCTAAAACCCACTTCCATTTCCCGGGTCCGCGTCACCCGCGGACCGCCGCTCCCGCCGGAGACCGCGGAGGCCGGCGGCTCGCAGGGCTCGCCGAAACCCCCGCCCTCCGCTGCCACCTCCGCGCCCCAAGCCCACCCTGCCCCTCGCCCGCCTCGCCCCGCCCCGCCCCGCCTTGCTCATCGCGCGGGGAGGCCGGCGCCCTCCCTGGGGCGCCGGCCTTTGTGGATGGTCGTCAGGCTACGAGTTCCAGGTCCTTCGGCTCCTCGGGTGTCGGGGTGGGCTGGCGCCTGGCGTCGCGCATGACCACTGTGGACAGGATCGCGGCGGCCAGCACGCCCACCGCGGCGATCATGAAGGTCACCGACATCGACGAGACGAAGGCTTCGCGGGCGGCGCTGGCCAGGCCGCTGTCGCCGAGGGCCAGTGCGCCGGCGATCGACTGCCGCGCCTGCTCCGGCGTGCCCGCCGGCATGTCGCTGGCGTAGCCGCTGGTGAGCAGCGAGCCGAGGATCGCGATGCCGAGGGCGGTGCCGGCCTGCTGGATCGTGTCGTTCAGGGCCGAGCCGACGCCCGCCTGCTCCGGCGGGATGGTGCCCATCAGCGCGCCGATCGCGGCCGGCATCGCCATGCCGGCGCCGAGGCCGAGCATGCCCAGCGCGATCGCCGGGAGGGCGAAGCCGGTGTCCGGCGAGACCGTGGTCAGCAGGACGAACGACGAGGCCATCACGAGCATCCCGACCAGCACCACCGGGCGGTTGCCGAACTTGGCGGCGGTGCTCGCGCCGACCGCGTTGCCGGCCAGCGCGGCGACCGCCAGTGGCACGAACGCCAAGCCCGCCTTGATCGGCGAGTAACCGAGGACGAACTGTAGATACTGCGTCAGCACGAGCAGCAGGCCGCCGTTGCCGATCTGAAGCAGAGCCAGCGAGAGCGAGCCGCCGCTGAAGTTGCGGTGCTTGAAGAGCACCAGCGGGACCATCGGCGCGGGCGTGACGTTCTCCCAGATCACGAAGCCGACCACCGCGACGACCGCGACCGCCAGCACGATGCCCGAGCGCTCGCCGAACGCGCCGTGCTTGGGCAGCTCGATGATCCACCACACCAGGGCGGTCATGCCGACCGCGGAGAGCACCGCACCGAGCGGGTCCGGCTTCTGCCACGGCCCCCTCGACTCCGGCATCAGGAGCACGCCGGCCAGGATGGCGAGGGCCACGACCGGCACGTTGATCAGGAAGATCGCCTGCCAGGAGAAGTGGTCGATCAGCACGCCGCCGAGCACCGGGCTGCCGACCAGGCCGAGCATCGACACCGAGCCCCACGCCGCCATCGCCTTGCCGCGCTCGGCCTCGTCGAAGACCGTGATCAGGATCGACAGCGTGGACGGCATGATCAGTGCGCCGCCGATGCCCATCGCGACCCGGAGGGCGATCATCTCGCCGGGGTTGGCGACGAACATCGCCCCGAGTGACGCCGTCCCGAACAGCACCAGGCCGATCAACATCACCTTTCGCCGGCCGAACTGGTCGCCAAGGCTGCCCGAGGTCAGCAAGAGCCCGGCGAAAACCAGGATGTACGAGTCGAGGATCCACTGGGTGTCCTGCGCGCTCGCGCCGAGATCTTCGGTCATCGCCGGCACCGCGACGGTCAGTGCCATGCCGTCGACGACCAGGACCAGGCTGCTGAGGCACAGCACGACGAGGATCCACCAGCGGTGTGGATTGCGGGTTTGCATGGCGGCTTCCTTTCGGCCTGCGTACGTCGTTCCCGTGATGCGAACACTGTACGCAGGACGGAACAGTGTGCGCAAGACTGAATTTGTGTACGCTGGCGGCGAACGTTGTACGCAGGAGAGGGAGTCGCCATGGCCGCCAAGACGAAGCCGATCCCGTCCGTGTGGGCCCGGCGGGAGTCGGAGCTCGACCAGCCCGCGCTCAGCCGGGCGTCGATCGTCCGCGAGGCGATCGCGATGCTGGACGCCGAAGGCATCGAGGCGCTGAGCATGCGCAAGCTCGGCGCCCGGCTGAACGCCGGCGCGACCTCGCTCTACCGGCACGTGGCGACCAAGGACGAGCTGGTGGAGCTGGCGGTCGACGAGGTCTTCGGCGAGATCACCATGCCGGACGCCGGCGCGCTGGGCTGGCGCGCCGCCGCCGCGGAGGCCGCCCGGTCGTTTCGCGCGACGGCACTGCGCCACCCCTGGCTGCCCCCGATGCTCAGCCAGGCGGGGCTCGCCTACCTCGGGCCAAACCTCATGTCGTTCGCCGAGTGGCTGGCGGCGCTCTTCACCGAGGCCGGCTTTCCGGCGCCGAGCGGCGCGATCGACACCCTGCTGTCGTACGTGATCGGCATGAGCACCACCGAGGCCGCCTGGCTCACCACGGTCGCCCGCTCAGGTGAGACCGAGGCCGGTTTCCTGGCCCGCCTGATGCCCGCCGCCCAGGAGGCGGTCGCGGACTATCCGCACATGGCGACGGGCAAGCCGGACACCACGCTCGACCCCGCCGAGGTCCGGGAAAACAAGTTCGCGTACGCCCTGGAGGTCGTCCTCGACGGCCTGGCGACGCGGATGCCGTCACCGCACTAGCTGAGCGCGGCGCGTACCGCCTCGACGTCCGCGGCTGCCGCGGCGGTGACCGCCTCGGGTGGGGTGGCGGCGAGCAGGTCGGCGGCGACCACACGCAGCTGGTCGGTCAGCGTGGGATCGGCGACGAGCCGCGGCACAGGGCGGCGCGGCTGGCCATCGGCGTCGGCGGCGCGGTCGGCGATCCGCTGCACGAGGCCGTGCGTCAGGTCGCCCCGGGTGCCTCCCGGCCCGGCCGGCTGTGCCCAGCGGGATGCCGTCCAGTGCCCGGTCTGACCGACGAAGAGGTCCACCGCCCGCTGGAGATCCATTCGTGACTCCTCCCGCATACGCCGAGGGCGCCCCCGGATGCCGGGGACGCCCTCGCATACTGCCAAACCGTCAGTCGTCGCCTTGGAAGTAGCTGATGAGGCGCAGCATCTCCAGGTAGAGCCAGATCAGGCTGACCAGGATGCCGAACGCCGCCACCCAGGAGTAGCGCTGCGGCAGACCCATCCGCACGCCCTCCTCGACCTCGTGGAAGCTGAGGATGAAGCTCAGCGAGGCCACCACGATGCAGACGAGGCTGAAGCCGATCGCGAGTGGGCTGCCGTCGCGCAGCCCGGTGTTGATGTCGAAGAGCGCGAGCACCAAGTTGATCAGCATGACGGCGAAGAGGCCGGCCATCGCCGCCACGACGCCGCGGATGAACCGGGGGGTGGCCCGGATCGCACGGATCTTGTAGAGGATCGCCATCAGGAAGAAGACGCCGAACGTGGCGGTGACCGCCTGGAGCACGATGCCGTCGAAAAACGTCTCGTACGCCTTGCTCACCATGCCGACGAAGACGCCTTCGAACACCGCGTAGGCCACGACCAGTGCGGGGTTGGCCATCCGGGAGAAGGAGATGATCAGGCCGAGCACGAGACCGATCAGCGCCGCGCCGATCCAGGCCGCGGGGGCCAGGGAGTCGGGGATCAGCGCCCATGCGGCCCCGGCCGAGATGCCGGTGATGCCGAGCAGCGCGACGGTCTTGACGACGACGTCGTCGACCGTCATCGGCCGCACAGTGGGGGGAGCCGCCGGATAGTCGGTCGTCGGGTACGCCGAGTCGTAACCGGGCTGACCGTACTGACCGACCGGGGCGTACCCGGCAGCCCGCTCGCGCTCGGCCGCCTGGCCGAGCCGTGCCAGCACCGGGTTGGAAGTCTTCACGTCAAGCCTCCCTGACAGGGTTTGTGCACCGCTTCGTGCCCCACCAAGGGTAAACGCCAATCGCGACAAACGGTGAGAGGGCTGGGTAAGTGCGCCGCCGAGGTGTGCCTGGGGAAGGTGCTGCCGGGATTCGAAGCCGCATGCCTCGCGGCCGGCCGCGAGTCCTGTGCCCGGGGCGGGACTCGAACCCGCATGCCTCGCGGCAGCCGCTTTTAAGGCGGCCGTGTCTGCCGTTCCACCACCCGGGCCGGCGTAGGGAGAAATGTCGTGCAGAATGCCACGGTAGCGGGTCCACGCCCACCGGGGCGCACCCGCACGCCGGACCGGGCATTAGGGTCGAGCGCGTGACCAGCACAGCCCGCGCCGCGCAATCTGCCACCGGCGAGGCACATGCCAGCACTCCGGCCACCTCCCCCCGCACGGCCGACGCGATCGGTTCGCTGCGCACGAGACTGGCCGCGCTAGCCAGGTCACATGTGTGGGACGCGCTGGTCTGCCTCGCGTTCGTGGCGCTCGCCGCCTGGATCACGCACGGGCTCTGGCCCAACCCCAACGGCCGGGTGCTCGCGCTCAACCCCGAAGACCAGACCCTCTACGAGTGGTTTCTGGCCGCGGACACCAAGTTCGCGTTCGGCGACTGGGGCCTGCTGACCGACCGGCTCAACGCGCCGGACGGCGTCAACATGCTCAACAACACCACGGTGATCGCGCTCGGCACCGTCCTGACGCCGGTCACGCTGGCGTTCGGGGTACCGGTCACGTTCGCGGTCATCGCCGGCGCCAACCTCGCCGGCACCGCCATCGCCTGGTACTTCTTCTTCACCCGCGTGCTGCGCGGCAGCCGGCCGGCGGCGGCGCTCGGCGCCGGGCTGTGCGGCTTCGGGCCGGGCATCATCTCGCAAAACAACAGCCACCTCCACATGACCGCCCAGTGGCTGGTGCCGGTGATGGTGTGGCTGGTGATCCGGCTGGCGCGGGCTGCCGACCCGGCGGCACGGCCGGAGGGCGTCGACCGCCGCCGGGTGCTGACCTCCGCGCTCTGGCTGGCCGCCGTCGTGACCTTCCAGGTCTTCGTCGGCGAGGAGGTCCTGTTCCTCACCGCGCTGACCATGGTGATCTTCGTGATCGGATACGGCCTGGCCCGGCGCGAGCAGGCCCGCCGGGTGCTGCCGAAGTTCGTGGCCGGCATGGTGATCGCCGTCTCGGTGGCCGGCGCGGCACTGATCTACCCGCTGTGGTTCCAGTTCAAGGGACCGGGCAGCGTGCCCAACGGCGTCTTCAGCGCCTACTTCTTCTCCGCCGACGTGCTCAGCTTCACCGCCATCTCGCCGCTGTCGGTGCTCGGTTCGCCCGAGTCGGCCCGGCTCTCCACGGGAGCCGCAGAGTACAACACGTTTCTCGGCTGGCCACTGGTCCTGGTCGCCGTTGGCTGCCTGATCTGGCTGGTCCGCGAGCCGCTGGTGCGCGCGATCGCCGGGGCCGCACTCGTGATGACCTGGCTGTCACTCGGGCCCAAGCTGGTGATCGACGGCGAGCGTACGAGCATCCCCGGGCCGTACATGGCGCTGGTCGGGCTGCCGGTGATCGAGGGCGCGCTGCCGATGCGCTTCGCGCTCGCGCTGCTCCCGCTCGTGGCGATGCTGCTGGTGATCGCGGTCGACCGGGCGCGGGCGCACGCCTCCCGTCCGGTACGCCTGCTCGTGCCGGCCGCGGTCGTGGTGTCGCTACTCGCGATCTTCCCGAAGCCGCTGCCCACAGAGGACCGCCCGCCGCTGCCACAGTTCATCACCGGCGGCCACTGGCGGGAGTGCGTCAAGCCGGGCGGGGTGCTCGTGCCGGTTCCCGTGCCGACGCCGCCGGAGCCGTGGGCGATGCGGTGGGCGGCGGCGGCCAACGCCGAGTTCGGCCTGCCCGAGGGTTTCTTCATCGGGCCGTACGGCAGGGGCGGGCGGGCATCGATGGGCACGTACAAGCGGCCCACTTCGCAGCTGCTGGCACTCGTGGCGAGGCAGGGCGGCCGGCCCGAGATCGGCGAGCCGCAACGCCGGGCGGCGCGCGACGACATCGCCTTCTGGGGCGCCTCCTGCGTCGCCGTGGCCGCGGACCAGCCGCACCGCGAAGACCTGGTGGCCACGCTGGAGGCACTCCTCGGTCCCAGCACGAAGATCGCCGACGCCTGGACCTGGAAGGTGGGCTAGCCGGCCTTCCTTGACAAGACGTGCCCGGGTCCGCGTCAGCGGCGGACCGCCGCTCCCGCCGGAGACCGCACAGGCCGGCGGCTCGCGGAGCGAGCCGAAATCCCCGACCTGCGCTGCCGACTCCGCGCGGCAAGCCCAACGACCGCGACCAGCAGCGGATGGGTGAGGCCGCGGGAGCAGCGGTCCGGACCACGACGGACGTCGCGGTAGCTCACATTTTCTGGTTAGCCGACCTTCGGGGTCACTTCGGTGAACTCGTCGCGCGGGTCGTGCAGCTGGCCCAGCGCCACCACCTCGCGGCGCAGGAAGAAGGCGAGCGTCCAGTCGATCACCACGCGCACCTTGCGGTTGAACGACGGGATCCGGCTGACGTGGTAGGTGCGGTGCATGAACCAGGCGAGCGGGCCCTTGAGCTTGATGCCGTAGACCTGCGCCACGCCCTTGTGCAGGCCCAGGCTGGCGACGCTGCCCACGTGCTTGTGCTTGTAGGGCACCGGCTCCTTGCCCCGGATGACCGCGCGGATGTTGTCGGCCATCCGCACGGCCTGGCGTACCGCGTGCTGGGCGCTGGGCGAGCAGAAGGTGCCGGGCGGGCCGGTGAGGTCGGGCACGGCCGCGCAGTCGCCGGCGCTCCAGGCGCCCTCGACCACCGTGTCGCCGTCGACCACCTGGAGCGTCGGCAGGCAGGTGATCCGCCGCCGGTCGTCGCGGGGCAGGTCGGTGTTGTCGAGCATCGGCGAGGGCTTGACGCCGGCCGTCCAGACGATCGTGTCGGAGGCGAAGCTGTCTCCGTCGGAGAGCTTCACCACGCCGTCTACACAGGACTCGAGCCGGGTGTCGAGGCGGATGTCGAGGCCGCGCTTGAGGAGCTGCTGCACCGTGTACGCGCCCATGTCGCGGTCGACCTCGGGCAGCACCCGCTGGGTCGCCTCGACGAGCACCCAGTGCATGTCCCCGACGTTGAGCTCCGGGTAGTACTTGAGCGCGTCGCGGGACATGTCTTCCATCTCGGCGAGTGCCTCGATGCCCGCGTATCCACCGCCGACGAAGACGAACGTCAGCGCCCGGCGCCGCGTCTCCGGGTCGGTGGTGACGGCCGCCACGTCGAGCCGGTCGAGCACGTGGTTGCGCAGGTAGATGGCCTCACCGATGGTCTTGAAGCCGATGCCGTGCTCGCGCAGCCCGGGGATCGGCAGCGTGCGGGAGACCGAGCCGGGCGCCACGATGATCTGGTCGTACTCGATCTCCAGCGGCGGGCCGATGATCGGCTGCACGGTGGCCGTCTTGCGGCTGTGCTCGATCCGGGTCACCGCGCCGGAGACGATCTTGCAGTGCTTGAGCTCACGGCGCAGCGGCACCACCGAGTGTCGCGGGGATATGTTTCCGGCCGCCGCCTCGGGCAGGAACGGCTGATACGTCATGTGCGGCTGCGGGTCGACGACCGTCACCTCGGCCTCGCGCGCCCGGAGCTTCTTGGACATACGCAGGGCCGCGTACAGGCCGACGTGGCCGGCACCCACCACAAGGATCCGTTGCGCGCTCACGACCTACATCATTCCCCTGTGGCGGCGGTTACACCTGGTCCATGCCGGCATCTGTGACCGCCGATACGACTGGTGTGACGGCGGCAACGCCTCAACGGCGGCGGAGCAACCAGGCGAGCAGCGCCGTCGCGCCGAGCGCCACCCCCAGGCCGGCCAGCGCCGCCACGAGGAGGTCGCGGTCGCCGCCCCGGTTGGCCGCGCTCAGCAGGAGCACGGTGAGCACCGCCGAGCCGAGTACCACCGCCAGTGCCCGGGAGAGCCACCGCACGGTGACCTCGGCCGGGACGTGCGCGTCGTAGGGCAGGAGCGCGCTGAGCGCCGCCAGGCTGTGGGTCAGGTAGAGGAACGAGGCCAGCGCGATCAGCCGCCACAGCTCGACCGGGTCCTCGTACCAGATGGTGGAGACCACCCAGCCGGAGACCGCGGCCAGGATGGCCACGGTGACCCAAGGGCTGCGCGGCAGGATCGCGGCGATGCCGGCGAGGATGACCAGCACGCCGGTGAAGTAGCCGGCGCGCATCTCCGCCGGGTACCCGACCACGAGCGCGGCCAGCGCGACGGCGAACACGCCCGCGCGCACCAGCAGCGGCCCGGCCGTGGCCCGGGACAGCACGTACGCCGCGCGGCCGATCACCGCAGGGCCCCTTTCGGCGCGGAGGCCATCCGGGCGACGTCGCGGAGCACCAGGTCGAGGGTGCCGGCTCCGGCCCAGCGCACCACCGGCACGCCGTGCTCGCGCAGCTGCCCGATCGTGTTGTCGCGCTCCAGCCGCCACAGCCGGTGCGCCATGTCGGTCCAGTCGCTGCGGCGGGCCGGCGCGACCCGCTCGGGCAGCGTGTCGACCGCGAGCACGAAGCGTCCGGCGCGGGCCAGCTTGGCGAGCATCTCGCCCGAACGCGCGTCGATCAGCGGGGTGAAGACCACCACAAGCGCATCCGAGGAGAGCAGGTGCGGGCCGAAGACGTGGTCGTACGGCTCGTACGGGGACGGCTGGGCCTCGACGTCGAGGAGCCACTCCAGCACGGTCAGGTACTGCCGGCGGCCGGTCGCGGGGCGCAGGCGGCGGGCCGACGTGCCGTACTCGAGCATCGAGACCCGGTCGCCGCGGTGCAGGTAGTGCTCGGCGATCGCGGCGGCGGCCCGCACCGTGGTGTCGAGCACCGACGCGGTGCCGCCCACGCCGCCGGAGCTGCCCGCCTCGGCGAGTACGTCGAGCAGCAGCACCACCTCGGCGTCGCGGTCGGAGAGGGTGGCGGCCACGTGCAGCTGCCGGGCGCGCAGCGAGACCCGCCAGTCGATGCGGCGAAGGCGGTCGCCGGGCTGGAAGACGCGTACGCCGGCCAGCTCGCCGCCCTCCCCCGGGCGCCGCGACCGGTGCGCGCCGACCAGCCCGGCGGCGCGCGGCATGGCCTCGTCGGCGTCGAAGGGCTCGGTGACCGGGTACACCTTGACGTCCCGCGCGTAGGCGACGCCCGGCCGGCTGATCATCAGCCCGTCGCAGGCGGCGGCGCGCGCGGCGGCCGGGCCGAGCGGGTGGCGGCCCCAGCGCAGCGCCTTGCCGCGCAGCTCCACCTGGTCGACCGCGCCCGGCGCGAGCGTGAGCACGACCGGCCGGTCGCCGTCCTTGATCCGCAGCCACGGCGGGATGCGGGTGCGGATCACCACCAGGTCGTACGCCGGCGGGTCCGGGTTGCCGACCGTCACGGCGGCGAAGGCCTCGGCGCCCTCCACGAGATAGCCCTCGTCGATGTCGAGCGCGATCCGCGGCCGCTCGCGGGGCCGGCGGTGCAGCGCGACGGCGGCGCCCACGGCGAACGGGATCGCCAGCACCACGAGGTCGACCCGCCCGGCCAGGACCCCGGCGACGAGGAGCAGCCCGGTCACCAGCACCGCCCGGCCGAGCGCCTTGGTGGGCACCCACTCGGGCTGGGTGTCGAGGAACTCCACACTCCCCTCGACCCCTGGAACGGCGGGCCGGAGAAGCGTCACCGGCCCGGCTCGAGGGGCTCGGTGATCCGGGTGCCCGGCTCCCGGCCGCCGAAGCCGGCGGCGTAGGTGGGCAGCGCGCCGCTCGCCGGTGCCGGCACCTTCTCCAGCACCTCACCCACCACAAAGGACGGGTCGACGCGGCGCAGCCACATCTCCGGGCGGAGCGTGATGCGGTGTGCGAGCGCCGGCGCGGCGACCTCCTTGACGTCTTCCGGGATCACGAAGTCGCGGCCGGCGAGCACGGCCCGCGCCCGGGAGAGGAGCAGCAGCGCCAGCGACCCGCGCGGGGAGGCACCGACGAGCACCGACGGGTGCTCGCGGGTGGCGGCGGTGAGGTCCACGATGTACCGGCCGATCGAGTCTTCGACCGCGATGTCTTCCAGGGCGGCTTGCATGCCGCGCAGGGTGGCGGGGTTGACCACCGCCCGCAGCTCGGCCTCCTCGCGGCGGCGGGACATGCGGCGCTGAAGCACCTCCCACTCCTCGTCGCGGCTGGGGTAGCCGAACGAGACCCGCAGCAGGAAGCGGTCGAGCTGTGCCTCGGGCAGCGGGTAGGTGCCTTCGTACTCGATCGGGTTGGCGGTGGCCAGCACGTGGAAGGGCTCGTCGAGCCGGTAGGTGACGCCCTCGACCGAGACCTGCTTTTCCTGCATCGCCTCCAGCAGGGCGGCCTGTGTCTTCGGCGGCGTGCGGTTGATCTCGTCGGCGAGCAGCAGGTTGGTGAAGACCGGCCCGGCGCGGAACGTGAAGTCGGAGCGGCGCTGGTCGTACAGGAACGAGCCGGTGACGTCGGCGGGCAGCAGGTCGGGTGTGAACTGCAACCGCCGGAAGTCGAGCCCCAGCGCCTGCGCGAACGACCGCGCGGTCAGCGTCTTGCCGAGGCCGGGGAGGTCTTCGAGCAGCACGTGGCCGCCGGCGAGGATGCCGGAGAGCACGAGCTCCAAGGCGCCGCGCTTGCCCACCACCACCGTGCCCACCGTGTCCAGCACGGCGTGGGCGAGGCGCCCCACCTCGTACACCGGCACCGCTTGGACGTCGTCGCTCATAGCTTCTCCAGTCGGGAGATGGACGCCGCCAGATCGCGCGGCGCCACGGGGCGCTTGACCGGGGTGGTCAGGATGGTCCACAACTCTTCGCCCAGGAGCGCGCGGGCGCTTTTCGGGTCGCTGGCGATGGTAAGGCCATGGCGCTGGCGCAGGCGCTCGTCGGCGAGCTCGCGGAGCATCTTGGGCACGGTGCGCAGGTAGCGGTCGAGGTCTTCGCGGCGGGACCAGCCCAGCGGCACCTCCCACCGGTGCACCGCCACGCGCAGGGCGTCCTGGCTGGTCCGCCAGTTGTACGAGCCGCTCTCCTCGCCCACCACGCGGCGCAGCCCGATCTTCGCCAGCGGTGGCGCCGCCACGTACGCGACGACCCGGCGGAGCAGCAGCAGCGCGAGGCAGCCCGCGAAGGCGAGCGGGATGGCCAGCGTCAGGCCGGCCATCCGCATGCCGAAGACCGCGACCGCGGCGAGGCCGGCGGCCATCAGCACCGTGCGGATCCACCAGCCGGCGCCGGTGGCCACGCGCTTGGGCTGCGGGGGCGGCTCCTCCTCGTGTACCAGGAGGTCGTCGATGCTCGTCTCGACGCTCACGCCCTTGCCTCCGCCGTCAGCTCGGCGCGCAGGCGCTGGAGGGCGGCGCGGGCCTGCTCGCGCATGCGCTCGTCGACGGCGTGCGTGGCGTACCGCGCCTCGCGGTAGACGTCGGCGAAGCTGGCCAGCACGTCACCGCTCACGTTGTGCTGGCCGAGCAGCCGGGTGACGAGGTCGGTGGGCGTGTCGGTGGCCTGGCGCGGGGTGCCGGCCGCGGCCGCCGCCTGCTCCAGGCGCAGCCAGCAGGCGATCACCGCCCGCCGCGGGTCGAGGTCGGCGTCGGAGAGGTCGATGAGACCGGCGTCGAGGGCGGCGACGACCTCCTCCGCGCTCGCCGTGCGGCTCACCTGGCGCGGCGGCATCTTGCCGCGCACGCGCCGGCGGCTGACCTCGCGGGCGAGGGTCCAGACCATCACACCGATGAGTACGGCCAGGATGACGCAGCCGATGACCAAGGCGGCCGTGCCCAGCCAGCCGGGCACCTGGGTCGGGTCGGTGTCGACGAAGTCACCCGGCTGGGGGGTGGGCTCCCGCTCCAGGTCGTGCTCCTCGAGCTGGGGCGCGGGGCCGCTGTCGATCGCCGGCTCGTCGACCCGGCCGATCTGGGGCGAGGAGTGCGCGGCAGCGACCGCCGCGAGGGCGAGAAGCAGGACGACAGCGGCCAGTGGCCACAATCTGCGCAGTGAACCAGGAGTCATTTGGCGTTATGTCCGGAATGTCAATAGTCGGGCGTGCCTGTAACCGTACCGCCCGGCGTCAGGCAAGCCCCGCGAGGTGCTTCGCGGCGGCGAACACATCGTCCAGCATCGCGGGTGTGAGCCGCCCGGTAAAGGTGTTCTGCTGGCTCACGTGGTAGCAGCCGATCAATGCCGGCACGTCCGCGCCACTCCATCGGGCCCCGTGACCGAAGGCGGGCCGGGGTACGGGCGGGCGTACCCCGTACACCGCGGCCATGGCCGGCCACCACGCGGCCCAGGCGAAGGCACCCAGCGCGACCACCACCCGGAGCGTGGGTTTGACCAGCTCGACCTCGCGGTGCAGCCACGGCGCGCAGGTGTCGCGCTCGCCCGGCGTGGGCTTGTTGTCCGGCGGCGCGCAGCGGACCGCGGCGAAGATGCGGGTGTCGCGCAGCGCCAGCCCGTCGTCGCGTGACACGCTGGTCGGCTGGTTGGCCAGGCCGGCCCGGTGCAGCGCGGCGAAGAGCACGTCGCCGGAGCGGTCACCGGTGAAGATGCGACCGGTGCGGTTGCCGCCGTGCGCGGCGGGCGCCAGGCCGAGGATGGCCAGCCGCGCGTCGCCCGCGCCGTAGCCGGGGACGGGCCGGCCCCAGTACTCCTGGTCGCGGAAGGAGGCCCGCTTGGTCGCGGCCACCTCCTCCCGCCAGGCCACCAGCCGGGGGCAGGCGAAACAGTCGGAGACGGCGACGTCAAGATCGTCGAGGGTGGCCGACCGGCGTGCGCGGCCGGCCACCTCATCGGGGGTCCTGGTCTCAGCCAAGTTTGGTACGGAGGAAGTCGAGCGTGCGGGCCCAGGAGCTCGCGGCCGCCTCCCGGGCGAAGACCTCGGGCCGGTCGTCGTTGAAGAAGGCGTGCTTGGTGCCCGCGTAGTCGTAGAGGACGCAGTCGCCACCGGCCTCCTCGATCGAGCGCCGGGCCAGCTGCACCCCCTCGGCCGCCGAGGTGCCGTCGCCCTCGGAGCAGTGGATCACGGCCGACTTGCCGGAGTAGCCGGACCAGTCGGGGCGCATCCGCTCCCACGGGAGCACCGGATAGAAGCCGACCGTGGCGACGATCCGCTCGGACAGCGTCGCCGACCACAGCGCGAGGCTGCCACCCGCGCAGAAGCCGACCGCGCCCACCTTGCCACCGGTCTCCGGCCGCTCCGCGAGGTACGCGGCGGCGCCGGCGATGTCTTTGGCGGCCTGGTCCATCGCGAGGCCCATGATGAGCTTGCCGGCCTCGTCGGGCTCGGTGGTGTGCTTGCCGTGGTAGAGATCCGGCGCCAGCGCCACGAATCCCGCCTCCGCGAACCGCTCGGTGAGCGAGATGATGTGCGGCACCAGGCCCCAGTACTCCTGGATCACTACGACGGCTGAGGCGCCGGGGGCGGACGGTAGAGCGAGATATCCCTCACTCGTCCCACCGTTGCTGCGGTAGCTAACCATTTCGCCCATAGGCCGTCCTCCTGCCGGTCAGTCATCGTTGGCTGGTCGCACAGTGGCGTTCTTGCGTGCGCGTAGCCTGCCATGCCGTACCGGGGTGGGGAAAGGCAACGGCGGCGTGGCGTACACCTCCCTGTTGCTCTGTGTACGCCTCGCCGCCGCGGGGAACGGGGTATCAGGCCGGCTTCAGGCAGAGCACGTAACCCTTGCCGCCGGCCGGGATCGCGTAGTACCGCATCGTGGCGTCCTTGAACGGCTCGCACACCTCGTCGACCGAGGCCTGCGCGACAGTGACGTCGTCGACCCGGCCGGACACCGTGTACTTGGCGTCGGGCGAGTCGCAGGCCACCACCTTGGCGTCCTTGACGTTGGCCTCCTCGCCGGGCTGGGCCTGCGGCAGGTTGGCGAGGCAGTCGCCCGCCTTGGCGTCCTGGGTCGGGTCGGTGGTGGAGAGCACCCCGCGCACGACGACGACGGCGACAACCGCGAGGACCACCACCGCGAGCACGGCCACGATGCCGAGGATCACCTTGCTCGCGCCACCCTTCTTGGCGGGGATCGGCGCGGGCTCCGGCGCCGTACCCTCTTCCTGGGCTGGCGACGAAGGTGGCTGGTTGGTCACGGCGGGGTCCTCTCCCGGGCGATGGTCATTCGGCGGTGGCAACCTAAGCGAGCCGGCCCGGCCGCCGCCACCCCGGTCACCTAATGCGAGTGTCCGGACACAGGCGGCAACGCATCGCCAAGTGTCCACTGTGGATGCGACGCCCCGGTACTTGCCGCCAGCAGCTAGTGTGTCGCCGTGCAGGCCGAGGATGTGTTGGGACGCTTGGCAAACGCCAGCGGCGTCTACCGGGGGCGCGGCGACGGCCCGGAGAGCGGACCCTTCGTGGCGAGGATGGCGGTGGCGTCGATCGTGCGCGGCCGCGCGGTGACCCTCGACTACGAGGCCACCAACGACCACAACGGCCTGCAACACGTCGAGCACACGGTGCTGGTGGCTGGCGAGGCGGGCCGGCTGGAGCTGCACGTGGCGTGCCTCGAGCTGCCCGGGGTGGTGCGCTTCACGCAGACCAAGCCGGGCGAGTTCACCGCGTACGAGGGGCCGCTGGTGGCCCGCATCATCCTGCACCTGCCCCAGCCGGGCGCGATCAGCTACGCCTGGTGGTGGTCACGCGACGAGTCCGAGCCCCGCGAGCAGTCCCGGGCCGAGCTGCGCCGCACCAACTGACCCGCTCCTGCGCCAGGCGCCAGTCTCTATGCCAGGCGCCAGTCTCTACGCCAGGCTCCAGGCGATGCCGTCGAGGATGTCGTGTTCGCTGGCGACCACCGCCGGCATGGCGGCGCGCTCCATGACGACCCGCAGCACGAGCGCGCCCGCGCCGATCACGTCCGCGCGGCCCGGGTGCATGACCGGGATCGCCAGCCGCTGGGCGGTCGTCATCGCGAGCAGCTCGCCGGTGACCTTGGCCACCTCGTCATAGGACACGACCGCGTGGTGGGTGCGGCCCGGGTCGTACTCGGGCAGGCCGAGCGCGATCGCCGCCACCGTCGTCACCGAGCCAGCCAGCCCCACCAGCGTGCGGGCCTCCCGCCCCGGCACGGCGGCCAACGCCCGGTCGACCGTGGCGGTGACGTCATCGGTGGCCGCGGCGATCTCGGCGGCCGTGGGCGGGTCGCCGTGCAGGTGCCGCTCGGTCATCCGGACGCACCCGATGTCGACGGAGATCGCACCCTCCACGGTGGACTCCCCCACCACGAACTCGGTGGAGCCGCCGCCGATGTCGACCACCAGGTATGGCGGCTCGGCGCTCAGGCCACGCACCGCGCCGGTGAACGACAGCCGCGCCTCCTCCTCGCCGGTCACCACCTCCGGCTCGACGCCCAGCGTCTCGACCACCATGCCGCGGAAGTCGCCCGCGTTGGCCGCGTCGCGCGTCGCCGAGGTGGCGCACATCCGCACACGGGTGGCACCGAGCTCGCGGATCTGGGCCGCGTAGGAGGCGAGGGCCACGCGGGTGCGCTCGATCGCCTCGGGGGCCAGCCGGCCGGTGCGGTCGACCCCCTGACCGAGGCGGACGATCTCCATGCGCCGCACGACGTCGGTCAGCGACCCGTCGATGTCGGCCACCAGCAGCCGGATCGAGTTGGTCCCACAGTCGATCGCCGCCACCCTCGTCATGCGTGAAACCCTAGCCGGATGCTCCCGCCGGTCACCGCGGTCCACGACATCGTCGCCGCCATCACACCCCTGGACGACCTGGAAGCGACCCACCGGCAGGAGACGCTGCGCTGGCTGGAGAGCACCGACGACGTCTTCCGCCGGGTCAAGCCGGCCACGCCGCCACGCCACCTCGTGTCGTACGTCGTGCCGATCACCGCGGAAGGCGACATCCTGCTGGTCGACCACGTCAAGGCCGGCCTGTGGCTGCCGCCCGGCGGCCACGTCGACCCGGGCGAGCACCCCGCGGACACCGCCCGCCGAGAGGCTCACGAAGAGCTCGGCGTCACGGTCGACGTGCGGCCGGTCTTCCTCACCGCGACTCTGACGAGGAGCATCGACGCCGGGCACACCGACGTGAGCATCTGGTACGTGGCACCGGGCGACCGCGCCTGGACGGTGCCGGCGAGCGAGGAGTTTCACGCCGCCCGCTGGTGGACGCCGGGCGAGATCGCGGACGCCGGCGAGATCTTCGACCCGCACTTCCGGCGCTTCGTCCGCAAGCTCTCCAGCCTTTGCCGCTTTCCCCGATGATCGTTCGCCCAATACCCGCACTCTTCCCGGCGTGTCGTGTCGTTTCCGGGCGAACGATCATGACGCCGCATCCCCAACCAGTGGGAAGGCGGACCGGCGACCTGCCGGCCACGGTAGTCCGCGGCCCGGTCAATCCCCTAGCCGCAGCCAACGTGCGAAGCCCGAGCCGTGCCACCCACCCAGTAACGCGAAACAAGGCCAGCCGGCCCCGTCCGGAGCCCGAGGCCCCGCCGGACTAGAGACCTTTCGGAGTCGGGGGCCTTCGACCCCCTATCCCGGCCCATGAGCTCGTGACGCTGCGTCAGGATGGCGAAGAACATGGGCAAATTTGCCTCGAAGCAACGCCACGACGGGCGGCGACCCCGACCCCGAAAGGTCTCTAGAGGTGGAGGAGCATGCGGCTGTTGCCGAGGGTGTTGGGTTTGACGCGCTCGAGGCCGAGGAATTCGGCGACGCCCTCGTCGTACGAGCGGAGCAGTTGCTCGTAGACCGGCGCCGGCACGGGTGCGCCGTCGATCTCGACGAAGCCGAACGAGCCGAAGAAGCCGGTCTCGAAGGTCAGCACGAACACGCGCGCGATGCCGAGCTCGCGCGCCACGCCGAGCAGCTCCGAGACGATGCCGTGGCCGATCTTCAGGCCGCGGCAGGAGGGGTGCACCGCTACCGTGCGGATCTCGGCCAGGTCTTCCCACATCACGTGGAGCGCCCCGCAGCCCACCACAGCACCGTCGGGGCCGCGGGTGGCGACCCAGAACTCCTGCACGTCTTCGTAGAGGGTCACGGTGGCCTTGCTGAGCAGGCGGCGTTCCTCGCTGTAGGTGTCGATCAGGTCGCGGATGGCCCGCACGTCGGCGGTGCGGGCCCGGCGGATCACGATGTCACGCATGGTCCGTCCGCCCACCAGGCGCCGACCTGCTCGACCACCTCGTCGCCGAAGGGGTTGACGCCCGGCCCGACCGCCAGCGCGTGTCCCATGTGGACGTGCAGGCACTTGACCCGGCCGGGCATGCCGCCGGCCGAGGTGCCCTCGATCTCCGGCACGTGCTCGATCGCCTCGCGGCGGGTCAGGTAGTCGTCGTGCGCGGCGCGGTACTGCTTGGCCAGGTCGGGATCGGTGGCGAGCCGCGCCTCCATGTCCTTCATGACGCCGGCGGACTCCAGCCGGCTGCACGCCGCGGTCGCGCGCGGGCAGGTGAGGTAGTACAGCGTCGGAAACGGTGTGCCGTCGGCGAGGCGCGGCCGGGTCTCGACCACGGCGGGCAGGCCGCACGGGCAGCGGTGCGCCACCGCGCGCGTGCCGCGGGGGGTGCGGCCGAGCTGGGCGGCCACCGCGTCGAGGTCGGCGGCGGTAGCGGGCTCGCTCATCGGTCGCTCTCCGCGTCCGCGGCCTGGATCGAGGACCACAGCGTGTCGTACCAGGGGTCGGCGGGCTGGCTCTTGCCGGCGTCCGGCGGGGTGCCGGCGTCGCGGGCCGCCCCCTCGGGGTCGGTGAGCACCACCAGGGGCACCTCGCCCGGGTAGACCATGTAGAACCGCTTTCGCGCCTGGATCTCGATGTACCGCTCGTCTTTCCAGAGCGCCGCCTGCTCGCTCAGCTCGCCGATCCGCCGGCGCTGGTCGGCCTGCGCCTGCTCCATGCTCGCGATGTCGGACTGCTGGGTCAGGTAGACCCGCACCGGATAGGTGTAGCCGAGCGCGAGGGCGATGAGCACGACGAGCAGCACTGTCGCGCGGCCGGTGAAGCGGCGCGGCTGCGGCGCGTTGGTGCGGCGCACCGGCGCGCGCCGGGCGGCCGGGCGGTTGGCCGAGCGGCCGGTCTCGGCGCTCTCCTTGGCTTCGGCGCCCCGGGACACCGGGCGGCCGGTCCGCGGTGGCGCGGCCCGGCTCCGCTGTCCCGGGCGCCGGGCGGGGCCCTGCCCGCCCGGCGTGAGCCTCTGCGTCATCACGTCCTCCCCGTGATCCGGGGCGCTTGTCGCAGCCCTAGATCAACTAGGACAGATGGTACCGCGGGAAGGCCGCGGCCCCCGCGTACCGCGCCGCGTCGTCGAGCTCCTCTTCGATGCGAAGCAGCTGGTTGTACTTCGCGACCCGGTCGGAGCGCGCCGGCGCGCCGGTCTTGATCTGGCCGGTGCCGGTGGCCACCGCGAGGTCGGCGATCGTGGTGTCCTCCGTCTCGCCGGAACGGTGGCTCATCATGCACGTGAAGCCGGCACGGTGGGCGAGGTCGACCGCGTCGAGTGTCTCGGTCAGCGAGCCGATCTGGTTGACCTTGACGAGCACGGAGTTGGCCGCCTTCTCGGCGATGCCGCGCGCGATGCGCTCCGGGTTGGTGACGAAGAGGTCGTCGCCGACGATCTGGATCTTTTCCCCCAGCGCCGCGGTGAACGCCGACCAGCCGGCCCAGTCGTCCTCGGCCAGCGGGTCCTCGATGGACACGATCGGGTACGAGTCGACCAGCTTGGTGTAGTAATTGATCATCTCGTCGGTGGGTTTGGGCGAGCCCTCGAAGACGTACGCGCCGTCCTTGTAGAACTCGGTCGCCGCCACGTCGAGCGCGAGCACGATGTCGTTGCCCAGCCGCAGCCCGGCGGCCTGCACAGCCTCGGCGATCAGGTCGAGCGCGGCCGCGTTGGTGGGCAGGTTGGGCGCGAAGCCGCCCTCGTCGCCCAGCCCGGTCGACAGGCCCTTCTTCTTCAGCACCGACTTGAGCGCGTGGTAGACCTCCGCGCCGGTGCGCAGCGCCTCGCGGAACGTCGGCGCGCCGATCGGCGCGACCATGAACTCCTGCACGTCGACATTGGAGTCGGCATGCGCGCCACCGTTGAGGATGTTCATCATCGGCACCGGCAGCACGTGCGCGTTGGGGCCGCCGACGTAACGGAAGAGGCTCAGCTCGGCGCTGGCGGCCGCCGCCTTCGCCACCGCGAGGGAGACGCCGAGGATGGCGTTTGCCCCGAGATCCCCCTTGTTGGGCGTGCCGTCCAGGTCGAGCATCTTCTGGTCGATGGCGCGCTGCTCGCTCGCCTCGTACCCGATCAGCTCGGGCACGATCCGGTCTTCGATGTTGGCGACGGCCTTCTCGACGCCCTTGCCGTTGTACCGGCCGCTGTCGCCGTCGCGCAGCTCGACCGCCTCGAAGGCGCCGGTGGAGGCGCCGGACGGTACCGCCGCGCGCGCGATCGTGCCGTCGTCGAGCCCGATCTCGACTTCGACGGTGGGGTTGCCGCGCGAGTCGAGAATCTCCCGCGCGACGATTCCCTCGATGGTGGCCACTGTGACGCTCCTCGCCTAGATGTTCAGGGGCCGCCGCTCTGCGGCCGAGGCTTCGCCGATGAGCCTAATGAGGGCGGGAATTGGGCTCGCCGGCAGGTCGAAACTCAGTACCCTGGCCCCCATGCCTCGCGCCCGTCTCGTCCGTCTCGTGCTGGTGGCGGTGACGCTGGGTGCGGCGGTGCCGGGCTGCGGCGAGACGGGCGGGGCGATCGACCGCGCCGACCTCGTCAACGAGCTGGCCAGCCGGCTCGACGCGTCGGGCCAGCTGACCTATTCGGCGGAGTACCAGCTGCCCGAAGGCCGCACCGCCACGATCGCCCAGGCCCAGTCCCCGCTGCGCTCGGCGTACATGTACCCCGAGGGCAAGCTGACCGTCACCGACGAGGCCACGGCCGACTGCCGGCGCGCGGGCGCCACGACGACCTGCACGCTAACCGAGGCGCCCACGCCCAACAACGAGCCGGCCGTCGCCGCCTTCCGCGACGCCGGCGCGCACGGGCTGATCGCACCGACCGTGGTGATCAGCCTGCTCACGACCGCGTCGCTGGAGCGCGGCGCCACGATCGAGCAGAGCGGCACCACGATCGCCGGGAGGCCCGCCACGTGCGTAGCCGTGCGCGGCATCCGCGACGCCGCCGCCTCCGCGTTCGACGCGTGCATCACGATCGACGGGGTGCTCGGCAGCTTCTCCGGCGTGGTCGACGGCAGCGAGGTCGACATCGCCATGACCCGCTACCGCGACCAGACCGACCCCGACGCGTTCACCCTCCCGGCCGGCGCCAAGATCGTCGACGAGCGATCCGGCACCTAGAGGCGGGGTGTTTCCCTTTTCGTTGCCCATGTCCGCGTCACCTGTAGACCGTTTGCTCCCGCGGGCACCGCTCCGGTCGGGGTTTCGGCGTCGCTGGCGCTCGCCGAAACCCCGACGCTCCGCTGCCGGGTCCGCGGTGCAAGCCCACGGGCCACCAGATCTTGGTATCTAATGCCCCATTCGGGCAGCTCGACTTTCGCGGTTTTGGTCGCTCGAGGCCGGGCCAAGCAAGGCTTCGCAAGCGCGGTGGCTCTCGCCCTTCGGTGATCGTTAGCCCAAAACCCGCGTTCGTGCCCGCGTGTCACACGGGTTCCGGGCTAACGATCATGACGCATCCCGGATGCTGAACCACATCCCCAAACACTGGGAAAGCGGCCGGCGAGCCGCCGATCATGGTGTTTCGCGGCCAGGCCAACCCCGAAGCCGCATACTCCAAAAGGCGAACGGCTTGGGGCGCGGAGCTGGCAGCGTGGGTCGGGGATTTCGGCGAGCGCCAGCTCGCCGCCGACCCGCGCGGTCTCCGGCGGGAGCGGCGGTCCGCAGCTGACGCGGACCCGGGACAATTTCGCCAGCCCGGGTGAGCGGCGGCCGAAGCCGCCGGCTCACCCGGTGAAGGTTGTGCCGCGCTAGTTGACGTCGAAGGTGCGCACGTGCAGCACCTCGTCCAGCGGGTAGACGCGGTCGGCGCGCGGTGCGCGGGCCATGGCCAGCCGGACCTGGGTGCCGTCCGGCCACGCCAGGCCGACCGCTTCGCCGAACCCGAGATCCGGGCTCTCCTCGCCCGGCGCCGGGGTCGGTACGTCGAGCCGGGAGGCGCCGGTCGTCAGGTCCACGACGGCCAGCCGCAGCGGCTCTTTGACGGCCCGCTGGTAGCTGACGGCGGCTAGGCGGCCGTCCTGTGACATCCGCGCCATCCGCACTTCGTGGCAGGCACCCGGCGTCACCGGGTGCTCCGCGGTTGATCCCGTCCGCAGGTCCACCACCTTGAGGTAGCAGCGGCGCTGGCGTTCGCCGGTGATCAGCGCTCGGTCGCCGGCCACGTCGGCGTCCCTGACCTCGGACCAGTAGTGCTCGGCGAGGCGGTCGGCGGGGACGAGGACGCGTTCCTCGCCGGTGGCCAGGGTGTGCGCCACGAGCCCGGTGTGCCTCAGCAGGTAGGCCGTCTCGGCCGTCGCACCCACCAGCCGTGTCAGGCCGCCGTTACCCACGGACCTGGCCACTTCGACCGTCCCCTCCCGCGACAGGACCAGGAGTCTGTCGGGCTTGAGGCTGGCACCGTCCAACGGCCGTCCCTCGCCCCGTGGGGGAGGGCTTCCGAAGAACGCCGGCTGAGACTTCTCCCGCGCGGCGACCACCACACGGCCGTCCGGCAGGCCCACGGCGTCACTCACGACGAGCTTTTCGGGCAGGCCCCAGCGGGCGACCGCGCCATCCGGCTGGACCTCGAAGGCGGTGCCGGCCGGCAAGGACACGCCGAACTCGGGGCCGTTCTCGCCCATTCTCAGTGACCAGTAGCCCTGAATCATCAGGCGCTGGGCGGTCTTGTCCTCGCCCGCGGGGCGCTGGTCAGGCCCGGCGCCCCGGCTGCCGAGCACGGGCAGGGCCGCCAGGCTCACCGCGACGAGTACGGCCACGCCCGCGGCGCCGGCGACCGCCCGCCGCCGCCTGCGGCGCCGCCACCGCTGCTCGATGCCGCCGAGGTCGGGGATGTACTCGGTGGTGCCGGCCGCGGCGTCGTGCACCGCGTCGACAAGGTCCTCAGGTATGACGCTCACGACTCGCTCCTTCCCTCCAGCTCCTGCCGCAGGGCGGTCAACCCGCGGGAGAGGCGGCTCTTGACGGTGCCTTCGGAGATGCTCAGGGCGCGCGCCGTCTCGGCGGTGGAGAGCTCCAGGAGCACCCGGCAGACGATCACCGCGCGCTGGGCGCGCGGCAATCGGTCCAGTGCCGCCCGGGCGGCGAACGCGGCAGGGTCGGTCGCCGCCGCGCGCGGGTGCCGCTCCTCGGTGAGTACGCCCTGTTCCCGCCGTACCTTGCGCCACCACGACGTGGCCCAGTTGAAGCCCACACGGAAGACCCAGCCGGCGGGATTGTCCAGCTCGCGGACGTGGCGCCAGCGCGCGTACGCACGGGTCATCGCCTCGTCGACGGCCTCCCGGGCCACGTCGTCATTGCCCAGTGTCACCGCCAGCGCCTTGTACACCCGGTGCACGTGGGCCCGGTAGAACTCCGGAAACGTGCCCAGGTCGGCGCGGTGGGTCGCCTTTGACGCCGTCGGGATGCTCACGCCGGTACACGCACCGGGCGCCCGCCTGGTTCCCCTCAGACGCCGAGGAGTGTGCGCAGATGGCGGGGTGGCGGGGAGCCGTGGGCGAGCATGGCGTCGTGCCACTCACGGGGTGAGGTGCCGGCCGGGCGGGCGGCCGCGATGTCGGCGACCTCCGTGTAGCCGACGAAGTAGGTGGAGAGCTGCGTCGAGGTGAGCAGCGCCCGGCGCCACTTGCCGGCCGCCTCGCCCTCCTCCTGGAAGCCCCGCCCGGTCATCAGCGCCATCGCGTCCGCCTCGGACATGTCTTCGCAGTGCACCAGCTGGTCGAGGATGGCGTTGATGCTCATCCGCAGCTGCATCTTGAGCTGCTGAAGGCGGACCGGCAGCCCGCCGAAGCCAAGGCCGACCATCAGCTCCTCGGTGTAGACGGCCCAGCCCTCCACGAACGGGCCGGACGAGCCGATCGCGCGCACCCGGGTCGTGCCGCGGTATCGGCGGGCGTGTGCGAGCTGGAGGAAGTGGCCCGGCATCGCCTCGTGCACCGTGAGGTTGCGGATCATCTGGTTGTTGTACTCGCGGTAGAACGACTCGACCCGCTCCGCCGGCCAGTCCGCCGGGGCGGGCGCGATGCAGTAGAACGTGGGCAGGTCGTCCGACTCCAGCGGGCCGGGCGCGTCGCAGTAGGCCACCGCGACGCCGCGGGCGAACTCGGGCATCGGCAGGATCTCGCACGGGTCGTCGACGAGCCCGACCAGGTCGTGGGCGCGGACGAAGTCGGTGGTCTCGCCGAGCGTCACCTTGGCGAGGTCCACGATGGACTCCTCGTCCGGCCGCTCCGCGGACAGCTGGCCGAGCGCGCGGCGTACCGTCTCGTCGTCGGGCGGACCGCCGACCAGCTCGGCCGCCGCGGCGCGGATCTCCTCCGTGACGCGCTCGAGATTGGCCTGTGCGCGGGCGAGCACCTGCGCGGCGGGCAGCTCGGTGTCGAGCGTGTGCCACAGCCGTGCCTCCCACAGCCGGCGACCCAGCCGCGGGTCGCGGTCGGCGCCGTCCACTTTGGAGCGGAGCCACGCCGCGAACCCGTCGAGCTCGGCCGCCGCGGTCTCGGCCGCCGGCTCGACGGTGGCGCGCATCCCGGGCGCCGCGGCGAGCATGCCGGGCACCTCCTCGCGCACCAGGGCGGCCGCGCCGGCGAACTGTCCGGCCGCGGTCTCCACGTGCACGCGCGGGCAGTCGCGCAGCGTGGCGCGGGCGGTGGCCAGCGCGTCGGGGACGGCGGCGAGGCGGCCGGCCAGGCTCGCCAGCCGCTCCTCCGTGGACGCGAAGGGGCGGGCGATCAGGTTGTAGATCAACGGCGCGGGGTTGTGCTCGAGCGGGTCCCACTCGTGCGCGCGTACCTCCGTGGCCTCGAACAGCCCGCGCTCGACGAGCGCGGTCAGTACCGCGTGGTCGACCTGCTCGGGCGGGTCGAGGGTGTCGGCGTCGACCTCGGCGAGCGCGTTGCCCGCGTCGCGCAGCATCGCCACCTGGGCGGCCACGCCGCTCGCGGACAGGTCGGGCAACCTGTCGTCGAAGCGGTGATCGCCCACATAGGAGGCGAGGGCCGGGTTGCTTTCCAGGACTGCGTCGACGATGCGCTCAGCGAGCGGTACGAACTGCGCCATACGCAGACGCTAGCTGCTGTACGGCCGTTTCGAGCTCCCCGGGTGGGTTCGCCGCGTAGCCGAGCACGAGTCCGGGCGGTCCGCCGCTGGCCAGGCGCATGCGGGAGAGCGGCAGCGGGCCCAGCCCGGCGGCCCGCGCCCGCTCGGCGAGGGCCTCGTCGTCGACGCCCTCCGGCAGCTCGACGACCAGGTGCAGGCCGGCCGCCACGCCGGAGATACGCAGGCCGGGCATGTGCCGCCGCAGGGCCGCGACCAGCGCGTCCCGGCGCCGGCGGTGTTCCAGCCGGGCCCGGCGCAGGTGGCGGTCGTACCCGCCGCCGGCCAGCATCTCCGCGAACGCGAGCTGCTCCAGGACGGGCCCGCCGAGGTCGGCCCACGCCTTCCGCTCGGCCACCGCGTCCCGCCATTTCTCGGGTACGGCCAGCCAGCCGAGCCGCAGCGCCGGAGCGAGTGCCTTGCTGACCGAGCCGATGTACGCGACGGTGTCCGGGGCGATCCCCTGTAGGCACCCGACCGGGTCGCGGTCGTAGCGGAACTCGGCGTCGTAGTCGTCTTCGACGATCAGCCCGCCGGTGCGCCGCGCCCACTCGACCAGTGCCGCGCGGCGGGCCGGCGCGAGGACGACACCGGTCGGAAACTGGTGCGCCGGCGTGACGAAGACGGCGGGCACGCCCGAGCGTTCCAGCGCGGCCACGTCGAGTCCGTCGCCGTCGACCGGCACCGGCACCAGGCGCAGCCCGTGGCTTTCCAGGTGTCCGCGCACGCCGTAGCTGCCCGGCTCCTCGAAGCCGATCGCGGTCGCCCCGCCGTCCCGCAGCGCGGCGGCCAGCACGGCGAACCCCTGCGCCGCCCCGGTCGTCACGATCATCTGGCCGGGGCTGACCCGGGCGCCGCGCACCCGCCCGAGGTAGCTGGCCAGCTCGGCACGCAGCCGCCGCGCACCCGACGGATCGCCGTAGTCGAGCGCGGCGTCCGCCATGTGCGCCAGCGTCTTCTCGTACACCCGGCGCCACGCCGCGCGCGGAAACATGCCGAGGTCGGGCACGCCCGGCCGCAGCAGCACCGCCATCGCCTGCTGATCGGGGGGTTCGGCGGGTCGCCGGACGGGCTCGCTCGTCAAGGCCGCGACCACCGTCCCGGCGCCTTGGCGGGACAGGAGACGGCCTTCGGCTACCAGCTGCTCGTACGCCTCCACCACCACGCCGCGGGAGAGCTTCAGGTCGGCGGCGAGGGCGCGGCTGGACGGCAGGCGGGTGCCGGGGGCGAGGCGGCCGTCGGCGATGGCGTCGCGGAGCGCGTCGATGAGTTGGTCGGCCAGTCCCGGCCGTTCGCGGTCGAGATGGACCAGCGCCTCCCACAAAATGGTCCTCCATCGTCGCGCTCAAGTGGCTCTGTCTTATGGACCACTGCCACCATAGCGTCGCTCTCATGAAGGTTGGCGCGCTGCTCTGTATCGCGGGCATGGTGATCGTCGGGAGCTCGGTGTCGCTGAGCCAGCTGATCCTCGACTACCCCACGCTGACCGGCCAGGCGCTGCGGTACGGGCTGGCCGCCCTCATCCTCGCCCTCCTGGTCCGCGGCCGGGTCCGCCCAACCCGCCGTGAGCTGGGCATCCTGACCGTGCTGGCGGCGACCGGGCTGGCCGCGTTCAACGTCTGCATCCTGATCGCCCTGCCGCACGCCGACGCGGCCGTGGTCGGCACCGTGATCGGCGCCGCCCCGCTCGGCCTCGCGCTGCTCGCGCCGATGCTCCGCGGCGCCCGACCGGCCGCCCGGATCGTGGTGGCCGCGGCCGTGGTCGTCGGCGGCACGGCGCTCGTGCAGGGCTCCGGCAAGGCCGACGCGGTGGGCGTGCTCGCCTCGTTCGGCGCGCTGGTCGGCGAGGTGCTCTTCTCGCTGCTCGCCGCCGCGGTGCTGCCCCGCCTGGGAGCGATCCGGGTCGCCGCGTACAGCTGCGGGCTCGCCGCCCCGCTGCTCCTGGTCGGCGGCCTCGCGGCCGGTGAGGTGGCCGAGTGGCGGGCGCCCACGCCGGTCGAGGCGGTCACGCTCGGCTACCTGGCGCTGCTGATGACGGTGGTGGCGTTCGTGGCCTGGTTCACCGGGTTGCAGCGGCTGGGCGTGGAGCGGGCCGGCATGATCGTCGGCCTGATGCCGGTGGCCACGCTGGTCACCGCCGCGATACAGGCCGGCCGCCTGCCCGATCCGGGCCAGACCGCGGGCGTGCTGGTGGTGGCGCTCGGGCTGGCGGTGGGCCTGACCGCTCAGCCGGCTTCGGTTGGGCGCGCGGAGCCGGCTTCGGCCGCGCGCACCGATTCGGCGTACGACAGCGCGGTCCGCCGGAGCGCGGCCTCCGCGTCGAGCCCGCGCGAGCGGGCGTCGGCGACGATGGCCAGCAGCGCCGCACCGAGATCGTCCTCGGCCTGAGGTAGCGGCACTTCGATGCCCGCCCGCTCCGCCCGCTGCATGATCTTGGCGGCCAGCGCGAGCGCGGGCTGGGCGAGCGCGATGCCGTCCACAGCGGAGTCGCGGGACTTTTCGGCCCGTTTGATCTGCTCCCAGTTTTCGATGATCTCGTCCACCCCGGCCACGGCCGCGCCGGCGAAGACGTGCGGGTTGCGGCGGATCAGCTTCGCCACCAGGTCGCCGGCCACGTCGTCGACCGACCACCGCTCGTCTTCGGGCAGCTCCTCCGCCATCCGCGCGTGCAGCACCACCTGGAGCAGCACGTCACCGAGCTCCTCGCGCAGCGCGCCGAGGTCGCCCGCCTCGATCGCGTCGTAGGCCTCGTAGCACTCCTCCAGCAGGAACTGCGCGAGTGTGGCGTGCGTCTGCTGCCGCTTCCAGGGGTCGCCGCCGGGCGACATGAGCCGGTCCATCACGGTGACCGCGTCGATCAGCCGGGCGCCGGGCGGATCCCACGAGCCGTACATCAGCTCCAGCTCGGCCCGCCCCGGCTCGCGGGTCAGCCGCAGACCCAGCTCGCGGGCGAACGCCTCGTCACCTGTCGGCCCGGCCAGCCACACCGCCGTGCCGTCGGCACCCGCCGCGTCCAGCAGCGCGTCGGTGCCGCTCGCGATCGTCACCGAACCGCCCGCGGACCGCACGACGGCGGCCAGCCCGCTCTCCGCGCCGGCCAGCACCGGGTGGGCGCGCACGAGATCCCAGGCCTCCGCCGTCAGCAGGCCGACCGGCAGGCGGGGCGAGGTGACGAGCAGTACGAGCCGGGCCGTCATAGAGAAACGTCGGTCACCATGTCGGACGAGATGTAGGGCAGGTCGAAGAAGATCAGGCCCTGGCCGGTGTTGAGGAACACCGGCGCGTTGACCGGGGCGTACTTGGGGTTGACCTTGGTGTCGGTCGACTCCAAGGCGGCGCCGAGCGCGGTCGCCACGACGATCCCGTCCACGGCGGAGGGGATCTGCGCGATCGACTTTCGCACCTCGTCCACCGGGGCGCCCGGCTGGATCACGTCGACCTTGACCAGCGCTTCGTACACCTTGGTGATGCCCTCGTCCGTGAGCTGGGAGCGCGGGGCGTTCTGGAGGATCACCGACTGGAGCTCGTACCACTCGGCGGCCAGCTTCACGTACTCGCTGTCGGCGGGCAGCTTGCGCGCGTCGGCGACCGCCGCCGGGTCGATCGGCTGCGGCGCGGGCGGCAGGTTCTTTTCCTTCACCACGCGGCGGGCCAGCTCGAGGCTCACCAGCAGGTCGACGACTTCCTGGCGGGTCACCGACTGCTCGGCGGCGGGCGCGGGCGACCCGGACGCCTCCGGAGTGGGCTCCTCCTTGGGCGCCTTGGCCACCGCGTCGTCGTACACCTCGGAGACCCGGTCTTCGCTGATCGTCGTGTCACCCACGAACGCGGCCTTGCCGGTCTCGGTCTGGCAACCGACGAGGCTGCCCAGGCCCAGCGAGGCGACGACGAGGATGGATGCCAGCCGGCGGCCACGGTTCATGGCCGACACTCTCTCACGCGCCGCCGACCGCGGCCGGTACGGGGTCGCCCAGCAGGTCCTTGAGCAACTGGACGCACCACTCCAGCAACGCCTGGTCGCGCAGCGGCTCGCCACCGATCCGGCGGGTGCTCGGCCGCGGCACGCTCACCTGGTCGATCGCGTGCTTGTACACCGCGTCGGGGTGGTAGCGCTTGAGCCGCAACTGCTTCGAGTCGGGCAGCGCCAGCGGGGCGAAGCGCAGGTGCTTGCCCTGCACGGACACGTCGGTGAGGCCGTACGAGCGGGCGACCAGCCGGAACCTGGCCACCGCGACCAGGTTGGCCACCGCCGCGGGCGGCTCGCCGTAGCGGTCGCGCATCTCCACGACCGCCTCGTCCAGCTCCGCGGCGGTGCGGGCGGAGGCGAGCTTGCGGTACATCTCCAGGCGCAGCCGCTCCACGCCGATGTAGTCGTGCGGCAGGTGCGCGTCGACCGGCAGGTCGATCTTGACGTCGACCTCCTCCTCGGCCGGCCGCTCCCCCTTGAACTGCTGCACCGCCTCGCCGACCATCCGCACGTACAGGTCGAAGCCCACACCCTCGATGTGCCCGGACTGCTCGCCGCCGAGCAGGTTGCCGGCACCGCGGATCTCCAGGTCCTTCATCGCCACGTACATGCCGGCGCCCAGCTCGGTGTGCTGCGCGATCGTGGCCAGCCGCTCGTGCGCGTGCTCGGTGAGCGGCTTGTCGCGGGGGTAGAGGAAGTAGGCGTACGCCCGCTCGCGGCCACGCCCCACCCGACCCCGGATCTGGTGCAGCTGGGCGAGGCCGAGCAGGTCGGCCCGCTCCACGATCAGCGTGTTGGCGTTCGGGATGTCGATGCCCGACTCGACGATCGTGGTGCAGACCAGGACGTCGTACTCCTTCTCCCAGAAGCCGACCATGACCTTCTCCAGCGCGTCTTCGCCCATCTGGCCGTGGGCGACCGCCACCCGCGCCTCGGGTACCAGCTCGCGGATGCGGCGCGCCGCCCGGTCGATCGACTCGACCCTGTTGTGCAGGTAGAAGACCTGGCCGTCGCGGAGCAGCTCGCGGTGGATGGCGGCGGCGACCTGCTTGTCGTCGTGCGCCCCCACGAACGTCAGCACCGGGTGCCGCTCCTCCGGCGGCGTGGCGATCGTCGACATCTCCCGGATGCCGGTGATCGCCATCTCCAGCGTGCGCGGGATCGGGGTGGCCGACATCGTGAGCACGTCGACGGCGGTGCGGAGCTGCTTCAGGTACTCCTTGTGCTCCACCCCGAAGCGCTGCTCCTCGTCGACGACCACCATGCCGAGGTTCTTGAACCGGGTGGAGGTCTGTAGCAGCCGGTGGGTGCCGATCACGATGTCGGCGGTGCCGTCGGCGGCCTTGGCCAGCGTCTGCTCGGACTCCTTGGGCGTCTGGAAGCGGGACAGCTGCCGAATCTCCAGCGGAAACTGGCCCATCCGCTCGGTGAACGTGTTGTAGTGCTGCTGCGCGAGCAGCGTGGTGGGCACGAGCACGGCCACCTGCTTGCCGTCCTGCACCGCTTTGAAGGCCGCGCGTACCGCGATCTCGGTCTTGCCGTAGCCGACGTCGCCACAGATCAGCCGGTCCATCGGGATCGGCTGCTCCATGTCCTGCTTGACCTCTTCGATGGCGGCCAGCTGGTCGGGCGTCTCGGTGTACGGGAACGCGTCCTCCAGCTCCCGCTGCCACGGCGTGTCCGGCCCGAACGCGTGCCCCTTCGACGCCTTGCGCGCGGCGTAGAGCTGGATCAGCTGGGCGGCGATCTCGCGCACCGCCTTGCGCGCCCGCGCCTTCGCCTTCTGCCATTCGGCGCCGCCCATCTTGTGCAGCGCCGGATTTTCCCCGCCCACGTAGCGGGAGAGCTGGTCGAGCTGGTCGGTCGGCACGAAGAGGCGGTCGCCGGGCTGGCCGCGCTTGCTCGGCGCGTACTCGATGACCAGGTACTCCCGCGAGGCGCCGTTGACCGTGCGCTGCACGAGCTCGACGTACTTGCCGATGCCGTGCTGCTCGTGCACGACGAAGTCGCCGGCCCGCAGCTCCAGCGGGTCGATGGTGTTGCGCCGCCGGCTGGGCATCTTGCGCATGTCGCGGGTGGAGGCGCCACGGCCGCCGGTGATGTCGTTGCCGGTGATCACCGCGAGCCGGGACGCCTGGTCGAGGAAGCCGTGGTTGAGCGCACCGCAACTCACCAGCAGCTGCCCCGGCTGCGGCGGCGCGTCGATCGACTCGACCATCGTGGCGCCGACACCCGCGTCGTGCAGCACCTCGACCGCGCGCTGGGCCGGTCCGTGCCCCTCGAAGACGAGCGCCACCGCCCAGCCGTCGCCAGACCACCGCTTGAGGTCGTCGACCACCCGCGCGGTCTCACCGTGGTAGAGCGGCACCGCCTGGGCGGTCACCGTGACCGCGTCGCCGCTGTCCGGGGTCACCGTCACCTCGGGCAGCGGGTCTTCCCACGGCTGTGCCTCCGGTGCGTGTGCCTCGGGTGCGTCCGCCTCGGCCAGGCCGAAGGGCGACACACTCCACCAGGGCAGCCCGAGGTCGCCGGCGACCGCGCGTACCTCGGCAAGGGTCTTGAACGCGGCGGCGCCGAGGTCGACCGGCGCCTGGCCCCCGACGGCGGCCGCGGCCCAGCTGGCCTCCAGAAACTCCGCCGAGGTACGCACCAGGTCGTGTGCCCGCGTGCGGATCCGTTCCGGGTCGCAGAGCAGCACGTGCGTGCCGGCCGGCATGGTGTTGACCAGCAGCTCCATGCTGTCGGTGCCGTCGAGCAGCGCCGGCGCGAGCGACTCCATCCCCTCGACCGGGATGCCCTCGGCCAGCTTTTCGAGGATCTCCTCCAGCTCCGGATGCTTCTGTGCCAGCTCACTGGCCCGTTCCCGGACGTCGGGGGTGAGTAGCAGCTCACGGCACGGCGGCGCCCACAGCTGCTGGACCGCCTCGATCGTGCGCTGGTCGGCGACCGCAAAGGTGCGGATCTCCTCGACCTCGTCGCCCCAGAACTCCACCCGCGACGGATGCTCGTCCGTCGGCGGGAAGACGTCGAGGATGCCACCGCGGACCGCGAACTCGCCGCGCTTGGTCACCAGGTCGACCCGGGCGTACGCCATGTCGGTGAGCCGCCGCGCCACGCCTTCCAGGGCCGCCTCGCCACCCGGCCGCAGCTCGACCGGCTCCAGGTCGCCGAGCCCCTTGAGCATCGGCTGAAGCACCGACCGCACCGGCGCCACGACCACCCGCAGCGGACTCCCCTCCGGGTGCGCCAGCCGCCGCAACACCGCCAGCCGCCGCCCGACCGTGTCGGAACGCGGCGAGAGCCGCTCGTGCGGCAGCGTCTCCCAGGCGTGGAAGACGGCCACCTCGTCGCCCGGGATCAGGCTGCCCAGTGCCAGCGCGAGGTCGTCGGCCTCCCGGCTGGTAGCGGTGACCGCGAGGACCGGCTTGTGCGCACCTTGCGCTTTCGCGTCCGCCGCCATCGCCGCCACGACGAACGGCCGCAACGCGGCGGGCGCGGTCAGGTCGAGCCCGTCGGACCCGGTGCCCCGAGCCCGGTCGCGGACGCGGGCCAGCGCCGGATCGCCGAGGGCGGCAGGCAGCAGACCGGCGAGCTTCATGGGAGGCCTCCCCTTAACGGGCACGCGCGAAAGCCCCGCGCCCGAACCGGACGGGGGGTGTCGCTTTCCACCCTAGCTCTCCCACAGCCCCTCCATGACGAGCGTCATCGTCTACATCGACGGGCTCGACCTCTACCACGGGCTGAAGGCCAAGCACGGCGATCCGCCACTTCGGCGCTCGTGATCTGGTATGAGTCATGCGTGGGCAAATGGAGCAAAACGGGCGTGCTGTTGCTTGGCACGCTGGCGCTGGCCGTGGCGTTCGTGTGGGCGTACGCCGGGGCGTTGCACCAGCCCGCGCCGCGGGACGTGCCGGTCGGTGTGGTGCGGGGTGACAGCGCCGCCGCCACGTTGCTCTCCGCGCTGCGCCCGCAGCTCAAGTCCATCGAGTACGCCGACGGCGGTGCCGCCGCCGACGCGCTGACCCGCCGCACGGTGTACGCGGTGCTGGCCGCCACCGACGCGGGCGGCGCGACAGGTCTCACGCTCACCACCGCCGGCGCCTCCTCGCCGATGGCCACCGACCTGATCACGCAGGCCACGACCGGCGCGGCGGCTACCGCCGAGGTGCCGATCACGGTGGCGGACGCGGTACCCACGTCTGACGGCGACCCGCGCGGCCTCGTCCCCTTCTATCTGGTCGTGGGGTGCGTGCTGGGCGGCTACCTGGTCGCCACCGTGCTGGGCCTCGCCTCCGGCACCACACCGGCCGACCTCGACGACGCGGCGCTGCGGATCGGGATCCTCGCGGTGTTCGCGGCGCTGCAAGGCACGGCTGCCGCGATCATCACCGGACCCGTGCTGGACGTCTTCACCGCGCACCGGCCGGGCATCGCGATCGCCGGTGCACTGATCACGTTCGCGTCAGGGCTGGTGGCCTCCGCGGTGCAAGGGTGGCTCGGCCTGTTCGGGACCGGGTTGGTGATCTTTCTCTTCGTCGTGCTCGGCAACCCGGGCTCGGGTGGCATCTACCCGCCGGAGTTCCTCCCGGCGTTCTTCCGCGGCATGCACCGGTGGAACCTGCCCGGACTCGGCACCGACCTCGTCAAGTCCGTGGTGTACTTCGACCGCAAGGCCGCGGGCTGGCCGGTCACCGCGCTGGCCATCTGGGCCGCGGCGGGCGTGGGAGTGTTGCTCGCGGCGGCCGCGATACGTGGTCGCACTCTGAGACATGACTCACCAGTTTGAGCAGGTGGCAACGTGGCGTCGGTAACATCCTGTTGTCGGACAGCGCCGTCCTTCGTACTCACGTAAGGAGCGCACGGTGAGCGAGCAGGCCGACCGCGACGACCCCAACCTGGCGCTGCGGGCGGATATCCGCCGCCTCGGCACCCTTCTCGGCCAGACCCTCGCCCGGCAGGAGGGTCCGCCGCTGCTCGACCTCGTCGAGGAGATCCGCGCCCTGGTCCGCACCGACGCCGAGCGGGCGGCGACCCGGCTGGGCGCGATGGACGTCACCACGGGCACCCAGCTGGCCCGCGCCTTCTCCACCTACTTCCACCTAGCCAACATCACCGAGCAGGTGCACCGCGCCCGCGACCTGCGCCGCCAGCGGGCCACCCAGGGAGGGTGGCTCGACCAGGCGGCCAAGCTGATCGCCGAGCGGGGCGTGCCGACCGACGAGATCGCGGCCGCGGCGCGGCGGCTGGCGGTGCGGCCGGTGTTCACCGCGCACCCCACCGAGGCGGCGCGCCGCTCGATCCTCTCCAAGCTCCGCGCGGTCGCCGACGAGCTCGACGCCGAGGCGGCCGCCGCGATCCTGTACGGCGCGACCGAGTCCCCGCAGACGGAGCGCCGGCTGGCCGAGCTGATCGACATGCTGTGGCAGACCGACGAGCTGCGTCTGGACCGGCCCGACCCGACCGACGAGGCGCGCAACGCGGTCTACTACCTGCGCGACCTGTACTCGGACGCGGCGCCCCAGGTGCTCGACCACCTCACCGACACGCTCCGCACGCTGGGCGTGGAGACGGCACCCACGTCGCGGCCGCTCACGTTCGGCACGTGGATCGGCGGCGACCGCGACGGCAACCCGTTCGTCACGCCGAGGGTGACCCGCGACGTGCTGATGATCCAGCACGAGCACGGCATCCAGGCCACCGAGGCGGCCATGGACTCGCTGATCAACGAGATCTCGGTGTCCCGCCGCCTGCGCGGCGTCTCGCTCGACCTCTCCGCCAGCCTGGCCAAGGATCTCGACGCGCTGCCCGAGGTGCCACAGCGCTTCCGGCGTACCAACGCGGAGGAGCCCTACCGCCTCAAGGCCCGCTGCATCAAGGCAAAGCTGGCCAACACGCGGCGACGGCTCGGTCAGGGCACGGCACACGTGCCGGGCCGCGACTACCGCGGCTCCGACGAGCTGCTGGCCGACCTCGAGCTGCTGCGCGCGTCGCTGGCCCGCAACTCCGGCCAGCTGACGGCGGTGGGCCGCCTCGCCTCGGTGATCCGCACGGTGGCCTCGTTCGGCCTCCATCTGGCCACGATGGACGTTCGCGAGCACGCCGAGGCGCACCACGTGGTGCTCGCCCAGATGTACGCGCGGATCGGCGAGGTGGCCGACTACAACACCCTTTCCCGCGCCGAGCGCACCAAGCTCCTCTCCGACGAGCTGACCGGCCGCCGTCCACTGTCCAGCCTGGACACTCCGCTCACCGAGTCGGCGAAGCGCACGTTCGAGGTCTTCACCACCATCCGCGAGGCGCAGCAGCGCTTCGGCCCGGACGTCATCGAGTCGTACATCATCTCGATGACCCTCGGCGTCGACGACGTGCTGGCGGCGGCGGTGCTGGCCCGCGAGGCCGGCCTGATCGACGTGCACAGCCACAAGGCCCGCATCGGCTTCGTGCCGCTGCTGGAGACGCCCGCCGAGCTCGACGCGGGTGGCGAGCTGCTCGACGAGATGCTGTCGCTGCCCGCCTACCGGGCGCTGGTCGCGGCTCGCGGCGACGTGCAGGAGGTCATGCTCGGCTACTCCGACTCCAACAAGGAAGCCGGCATCACCACCTCACAGTGGTCGATCCACCGCGCCCAGCGCGCGCTCCGCGACGTCGCCGCCCGCCACGGCGTGCGGCTGCGCCTCTTCCACGGCCGCGGCGGCACCGTGGGTCGCGGTGGCGGCCCCACGCACGAGGCGATCCTGGCCCAGCCGTACAACACGCTCGACGGCGCCATCAAGGTCACCGAGCAGGGCGAGGTCATCTCCGACAAGTACACGATCCCGGCGCTCGCCCGCGAAAACCTGGAGCTGACGGTCGCCGCCGTCCTCCAGGCCACGCTGCTGCACACCACCTCGCGGGTATCCACCGACGCGCTGGCGCGGTGGGACTCGGCGATGGACACCACGTCGGCGGCCGCCTTCACGGCATACCGCGAGCTTGTCGAAGACCCGGACCTGCCCTCGTACTTCTGGGCTTCCACACCCACCGAGCTGCTCGGCGCGCTCAACATCGGCTCCCGCCCGGCCAAACGCCCCAACACGGGTGCCGGCTTGAGTGGGCTGCGCGCGATCCCGTGGGTGTTCGGCTGGACTCAGTCGCGCCAGATCGTGCCGGGTTGGTACGGCGTGGGCACCGGCTTGGCCGCCGCCCGCGAGGCCGGCCTGTCGGAGGTGCTGGCCGAGATGCACGGCAGCTGGCAGTTCTTCCGCACGTTCCTGTCCAATGTGGAGATGATGCTCTACAAGACCGACCTGTCGATCGCGCGACGCTACGTCGAGACGCTCGTGCCCGAAGAGCTGCGGCCGATCTTCACGAAGATCGAGGAGGAGTACGCCCGCACCGTCCGCGAGGTCATGGCCATCACCGGCGAGTCGGAGCTGCTGGACCGGCAGCCGGTGCTGGAGCGCACGCTGGCGGTCCGCGATACCTACCTGGAGCCGCTGCACCACCTCCAGGTCGCCCTGCTTCGGCAGTACCGGGACTCGGGCGCGGCGGCCCGCGCGGTGGCGACAGCCCCCGGCGCACGGCGGGCGCCCGGCGACGGGACGGCGCTGGAGCGCGCCCTGCTGACGACGGTCAACGGCATCGCGGCAGGGATGCGCAACACGGGCTGAAGCCCGTCGCCGCTACACGGCGGCGGGCTTGGGCATAAACCGCACTGCCAGATCGACGTCGAGCGCTCGGGCCAGTCGTTCTAGGACGGTAAGGGTGGGCACGGTCCCGCCCGCCTCGAACCGGGCGACGGCGGACTGCGTCATGCCGGCTATCTCGGCAAGCTGGGACTGGCTCCAGCCGTGCTGCTCCCGCAGCTCCCGCACCGCACGGCCCAGCTCGAACGCCAGGCGCGCCGCCTTAGTCGTCTTCGGCGAATACCTGCTCCCTGCGTTTGCGGATCGTGGGCAGGACGGCGATGACGAGCGCGGCCACCGCCAACGCCAAAAACGCCGCGGAGATCGGTCGGGTGAGGAAGACCGACGCGTCGCCGCGGGAGATGATGAGGGCGCGGCGGAGGTTCTCTTCGAGCAGGGGGCCGAGGACGAAGCCGAGCAGCAGTGGTGCGGGCTCGCAGCCGCATTTGATGAGGATGTAGCCCAGGACGCCGAAGAACACGATCGCGTATACGTCGTAGGCGTTGAAGCCCAGGGAGTACGTACCGATCGCCGCGAACAGCATGATCATCGGAAACAGCACCTCGTACGGGATGCGCAGCATGCGCACCCAGATGCCGATCAGCGGCAGGTTGAGCAGCAGGAGCAGCGCGTTGCCGATCCACATCGAGGCGATCAGGCCCCAGAAGAGCTCGGGTTCGTCGTTGATGACGTTCGGCCCTGGGGTGATGCCGTGCACGATGAACGCGCCGATCATCAGCGCCATCACCGGGTGGGCGGGCAGGCCCAGGGTGAGCAGCGGGATGAAGCTCGTCTGCGCGGCGGCGTTGTTCGCCGACTCGGGGCCGGCGACGCCCTCGATCGCGCCGTGCCCGAACTCCCGCTGCCGCCGGGAGATCCGCTTCTCGACGGCGTACGAGGTGAACGACGCCAGCACGTGACCGCCGCCGGGCAGTACGCCGAGCGCGGAGCCGAGACCTGTGCCGCGGGCGATCGGGCCGACCATCCGGCGCCGGTCCTCGCGGGTCGGCCAGAGGTTTCTCACCTTGCTGACGATGGCGGTGCGGCCGTGCTCGTTCTCCAGGTTGCGCAGGATTTCCGCCACGCCGAACATGCCGACGGCGACCGACACGAAGTCGATGCCGCCGTACAGTTCGCGCTGGTCGAACACGAACCTGGGCGTGCCGGTGTAGATGTCCTGGCCCACGGTGCCGAACGCGACGCCGAGCGCGATCATCGCCAGCGCCTTGAGCGCGGTGCCGCGGGCCAGCGCGATCGACACGATCAGGCCGAAGAGAACCAGCGAGAAGTACTCGGCCGGACCGAACTCAAGCGCGATGCTGGCCAGCGGTGGAGCCGCGACGGCCAGGACGACGGTGGCCACGGTGCCGGCGATGAAGGACCCGATCGCGGCAGTGGCCAGGGCGGGGCCGGCGCGGCCCTGGCGGGCCATCTCGTGACCGTCGAGCGCGGTGACCGCGGCCGACGACTCGCCCGGCAGGTTGATCAGGATGGCCGTCGTCGAGCCGCCGTACTGCGCGCCGTAGTAGATGCCGGCCAGCATGATCAACGCTGTCACGGGCTCGAAGCTGAAGGTGATCGGCAGCAGCATCGCCACCGTCGCCGTCGGCCCGATGCCGGGCAGCACGCCGACCGCGGTCCCGAGCAGCACACCCACGAAGCAGTACAGGATGTTCTGGATCAGGAGGGCGGTCGAGAAGCCCAGCGCGAGGTTGTCGAAGAGTTCCATGTGCGCGTCAGAACTCCAGCCACGGGCCGAGCAGCGGGATCCTCAGTTGGAGTGCGACGACGAAGATCAGCGTGCTGGCCAGGGTCAGCCCGGCGGCGACCGCCAGCGCCGTGAGGAGCCGCACGCGCGAGCTGGCCAGGGTGGTCAGCAGGGCGGTCACCGCCGACGTCGGCACGAAACCGAGGCGCCGGACGGTGAACCCGAAGAACAGGACCGCGAGCGTGATCGCGGCGACCGCGCGCCACGGTATCGATCCGAACGTGAGCACCTCGCCGGCGACGAGTCCTTTGAGGACGATCGCCAGGCCGAGAGCGGCCAGGATCCCGCCGACCAGCAGCGGAAAGTAGCCCGGCCCCATTCGTAGTGGGGTGCCCAGCTCGTAGCTGAGCGACCCCACCACGAATGCCCCCCCGATCAGGACGAAGACTCCGCCCGCGAGGACGTCCGGAAAGGACCGTCGGCGTTCCACCTCAGGAGGCCTCGACCCCGGCGTCGGCGATGATCTTCGCCCAGGTCTTGAGCTGCTCGTCGAGGTGCGCCCGGTGCGCCTGCGGGGTCGCGTCCTCCGCCGGGACCGGCGCGGTGCCGAGCTTGGCCATCTGGTCGATCACGCCCTGGTCGGTCAGTGCCTTCTGGAGCGCGCCGGTGAGCTTCTGGACAGCCGCCTGCGGGGTACCGGCCGGGACGTAGAGCCCGTGCCACACGCTGACCTGGAGTTGGGGCAGCCCGGCCTCGGTCGTGGTGGGCAGATCGGGCAGGCTCTTCACCCGCTCCGGCGTGGTGACCGCGTACGCCTTCACCTTGCCCGCGGAGATCTGGCCGCTGGTGTTCGTCGTCTGGTCGCACATGAAGTCCACCTGGCCGCCGACGAGGTCGGTCAGCGCCGGGCCGGTGCCTTCGTACGGCACCTCCTGGACCTTGACGCCGGCCGCGGTCTGGAACAGCAGGCCGCACAGGTGGGACGCGGCCCCGATGCCCGCGTTGGCTAGCGTGACCTTGCTGGCGTTCGCCTTCACGTGGGCCACGAGCTCTTGGAGCGTGGTGGGCGCGAAGTCCTTGCGGGCCACGATCGTCATCGGCACCTCGGTGACGAGCCCGACCATCTCGAAGTCTTCGAGCGGCTTGTAGCCCAGGCTCTTGTACAGGGCCGGCGCCGTGGACATGCCGATGTGGTGCATGAGCACGGTGTAGCCGTCGGGCTGGGCCCGCGCGACCTCGCCGGCGCCGACCGTGCCGCCCGCGCCCTCCACGTTCTGGACGACGATCTTGGTGCCGAGTTCCTTGGACATCGGATCGGCGATCATGCGGGTGACGGTGTCCGTCGGGCCGCCCGCGCTGAAGGGCACGACGATCGTGATGTTCTGGTCCGGGTAGCCCTCGGCCGTACCGCCGCTGCCGCCGCCACTGTCGGAACACGCGGCGACGAGCGACAAGGCGGCGATCGCGGCTACCCGGTGCCTGCCGGTGGTTCTCATATCGCGGCCTCCTCGTCATTCGAGTGCGTGCACGGCCCAGTCTCGGCTGGCCGGGACGCCGCTGGTGTCAGAGAAATCCCAAGGAATGCCGGCGATGTCAGAGGAATCCCAAGAAGACGAGGACTACATGAGCGTCGATCCGAGCCGTACAATCCGCCGGTATGCGGATCACCGTCATCGAGGATGACGACCGCGTAGCGCGAGGTCTGGTGACCGTCCTGGCCCAGGCGGGCTTCGAGGTGCACCGCATCGCCACCGCCGCGGAGGCGGTGCGCGCCGCCCCGTCCGACGTGGTCCTCGTCGACCTGGGCCTGCCCGACGGTGACGGGCTCGACGTGATCCGCAGGCTGCGCGACCGGCCGGAGACCGCGGTCATCGCGGTGACGGCGCGGTCCGAGGAGCACGAGCGGGTACGCGGCCTGCGCGCCGGCGCGGACGACTACATCGTGAAGCCGTTCGGCATCCCCGAGCTGCTGGCCCGGATCGACGCAGTGCTGCGGCGCACGCGGGCGGTTCGTGGCCTGAGCCGCCCGGACGAGCCGCTCGTCCTCGGCCCGATGCGGATCGCGGTCGGCACCCGCGAGGTCAGCGTCGACGGCGTGCCGGTGACGCTGACCCGCAAGGAGTTCGAGCTGCTGCTGCTCCTGGCCCGCCGGGCGCCAAACGTGGTCAGCCGCGACGTCATCCTCGACCAGATCTGGGGCGCGACCTGGGAGTCGTCGAGTCGCACCCTGGACACCCACATCGCGGCACTGCGGCACAAGCTCGGTGAGGATGTCGTCATCCGCACGATCCACGGGGTCGGCTATCGGCTCCTGGCCGACCAGCCGGAGCTGATCGGCTAGCCTGCCGTGCACCGCCGCCTGCTCGTCGTCCTGGTGCCCCTCGCGGTGTTGTTCGCGGCGGCGCTCGGTGTGCCGCTCGGCATCACCGTGGCCGAGCGGGAGATGCAGGAGACGTACGTCGACCGGCTCAACGACGTCGGCCGGTTCGCGTCGCTGGCCGAGACGGCGCTGTCGACCGGGCGGACCGAGGCGCTCGGCCAGGAGCTGGCCCGCTACCACGCGCTGTACGGCATCCCGATCGCGGTGATCGACGCGTCGGGGACGGTGCTGCTCGAACCCGCCGGCGCGTACCAGCGGGCGGCGCGCGAGGAGCCGGCGTTGCCCCGGATCGTGGCCGCGGCGCTGGCCGGGGCGAGGTCCGAGCCGTCCGGGAAGTGGGCGCCGTGGGACGACTCGGCACTCGTCGTCGCGGAACCGGTGGGCCGGGACAGCGAGGTCGTCGGCGCCGTCGTCACGATCTCCGACCTCTCGAAGACGCGCGACCGCATCCTCGTCCGCTGGGCTCAGCTCGCCGGGATCGGGCTGCTGCCGTTGATCGCGCTGGTGGCCGTCGCGTGGCCGGTGTCGGCGTGGGTGCTGCGGCCGGTGCGAAAGCTCGACGCGGCGACGTCGCGGATCTCCGAGGGCGACCTCACGATCCGCGCCGACGCCGAGGCCGGCCCGGTGGAGCTGCGGCGGCTGGCGGCGTCGTTCAACATCATGATGGAGTCGGTCGAAAACGCCGTGCAGCGGCAGCGCGCGTTCGTGTCCGACGCGTCGCACCAGCTGCGCAACCCGCTGACCAGCCTCCGGCTCGCGGTGGAAAGCCTCGCACCGCACCTGTCACCGGCCGGTGGCGGGCGGCAGGTGTACGACATCGCCGTCGATGAGCTGAAGGCGATGCAGCGGCTGCTGAACGCCCTACAGGCGAGCGCACGGATGGAGAGCATGCGCACGACGTCACCGGTGGATCTGGACGCGGTGCTGGCCACCCGCCTGGACCGGTGGCGGGCGCTGACCGCGACGGCGGGGCAGACGCTCGCGGTCGACGTGCCGCCGGGGCTGCGCCTGCTGGAGCCGCCGGGCGGGCTGGGCAGCATCCTGGACGAGCTGATGAGCAACGCGTTGCGGCTCTCGGACGCCCGTCTCGTGGAAGTGACCGGCTCCACTGTGGACGGCGTGGTCAGGATCGCCGTCCGCGACGACGGCCAGGGCATCGACGCGTCCGACCGGGCCCAGGCGCTGCGGCGGTTCTGGCGCTCGCCCCGCCACCAGAACGTGCCTGGCACCGGCCTGGGCCTCGCCATCTGCGCCGACCTCGTCGGGGCGGCCGGCGGCGAGCTGCGGCTCGAGGAGGGCCTGCCGCGTCCGGACGGTTCGGGGCACGGGTTTGCCGCGGTGGTCGTGCTGCCCGTCGTCGATCCGTCGCGGACCTAGACCCTCCGGGGTCTGGGTGGCTCTGGCCTCCGCGTCTCGAACCCTGGATTTCCAGACAAAGATATGAGCTGCCGCGATGTCCGTCGTGGTCCAGACCGTTGCTCCCGCGGCCTCACCCGTCCGCTGCTGGTCGCACTCACCCCACCGGCTGCGCCGGCCCTGCGGGCCGCGCAAGGTGGTACGCGCGCGGTGCATTTGCTCTGCTTCCCCGGGGTGGGCACCCCGGGGAGGGGCCTTTGCCCACTGCCCTGCACCCGACGGTGTGGCCCGTTGATGCGAGCAGCTCGACAGCCTTCCCGACAGACCAGCCGCACCGGGGTCGCGGAGGTCTCCAACCTGTGCCCTTGGACCGCGGACCCGGCCGCGGAGCGTCGGGTTTCGGCGAGCGCCAGCGACGCCGACCCCGACCGGAGCGGTGCCCGCGGGAGCAAACGGTCCACAGCTTCTGGTGGTCGCGGTCGCTTCGAGGCCGCACGGCGGCTGCCTCGCCGCCTCCTGCCGGAGGCAACGAAGTAGCCGTGACCAACAGCGGACGGGTGAGGCCGCGGGAGCAACGGTCTGGACCACGACGGAGATCGCGGTAGCCCAAAATCTCCATTTCTTGGAATAGATCGTCTAGCGCTTGCGGTCGCGAAACCAGTCGACCGCGCCCGGATGCAGCGGGATCGACGACGTGGAGATCCCGGTACGCACGTTGATCCGCCACGCTTCGGGAACGTCTTCGGCGTCGTCGCGGCCGGCCGAGGCGATCGTGCCGGTGTAGGTGAAGACCGTGTCGGTGATGGCGTAGACGAGGTCGTCGGGAAGGTCGTTGCGCACGAGAAGCACGTTTGGCACGGCGACGGTCCGGGTGCCCGCGATGCCGGCGTACGCGGTCGCCGGGATCATGGCCGGCGCGTACGGGGCGGGGTATGCGGTGACCAGCGCGTCGGCCTGAGCGTCCAGCGGCACGAGGCGGATCGGATACCGCTGCGCCAGTTCGGTGATGGCCGGCGTCGGGACGCCGGTCAGGGAGAACATCGCGTCGATCTCGCCATCGCGCAGCGCGTCCGCCGACTCGGCCTGGCTGGAGTACCGGCCGTCGACCTTCGTCGAGGCGAGCCGGAGCACCCGCAGCGACGTGAACTCCGTGCCCGAGTCGCGGGCACCGAGGGAGACGCGCTTTCCCGCCAGGTCTCGAAACTCCTCGATCGGCGAGCCCGCCATGACCACCAGGTGCAGGTGGCTGTCGTAGAGCCGGCATATCGCCGAGATCCCGGCCGGCACGCTGCCGTCGGCCGTGATCAGCGCGTCGAGGCTGGACAGCCCGAGCTGCACCTCGCCACCCCGCAGCATCCGGATGTTGTCGCTGGACGCCCGGCTCGCCACGGTGGTCACCGTGGCGCCCGGCACCTGCTCGGTGATGTGCTCGGCCAGCGCACCGCCGATGCGCCGGTATACCGCCCCGGCCGGGCCGGTGGCCAGTCGGAGGTGGACCGCGTCGACCTCGGCCCGCCGGGAGCAGCCGGCGAGCAGCCCTCCCGCGGCCAGGAGGACGGCCCGCCGGCTGGGCCGGAGCTCCCGGCGCACCACCATGCCGCGATGATACGGACGCCGGTCAGCGCGCCAAGCTGTTCAGGTACCGCTCGACGTTGGTGTAGCCGTCGGAGCCGTAGTCGTCGCCGTCGGCGGCGTTCGCCGGGTTGAGCCCGTTGGCCCGCTCCCAGGTGTCCGGCATGCCGTCGCGGTCGCCGTCGGCCGGCGCCGTGCCCCCGTTGAGCGTGCCGAAGCCACCGACGACCGCCGGGTCGGTGATGATCGCGCCGCGCTGGCCGGTTAGCTCGCCGATCAGCCGGCGGTCGACCGGGTCACGCCGCAGGGAGGCACCGGCCTGTTCGACGACCGTCTGGTACGCGGCCGCGGCCGACAGCGCCGACAGCGTCGGGAAGGCGAACGGAGTCGGCTCGACGACCACGGTGCCCAGGTCGGCCGTTGTCGTGGCCCGCCCGTCCAGGACGCCGTCCTTGTCCGGGTCGTAGTAGTTGCCGGCGGCGTAGATGTGGAAGTTGAGGTTGCCCCGGGTGAACGGGCCGGCGGAGCCGGTCGACGGGCCCTTGACGAAGTAGTTGCCGATCACGTTGGCGTCGCTGCGTCCGGCGGAGTCGCCCTCGATGTAGGCGTCAGAACCCCAGTTGTAGACCACGTTGTTGACGAACTCGTTGCGCCCCTTGACCTTGGGGTTGCGGGTCTTGTTGTGGGCGTACAGGTTGCGCAGGAGGGACACGCCGTCGCTCTGCACCAGGCCACCGCAGGAGTGCGGGTCGAGGCCTTCGGAAATGATCGAGTTCTGCACCGTGATGTTGGTGCTGCTGTTGATCGAGAAGTTTTCGTCCCGGCCCCAGGACACCGACACGTGGTCGAAGATCTGGTTGCTGCCCTCGTTGATGGTGATGCCGTCGCGGTTCTGGTTGGGCGTCAGCCCGTGCCGAAAGCGCATGTACCGCACGATCACGTTGGTGGCGTTGGAGAGCGAGACCTGGTATCCCCGGGTGGCGACGCCGTCGCCCGGCGCGGTCTGCCCGGCGACGGTGATGTTGCTCTTGATGCTGAGCGGCGAGGCGAGGTTGATGTATCCGCCTACGTCGAACACCACGATCCGGGGTCCTTGGCTGACCGCGTCGCGGAAGGATCCGGCACCGGAATCGTTGAGGTTCGTCACGTGGTACACGGCACCGCCGCGCCCGCCGGTGGCCGCGGCGCCGAAGCCGGCCGCGCCGGGAAACGCCGGTGCGGCGGCCAGCTGGACCGCCGGCTCGTCCGACCCGGCGGTGGCCGGCGCGGCGAGCGGGACGAGGGAGGCGGCTGCGGCGAGGGCGACCAGGGCGGGCAACGGGCGCATCAGCCAACCATAGACCACTGTCACTGTCTCGGGAAAGCCCTTACCTCAGGGCTGGGCGCGCCGACCCAGCCCTGAGGACGGTCGGAGCTACGAGGTCTCCCCCGCGACCGAGAAGGAGCGCAGCCGGTCGATCGCGAGCACCGTGAAGCCGACCGCGAAGATCGCGGACATGATGATCGCGACCGGCAAGGACACCTTCGACTGGAGCAGGCCCGTCGGGGCGACCTTGTCGGCGATCGTCAGCACGTACTGCTGGACCGACAGCACCCGGGTGCCGGAGACGAAGTTGCCCAGCAGGCCTTCCCACACCAGCACGTACACCAGGCCCAGCAGGACCGGCCGCCGGGTGAACAGGCTCATCGCCAGGAACAGCGCCGAATACACCACCGAACCCACCAGGCCGGCCAGCGCGAGGCCAAGGCCCAGCCGCACCGAGTCGGCGAGCACGCCGGCCACGTACAGCGAGACGGAGACGGTGACCGTCGTGACCGCGGCCGCCACGACGAGCTTGGGCAGCACGATCTGCCAGCGGGGCAGCGGCTTGGTCAGGATGTGCACGATGGTGCCGTCGTCGATCTCCGAGCCCAGCACGCCCGTGCCCACGATGAGCGCGATGACCGGCAGCACCACGGCCAGGCCGAGGCCGACCAGGACCGGCTGGGCCCAGTTTTCCGGTGCCACGCCAAAGCCGCGGCTGAGGATGGCGAGCCCGACCACCAGCAGCGGCAGCGGGATGAGCAGGAGGAACCGGCGGCGGCCGAAGAGGCCACGAGCGGTGATCCACGCGATCGTCTGGGGTACCACCTAAGCCTCCACCAGGTAGGAGAAGACGCTCTCCAGGGACTCGTCCGAAGGGAGCAGCCGGCGTACCCGGATGCCCTCGGCGAGCGCGATTTTGGGCAGTGCGCGGGTGAAGCTGCCGTAGTCGCCGGCGCGCACGGTCAGGCCCGCGCGGTCGATCTCGACGCCGGTCACCGACGCCTGCCCCATCAGGGCCACCGCGAGCCGGCGGTCGTCCGTGGAGTGGACGGCGAAGACGTGTGGCCGGTTGGACATGAGGCGGCGGATCGCGCGGTAGTCGCCGGAGGCGGCGAGCCGGCCGGCCACGATCACCTGCACGGTGCCGGAGACCTGCTCGACCTCTTCGAGGATGTGCGAGCTGAAGAGGATCGTGCGGCCGGTCGAGCCGAGGCGGTGCAGCAGCTCCATCATGTGCAGCCGCTGGCGCGGGTCCATGCCGTTGAACGGCTCGTCCAGCAGCAGCACCTGCGGGTCGTGCACCAGCGCGGCGGCCACGCGGGTGCGCTGGCGCATGCCCTTGGAGTACGTCCCGATGCGGCGGTCCTGCGCGTCGGTCATCTCGACCAGCTCGAGGGCCCGCTGCGCGGCCGCCTCCGGGTCGGGCAGGCGGTGCAGCCGGGCGCTGACGAGCAGGAACTCGCGGGCGGTCAGGAAGTCGTGCACCGCCTCGCGCTCGCTGACCAACCCGAGTCGCTTGTAGACGGACGGGTTGCGCCAGGTGGGTTCGCCGTCGATCGTGACCGTGCCCCGCGAGGGGGCGAGGAAGCCGGCCATCATGTGGAGCACGGTGGTCTTGCCGGCTCCGTTCGGCCCGAGCAGGCCGGTCACCCCGGGGCCGAGCGTCATGGTGACGTCGTTGACGGCCACCACGTTGCCGTACCAGCGGGAGACGCCGGCGAGCGTGACGTCACTCATGTCGAGGCGACCTTCCGGTAGCGGGCCTGGAGGAGGGCGACGCAGCCGGCCACGAGGCCGATCATCACCGCCAGGTAGAGCGGGCCGAACGGGCCGATGTCGTCGTTGCCGTCGGGCGAGCCGAACATCCACACGCCGACGCCGAAGACCAGGCTGGCCGGGCTGAAGAGCAGCGCCAGGTCGTTCATGGTCTCCGACGGCATGACCGACACCACCCCGACGATCGGCGTGGTCATCAGGAACACCCCGACGATCCCGCCGGCCGCGAACGCCCGCTTGCCGGTCAGCGACGCGACCAGCAGGCCGATCCCGGCGAAGACGGACGCCCACATCGCCGCGTAGAGCAGCCCGGGGCCGACGTCGCCGACCTCGGTCCAGAACTGGCTCATGCTGTCGACCGAGAACGCGGCGATCAGGAACATCACGATCTGCGGCGCGCCGAGCAGCAGCCACACCGCGGTGGCCAGGGCGGCCAGCTTCGCGTACGCGTAGTCGCTGCGGCGCAGCGGCCGGGAGAAGTACAGCGGCAGCACGCCCGCCCGCAGGTCGCGGGAGACGAGCTCGGGCGCGACGACGGCCACGAAGAAGACCACCAGCCAGGCCATCATGTCGGCGAACGCCGTGTAGGTGACCCCCGCGTCCGGGATCTGGGTGCGGACCGCGGCGAGGATGACGCCGGTCAGGAAAACCACGCCGAGCACGAACCACGGGAAGATCTTGGCCTTCGCGCTCCGGCCGAGGCCGAACGCGGTGCGCAGCCCGTGCACGTACAGCGAGGTGAACACGTACCCCCGGCCGAGGCGTGGGCCGGCGTAGCGCTGGTAACCGATGTCGTGGATGACACCCGCGGCCTCAGACATGGGTCACCTCCCGGGTCGCGAAGAGCTCGGCGACGCGGTGGCGCCGCTGGTCGAGACGGTGCAGCGGCAGGTCGAGCTCGGCCACCGCGGCCAGGATGCGGTCGTACGTGGCGTCGTCCTCAAGCGGCACGAGCAGCAGCCGGCCGTCGCGCCGGACGCTGAGGCCGAGCAGGTCGAGCCGGGCGGCGAGCAGGTCGGTGCCCTCGCTCACCTCCACCGCCAGGACGTCGGTGACCGTGGTCATCGCGGAGATGTTGTCCGAGCGCAGCAGCCGCCCGCCGTCGATCGCGATCAGCGAGTCGCAGATCCGCTCGACCTCGCCGAGCAGGTGCGAGCAGACCACCACCGAGATGCCGAACTCGTTGCCGATCCGGTGGATCAGCGCGAGCATGGCGTCGCGGCCGGCCGGGTCGAGGCCGTTTGTCGGCTCGTCGAGCAGCAGCAGGTCGGGGTCGTGCACGAGCGCCTGGGCGAGCTTCACACGCTGCTTCATGCCGGTCGAGTAGCCACCGATCTGGCGGTAGCGCTCCTCGTACAGGCCGACGTGGCGCAGCGCCTCCGAGGCCCGCTCGCGCGCCGCGGTACGCGGTAGGCCGCTCATCCGCCCCAGATGGGTGACGAACTCGGCGGCGGACAGGTCGGGCGAGAGCGACTCGTGCTCCGGCATGTAGCCGACCCGGGCCCGCACCGCGGCCGCGTCGACGGTGGGATCGAGATCGAGCACGCGCACCCGACCGCTGGTGGGGGCGAGCAAGCCCAGGAGGATCTTTATCAGCGTGGACTTGCCCGCGCCGTTGGCTCCGACCAGCCCGACGATGCCGGGTTCGACGCTGACCGTCAGGTCAGACAGCGCCGTCACCCGGCCCCCGTAGGTCTTGGTGAGCGATTCGGTCGCTATGAGGGTCACGCGGTCAGCGTAGGTAACGGGGAGTGTTCGGAGGTATCAGGCGTAACCCTGGACCTGCCCTCAGGGTCTCCCCCGGCGGGCCTATGTCGCCGGTTGTAGGGTACGGCTCTCGATCTGTACCCCCGGGCTGGTGGCGCGGAGCGCGTCGACGAGCGCCGATCCGGCCTGGGCCAGCGCCTCGTCGCTCATCGGCCCGAGCGCGTCGAGGATGAACACCGCCTTCGTCGTGGTGGGGCCGAGCCGGGTGCGCACGCACTGGCGCCAGTTCCACCGCCGGCAGGTGACACCCTCGTCGTCGCGCCAGACCACCTCGCCGGGGCTGGGGTGCTCGACGGCCGACGCACCGTCCACGATGGTGTCGAACGGCTCGTCGCCGGTGGCCCGCACCAGCCGCAGCGGCCCGCGGTACCGGTCCACGTCCTCGCCGCCGATCGGCACCGCGTGCAGCACGGACACCGCGTTGTACGCGTCCGTGAGGCGGTCGACCCGCGGCAGGCCCTGCGGCGCGCGGCGCACCAGCGCGTCGACGCTCGGCCGGGTGCGCTGCGGCTTGGCGCCGAACGCCCGGAACGCCTCCCGCCACGCCTCCACGTGCGGGTGGTCGACCGGTGCCCCGTCCTCGGCCGCGCGGAGCAGCTTCTCCGTGACGCCGTCGCTCGGGCCGGGCACCAGCCCGTCGGCCAGGATCAGGAAGGCGCGGTAGTCCGGGCGGAGCGCGAACACCGATGGGTCGACGTACGCCTCCGCGAACCACTGGTCACCGTGATGCACCATGCGGTCATGATACTGACCGCAGCGGTAACCGTTTCATAAGGGTCACCGGGCCTGCGCGGGCGGTCTACTGAGGGGGTGTTGCGCAGGCCGGTGATCTGGATCGTCGTCGTGGCCGTCTTCGCCGTGGGCGGGGTATTCGGCCTCTACTGGTTTCAGCCGTGGAAGCTCGTCACCGACAAGGAGGTGAGCGAGACCCTCGCCGCCGTCGAGACGACGCCGCCCGCGGCGGCTCCGGCGGCGACCGGGAGCGCCGCGCCCAAGGCCCCGACCGTCGTCCGGCAGGGCACGTTCATCACCCACGAGCACGAGACCACCGGCACCGCCCGGATCATCCGGAACGCCGACGGCTCGCACCGCCTCGAGCTCGTCGACCTCGACACCTCGAACGGACCCGACCTGCGGGTGTGGCTGACTGATCAGCCGGTCAAGAAGGGCACCGCGGGCTGGCGCGTCTTCGACGATGGCACCTGGCTGGAGCTTGGCCGCCTCAAGGGCAACAAGGGTGACCAGGCGTACGCGATTCCCGCGGATACCGACCTCGACCGGCTGCACAGCGTTTCTATTTGGTGCAAGCGCTTCTCGGTCTCGTTCGGCGCCGCCGCGCTGAGCTAGGTCAGGGCGTCACTTTGAACACCTGTCCGGCGGAGCTGGGGCCGCCGCTCGCGTTGGTGCCGTACAGGTTGCCGCCCGAGTCGCGGACCAGGCCGCCGTAGGAGCCGGTGCCGGCGCCGCTGAAGGTGTAGAGCACGCTCTGCGTCCAGCTCGCGCCCGAGGGCGCCAGCTTGTACACGACGCCGCCCGCGCCGAAGACGCCGCCGACGGTCGTGCCGTAGAGGTCGCCCGCGGGATCGGCGATCACGCCGGCGAACGGCGAGTGACCGCTGGCACCGCCGGGGAAGTTGAAGATGACGCTCTTGGTCCACGTGGACCCGGAGCCGGTCAGCTTGTACACGGTCCCGTTGCTACTGGTGCCACCCTCCGACGTGGTGCCGTAGATGTTGCCGGAGGCGTCCAGCAGGACGCTGCCAAGCGGGTTGGCGCCGTCGGTGCCGCCGGCGAAGTGGTGCAGCACCGTCTCGGTCCACGTCGACCCGCTCGGCGACAGCCGGAAGACGGTGCCGGCGTTGGCGGACCCGCCGTCGACCGTGGCGCCGTACAGGTTGCCGGACTGGTCGAAGACCAGCGCTCCCCGGCCACCCGGGTGCCTGCCGTCCGTGCCGGAGCCGAAGTGGTGCAGCACGGTCTGGGTCCAGCCACCGCCGCCGTTGGGCGACAGCTTGTAGGCGATGCCCTGGCCCCACACTCCGCCGCCGCCCGTCGTGCCGTAGATGTTGCCGCTCGCGTCCAGCGTCACGCCGCCGGTGGGCAGCTGGCCGCCGTTGCCGCCGGGAAAGCTGAACAGCACGCTCTGCGTCCAGGTGCCGCCCGCGCCCGGCGACAGCCGGAACACGGCGCCGATACCGCTCGCGCCGCCCTGGTAGGTGGTGCCGTAGAGGTTGCCGGCGGAGTCGAGGGTCAGCGGACCCTGCGGGAGCCGGCCGTTCGAGGGCTGGAAGGTGTGGATCGTGGTCTTGGTCCAGCCCGACCCGCTGGACGTCAGCTTGTAGGCCGTGCCGTCGCCGGACCCCCCGAAGGTGGTCGTGCCGTACAGGTTGCCGGCGGAGTCGAAGACGACCGGGCCTTGCGGGCTTTCACCGTCGCTGCCGCCGGCGAAGTTGTACAGCACCGTCCCCGTCGCCGCCCAGGCCGGGGCCGCCGACACCGTCACCGCCGCGAGCGCCACCGCTACCGCTGCGGAGATGACCACTGGATACCGGACTCTCACAGAGAACTCCCCTCTTACTGTGAGTGAAAAGCTCGTCTCCGAACGTGAGCGAGCCGCCGCCAACCTAACACGATCAATCGACGCCCATGCATTGATCGGACCGTCGCCTGGGTCACAACGACGACGCTTCTTGTCGATGCGCGCCGCCGGTGCGGGCGAACCGGGTCACGTACCGGTATCGTCGCTGCGTTCCGGTAGCAGACACCGGGGAGCCGTGGCACTCTCGACCGATGAGCGGACGGCTGCGAAACTGTGAGCCGATTCGCCGTTGGGGGTGGGATGAGCAACGGGTGGGTGATGCCCGACGAGGTGCTGCGCGACGCGCCGGCCTACACGCCGCGCTCCTTTGAGCTGGCCGACCTCGAGCTGCTGCTCTCTGGGGCATACACGCCACTGACCGGCTTCCTGGGCAGGGCGGATCTGGCCGGTCTGGCCCGCCGCGGGCGGCTGGCCGACGGCACGCCCTGGCCCGTGCCGGTGACGCTCGAGATCCCCGGCGACCTCGTCTCCGACCTCGACCTGGAAAACCCGCTCCAGCGCGCACTCGTGCTCACCGACTTCGAGGGCGCCCCGGTGGCCGCCGTCGACGTCACCGACGTGTGGCCGACCCGCGAGGGGCGCTACGGCGTGGGCGGTGCCGTGCGGCGGCTGGGCGACGGCGGGCACGGCCCGTTCCAGCGGCTGCGGCGCACGCCCGAGGAGGTCAAGTCGCTGCTGCCGCCGGGCCGCGTGCTCGGCGTGATCGCCGACCGGCCGCTGCACCGTCCACAGTTGGCGCAGATCGCGCACGCCGCCCGTACCCTCGCGGCCCACCTGCTGATCCTCATCCCGGTCGCCGGGCCGAGCCTCGACGGGCTGCCGCCCGAGGTGCTGGTCCGGGCCGTGTTCGCTGCCCGCGACCGGATGCCGCCGGCCACGCTCGTGGCGGTGCCGCTGGCCCGGCGCGGCGACGAGATCCGCGACGCGCTGCTACGCGCCCGGGTCGCCGCGGCGTACGGGGTGACTCACCTGCTCTCCACCGGCGAAATGCTCTCCGGCGGTGGCCCGCGCGTGCTGGTGCCCCGCGAGCTGGCGTACGACAACCGCGACGGCCAGTGGCGCTGGCGCGACGACATCCCTCCGCGCAACAGGCGGTTGGCCCTGCGTCCGGAAGAGATCGAAGACCTGCTCGACCGCGGCTTCCCGCTGCCCGAGTGGCACACGCCGCCGGCGGTCGCCAAAGAGCTGGCCCGGGCCCGCCCGCCCCGCCGCCACCGCGGGCTCGTCGTCTTCTTCACCGGGCTCTCCGGCTCCGGCAAGTCGACCATCGCGCGCGGCGTCGCCGACGCGCTCCGGGAGAGCGGCGACCGCAGCATCACCCTCCTCGACGGCGACGTGGTGCGGCGCGAGCTGACCAAGGGCCTCGGCTTCACCAAGGAAGACCGCGACACCAACGTGCGCCGCATCGGCTGGGTCGCCGCCGAGGTGGCCCGCCACCGCGGGATGGCCCTGTGCTGCCCGATCGCCCCCTACGCCAAGGCCCGAGCCACCGCCCGTGCCCTGGCCCAGGAGGCGGGCGCGGGCTTCCTCCTCGTGTACGTGTCGACGCCGCTGGCCGTCTGCGAGCGGCGCGACCGCAAGGGCCTGTACGCCAAGGCCCGCGCCGGCCAGCTTCGGGGGATGACCGGGATCGACGACCCGTACGAGGTGCCCACCGACGCCGACCTGGTCGTCGACACCAGCGAGATGCCGGTCGACGAGGCGGTGCAGGTGGTGCTTCAGCACCTCACGGAGACGGGGTGGGTCGAGTCGCGCCTCCAGCCGGCCTGACCCGCACCTGGAAGGTGCGCTCCAGCCCGAGCTCGCGGTAGGCGGCCAGCCCGTCCCGCGTGCGGTCCACCCGCGAGTCGCGGCCCCGCTGGTCGCTGGGCGTGTCGAAGTACACCATCGCCTTGACCCGCGGGAAGAGCGGCATCTGGCGGCTGACCGAGCCGTAGAAGCCGGCCCGGTGGCCGGGGTTGCCGTCGTCGTGCCACACGCCCCACTCGCCGAGCATCAGCGGCTTGTCCGGGTGCCGCTCGGCGGCCCAGTTGTAGAACCCGGGCCAGGACGGCTTGCTACTGGACCGGCGGTTCATCATCTCGGCGAAGTCGCCGAAGCCGTACCCGCCGCGCTCGCTGTAGGCGTAGGCGTCCCAGGCGATCCAGTCGATCACGTCGTCGCCCGGGTAGAGGCTCTCGAACCAGGGCTGGGTGTTCAGCGGCACGTACGCCATGTAGTTCATCACCGAGACCAGGTTGGACACTCCCCGCTCGCGGAGCCCCACGAGCACGTGGCGCACCATGGCCGCGTAGTCGGTCGCGGTGCGGCCGGAGCCGGGGCGCGGGTCGACGTCGTTTTCCGGCTCGTGGTGCACGGTGAAGAAGAACGGCTCGGTGAGCGAGCTCTTCAGGCGGGCGGCGAGCTTGTCCAGGTACGCCTCCGTGGCCCGGTCACCCTTGGCGATCTGCGCCCAGGTGGCGCCCAGCGGCTTCCAGTTGAGGAAGAGCACCCGCTCGCGGGCGATCTCGATCTCGTCCGCGGTCGGGAAGTTTTCCTGGCCACGGTGGTACGCGTGGTAGATCGCCTGCTGGCGCCCGGTCTTCTGCTCGAAGTCGCGCAGCGCCCGCGCCCGCGGCGTTTCGGTGTGCGCGCCCGGCGCCACGCCCCACAGCACTCCGCAGCTCGGCACGAGCTTGCTGTCGGTGGTGCAGTTGGGGTCGGGGTTGGTGGGCGGCGGCGTGGGGCTGGGCGGCATCGTCGGCGGCGTGGTCGGCGGCAGCGTCGGCGTGGGCGGGAGGGTCGGCGTGGGCGGGAGGGTCGGCGTGGGCGGCAGGGTCGGCAGTGTCGGGAGATCCGGCATGCCCGGCAGGGTCGGCAGGGTCGGCATGCCCGGCATCGACGGGAGGGTCGGCAGGGTCGGCATCCCCGGTAGGGATGGCAGGGCCGGCAGGTCGTCCGGGTCGGTCTCGTCCGCCGGCAGCCCGGCGGCCGGCGGGGAGCCCGCCGTTGGGGCGCCGCTGGGCGGCAGCCCGCCGGGCAGCCCGGGGATGGCCGGCGTGGAGATGGTCGGCACCGGCACCGACGGCGGGCTCGGCGGCGTGACCGTGCCCCAGGGCAGCACCTTGCCAAACCAGGAGAGCCACAGGGTGGGCTTGACCAGCGAATCGATCGGCGGCACGCCCTCGTTGGCCCAGAAGGTCGCGTAGCCGTCGCCGGCCGGCGCGGTGACCGCGAACGCGTACGTGCCCTCGCGCTGGATCACCCGGCTCACGTCGAAGACCACGCTCTCGTCGTGCGGCCGGGGCGCGGCGCTCGCCACGACGGTGCCGAGCTGGGGCGCGGAACGGGCGTTGAGCGCGCGCTCCCGCCAGTCGGTCGCCGGCACCCGGGTCAGCTCCATGCGGCCGGGCAGCTCGCCTGAGCGGCGGCTCAGCCGCACCTCGGCCCGGACCGGCGCCTTGCCGCCGCGCAGTCCCTTCACGGCGAACTTCAGGTAGGTCACCGCCGCTCCGCCGCCCATCCCGCCGGCGACGAGCTCGGCACCGCCGCCGCTCTCGCGGTGCGGGTCGCTGGTGCTGGCGAACGTGTCCTCAGCAGCCGCGATGCGCTGGTCGGGGGCCCGGCCCAGCTGCCCGCCGGCATAGCCGAGCAGGACGGCCAGGGCAGTCGCGCCGACCGCGATGCCTGCGGTAGCGCCGACGATCTTCGCTTTCGCCATGGGAATACCTCCCGTGCCGCGTGGCGGGTGTGCGGGGTGGTGCCGTCGTGACGGCTGGTGCCCACAGATACGCTATATGGCTTTAGCCCGTTTCACACCTTTTATTTGGATACACGGACCGACACGCCGGGAGTTACGAACTCGGCCGGCCGGCCGTTGAGCCCTGAGACCGAAACCTGCCGAAAGGTCCCTCCCCACCCATGGACTCCTCGACCGACGTCTCCGACTACCTCGGCATGCTCCGGCGGCACTGGTGGGTGGTACTCCTTCTCGCGCTCGCCGGCCTCGGTGGCGCGGTCCTCGTCACCCACGTCCAGCCCAAGGTCTACGAGTCGGCCACCTCGGTGCTCGTCCAGCCGGCCGGCCAGGACACGAACGTCGTCGGCGGGCGGACCAAGGGCGACATCAACCTGGACACCGAGGCCCAGCTGGTCCGCTCGACGGCGGTGGCCGTGGGCGCCGCCGAGCTGCTGCGGTCGGACACCCCGCCGGACGAGCTGGCGCACCAGGTGGCCGTGGAGGTGCCGGCGAACACCGCCGTCCTCGTGGTCGCCTTCACCGCCGGCGACCCGGAGTCGGCGCGGGCCGGCTCGCACGCGTTCGCGGAGGCGTACCTGCGCAATCGGGAGGAGAGCGCGAAGGCCGACCTGAACGCGCAGATCTCCGCCCTCAACGCCAAGGTCAAGCAGCTCAGCAAGACCCTTTCCCAGGTGAACGGCCGCCTCGCGCCCCTGCCCGACGGCAGCCCGCTGCGCCCCAACCTGGAGAGCCAGCGGACTACCACGCAAAACCAGCTCAACAACCTCAGCGGCAAGCTGAACGACCTGACCACCGCCACCGTGACCGGCGGAAAGATCATCAGCGACGCCCGGTTGCCCGAGACGCCGATCAAGCCGGACCCGATGCTCAACCTGGCCACCGGCGCGATGGTCGGCCTCCTGCTCGGTCTCGGCGTGGCCCTGCTGCGCGAGCGGCTGGACCGCCGGGTGCGCACCGCCGCCGACGTGTCCCGGCGCACCCGGGTGCCGGTGCTGGCCGAGCTCACCGCCCCCGCCCACCTCGACGGGGTGCTGCCGCCGCACGAGCCCGGCGGCCGCACGTTCAACCGGCTGCGCAACGAAGTGGTGGCCAGCCTGGGGCCGGACGACAAGGTCGTCGTGGTGGCCGGCGCAAGCCGGGGCGTCGCCTCCACGCTCGTCGCGGCGAACCTGGCCGCCGCCCTCGCCCGCACCGGCAGCGACGTCACCCTGGTCGGGGCCCACCTGCCGGACAGCGTCGCGGACGCCGCGCCGCTCGCCACGATCTTCGGCGTCGCCGCCACGCCCGGCCTCTCGGACGTGCTCGCCGGGCGGGTGGGGCTCGCGGCCGCCGTACAGCACGCGCCGCGCATCCCGTCGCTGCGCGTGATCACCACCGGCAGCACCGCCAGCGCCGCCGGGCTCATGCAGTCGCAGGGCCTGAGCGACGCGCTGGACCTGCTCAGCGCGCGTCCCGGGTACGTGGTGATCGAGGCGCCCGCCACCTCCAGCAGCGCCGACGCGCAGAGCCTCGCCAGCCTCGCCGACGCCGCGATCATCGTGGTCGAGCTGCGCCGCACCCGCCGGCCGGAGGTGACCGACGCGGCTGAGCAGCTGCGCCGGGTCGGTACACCGGTGCTGGGCACGGTGGTGGTGCCCCGGATGGCCGGCGGCTCGACCCCTGGCCCGCGCCCGGCCGCACCGGCCCGCGCCCTGCCGGCGGCGCCCGCGCCCCTTCCCGCGCCCCTTCCCGCTCCCCTGCCCACGGACGAGCCCGCCGACCTCAGCTCCGCCGGGCTCGCCGAGGTGGACCTGACCACGTCTACCGCCGTGATCCGCCTGCCTCCGGGCAACCTCAGATGACCGTCACACTCGCCGCCCCGGAGGTGCCGCGCGCCGCCACGGGACGGCCCCTGCCCGCCTGGCCGGTCGCCGGCGTGCTCCTGCTCTACCCACTGTGGTGGGCGCTCGGCCTCGGCGTACTGATCTTCCCGCTCGTCGCCGTACCGATGGCCGCCCTGCTGCTCCGGGCGCACGTGGCCGGCCGGCCGGTGCGCCTGCCGCCCGGCTTCGCGCTGTGGGCGGTGTTTCTGGCGGCGGTGCTCGTCGGCGTCGCCGTGCTCGGCGCCGAACCGGCCGGCGCGGTCGACGAGCACGCCAGCGGCCGGCTGATCGGCGCCGGCTATCGCGTGATCCAGTACGCGGCGCTGACCGTCCTGCTGATCTACGCGGGAAACCTCACCGAGGCCGAGCTCTCCCGCCGCCGCCTGGTCGGCCTCCTCGCCTGGCTCTTCGCGATCACGGTGGCCGGCGGGCTGCTCGGCATCTTCGCCGGCCACTTCGAGTTCACCTCCCCGGTCGAGCTGCTCCTCCCCTCGCACGTGCGCGACAAGGGTTTCGTCCAGTCGCTGGTGCACCCGTACGCGGCGCAGATCATGGACGTGGTCCGCGACGCGCATCCGCGGCCGGCCGCGCCCTGGGGGTACACGAACACCTGGGGCAACAACTTCTGCCTGCTCGTGGTCTGGTTCGCCGCCTGGGCGTGGGGGTACCCGGCCCGCCGCCGCACCCGGTTGCTCGCGCTGGCCTGCCTCGCCGTCTCCGTGGTGCCGGTCGTCCACTCCCTCAACCGCGGCCTGTGGATCGGGCTCGGTGTCTCGGCCGTGTACGTGGCCGTCCGCCTGGCCCTCGCCGGCCGCACCTGGGCGATCGGCGGCCTGGCCGCCGCCGCGGCCGCGCTGGCCGCCGCGCTCGCGCTCACCCCGCTGGGTGGCGTGGTCGGCGCGCGGCTGGACGACGGCCACTCCAACGGCGTGCGCTCGTTCCTGACGGAACGGGCGGTCACCGGGATGGCCGAGTCGCCGGTGGTCGGCTTCGGGTCGACGCGCACCACGATGGGTGGGCGCAACTCGATCACCGTGGGCGAGAGCGCGGCCTGCGAACGCTGCGGCAACTTCACCGTCGGCGGCAACGGCCAGCTCTGGCAGCTCCTCTTCGCGCACGGCCTGGTCGGCACCGCCGCCTACCTGGGCTTCTTCGGCTACGGGCTGTGGCGCTTCCGGCGCGACCGCGGCCCGATCGGCATCGCCGGCGGCTGCGCCATCTTCGGCGGCTTCGCCGCGATGCTCTGGTACAACGCGCTCGTCACGCCCCTGGCCTTCATGTTTCTCGCGTACACCCTGCTGTGGAGGAACTCCCTTGCCCGTTAAGACCGCACCCGCGCGGCTGACCGCGGGTGACGCGGACCTGCGCGCCCAGTTCCTGGAAGAAGTGCTCCGGCTGCTCTATCCCGAGCCGTGCACCACTCGCGGGAAGTCGCCGGTGGTCACCGAGTACGTCGTCGTGCCGGACGCCCGCCGCCCGCGGCTGCTCGTGCCCACGCGCTCGCGCCGGGTCGCCGCCGCGGCCGTGCGCCGCTACGCCGAGCCGCAGTCGCGGGTCGCCCGCCTCAAGCGCGACGCGGTGGTCGCCGCCCTGCGCACGCCCGGCGCCGCGTCGGTGCTGCTCCGCCATCGGGTACGCATCTGCGGGCCGGCCGGCGAGACCATCGACGGCTACCTGCGCGCGGCACTCGGCACCGACCTGGCCCTCAGCGTCCACATCGGACCGGCACGGGCCAACCGCAAGCCCGTGCTCCAGCTGATCGCGCCGGACGGCGAGACGCTCGGGTTCGCCAAGCTCGGCACCGGCCCGCTGACCCGCCGCCTGGTGCGGGCCGAGACGACCGCGCTCAGCGCCCTCTCCCACGTGGGCATCCGCGACGTGACGGTGCCGCGGGTGCTGCACACCGGCGAGTGGCGGGGGCACCAGGTGCTGGTCCAGTCGCCGCTGCCGGTGTGGCGCCCGCGCGCCCCGCTGGCAGCGGATCGGCTCGCGGCCGCCATGCGCGAGGTCGCCGGCTGCTGCGGCACCTCCCGGAGCTGGCTCGCCACCAGCCCGTACTGGGCGGAGCTGCGGGACCGGCTGGACGCGGTCGCCGACCGGCCGGAGGGCGCCGCGCTGGGCACCGCCGCGCGAACGCTGGTCGAGCGGGGTGGGGACGTCGACCTGCGGTACGGCGCGTGGCACGGCGACTGGTCGCCCTGGAACATGGCAACGCTCGCCGACACGCTGCTGGTCTGGGACTGGGAGCGGTTCACCACCGGCGTGCCGCTCGGCTTCGACGCGGTCCACTACGACCTCCAGCGCCGGATCCAGTCCACATCGGACGCGGAGGCGGCGGTGGAGGCCACGCTCGGTGTCGCGGCGGCGCTGCTCCGGCCGTTCGAGGTGACCGGCGCCGCGGCCCGGCTGACCGCCCTGCTCTACCTCGTCGACCTCGCCGCCCGCTACCTGGCCGATCGCCAGGCCGAGGCCGGCGCCCGGCTCGGCGTGCTCGGCACCTGGCTGCTGCCCGTGCTCGTCCGGCGGGTGGCGGCACTGTGACCGGGCGTGGCGCGCGGGTGCCCGCGCCGGTCAAGCGAATGGTCCACTTCGGATCGAGGTCGTACGGCCGGGTCACCGCGCCGGCCCGGATGCTGCCGTCGTTTCTCATCTGCGGCGGCCAGCGCTGCGGCACCACGTCGCTCTACCGGGCGCTGGCCGCCCATCCGGCGGTGCTGAAAGCGGTGCTGCACAAGGGCGTGCACTACTTCGACACCTCGTACCACCGGGGCATGGCCTGGTATCGCGGCCACTTCCCGCTGCGGCGGACGGCGGTCAAGGTGGAGCAGCGCTTCGGCGTGCCGGCGCAGACGTTCGAGTCCAGCCCGTACTACCTCTACCACCCGCAGGCGCCGGCCCGGATCGCCCGCGACCTGCCCGGCGTGCGGCTCGTCGCACTGGTCCGCGACCCGGTCGAGCGGGCGTACTCCCAGCACGCGCACGAGTTCGCCCGCGGCTTCGAGCCGGAGGCGTCGTTCGCCAAGGCGCTGGCGCTGGAGCCGGCCCGGCTCGCCGGCGAGGAGGAGCGGCTCGCCGCCAACCCGCGCGCGTACAGCTTCGCCCACCAGCACCACGCGTACCGGGCCCGCGGCGAGTACGCCACGTACCTCTCCCGGATGGCGGCCCGCGTCGGGCGCGGCTGGATCCACGTGGTGGAGAGCGAGCGGTTCTTCACCGAACCGTCCACCGTCTACCGCGAGGTCCTGGACTTCCTCGGGCTGCCGCATCTCGGCGACCCACCGTTCGAGCGGCACAACGCGCGGCCCCGTCCGTCCGAAATGGATCCAGGCCTCCGCCGGGAGCTCGCCGCGTACTACGAGCCGCACGACACCGCCCTGACCACGTGGCTCGGCGCCGTCCCGGGATGGCGACGGTGACCGCCGTCCTCGCCCCGGCCAAGCGGCGGGCGACCGGGGGGATGGCCCGCCGCGGGCTCGCCGGGATGGCCGGCGCCGGGTTCAGCGGAGTGGCCGGCGTCGCGGTCACCTGGCTCGTCGCCCGTTCGCTCGGCGCCGAACAGGCCGGCGCGTTCTTCGCCGCCACCGCCGGCTTCGTGCTCGCCGGCGGCGTGGCCCGGCTCGGCACCCAGACCGGCCTCGTGTACTGGGTCGCGCGGCTGCGCATGCAGGAGCGCACCCGCCTGCTCGGCGCGTGCCTGCGGATCGGCCTGGTCCCGGTCGCCGCCGCGTCAGTGGCGCTGGCCGCGGTGCTGTGGTTCGCCGCGCCGGCACCGCTCGACTCGCTCGCGCTCTTCCTGCCGCTCGCCGCGCTCTCCGACGCCGCGCTCGCCGGCACCCGCGGCTACCGCCAGCTCCGCCCCACGCTCCTGCTGGAACGGGTGGCGCGGCCGGCCATGCAGGTGCTGACCATCGGCGCGCTGGCGGTCGCCGCCGTCTCGACGCCCGGCGCGTACGCGGCCGCCTGGGTCGGGCCGTACCTGCCGGTCGCGCTCCTCGCCGGGTACGCGCTGCGCCGCGCCTACCTCTCCGTGCCGACGCCGGTGCGGCGGCCGGGGCACAAGACATATCTGGCGCTGCGCGCGCAGTTCTGGCGGTACACCGGGCCAAGATCGGTCGCCAGCGTCGCCCAGCTGGCCCTCCAGCGGGTCGACGTGCTGCTCGTCGCCACGCTGGGCGGTCTGGCGGCGGCCGCCGTGTACGCGGTCGCCAGCCGCTTCGTCGTGCTGGGTCAACTCGCCAACCAGGGCATCTCGCAGAGCGTCCAGCCCCGACTCGCCGAAGCACTGTCCATAGGGGACAGGCTCGCGGCCAACCACCTGTACCAGACGGCTACCGGCTGGCTCGTGCTGGTCACCTGGCCGCTCTACCTGATGGTCATCACGTACGCGCCGGTCTACCTGGGGCTCTTCGGCGACGGTTACCGCGCCGGCGGCCCCGTGGTGGTCATCCTCGCGAGCGCGATGCTCGTCGCGACCGGCTGCGGCATGGTCGACGTGGTCCTGTCGATGGCCGGCCGCACCCGCTGGAACCTCGCCAACGTCACCGCCGCACTCGCCCTCATGGTCGCGCTCGACCTCGCGCTCATCCCCGCCTTCGGCGCGGTCGGCGCCGCGGTCGGCCTGGCCGCCGCCGTGCTGGTCAACAACATCGTGCCGCTGGTCCAGGTGGGCCGGGCGCTGGGCGTACACCCCTTCGGCCCCGGCACGGTGGCCGCGGGTGGCCTGGCGGTCGCCTGCTTCGGTGTACTCCCGCAGGTGCTCGCGGCCACGGCCGGGACGGGCCCGGTAGCCGTGCTCACCGCCGCGGCCCTGGCCTTCGCCGCCTATGGCGGGGGTGTGTGGCGGATGCGCCGCCGGCTGGGCATCCTCCGGTGAGGCGCGCGCTCCTGGCGGCGGTGCTCGCCCTGGCGGCCTGCGGCGGTCCGCCGCCGCCCGCCGAGCCTCCACTCCCGACGGTCGCGGCGACCCATGCCGGCCCGTACGACGCCGGCCCGGTCGACCCACCGGCCCGCGGCGCGCTGCTGGGCGCGTGGGTGAAGCCGAAGAGCTACAGCCAGTCCGGCAGGCTGGCCGCGATCGAGAGCCTCCAGCACGACCTGGGGCGCCGGCTGGACATCGTGAACACGTACCGGCGCTTCGACGAGGATTTCGGCACCGAGTCGGACGAGGAGTTCATCCGGCAGGGCCTGACCATCATGCTGAGCTGGGCCTCCGGCGACACGCGGTCGATCACGTCCGGGCGCCACGACGACCTGATCCGGGCGCAGGCGAGACGCGTGCGCAAGGCCCGCGTGCCGGTGCTGCTCCGCTTCCGGTGGGAGATGGACCGCCCCAACCTGCGGGCCACGATGTGGTCGGGCGAGGACTTCGTCGCCGCCTGGCGGTACGTCCGCGAAATCTTCGACGAGGAACGCGTCCGCAACGCCTCCTGGGTGTGGTGCCCGACGGCCGAGGGCTTCGCCCGCGGCGAGGCCCCCGCCTTCTACCCCGGCGACGACGCGGTGGACTGGACCTGCGTCGACGTGTACGCGAGCAGCGAGCTGAGGCCGATCGGCGAGCTGATGGCACCGTTTCTGCGCTGGGCCGCCGGCCACGACAAGCCCATCATCGTGGGCGAGTTCGGCGTGGCGGGAGCGTGGGGGTCGGCGGCGCGGGCTTCCTGGCTGCGGGACGCCGCCCGCACTTTTAAGGCCAACCCGCAGATCAAGGCCGTCAGCTACTTCGAGTCGGACGACGACAAGGGCCCGACCGGCCACTTCACCCTGACGAACGACTTGCCGGCTTTCGCGGCCTTCGTCGAGCTGGGCAGAGATCGTTGGTTCAACGCACGGTAGTCGTATCACGGACACCAATTGCTTTCGCGAGATCGCCAACGTGTGGCTGAACTGGGATGCAAGAAAATCAGCACACCCAATGATCAAATGCGTCGAAGCATTGATCTCTCGTGTCCACTACACTAGCCGCCAACCGAATAAGGAGAGCGAAGTGAATCCCTCCCGGGTAGCTCGAGTCGAGCGGAAGACGAAGGAAACCAGCGTTCTTGTCGAGGTCGACATCGACGGGCGCGGCCGGGTTGATGTCAACACCGGCGTCGGTTTTTTCGATCACATGCTGAGCCAGTTGGGCAAGCATGGGTTGTTCGACCTGACGGTCAAGACCGAAGGCGATCTCCACATTGACGCCCACCACACCGTCGAAGACACCGCTTTGGCTCTTGGCGAGGCGTATCGGCAGGCCCTCGGCACAAAGGAAGGGATTCGCCGCTTCGGTCACGCGTGGGTTCCGCTCGACGAGGCTCTCGCGCAGGCGACAGTGGATCTTTCGGGGCGCCCCTACGTCATCCACAACGAGCCGGCGGGGATGGCTCCGATGATCGGCGAGTACGACACGACGTTGACCCGACACATCGTCGAGTCATTCTCGGCCCAAGCGCAGATTTGCATTCACCTGCACGTTCCTTACGGACGCAACGCGCATCACATCGTCGAGGCCCAGTTCAAGGCGCTGGCCCAGGCGATGCGCGACGCGTGTGCCTTCGACCCGCGAATCGTCGGGGTCCCGAGCACAAAGGGTGTCTTGTGACCGAGGGTTTTGCGGTGGAGATCAATCGATACGACTTGACGAAGTTGTCTCCAGAGGATCGGCTACGCCTGCTGCGGCGCGCACAGACAAATGTGGAAGCCGCACAAGAGGACGCCCGGCGCATTATCGAGGACGTTCGACACCGGGGAGACGACGCGCTTGTCGAGTACGCTCAGCAGTTCGACGGCGCACGACTCAGCCCCACGGCCCTCGCGGTGACCGAAGACGAGTTCACGCGGGCGGAAGAGGAGCTGAGCCCGATCCTCCTGGAGACCATGCGGCAGGCCGTCACAAACGTGCGTCGGCATCACCAGGCCCAACTCCCACAACCGACCTGGATGATCGAGCCGACCCCTGGGGTGATCACGGGCGAACGCATCACGCCCATCGAATCCGTGGGGCTTTATGTGCCGCGGGGCAAGGGATCATTTCCCTCGGTAATGATGATGCTTTCCGTCCCGGCGGTCCTCGCCGGAGTCCAGACGATCGTGATCTGCACGCCGCCGGGTCCGGACGGCACCGTCGACTCGGCCAGCCTCGTGATGGCAAAGCTGTGCGGAGTTTCGACCGTATTGAAGGTCGGCGGCGCTCAGGCCGTCGCGGCGTTGGCATACGGCACCAAGACAGTTCCCCGAGTCAGCAAAATCATTGGTCCCGGCAATCCGTACGTTGCCGCTGCGAAGCAACTCGTCTACGGCGTCGTGGATCCGGGCCTGCCGGCGGGTCCCAGCGAGTCCTTGGTCCTCTGCGACGATCGCGCCAACCCGGCTGTCGCGGCTCGTGAGCTCATCGTCGAGGCCGAACACGGACCGGATTCCGCGGCGGTGCTGGTCACCACATCACAGACGCTTGCCGACGAAGTGGCGACACTGGTCGGCGAACTGGTCCAGCGGCTGCCGTCGCCACGACGGGAGTTCTGCGAGAAGGTCTTTTCGGGATACGGCGGCATCGTCGTCGCTCCAGACCTTTCCGATGCCATCGACTTCGTCAACGAGTACGCACCCGAGCACCTACGGGTCCTGGTTGAGGACCCCTTCTCGGTGCTCAATAGGATCAGAAACGCCGGCGAGGTGCTGCTCGGCGAATACGCATCCATTCCGTATGGAAACTTCGCCCTCGGAGTCAACGCCATCCTGCCCACCGGAGGAAACGCGCGCTCCTACTCCTGCGTGAGCGTCTACGACTTCCTCAAGAGGTCGTCGTTCAGCTATGTCTCGCCCGCCGGTGCTCGGGCGGTAGGGCCGATCGCGGTGGCCTTGGCCGATTACGAAGGCTTTCCCGCGCACTCGGAAGCCGCACGGTTCGTGCTCGACCGTGCGACCGAAGAGCCTTAGGAGCTCGCGCTGTCGACGAGGGGAGGACGGCCGTGCGAAAGCGCCCGACGATCGCAATCGCGCTGCCGCCGATCGTCCTCTTCCTGCTCCTGCCGGTAGCGACAAATGTCGCCACCACCGGCATTCCGGAGGGGCTCGCACCATACCTGTGGCTTGCCTGGCCGATCGCCCTGCTGCTGGCGACACCGGTCGTGGTGAGTGAGGTTCGCAACCGGCGACTCAGGACTCTCTGGGGAGGTGCCGCGGCGGGTGGCGGGCCTGCGCCGGAAGCGGAGGGAGTCACGCCCCGCAACCTCCCCCGCGACATCCCAGACTTCACCGGACGCGGTCAGCACGTCGATATGATCGCGCGGCACATCGGGGCGTCGGTGATGTCTCCGACCGTCACGATCGCGGCGATCCACGGCATGCCGGGGGTTGGCAAGACGTCACTTGCCGTGCACGTCGGTCACCGCATCCAGGGCCGCTTCCCCGACGGGCAACTGTTCATCGATCTACGCGGGTTCGCGCCCGGCGTCGTCGCGGCCGAGCCGACAGATGCCCTGGAAAGCCTGCTCCACCAGCTAGGGGTCCCAGCCGGCAAGATTCCACCGACCCTCGACGAGCGGGTGAGCCATTTTCGGACCCGGATCGCCGGCCGGCGCCTGCTCATCCTCCTGGACAACGCCAAGAGTGAGCACCAGGTCCGGCAGCTGCTGCCCGGGTCACCTGGCACGGCCGTGATCGTCACGAGCCGGTCACGCCTGGGAGGCCTCGAGGGAGCGCAGCAAATCAGCCTGGAAACGATGCGGGACAACGAGGCCATCGCGCTCCTCACCAAAATCGTCGGGACGGGGCGTCTCGCGGATCGGACCACCCAAGCGTCGGAGATCGCTGGTCTCTGTGGCCATCTGCCTCTGGCCATCCGCCTCGCCGGCGCTCGTATGGCGAGCCGACCCAACTGGTCGGCTTCCACCCTCGCCGACCGGCTCAGATCGCAGCGTCGCCGGATCGAGCAGTTGCGAGCAGGCGACATGAGTGTGGTGGCCGCGTTCGCCGTCTCCTACGAAAATCTCGACCTGCGAGGACGGCTTGTCTTCCGGGCGCTGGGGCTGAGCACGGGCGGCGACATCGACGTCACAGCCGTCGCGGCGTTGGCCGGCATCGACGCCACGGAGGCCGCGGAGTCGCTCGACGAGCTTGTCGACGGGCATCTGGTCGACGAGTCGCCCGACGCCCGCTACCGGATGCACGACTTGTTGCGCCAGCATGCCCGCGACGTAGCTGTCCGGATCGACCCGCCCGAGCTACGCCGGCAAGCGCAGATCCGGATGCTGACGCACTACCTCGCCAAGGCGAGCAAGGCCTGTGCGACTTTGGACCCTACGTGCCGCAGGATCGAGATACCCGGATCCCCGTCCGAGCCTGACCAGGCTTCGATTTCCTACGCGGAGGCCCTGAGATGGTTCGAGGTCGAACGGTCGAATCTTGTCGCCGCGATAAGCCTGGCTGTCGAGATGAGGGCGGACGAATACGTCTGGCGTTTGGCCCTTGCGTTACATCCGTACTTCCTCCTACGTGGTGGCATGGACGACTGGGTCAGCACCAAAAAGCTGGCCGTAGACGCTGCTCGCCGGTTGGACGACGCGGTTGCCGAGGCTGACGCGCTCCTGTCCCTGGGCATCGCTTCGCGCCGGCTCGGCCGCTGTCAGGACGGCGTAAAGTACCAGCTGCTCGCCTTGGAGCGTTACCGGTCGGTCGACGACAAGGTCGGCGAAATGAACTCGCTCGTCAATCTCGGGATCGTCTATCGCCGGCTTGGCCGATATCGAGACGCGGTCGAAGTGCAGGAAGCAGCCATCGAGCTACACGAAGCCCTGCGGGATCAGGTCGGCGAAGCCTCCGCACTGACCAACCTCGGCCTCGTGTATCAACGCCTGGGGCAGTATCCCGAGTCGTTGGCATGCCATCAGAAAGCCTACGAGATGGCGCGCCGCATCAAGGAGCACCACTGCGTCGCCATGGCCGCCACCAACATCGGCATCGTCTACGAGCGGATGAGCCGCCTCGACGAGGCGTTCGCCCAGCACGAGCTGGCCCTGGGCATAGCTCAGGAGATCGGCGACCAGCACGTCGAGGGACACACGCTCAACAACCTCGGCGTCGTACTGTCGCGGTCCGGCAAGCACGACGACGCCATCAAATACCATCGCAGCGGGTTGGAGCTCCTACGGCAGACCGGCAGTCGTGGAGACGAGTGTGAGGCCCTGAACGACATTGGCTACGCGCTGTACGGACGCGGTGACTATCGTGGAGCGAAGACGAACTTCGATGACGCCTTGAAAATGGCGCAACAGATCGGAGACAGATATCTCGAGGCGCGAGCGTTGTACGGCCGCGCACTCGTCCTGCGCCGCAAAGACAGGTCGGGGGCGAGCCGGTCCTACCGGGAGGCCATCGCAATCTTCTCCGAACTCGGTGTGCCAGAGGCGGCCGAGCTGCGCGAGCCGTCCTTCGAGCTGCACTGAACGCGTCAGGCTACTTGCCGCTCGATGTCGTCGAGGCACCGGTCTATCAGGCTCCGCCTCGCCCCGCTCTCCGCACCCATCTCCACGGCCATCGCGAACCCGAGCGCTCTGATCTCCGGCGGAAAAGCCGATCCGTCCGCGAGGTTTTTCGTAAGCAATGGGCAGCAGAACAATGCGGCTTTGAACCGCGCCCGCCAATCCTTCGGGAGCCATCCTCGGCCGCGCAGCTCTGTCAAGATGGGGGTCAGGGTGTGCTGAAGCTTGCTGTGGAGAAACATGTGGCGGATCGGTGGCAGCTCAAAGTCATGGGTGACCACGATGGCCTCGTCGGTGATGTCCAAGGTCAACGTCAGGTCGGCGTTCTTGAGCTCTGGATAATACATCCACATCGCGAAGGTGTTGTGGAAGATCGGCTTCGCAAGATCGAGAAATGGGTCGTGTCGACCACCGAAAGCCGGGTCGAAATAGACGAGCTGCCGCTCGTGCTCGACGAAGAAGATATTGCCGTTATGCGCGTCCCCATGCCCGATCACGGATGCTCCCGGGCGGGACGGCTGGAGCAGTCGATCCGCGTCGGCGATCAAGGATCCTAGACTGCATTTGTATCGCTGGCCATTAACCGACCAGCTCTTGCGGAAGACCTCGGCTATCGGGAGCTTCGCCCCGGGGAGCGACAGCATCTGGCCGGAGCCGTAGTAAGACCTGAAACGGGTGCCGGCGAGGCGGTGATGAAAGAGCTGGTGCACCGGGGCGACAGCCGCAGAATCCGGATCTTGCCACTCGAGACTGCGGACGTAGATCTCGAAGAGCTGGCGGTCGCTGCGGATCTGTGCCTCGGTCAGCGCGCCCAGGCTTCCCACCGGCGCGCTGTCGATCTCGATCTGCCACGCGATGTCGAAAACGGACGGCTCGTCGACAACCTCGTAAATGAGCAGCTGTCGACCGGCCGTGACGGAGCTATGCACCGGCTCAAGCGTCGGGTAGCCCACCTTCGCGAGGAGGGCGGAGTTGTAGAACTCACTTATGACGGCGTGCGGCTCGGTATGGGTCTTGAAGAAGAGCCGGTGACCGTCAGCGAGCGTCAGGAACCCGTTGAACGAGTTGAGCGAAACGGCCAAGGGACGCAGCTCGACGGCCGAAACGTTGAGCGGAAATGTGTCTTGGATGAAGTCGCGAAGTAGCTGCTCGGCACCCGACCTGTCGGTGTGCTGCCGCCGCTGTATTTCGATCAGCACCTCAGTCATGCAACCCCCTGGGTCCTGTCCCCGATGTCAGGATCGCAGAGTCTCGAAGTGAGATCACGGGAAGCCCAAGACGTGGAACGCGGCCCGGATCGGTAGTCTCGATATCGTCGTCGATCTTTGTATTGGTACTCGCACACCACATGAGTTGACTTTCGTACCACCGCTCTCTTGCGCGATGCCATAAACCTTCACGGTGAGGCCTCCGCGCTAGCGGCGTACGGCGTTGCTGGCGAGCAGGCGCAGGGCGTACGGGGCGTCGTGGCGCAAGTAGCGGCTCGCCAGCCGCCGCGGTTCGTTGCCTAGCCGGTGGGCCCACTCCAGGCCCGACTTCTGCATCCACTCCGGGGCCCGCTCGCGATCCCCCGCCACGAAGTTGATCGCCGCGCCGCAGCCGAGGAACCAGCTGAACGGCAGCTCCGGCCTTAGCAGCGACACGAGCCACTCCTGCTTGGGAAAGCCCACGCCGACGTACACCAGGTCGGGCTTCGCCTCCACGACCTCGCGGAGTACCGACGCGAGCAGGTGCGGGTCGTGCTCGAAGCCGTACTCCGGGCTGCGCCAGCCGGCGATGCGCAGGCCGGCGCATTCGGCGGCCAGGCGGGCGGCGGCCCGGCCGGCACCGTCCACCCAGCCCGGGTCCTCGGGCTCGCCGCCGAGCAGGTACACCGAGCGGCCGTCCAGCCCGAGGCCCGCGGAGAGCGACCAGATCAGGTCCGAACCGGTGACCCGCTCCGGCAGCGGCGTGCCGGCCAGGCGGCTGGCCCACACCAGCGGTGTGCCGTCCGCGACGACGAGCGTGGCGTCCTCGAGGTAGGCGCGGATTTCGGGGGCGAGGCGGGCCCGGCGCAGGATGTCGACGTTGGGTGTGACGATCCGCCCACCTTCGCCCCGGTCGAGCGCGGCGCGGACCGTGGCCACCACCTCCGCCTCGGTGATGGCGTCCACGGAGACGCCGTCAAGCAGTATTCGTTCCGACATTGCGGTCCTATGGCTTGATCGTTCGTTATTAGGACAGAACGAGCGAAGGTGGGGAAAGTGGCACAGGTCCTGTTTCTTGGCGGTCTGGGGCGCAGCGGGACCACGCTGGTCGAACGCCTCCTGGGCGAGCTGCCCGGGGTGTGTGCGCTGGGCGAGATCGTGCACCTGTGGCAGCGCGACGTACGCGACGACGAGCGCTGCGGCTGCGGCGCGCGCTTCTCGTCGTGCGACTTCTGGGACGCGGTCGGCGAGCGGGCCTTCGGCGGCTGGCACCAGGTGGACGTGTACCGCGTGCTGGCGCTCCAGAACGCGGTCGAGCGCACCCGCTACATCCCCCGCCTCGCCGCGTCCCGGCTGCCCGAGGAGCACGTGGCACTGATCGAGGAGTACGCCGGCTACTACGCGGCGATCTACGAGGCGGCCGCCGTCGTCTCCGGCGCCCAGGTGGTGGTCGACTCCTCCAAGCACAGTGCGCTCGCCCACTGCCTGCGCTGGTGGCCCGGCCTCGACCTGCGGGTGGTGCACGTCGTCCGGGACGCGCGCGGCGTCGCGTACTCGTGGACCAAGACCGTGGTGCGCCCGGAGGCCGAGGTGCCGTCGGAGATGACGCGCTACTCGCCGGCGCGGTCCGCTCTTCTCTGGAATGCCCACAACGCCGCCTTCGCCCTCCTCGGGCGCCGCGGCATACCGGTGCGGCGGATCCGGTACGAGGAGTTCGTGGCGGACCCGCGGACCGGGCTGCTCGACCTCGCCGCGTTCGCCGGGCTGGACGTCACGGTGGCGGACCTGACGTTCATCGACGGCGAGGAGGCCGAGCTGCGCCCCGGGCACAGCGCGGCGGGCAACCCGATGCGCTTCACCGTCGGCCGGATGCCGCTGCGCCGCGACGACGACTGGCGCGACGCCCTGCCGCCGGTGCAGCGCCGCCTGGTCGGCACGGTCTGCGCGCCGCTGCTGCGCGCCTACGGGTACCCGCTGCGCAGCCGGAGCCTGCCGTGACGCCCTCGGTCGGCGTCGTGATCCCCACCCGGGACCGTCCCGAGCTGCTGCGGCGGGCCATCCAGAGCGTGCGCGAGCAGGACTACCCCGGGCCGGTGCGGATCGTCGTCGTCTTCGACCGCAGCGAGCCGGACCTGCTGCTGGCCACCACCGAGGGCGTACCCGTGATGGTGGTGGCCAACTGGCGCACACCCGGCCTGGCCGGCGCGCGCAACACCGGGATCCTGGCGCTGGACAGCGACCTTGTGGCGTTCTGCGACGACGACGACCGGTGGGCGCCACAAAAGCTGAGCCGGCAGGTTGCGGCGCTCGACAAGGGCGACTTCGCCACGTGCGCGATCGAGGTGGAGTTTCGCGACCGGTGTACGCCGCGCCTCGCCGGCTGCGACAAGGTCACGGTGGAGCAGCTGGCGCGTTCCCGGATGGCGATGCTGCACTCGTCGAGCTTCCTCATCCGGCGCACCGCGCTCGTCGACTCGGGCCGGTTGGGGCTCGTCGCCGAGGACGCGCCTGGCAGCCAGAACGAGGACTGGGACCTGCTCTTCCGCGCCGCCCGCCGCTCACCGATCGTCCACGTCGACGAGCCGCTGGTGCGCGTGCTGTGGGGCCGCACCTCCCACTACGCGTACGAGTACGACACGAAGATCTCCTCACTGCGCTGGATGATGTCCCGCCACCCGGAGATCCACGGCTGCGCGCCCGGCGCCGCCCGCGTGTACGGGCAGCTCGCCTGCTGGTCCGCGGCGACCGGCAACCGGGGCGACGCGTGGCGGTGGACCCGCGAGGCGGTACGCGCCAACTGGAAGGAGCCGCGCGCCGCGATCGCACTGGCCGCGATGAGCGGCGCCGTCAAGGTGGAGAACGTGCTGGCCGCCCTCCACCGCCGCGGCCGCGGGATCTGAGCCGCTAGGGCAGCTGCCCGGGGCGGTCCACGATCGCCACCCGGAGCTGGGCGGACTCGCGCACCACCTGCTCACCGCGGACCACTCGCTCGCCGAGGTACTTGTACGTGGTCGCGTCGAAGACCAGCTCGGTGCGGACGCCGTCGCGCGAGACGCCGACTGACACGCCTCGGCGGCCGGCTGCGTCCGTGACGCCGTCGTCCGCGGTGACGCCTGGCTGCCGGCCCAAAACCTGGAAGAGCGCCACCTGCGACTCGGGGCGCAGGTAGCTGTCCCGGAGCAGGTCGCGGGCGGCCGTGAAGACGTCGCCGCCACGGTCGCGCAGGTACCCCTCCATCGCCGTGGCGTCCGCGGGTGCGGCGGAGCGGTCGGCGCCCCCGGTGGCCGAACGCTCGCAGGCGATCGGGGTGCCCTGCCGGGCGGTGCGCCACACGCCGCCGGGGCAGTCCTCGAGGCTCGTCTGCCACCACCCGCTCTTCGACCCGCGCGGCTGGACGTGCAGCAGCCCGGCCCGCCGGCCGTCCGCGGAGAGCCAGATCCGCCGGCTCATGCCCGCCGTCCCCGGCGTGTCCACCTGGATCGACTCGACGAAGATGAACTGGTCGGGACGGACCGCCATGCCCTGCTGGGCGGCGAGTGCGGCGCCCGCCAGCACCTCGGCGGCGGATCGCGGCGGTGCCGCCACCGGCTCGTCGCGGCTAGCGGTCCACGGTGCGGCGGCCAGCACCAGCACGGTGGCGACGGCCGCGGCGGCCAGGCTCGGCACCGCCGCGAAACGCCACAGCCGGCGAGTCCGGTGGGCCGGCCGGTGTGCCTCGCGCACCAGCCCCGAACGGATCCGCTCCAGCGTGGCGTCGTCCGCCAGTGGGAGGTCGCGGCGCAGGTCACGCACGTAGTCGAGGTCGTTCACGTCAGTACTCCTCATGTGGGTCGAGGTCGGCGAGCGCGCGGCGCAGGCGCTGGCGCGCGCTGTGCAGGCGGGACCGCACGGTGCCGGCGGGGATGTCGAGGGCGCGTGCGACGTCGACGAGGCTGAGCTCCTCGCGGGCGACCAGCAGCAGCACGTCCCGCTCCTTGGCGGGCAGCTTCGCCAGCACCGCGGCCAGCCGGCGGCTCGCCGAAGTCGCCACCACCCGGTCCACCACCTCGGCGTGCGGCTCGGCGACCGGGTCGACGCCGGTACGCGCGAACGCCCGGTACTGGCGCACCTCGGTCCGCCGGTGCCGGTGCACAAGGTTGGTGGCGAGACCGAAGAGCCACGGCCGGGCGTCACGCTGGCTGGTGTCGTAGCGCCCGCGCAGCCGGAAGGCCAGCAGGAACGTCTCGCTGGTCAGGTCGTCGGCCAGTGAGCGGCCGACCCGGCGGGCGAGGTAGCGGTGCACCGCACGCCCGTGCCGATCGAAGACAGCGGCGAAGTCTTCCCCGGCGGCCAGCGACCGCCGGATCAGCTCGCCGTCGCTCGGCTCCGGCGGCGCCACCGTCTCGGGTGCCGCCGCCGTGGTCGCGTCGCTCATACCCGCTATTGCCCGGACCCCCGCTGAGCGTTCGGAAAAGCTACGAGCCGAACCTCGACAGCTTGCCCTTCAGGCGGGCGTAGCGCAGCGAGTAGAGCAGGAAGCCGAGCGCGGCCGCGACGTACACGAGGTCGAGCAGCGCGGCCACGGCAAGGCCACCCCACGACACGCCGCCGCCGGTGAGCACCGCGCGCATCCCTTCGAAGACGTGGCTGGCGGGCACGAGTGCGGCGACCGCCTCCGCCGGAGCGGGCAGCACCGACAGCGGGTAGAAGACCGCCGCGAACGGCTGGAACACGAACACCAGGATGAACGCGACGATCTGAGCGCTCTGCCCGAACCGGATCACGGCACCGATCGCCACCACGCCGAGGGCCCAGCCCATGACCATCAGCACCGCCATGAACGGCACGAGCGCCGGACCGATCGTGAGCACGCCGAAGCCGTAGAAGATGAACGCGAGCACCGACATCACGCCGATCGTCACCGTCACCTTGACCACGCTGGCGAGCAGCAGGCCCGCGACGTACTCGATGGTGGACAGCGGTGAGACGAAGACGTTGAGCAGGTTGCTGCTCCACACGTCGAAGAGGAAGCCGAAGGTCACCTCGCCCTGCGCCCGGTGTAGCACCTGCCACAGCAGCACGGCGCCAAGCAGCATCGCCACCGCGATGTGCACGCGGTTTTGCTGAAGGTAGAGCGAGACGAGGCCCCACAGCACCAGCTCCGCGGTAGGCCAGAACGCCATGTCGATCATGCGGGGCGGGTCGCGGCGCAGCGAGAAGAAGTCGCGGCGGATCACGCTCACTATCCGCCGGCGCCGCGCCGCGGGCCCGTCGAGAAGTAGGGAAGTCATCCTCGTGCCACCCTCAGAAACACCGCTTCCAGATCGTCTACCCCGTACGCCCCGGCCAGCTCCACCGCGCTGCCGGTCGCGACGATCTGGCCGCCCGAGACGAAGTGGATGCGGCTGCACATCCGCTCGACCTCCGGCATGTTGTGCGACGTGATCAGCATCGCCCGCCCGGTGCGGTGGGCCTCGCGAAGCAGCAGCTCGCGGATCCGGTCGCCGACGTCCGGGTCGAGGTTGGCCGTCGGCTCGTCGAGCACCAGCAGCCCCGGCTCGTTGAGCAACGCCTTGGCCAGCTGCACCCGGGTCTGCTGCCCGGACGAGAGCCGCCCGTAGCGCCGGTCGCGCAGCTCACCGAGGTCGAGCAGCTCTATCAGCTGGGCCACCCGGCGGCGCGGCTCGCGCAGCCCGTACATGTGGGCGAAGACGTCGAGGATCTCGCCGACGCGCAGCACCCAGGGCAGGCTCACGTAGCTGGCCGCGAAGTTGACCCGGGACAGCGCCCAGGTGCGGTGCTTGGCCAGGTCGCGCCCGAACATCCGGACCGTGCCGGTATCCGGCGTGGTCAGGCCGAGCACCATGTGCAGTGTGGTGGTCTTGCCGGCGCCGTTGGGCCCCAGCAGCCCCACGATCTCTCCCTCGCCGACGCTGAAGCTCACCCCGTCGACGGCCGTCACGGGGCCGAACCGCTTGGTCAGCGAAACAGCCTCGAGCACGGTCATGACATCGATGCTCCGAGCAATGCCCCGGCCGGGCAACGCATTTACGGGAGGATCAGGTTGACGTCGCCGAACTCGTGCCACAGGTAGCGGGCCTCGATCGCCTCGGCGTAGACGCGGTCCAGCAGCGGGCGTCCGGCGATCGTCTCCAGCAGGTCGAGGTGCGACGCGCGCGGCTCGTGAAAGCCGGTGAGCAGGCCGTCCACGACGCGTACGCCGCGCTCGGGCGTCACCACCAGCTCGGTCCAGCCGCTCGCCGCGGCCACCACGCCGTCCCCGGTCGCCGCGGTCTCCAGCGCGCGCACCGCGGTCGTGCCGACCGCGATCACTCGACCGCCGCCGGCCCTGGCCTGGGTGACGAGCCGCGCGGTGGTCTCCGGCACCACAAACCTCTCCGGGTACGGGCGCTCGTGCGCTTCCGGCGACGCCACACCCGTGTGCAGGACTATCGGCGCGATCAGCACGCCGGCGGCGACGAGCCGGGTCACCACCCGTTCGCTGAACGGGCGGGCCGCGCTCGGCATCTCCGCGCTGCCCGGCTCGGTGGCGAAGACCGTCTGGTAGTAGGACAGCGGCCACGGGCGGGGCACGTAGGAGTACCGGATCGGCTGCCCGTAGGCCCGCAGGTAACCCTCGACCGGCCCGCCGGCGTCCACTGTGGCCGTCCACAGTCGACCCCTCGAGTACTCCTCGCGCAGGCGCACCGACCCGCCGCCGGGCAACGGATACCGCTGCCCGGCGACGCCCCCGTCGTACGGCCGGGTCGCCTTGCCCGCCGCCGCGCGCAGCTCGACGAGCCACTCCCCGCGTTGGAGCTCCGTGCTGAAGTGGACAGTCAGGGCCGCACCCACCACGGGCACCGCCGCGGGGAGCGTGCCCGAGGTGTTCACCACGAGCACGTCCCCGGCGCGGAGCAGGCGCGGCAGGTCCGTGAAGCGACGGTGGGCGATCACGCCGGTGGACACCTCACCGGCGAGCAGCCGCACACCGTCCCGGGCCAGGCCGCGCGCTTCCGGCGGCTCGTGCGCCTCCAGCTCGGCGGGAAGTGTGAACGTCGGCACGGTCATGCCGGCGCCCCGGCCAGCAGGTCGGCGAGGCGGATCCGCCCGGACGGCGGCCGGCTCTCGACCAGCCGCCGGAACGCCGGCACGACGGTGTGCGGCTCGGGGCGGTCGCTGATGTCCTCGCCCGGAAACGCCTCCTGGTGCATGCGGGTGCGCAGGTCGCCCGGGTCCACCCACCACACGCGTACCCCCGGCTCCTCGGCGGCGAGGATGCGGCTGGCCTGCTCGACCGCCGCCTTGGCCGAGCCGTAGCCACCCCATCCCTCGTACGCCTCGACGGCCGCGTCGGAGGTGACGTTGACCAGCGCGCCGCCGCGGGCCCGCAGGCCGGGCAGGGCGAGCTGGGCCAGCGCGAGCGGGGCGACGACGTTCACCTCGTACACCTCGCGGAGCGCGTCCAGCGGGTAGTCGGCGAGCGCCGGCTGCGGGCTGGGACCGAGGATGCCCGCGTTGTTGACCAGCAGGTCGGCGCCGCCCAGCCGGTCCGCGGCGGCGACCAGCGCCAGCCGGTGCGCCGGGTCGGTGACGTCGCCGGCCAGCGCGGTGACGTCCCGCGGCACGGCGGCGGCTGCTTCGGCGAGCGCGGCGGCGTCCCGGCCGTCGACCACGAGGTCCCAGCCGGCTCCGGCGAGTCCGTGCGTGAGCGCCAGCCCGAGCCCCCGGGAGGCGCCGGTGATGATTGCGACAGGCATGGCATTGACGCTAGGTAGCGGCGGGCGGCCTGCCATCGGGCCGCAGCCGGTCCGGTCCTCGGTCTTTGGACCTAGGACCACGGCCCGATCCGGATCGGCGTCACCGTGGGTAGCCTGAGAGTGTGTGCGATCGTGGTGAGCTGCGCGACGTGAGCGCTGCGGTCCTGGCCGTCACCGCGCACCTGTCCGTGCGCGAGGTGCTCCAGACGATCCTCACGTCGGCCCGCCGCCTGCTCGGCGCCAGGTACGCGGCGCTCGGCGTGCCGGACAGCGACGGCGGCTTCGCCGAGTTTCTCGCCGACGGCGTCAGCGACGAGCAGTGGCGGGCGATCGGCCCGCTCCCGCGCCAGCACGGCGTACTCGGCGAGATGCTCCGCTCCCCGCACGCGGTGCGGATGGACGACATCCGCGAGCATCCCCGCTTCGGCTGGTGGCCGAAGGCGCACCCGGTGCTCAAGGACTTCCTCGGCATGCCGATCATCGACGGCGACGAGATCCTCGGCGAGCTCTACCTGGCCAACAAGATCGAGCCGGGCGGCTTCACCGCCGACGACGAGGAGCTGCTCCGGCTGCTCGCCGCGCACGCCGCCATCGCGTTGGTCAACGCCCGCCTGTACGAGCGCAGCCGCGAGCTGTCCATCGTGGAGGAACGCAACCGGATCGCCCGCGAGCTGCACGACGCGGTGACGCAAAAGCTCTTCAGCCTGCGGCTGACGGCGGACGCCGCGGCGACCCTCGTCGACCGCGACCCGGCCGCGGCCGCCGCGCAGCTGGAGACGGTACGCCACCTGGCCGCCGACGCGGCCGGCGAGCTGCGCTCCATTGTGGACGGCCTCCGCCCGGTGGACCTGTCCGGCGACGGCCTCGACGTGGCGCTGCGCAAGCAGGCGGAGCTGCTCGACCGGGTGCACGCCGCGACCGTCCGCTTCACCGGCTCGGCGGTGCCCCGGCTCACCGCCGCACGGGAGGAGGCGGTCTACCGCACCGCGCAGGAGGCGCTGCACAACGCGCTCCGGCACGGCCAGCCGAAGTCGGTGACCGTGGAGCTGCGCGCCGAGGGCGGCAAGGTGGTGCTGCGGGTCGACGACGACGGCAGGGGCTTCGACGCCGCCGCACCGGCGCTCGCGGCCCGCAAGCTGGGCCTCGCCTCGATGCGCGAGCGCGCCTCGGCCGTCGGCGGCACGCTCAAGGTCACGTCGGCGCCGGGCGCCGGCACGAGCGTACGGCTGGAGGTGCCCACCGGTGGCTGAGCCGATCCGCGTGCTGGTCGTCGACGACCACCCGGTCGTGCGGCAGGGCCTGCGCACATTTCTGGACGTGCAAGAGGGCATCGCCGTTGTGGGCGAGGCCGAAGACGGCGCCGCCTGCGTCACCGAGGCCCAACGCCTCCGCCCCGACGTGGTCCTGCTCGACCTGCGCATGCCCGGCGCCGACGGCATCGTGGCTCTGCACGGCCTGCGCGAGCTGGACGACCCGCCGCGCGTCCTGGTGATCACCAGCTTCACCGAGCCGACCGCGGTCCTCCCGGCCGTACGCGCCGGCGCCGCCGGCTACGTCTACAAGGACGTCGACCCGCCCGCGCTGGCCGCCGCCATCCGCGCCGTACACGCCGGCCACGTGCTCCTCCACCCGGACGTGGCGCGCCTGCTCGCGGCCGGCGACACCCCATCGACCGCCCCGCCACTGACCGCGCGGGAACGCGAGGTGCTGATCGAGGTAGCCCGCGGCCGCTCCAACCGCGAGATCGCGAAGGCGCTGGCCGTGTCGGAGAAGACCGTCAAGACCCACGTCAGCGCCATCCTCGGCAAGCTCGCCGTGCAAGACCGCACCCAAGCCGCCCTCTACGCCGTCCGCGCCGGCCTGGTCTAGAAATGGCTTCTTAGAGGCCTTTCGGAGTCGAGGTGGCTTGCCTCTAGTCCCTTTAGGACGGGGATTTTGAGCTACCGCGACGTCCGTCGTGGTCCAGACCGCTGCTCCCGCGGCCTCACCCGTCCGCCGCTGGTCGCGCTCACCCCCTTGCGCGCAACCGGCGGGGCGGATTGAGCTCACGCCAGGCGGTGGTCGACGTTTGTCCACAATGCCCGTTCCCGGATCGGCGATCCGGGAAAGCAACAGGGTTCTCGGCGCCGCGAGTAACCGCCGCGGCGGTGTGAGCGGCGCGAGATTCCAGATCTAGGAGAGTTAGGGCTGAAATAGCGCGCCCTAACTCTCCTAGATCTGGACGTCCCGACCCAGGGCTGGTGACGCTGCGTCAGGATGGCGCAGGTAGCGCCCGCGCGAAGACCCCCGCCGGGGGCTTGTCCCGCGGACCTGCGGTGGACAACCGGAGATTTCGGCCGAGCTGAGCGCACCGATGCGTTCACGCCATCGTGCGTACGGCGGTGGGCCGACCGGGGGTGGCCACTCTAGGGAACGCATCCCGCGCGCACCTACCTCCCGGCCGAGGCCGTAAGGCCCGGCGCAGCCGCCGGGGTGAGCGCGACCAGCGGCGGACGGGCGAGGCCGCGGGAGCAACGGCACGGACCACGACGGGCATCGCGGTAGCTCACATCTAAATAGGGGTCGAAGGCTACCCCGACTCCGAAAGGTCGCTAGATCGTCCACTCCGGACCCGCCGGGGTGTCGCGGACCTCTACGCCCGCGGCGGTGAGGCGGTCGCGGATCTCGTCGGAGGTGGCGAAGTCGCGGGCGGCGCGGGCCTTGGTGCGCAGGTCGAGCAGCAGTGAGACGTAGGGGCCGAGCACTTCGCGGGGGTCGCGGGCGCCGCCGTGGGCCAGCTCGCCGAGGCGCACGACCATCGAGCGGAGCACCGCGCGGGCCTGCTCGCCCTCGTCGGAGATGTTGGTGTCGGCGGACCAGTCGACGATGATCTGCTCGAGGTCGAGGATGGCGGCCACGCAGGCGTCGACGTCTCGGGCGGCCAGCGCGATGTCGAAGCGGGCCTCGAGCGCGTCGGCGGCGGCCTTGAGCGACGACTCGGGCAGCGGCTGGGCCGGCGCTTTGTCGGGTGGCGCGCCGGCTGGCACCGGGACCACCGCGGAACCGCCGGAGGCAAGTGTCGCGATGGCGACCACCGAGCCGGGCGGGTGGATCGTGCTCTGGCCGCCGTGGCGGATCGTGAACTGCCCATTGCCCAGCACCGCGGCCGTGCCCGCGGTGAGGTCGAAGAGCACCGCCGTGTGCTCGTCGACGCCGAGGATCAGCGTCTCCTCCGGCAGCTCGGCCTCCATCGCGCACAGCCGGCCCTCGCCGAGGTAGCAGTAGCGGGTGTCGTGGTGGCCGCCCTCGGCGTTGTCGTAGTGCGGGATGATCACGGCGGGAAAGCCGAGCAGTGGCGAGACAAGGTCGAGGCCGGGCACCCAGTGTGGCTCGACGCCGGCCTTGTAGATCTCGTAGACCGGGATGGCGTGGCTGCCGAGCGTCAGCGCCGCGGCGCTCGCGAAGCAGACCACGCCGCCGTCGCGCAGCTTGCCCGCGATCAGGTCGGGCACGGGGGTGTCTCGCCACTGGCGCAGCGCGTAGGTGGGGCTGCCCGGACCGGCGAACACCCAGCCGGCCTCGCGGAGCGTGGTCAGTGCCCGCTCCCGCTCCAGCGTGTCGGTGGGTGGGCGGCGCCAGGAGAGCACGTCGATCTGCCGCCCCACGCTGGCCGCGAAGTAGCCGACGGCGCGCGCCGAGATGTCGTCGGCGTTGGACTGAAAACCATACGGCGTGTCGAGCAGCACCGCGCGCCGCTCGCCGACCTGCTCCAGGATCGCCCGGTGCGGCTTGACCATCGTCGGCGCGGTCTCGCCCGAGCCCATGATGACCAGGACGCCACTCATGCCAGCCTCAGTAGGTCGGCCGCCAACTCGCGCGGGTGCTGCGCGTGCAGGTCGTGGTCGCCTCCCGGGTACTCCCGGATGGTGGCGTCGGCCAGCGCCCGCGCCGCGGCCTCGACCCGCGCCCGGCTCCGCGCGGCCCGCTCCTGGTCGTCGGGGAGCGCCGGCACGAGCAGCACCGGCATGGCCAGCGCGGGGTAGAAACGCCGCGGCGGGTCGTCCCACATGTCGCGGACGATCTCCATGTGTCGCGGGATGGGCAGCCGCCGCTCAAGCGTGCCGTCGGGCCGGACCCGCAGGTTGGCCACCGTGGCCTCGACCGCCGCGGGCGACCAGTCGGGGTGGGCCCGCCGCAGAAACCCGCGCATCTGGTCGACCCGCAGCCCGTCGAGGTCGGGCGGGCGCAGCGCCTTCGCACATTCCTCCCAGGTGTCGAACTGGGAGGACAGGTCGATCCACCCGCCATCGACGAGCGCGAGGGCCTTGACCAGCGCGGGGTGCTCGGCGGCGAGCCGGACCACGACATTGCCACCCCACGACTGCCCGGCCACCACGACATCGTGCAGCTCCAGCGCGGTGGCCACGGCCGCCAGATCGGCGGCGGCGGTGCCCGCGTCGTAGCCGGTGTCGGGCAGGTCGGACTCGCCGTGACCACGCAGGTCGACGGCATACGACCCGTGGCCGGCTTCCGCCAGCGCGGCGGCCACCTCGTCCCAGAGGAGCGCATTGGACGCGAGGCCGTGCACCAGCAGGAACGACGGCTCGCGCTCGCCGTCGTGCCGGCGCACGCGCAGATGAACGCCCTCACCCACCGCTACGCGCAGATCCACGCCCTGAATCTAGGCGCAGGGTGGGACAAGATTCCAGCGTTACCCGGCTTCGCGCAGGAGGTGGGCGGCTTCTTCGGGGACCACGTCGTTGATGAATACGCCCATCGCGGACTCGGAGCCGGCCAGGTACTTCAGCTTGTTGGCGGCCCGGCGGATGCTGAAGAGCTGGAGGTGCAGGTGGCTCTCCTCGCGGCCGCTGTGCACCGGGGCCTGGTGCCACGCGGAGATGTACGGCATCGGCACGCCGAAGAGGGCGTCGAAGCGGCGCAGCACATCCAGGTAGAGCGGGCCGAAGGCGTCGCGCTCGGCGTCGTCGAGGGCGGGCATGTCGGGTACCCGGCGGTGCGGCGCGACGTGCACCTCGAACGGCCACCGCGCGGCCACCGGCACGAAGGCGGTCCAGTGCTCGTTGGAGGCCACGACGCGTACGCCGGCCGCGCGCTCGCTGGCCAGCAGCTCCGAGTACACCGGACGGCCGCGGGAGGCCGCCAGCATCGCGCGGGTGCGTGGGGTGACGAAGGGGTAAGCGTAGATCTGGCCGTGCGGGTGGTGCAGGGTGACACCGATCTCGACGCCCCGGTTTTCGAAGCAGAACACCTGCTCGACCCCGTCCATCGCGGACAGTGCCAGGGTGCGGTCGATCTGCGCCTCCAGCACCGTGCGCACGCGGGACGGCGGCAGCGTGGCGAACGAGGCGTTGTGGTCGGACGTGAAGCAGACCACCTCGCACCGGCCGTGCGCCGGGCGGGCCACGACGCCCTCGGGGAGCTCGACCGGGCGGTCGCTGAAGGACGGGAAGCGGTTTTCGAAGACCACCACGTCGTAGTCGGACGCGGGGATCTCGGTCTCCTTCCCGTCGCGCGACGGGTCGAGCGGGCACTCGTCGGCCGGTGGCAGAAACGTGCGGGTCTGCCGGTGCGCGGCGATCGCCACCCACTCGTCGACGAGCGCGTCGTACCGCAGCTGGGACGCCGGCGGTGGCGGTGGCAGGTCACGCTTGTCGACCGCGTCGCGTTCGACGTCGTCGCGCTCGTCGAAGTAGATCAGTTCGCGGCCATCGGCCAGTGTGGTGGATGTCTTCCTCACGGGACGATCACCAGCTCCTCGACGTGCTCGGTCAGGGTGGCCTGGGCGGCCTCGGGCAGGGCGGCGTCGCTCACCACGACGTGCGCTTCGGACAGCTCGGCGATGGAGGAGATGCCGACCGTGCCCCACTTGGTGTGGTCGGCGAGCACCACGAGGCGTTCGGCGGCGGCGACCAGCGCCCGGTTGGTGTCCGCCTCCATCAGGTTGGGCGTGGTGAAGCCGGCCCGCTCGCTCATCCCGTGTACCCCCAGGAAGAGCACGTCCAGGTGGAGCGAGCGGATCGCGGTCAGCGCGACCGGGCCGACCAGCGCGTCGGAAGGGGTACGCACCCCGCCGGTCAGCACCACCGTCTGGTCGGGCCGGCCGGCGCGGTAGAAGACGTCGGCGACCGGGATCGAGTTGGTCACCACGGTCAGCTCCGGCACGTCGACGAGCCGCTGGGCCAGCTCGGCCGTCGTGGTGCCCGCGGACAGGGCCACCGCCGTGCCGGGGCTGACCAGCTGCGCGGCCCGGATCGCGATGGCGGCCTTCTCCGCCCGCTGGCGGATCGACTTGGCCGCGAAGCCCGGCTCGTCGGTGGAGCCGGGATGCATGGACGTGGCGCCACCGTGCACCTTGGACAGCAGGCCGCGATCGGCGAGCGCCTCCAGGTCGCGGCGGATCGTCATGTCGGACACGCCGAACTCGGCGGCCAGCTCGGTGACCCGTACCCCGCCGGCGGCTCTGACTCTGTCCAGGATCGCGGCCTGGCGCTGTGGTGCGAGCATCAGTCCTCCCGCAGGACGGCGACGCCACCCGGGTCGAGCCGGCCGGTCCAGGCCGCGCCGGTCAGCAGGTCGGTGCCGGCGGCCTCGACCGCGGCGGGGGTGTCGGTGTGGTTCATCAGGAAGAGGTACGTGCGGCCGTCGGCGTGCCGGCGCCGGACCGCCTCGACGCCGGCCGGCACCGGATGAGTGGGCGCCACGCCGGCCGTCTCCGCCACCGCGCCGAGCCAGCGGGCCAGGTCGGGGTCGGCGAGGCGGGTGCTGGTGTACCAGGCGGTGCCGTGGCGGGTCAGTGCCGGGGCACCGGCGAGCGGACCGGCCGCGTACCGCGCGACGACGTCGGCGCCGTCGCTCTCCAGCGCCTCCGTCCACAGTGTCCCGGTCGAGCCGTCGTCGAGCGGCACGGGCTCGGCCGTCGGGTAGAACTCATCGACGCGGACGCCGAGCAGGCCGGCGAGCGCGCCGGGCAGCGGCGCCGGGTGCACGCGGTCGTGCTCGTCGACGAGCCCGCTGTAGGGCCCGACGGCGAGCGTGCCACCGCCCTCCACATAGGAGCGCAGGTTGTCCGCGGCCTCGGTCGAGAGCAGATACAGTGCGGGTGCGAGCACCAGCCGGTACCCGGAAATGTCGGCACCGGGGTGGGCGAGGTCGGCGGTGACGCCGGCCCGCCACAACGCCGCGTGCCACCGCATGATCTCGGTGAATGCGGTCATGTCGACGCTCGGCTGGTTACGCGCCTCCTGCGCCCACGCACTCGGGTAGTCGAGCAGCAGGGCGACGTCGGCGACCGTGCGCGCACCCTCCACTTCGGACAGCTGCCGCAGATGCGAGCCGAGCCGCACCACCTCGCGCCAGATCTTCGAGTCGGTGCCGGCGTGGGGCAGCATCGCCGAGTGCCACTTTTCCGAGCCGGCGCGGCTGGCCCGCCATTGGAAGAACATCGCGCCCTCGGAGCCGCGCGCCACGTTGCCCAGGCTCTCCCGGATCAGCTGGCCGGGGCGCTTGGCGAAGTTACGTGGCTGCCAGTTGACCGCGCTGGTGGAGTGCTCCATCAGCAGCCACGGCGCGCCGCCACCGAGCGAGCGGGACAGGTCGGCCGCGTACGCGGACTGGGCCGGCGCCTCGCGCGGGTCGTCGCCGACGAGGTAGTGGTCGTTGGAGACGAGCCGGTCGGGGCCGGTCATCTCCCGCCCCCAGGCCCAGTAGTCGAGGTCGAAGCAGGCGGCGGTCATGAGGTTGGTGGTGACCGGCACGCCCGGCGAGAGCTTGTGCAGCAGGTCGCGCTCGGCGGTGAAGTTGGCCAGGTGCTCGTCCGAGCTGAACCGCTTGAAGTCGAGCACCTGCCCTGGGTTGGACGAGGTGACCGTCGCGCGGGGCGGCTGCACCTGGGCCCAGTCGGTGTAGGTCTGCGACCAGAAGGTGGTGCCCCACGCCTCGTTGAGCGCGTCGAGGTCGCCGTACCGCACGCGGAGCCAGTCGCGGAACGCCTCCGCGGAGACCTCGCAGTAGCAGTGGGCGTTGTGGCAGCCGTACTCGTTGTGGACGTGCCACATGGCAAGCGCGGGGTGGCCGTGGTAGCGGCGGGCGATCTGCTCGGCCAGCCGCGCCGCCGCCTGGCGGTAGCGGGGTGAGCTGGGGCAGAACGCCTGGCGGCTGCCGTAGGTCAGGCGCCGGCCGCCGGCGTCGACCGGGAGGATCTCCGGGTACGCGTGGGAGAACCAGGCCGGCGGCGAGGCGGTGGCGGTGGCGAGGTCGACAGATATGCCGCCGGCGTGCAGGCCGTCGAGGATACGGTCGAGGCGGTCGAAGGTGTAGACGCCCTCGGCCGGCTCCAGCCAGGCCCAGGCGAAGACGCCGACCGTGGCCAGGTTGACGCCGGCCTCGCGCATCAGCCGCACGTCTTCCGGCCACACGCTCTCCGGCCACTGCTCGGGGTTGTAGTCGCCGCCGTACCAGAGCGCCACTCGCCGCACCTCCTCCTAACTTAAGTCAACAGAATCGAACACTACCGCACGCCCACCTCGTGTGACATCCTGTGCCCGTGCTCTTCGAGATCGTCGACGAGATCCGGATCGCCGCGGGGACGGCCCGGGTCTACGAGGAGGGCTGGCAGTCCTGGTCACCCACCTCCTGGTACCCCGTCGACGCGCCGCCACCCCGCCCGGCGGCGGAGTGGCGGCGGCGGGGCAACTACCGGCCGGAGATCGCCGCGCCGGACGACGGCTTTCAGGGCGAGGGGCTGCTGGCGGTCGACCCCGGCGACGGCGGGCCGCTGCGCCTGTACACCGCGCCCGACCCGCTGACCGTCCCCTCGATCCGCGCCACGCTCGTCGACGGCCGGCTCGTGGTCACGGCGGACGGGCCGGTCACCGCGCACACCGGCGTGCCGCTGGGCGACTGGGCGTCGGGCTTCGCCCGCACGGCGGGAGCGGACCTGCCCCGGGAGGCACCGACCGCCTGGTGCTCCTGGTACCACTACTTCGACCGGGTCACCGAGGCCGACATCGCCGAGAACATCGCCGTCATCCGCGAGCGCGACCTGCCGGTCGACGTGGTCCAGGTGGACGCCGGCTGGCAGCGCGCGGTGGGCGACTGGCTGCGGCTCTCCGACCGGTTCGACTCGCTGGCGGGCGTGGCCGCACGGATCCGGGACGCGGGACTGCGGGCCGGGATCTGGGTGGCCCCGTTTTGGGTCGAGGAGGGCAGCTGGCTCGCCACCGAGCACCCGGAGTGGCTGATCGCCGGCCCCGACGGCCTGCCGGTCTCGGCCGGCGAGCACTGGGCCGGCCCGTCGTACGGCCTGGACACCACCAACCCGGACGCCGCCGACTACCTGCGCGAGGTCTTCTCGTGGCTGGCCGGACTCGGCTTCGACTACTTCAAGATCGATTTTGCGTACGCCGCCGCCCTCTCCGGCTCGCGCCACACCGGTGTCGAGCCGCTGGCCGCGTACCGCAGCGGCGTCGCCCTGCTCCGCGAGATGATCGGCCCGGACGCGTACCTGCTCGGCTGCGGCGCGCCGATCCTGCCGAGCGTCGGCCTCTACGACGCGATGCGGGTATCGGCCGACACCAGCCCCACGTACGAGCCGCCGGACGGTGACCTCTCCCAGCCGTCCCAGCGCGGCGCCGCGCTCTCCACGGCGGCGCGGGCCTGGCAGCACGGCCGCTTCTGGGTGAACGACCCGGACTGCCTCATCGCCCGCCCGGACGTGGAGCGCCGCGAGGAGTGGGCGTCGGTGGTCGAGCGGTACGGCGGCCTGCGGGTCAGCTCCGACCGCATCTCGGCGCTCGACGAGTGGGGCCTGGAGACCACCCGCCGCCTCCTCGGCGACCCACCGCCACCGACTCCTTTCCCTGAACGAGCGTGACCGTCACCGGCGATCGAGGAGGTCGTTAGCACTAGTGGACGTGGTGCCAGTCACGTCCAGTGAGATCGCCGGTCATGGCCGCCCACCGCGCCGGCCGTCGGTCTTACGGCTATGGCGAACAGCCTGCCGTCCCTTCCCTGCGGGGGGCCCTGTCCCGGGCCCCCCGCGCCCCATATCTCGCGAGATGCGCGATGCCCCTCCCCAGCCGCGCTAAACGGCCGAAGAGGGGCATTTCCAAAGCTCTTTGAGTCCGGGTGGGCGGCGCGAGCGCCACCCACCCGGCCCGGTCAGGCGAGCTTCTTGGACAGGTTCTGGTCCAGCGCGTTCATGAACTCGTCGGTGGTCAGCCACGGCGCCTCGCGCGAGATGAGCAGCGCCAGGTCCTTGGTCATCTGGCCGCCCTCGACGGTCTCGACGCAGACCTGCTCCAGCTTGTCGGCGAACTCGCTCACCGCCGGCGTGCCGTCGAGCTTGCCCCGGTGGGCCAGGCCGCGGGTCCAGGCGAAGATCGAGGCGATCGGGTTGGTCGAGGTCTTCTCGCCCTTCTGCCACTGCCGGTAGTGCCGGGTGACCGTGCCGTGCGCCGCCTCAGCCTCGACGGTCTTGCCGTCGGGCGTCATGAGCACCGAGGTCATCAGGCCCAGCGAGCCGAAGCCCTGCGCCACCGTGTCGGACTGCACGTCGCCGTCGTAGTTCTTGGCGGCCCACACGAAGCCGCCCTCCCACTTCAGGGCGGCGGCCACCATGTCGTCGATCAGCCGGTGCTCGTAGGTGAGCCCGGCCGCGGCGAACTGGTCCTTGAACTCCGCCTCGAACACCTCGGCGAACAGGTCCTTGAAGCGGCCGTCGTACGCCTTGAGGATCGTGTTCTTGGTGGACAGGTAGACCGGGTAGCCGCGGTCCAGGCCGTACCGGAACGACGCGCGGGCGAAGTCACGGATCGAGTCGTCGAAGTTGTACATGCCCATCGCGATGCCGCCGCCGGGAAACTTCGCCACCTCGAGCTCGATCGGCGCGCTGCCGTCCGTGGGCGTGTACGTGATGGTCACCGTGCCAGGGCCGGGCACCACGAAGTCGGTCGCCTTGTACTGGTCGCCGTGGGCGTGACGGCCGATGATGATGGGCTTGGTCCAGCCGGGCACGAGCCGCGGCACGTTGGACATGATGATCGGCTCGCGGAAGACGACACCGCCGAGGATGTTGCGGATCGTGCCGTTGGGCGAGCGCCACATCTTCTTCAGGCCGAACTCCTCCACCCGCGCCTCGTCGGGCGTGATGGTGGCGCACTTGACGCCCACGCCGTGGCGCTTGATGGCGTTGGCCGCGTCGACGGTGACCTGGTCGTCGGTCTCGTCGCGGTACTGGATCGAGAGGTCGTAGTACTCGAGCTCGACATCGAGGTAGGGCAGGATCAGCTGCTCCCGGATCTGCTTCCAGATGATCCGGGTCATCTCGTCGCCGTCGAGCTCGACAACGGGTTTCGCTACTTTGATCTTCGCCATCGAGCCGGCGCTCCTCTCCGGGACTTCTAATTAGCAGTACGAGCGTACTGCACAGCCTAGACTGCCCAGCATGCCACTCACCCGCACCCTCGGCCCAACGACGGTCGTCGCTCTGCACGACGGCGAAGGCACCTTCTTCGAGCCGCGCGAAGAGGCGTTTCCGCAGGTCAGCGCCGAGTTGTGGGCGCGGGCCGACGAGCGGGACCCGGGCGCGGTGACAGCTGACGGACAGTGGCTGCTGCGCTTCCGGTGCTTCGCGGTCCGCCACGGCGACCACATCACGCTCGTCGACACCGGCATCGGGCCGGCCGACTCGCTCGCGGCGAGCTGGGCGCCCGTGCCCGGCCGCCTGCCGGACGAGCTCGCCGCCGCCGGCATCGACCCCGCCGACGTCGACACGGTCGTGCTCAGCCACCTGCACACCGACCACATCGGCTGGGCGGTCGTGGGCACGCCGTACTTCTCCAACGCCACGTACCTCGTCCAGCGGGCCGACGCCGAGGCCTTCCGCGCGGATCGGGAGAGCGTCCTGGGTCCGCTTCGCGAGGCCGGCCAGCTCAGGCTCGTCGAGGGCGATGTCCCGATCGCCGCCGGGGTCACCGCGATCGCGACGCCCGGCCACACGCCGGGCCACCAGTCGGTGCTCGTCGAGTACGGGCAGGAGCAGCTCCTCGTCACCGGCGACCTCCTGGTGCACGCGGTACAACTCGTCGCCCCGGAGACGGCGTACTCGCACGAGGCGGACCCGTCGGCGGCGAGGGAGTCCCGGACGAAGCTGTTGAAAGCCGGCATCACCCTCGCCACACCTCACCTGACCGAGCCGTTCGTTCGGGCGTAAGGGGCGATTCACCGCCATCCACGAGTGTCAGTGCATGGCTAACCCGTACCCCCTAAGCCGGCGACGCTTCGTCGCCGCAGGCGCTGGCCTCGTGGTCGGACCCATGTTGCTCTCCCCCGACGGCCGAACCGAGGCGCACATCCCCTCGACCGCCGGTGGCTCTCTCCCGTCCGGCCTCTTCACCCTCGGCGTGGCCTCCGGCGATCCGCTGCCCGAGGCGGTCGTCATCTGGACCCGCCTCGCCCCGCGGCCGCTCGACGGCGGCGGCATGCCCGACCGCCCCGTGCGCGTGCGGTGGGAGGTCGCCGAGGACGAGCGCTTCCACCGCGTGGTCCGGCGCGGCGTGGCGCTCGCCCATCCCCTGGTCGGGCACTCGGTACACGTGGACGTGCAAGGTCTGCGCCCGGACAGCGTGTACCACTACCGCTTCCGCGCCGGCGACGAGATCTCGCCGGTCGGCCGCACCCGTACCGCCCCCACGCCACACTCGCGTCCGCGGCTGCTGCGCTTCGCGTTCGCCAGCTGCCAGGACTACCAGGCGGGCTTCTACACGGCCCACCGCCACCTCGCCGCGGAAGACCTGGCGTTCGTGGCGTTCCTCGGCGACTACATCTACGAGGGCCCGGCCAACCCGGCCGCCCTCCGGCAGCACGAGGGCACCGGCGAGCCGATGACGCTGGCGCAGTACCGCAACCGGCACGCGCAGTACCGGAGCGACCCCGACCTGCAAAGCTCGCACGCGGCGTTTCCGTGGATCGTCACGTTCGACGACCACGAGGTCGACAACAACTGGGCCGACGAGATCCCGCAGGACCCCGCCCTACAGACGCCGGAGGCGTTTCGGGAGCGGCGCAAGGCGGCGTTCCAGGCGTACTACGAGCACATGCCGCTGCGCCGCGAATCCACACCACGCGGGCTGGACATGCGCCTGTACCGGCGGCTGCGCTTCGGCCGGCTGGCCAGCGTGCACGTGCTGGACACCCGGCAGTACCGCAGCGACCAGCCGGCCACGATCGAGGCGGCCAACGACCCCGCGCTCAGCATGACCGGCGCCGAGCAGGAGCAGTGGCTGGTGCACGGCATGCGCACCTCGGGCAGCCGCTGGAACGTGCTGGCCAACCAGGTCATGTGGGCGTCCAACGACCGCCGGGCCGGGCCGGAGAAGGTCTACGACCTGGACAACTGGGACGGGTACCGGGTACAGCGGCGGCGGCTGCTGGAGTTCTTCGGCTCGGGGCAGGTGGACAACCCCGTCGTGCTCACGGGCGACCGCCACTGCACGTGGGTGTGCGACCTCAAGCCAGACTTCGACGACCCGGCGTCGCCGGTGGTGGCCGCCGAGATCACCGGCACGTCGATCACGTCGGGCGGCAACGCGGACCCGGTGGCGTTCCACAACACGTACGACCCGATCATGGCGGAGAGCCCGCACTGGAAGTACATCGACAACCAGCGCGGCTACGTGGTCTGCGACGTCACCCGCGAGCGCATGCTCAGCTCGCTCCGCCTGGTCAGCACGGTCCGGGCCCAGGAGTCGACCGTCCGGACAGCAGCCCAGTTTCTCGTGGAATCCGGCCGCCCCGGCATCTCGGTCGCCGGGTAACGACCGTGACTCCGGGCCCGCCCGTGCGCGCGGGTGGACCCGGAGTCCTTCACGGCTACAGGGTCGCTACGTCGGCCTGCTTGGCGCGGACCGCCTCGGCGGCCTCCTTGAGACCGGCCAGCTCCGACTCCGTCAGGTCGGTCTCGACGACCCGGTTGACGCCGTTGGCGCCGATCGCGGCCTCGACACCGAGGTAGACGCCGGAGATGCCGTACTCGCCGTCGACCCACGCGCAGACGGGCAGCACGGCGCCGGAGTCTTCGGCGACGGCGCGGGCCATACGGGCGGCGGCCGCGGACGGCGCGTAGTAGGCCGAGCCGGTCTTCAGCAGCGCCACGACCTCGGCACCGCCGTTGCGGGTGCGGACGACCAGCTCCTCGATCTTGTCGGCGGGCAGCAGCTCGGCGAGCGGCTTGCCGTTGACCGTGCACTTCGAGGGCACCGGCACCATCGTGTCGCCGTGCGAGCCGAGCGTCAGCGTCTTCACCGAGCCGACCGGCACGGCCAGCGCCTCGGCGACGAAGTGGGTGAAGCGGGCGGTGTCGAGCATGCCGGCCTGGCCGAGCACCCTGTTCTTCGGGAAGCCGGTGGCGAGCTGGGCGAGCGCGGTCATCTCGTCGAGCGGGTTGGAGACGACGATGACGACGGCGTTGGGCGCGTACTTCGCGACGTTTTCCGCGACCTGCCGCACGATCTTGGCGTTGACGCCGAGCAGGTCCATCCGGCTCATGCCGGGCTTGCGGGGCAGGCCGGCGGTGACCACGACGACGTCCGAGCCCTCGATCACCTCGTAGCCCTCGCCGTTGGGGCCGGTCGTCTGCCCGACGACCTTGGTCTCGAAGCCCTCGATCGGCCGCGACTGGTTGAGGTCGAGCGCGAGACCCTCGGGCTTGCCCTCCACGATGTCGGTGAGCACAACCGTGTCGAAGATGTCGTATTCGGCTAGCCGCTGCGCCGTCGTCGAGCCGTAGAAGCCGGCGCCGACGACGGTGACCTTCTTGCCCATGGTCGTCTCACTCCCTGATACGGACGGCACTCTTTTCCGGACCGTATCAGCCGGCTCAGGTGCAGAGTCCGTTGACCGGGGCGCCTGTGCCGGTCCACACGTACGCGTCGCTCACCCAGCTCCCGTCGGCCAGCTTGTTCCACAGGTCCGTGACGTAGCTGTTGCGGCCGGCGTGCTTGGTACCCCGGGCCGAGCAGGTGATCGTCACCGTGTCGCCGTCGGTCAGCTTGCCCACCACCGGGTTGGCCGTGCCGGGGCCGGAGCGGCGGTTGAGCGTGGTGCCGCCGTCGGTGTCGACCACGCCCTGGGTGAGGCCGAGCGCCCCGTAGTTGTAGAGGCCGCCGCCGACCGCGACCCGCTTCGAGCCGTGCAGCGCGGCGCCGTCGTACGCGCCGCCGGTCGCGACGATCACCCACTTGCCGAACGAGTACTTGTCGATCGGCGTGTACGCCCCGTCGCGCCGCAGCGAGAAGTGCACGTGCTTGCCGGTGGAGCGGCCGCCGCAGGAGACGTCGTTGCCGATGTTGCCAAGGAACGCACCCTCGGCCACCCGCTTGCCGTCCACTTTGATGTTGCCTTCGAGGTGGTAGTAGTCGGTGGCGAAGCCGCGGTCGTGTACCACGCGCACCCAGCCCCGACCGGATTTGCACATCGTGTACGCCAGCCCGGCCCGCGCCGCGAGCACCTTGCCGTCGCCGCCGGCCAGGTCGACCGAGCTGCGCGCGCCGCCGCTCATCGGGTGCGGCCCGCCGGTGTACCGCCAGGTCTGCCCGACCGCGAACGGCAGTCGCATCCCGGTGCGCCGGTCGGTGGTGGACTCGGGCCCGCGCGTGCGCGCCCTCGTCGCACCGAGGGCGCGGCGCTCGTCGCCGGTCAGGATCACGGACGCGGCGCTGAGCGTGGCGAACTCCGCCTCGCCCTCCAGCGCGACCCGCCAGACGCCGGTCTCCCGCCGCGCGACGAAGAGCCACCCCTCCGGGTACGCGGCGGTCGGCCGCACGGCGGTGCCGAAGCCCCACCGGTCGGTGGTGCGGGGAGCGATGTTCACCTGCACGGTCGGGCCGAGCCGCGCGACAACAGCCGCCTCAAGACCCCCGACGGACGCCGCGGCCGCCGGCGTGCCAGCACCTACGAGGGAAAGGGCCAGAAGCGCAATGGGTAGTCGCATAACTCGATCTTGAACAAAAGATACAATTTGGTCACGGTGCCGCGCCGACGCCAGCACCAGCGAACCAACATCGAGCGGGTCTCGAACGGTGGGCCGGATTCGGGCAGGACGCGGTCGAACCGCCCGAGGCATCGGCGCCCACCGATTTACACCTCATCGACCGGTACGCCGGGCACTCCCTGAGGGTCAGGCTACTGGGTTGGCACTTTCAACTGGCATATGTGGCCGAAATGGATCTCCCCGTGGCGCTTCCGTGCCAACAATTTGCCTGACAGGGCTACCGAACGCAACGATGACTGAACGGGCCTTGGCGCCTTAACCTGGTAGATTGAGAGGGGCATCTGCCGTTCGAGGCGGTCCCCCCTTTCTGTCCCCGAAAGGAAGCGCGAGTGGCCTCGGCGCAGTTGTCCCCACCGCTGGTGGTGGTCACGACCCGTGACGGCCGGCGACTTGCCGTCGAAGTCACGGGCGCACCGGATGGTTTGCCGGTCTTCCTCCTGCACGGCACGCCCGGGAGCCGGAGCGGTCCCAAACCGCGGGGCATCGTTCTGTACCGGATGGGCATTCGCCTCATCTCATACGACCGCCCGGGATATGGCGACTCCGATCGCCACGAGGGCCGCAGCGTGGCCGACGTGGCTGGCGACATCGAGGCGATCGCCGACCACTTGAATCTCGACCGTTTCGCGGTCGTCGGCCGCTCCGGCGGTGGCCCTCATGCCCTGGCCTGTGCCGCGCTCCTGTCTGACCGGGTCACGCGGGCCGCGGCGCTGGTCAGCATCGCACCCGCCGACGCGCCGGACCTCGACTGGCACCATGGCATGACCCACCTCAACGTCAACGAGTATCGGTCGGTCGACGCCTCCGGTACGGCATACGCCGCCGAGCTGGCCGCGCGTACGGAGGAAACACACAACAAGCCGGAGAGTCTCGTCGACCACCTGCGTCCGGCGTTGTGCGAAAGAGACCACCGCGTGGTCGACGACATCGCGATGAGAAAGCTCCTCACCGCCAGCTACAGGGAGGCGACCCGATCCGGCCCCGGGGGCTGGATCGACGATGTCACGGCGTTTCGCAAGAGCTGGGGCTTCGAACTCTCGACGATCAGGCCCCCGGTCCTGCTCTGGCACGGCGACGCCGACACATTTTCACCGCTCCAGCACACCAGATGGCTGGCGAAGCAGATTCCCAGTGCCAAGCTGCTGGTCAAAGAAGGCGCGGGTCATTTCGCCGCGGTCGAGATCCTGCCACTGACGTTGATGTGGCTCAGCGGCGTCCGGCAGGCCGCCGCGGACGACGTCCTGCCGGGGCCAGATTGGATGGCTGAGGCGTTTCCGTCAGAATGGGTGCGGATCTAGCACCCGATGCACAAGCCTCTCCGCCTGAAGCGTCTTGACCACCGGATGGTGGCGGCCGATCGCGTCGATCAGACGCCGCACTGATCCCGTCGGGTCGGCGCCCTGATCGGTCCGGCCGAGCCACCTGCCGGTGATCGCCACATGCGACTGACAGCAAAGGGTGTCCGGATGCTCCGGGCCGAGCGCCTCCGCCATCCGCGCCGCCACCTCCTGCATGCGGACGTGTGCCTCCTCGACCTCACCCTGCTCGGCCCGGCAGCTCGCCAGGTTCATCGCCGCCGCCAGGCTGTACGGGTGGTCGGGTCCGAGCGTGTGCTCGAACTCCTCGCTGGCCCGCTGTGCCAGCTCCACGGCCCGCTCAACCTGACGCGCCGCGCTGGCGGCCGCCGAGAGGTTGGTGAAACACACGAGCGTGTGGGGATGGCTAGGGCCGAGGAACTTTTCGTAGGCCTCGGTCACCTCCTCCATCTCCGCCATGGCCTGCGCCAGCGATCCGGTCGCCAGCAGGTTGGCCGACCGGCTCAGCCGGCAGGCGAGCGTGTCCGGGTTGCCGGGACCAAACCGTTGCTGGAGCCGGTCGTAGGCCTCGTCCAGGAGGGGCGCGGCGTCGGCCGCCTTGCCGGCGCTGCGCATCGAAACGGCGAGGTTTGCCTGCGTTTTCAGCGAGTCTGCCGCCTCCTTCCCCAGCACCGAGTGCAGGCTGCTCAACACGTTTTGGAGAAGCAGCACCGATTCCTCGTATTCACCGGCCTCGCGGAGATCACGGCCCAGGCAGGACGCCGATGCCAAGGTGCTGGGGTGGTCGGTGCCACGCACGATCTGAAGCCGGGCATAGACCTTCTCGTCGCGGCTGCGGGCGTCGCGGAAGTTGCCCACCGCGCGGAACGAGACAGCGAGGTTGTTGGCGGTGACCAGGGTTTGCGGGTGCAACTCGCCGAACACCTCCGCCCACACGCGATAGGCGTTCTCGTCCATTTCCAGCGCCTCCGCGTACATGCCGAGCCCGCGGAGGTCGGCGGCCAGGCCGCGGGCGGTCATCAGCGTGTGCGGATGCTCCGCGCCGAGCAGCGCTTGCTGCGCCGCGTGGACCTCCTCGTTGATCTGCCTCGCTTCCTCGAAACGACCCTGCGAGCGCAGGATGTTGGCGAGGTTGAACCGGAGGTGGAGCAGGTGCCGGCGCAGCGCGTCGGCCTCGTCCTCGTCCGACATGGAGTTCAGCTGCTCGAGCCAGGCTGCCTCGACCTGACGGCCGAACTTCTCGCCCTCGCTGAAGTCGCCGCCGAGCCAGAGATATCGCAGGCGGCTGACGATCAGCTGCCACATCTTCTCGTCGGTGCTGTGCAGGGCATGTGAGACCTCGAGGTGGGGCCAGAGCGTCCGGTAGCGGGCCCAGGTGGCCGGACTGTCGACCTCGCCGTCCGGCCGAGACCCGCAGAGCACTCGGTGGACCTGCTGGCGCACCTCCGCCAGCTCCTCGTCCGTCATCCGCGCGCGGACGACGGCCTGCAACAGGCGGTGGATGGCAACCTGCTGGTTGTGGGGGTCGAGCTTGACCAAGGCGAGCCGATTGGTGCGCTGGATCAGCGCGGACCGCACCATGGGCTCGATGACGGTCGCGTCGTACGGCTTGAGTGCGGCGGCCATCTCGTCGCTGTAGACCAGGCTCAGCGCGATTTCGGGGGCCAGCACCGAGCAGAGTTGGAGCAGGCGGTACGCGGCCTCGGACTGGCTCCGCAGGCGGGTGAGCGAAAGGTCCCACGTCGCCTCCACCGCGGCGCCGCTTCCCTTGTCGTCCGAGCCGGACAGCGCGCGTGGACCGTGGCGTTCGATCTCGCGCAGGTACTCGGGCACCGAGGTGAGGGTCTCCGCGAGCCACGCACCGGCCGCGGCGATCGCGATCGGCAGGTCACCGAGGATCTCCGCCACCTGGTCGGCCTCTTGCGCCGTCATCTCGGTCACGCGCTGGCGAAGGTGCGCGACGCTTTCCGCCCGCCGGAACACATCGACGGACATCCCCTTGGCATAGTCAGCCCACGCCTGGTTTCGGGACGTGATGATGATGTGGCCGTTTCCCTCCGGCATGAACCGCATGACCTGCTCCAAGTCCTCGGCGTTGTCGAGGACCACAAGCCAGCGACCGAACGGCTCGCCTCGGCGCAACGCCTGTAGCGCCCAGCGCGCCTTGTCGATGGTCTTGGACTCGGGTGGCACGGCGAGGCGGTCGGCCAGGTCGGCCAGCGCCGTGTCGATGAACTGGGGCAGTTCGGCGTTGACCCACCAAACGATGTCGTACGCGTTTCGGAACCGGTGGACATACTCCAAAGCGACCTGGGTCTTGCCCACGCCGCCCATCCCTTGCAGCGCCACCGGGAGTGCGGATGTCTTGGGCAGCACGATCGCCGTGCGATCCGACTGTAGGTGGGCACGGAGGCGCACGAGCTCCTCTTCCCGTCCCGTGAACATCGCGTTGCGGGTCGGCGCGGAGAAGATCCTCGGCTCCGCGCCCGGGAAGCGGGCCAGGTGGGGAGGTCGCTCCTTTATGGCCGAACCTTGGCGCCCGAGCAGCCGGAGGACGCGTTCCTCGGCGCTCTGCTCCGAAAGCCCGACGATGGTGGCTGACGTATCGCTCGGAAACGCGGGCAGCGGACGCAGCTCGCCGACATAGATCGCCAGCGGCGGTCGTGTGCTGACCTCCTCCCGCGGAGAGGTCGCCAGGGCGTCCGCCGCCACGTACGCACCGGAAACGACGGCCAGCCGGCGCGGCTTGACCCGGCGCCCCTCCGCGGTGAGGTGGACACCTCCGCTCGCGTGGACGCGTATGTCCGCGCTTTGCAGGACCGCCCCGATCCACTCCGCCCACAGCTGATCGGCCGGTGCGTACTCGAGGACGACGTCCTTTTCGATGTACTCGGGCACCTTGCGGATGAAGCGTGCCTTCTGGTGCAGGCGGGTGGCTTCGTCCATCGGCGGCAGCGCCCGGACCTCGCCGCCGGTGATGTAGTGGGTCAACGTCTCGAACGCGGCCAGCAACGAGGTGCGCGACCCCGGCTCGTCGCCGAATGTGGCGAGCGTCTCCTCGTAGGCGTAGTACGGCTTGTACGGCACCTCCACGGCGGCCCAGTACGCGTCGCGCTCCTCGTCGCTCATCCGCGCCGGCAGCGAGCCGAAACTCCGCTTGGCGAAGGCGCGGCCGGCGTCGACCTTCTCCTTTTCCGCGGCGTCGACGCGCATCGGCACGGGCAGGATCTGGATCTCGCGTTTGATGTAGTTGCGGACCCGGCGAGCGACCCATGCCGCCCCCTCGATGCCCTGGTCGCTGAGTGTGAAGCAGTCGACCAGGAGATCGGGAAGGTGCATCGTGCAGATGTCCGCGACGTCGCTCAGCCCGGTACGGCTGTCGATCAGCGTGTAGTCGTACCGGCGTTTCATGTCGTCGCGCAGTGCGTCGAAGAACGCGGCGCCGTCGAGCCGGTCGTAGAAATTGTCCCAGTCGAGGCCGCTGAGGGTGGCGGCGTAGTGGTCACTCTGGCGTCCGGCGGAGAGAAAGGCGAGCGAGCCGCCACTGGGAAATTGCCAGCCCACCGTGAAGGCACCGCCGACCTTGACGTACTCCTTCTGCCAGCCGTCGTCGCGATGCCGGTTTTTGATCGCCTCGTCCTCGTAGGCCCGGACAAGGTCGATGATCCCTTCGGTGCCGCCGATCACATCGGGATCGAGAAACGGCTTGTAGAACCGATGCAGGCCGGGCGACTCGAGATCCCAGTCGGTGACCAGCACGCGCTTGCCGCTGGCCGCCAGGATCCACGCGACATTCGCGACCGCCATCGTACGCCCGGTGCCACCCTTGTATGAGTAGAACGTGACGATCTGACCCACACGTGTGTCTGTCATGGTCTTTCCTCAACCGGCAGAGTTTCGGCATCCGGATCGATCAGCTTCGGACGCTTGACCGACTTGGTCGACGTGGGAACGGGCACATTCTTCAGGTACTGACGGCGTGCCTTGGCGATGAGACTGGGCATGATGCGAACGAACTCGCTCAGCTGACCCACCCGCTCCGGACGCCGACCGCCTTCCGCATAGAGGATATCCGCCGCTGTGCCTGCGAGTTTCGCGCCCCGCGCCAGATACTCGGGATCTTCTTCGTCCGCCACGATGAGCGGAATCACCCACTCGGGGAGCTCCCGCGCGAGGTCGCTCAACACCCGCGCGCCGTCTCGCGCGGCAATCACCCATGGATCGATGAGCAGCACGGCCGGACGCCCCGGCATCGGCCCGCCCGCGTCGGCGTAGTCGCTGACCTTGGTGGACAGCCCGAGCCGCTGCGCCGTGTTCGCGGCGTCGTCCGCGACCGGCAACGCCTGGCGGTTGCCAAACGGCCGCCACAGCACACTCGTCTCGCCGTAGCCGTCCGTGGCACGCTCCGGTGGCAGGTCCACAGTGGCGGGTGCGAGGACGGCCACCTCGAAAGCCGCGTCGACTCCGACACCCTGGTACGGGTCGGGTGTTGGCGACGGCCGCAGTGGGGCCCGTTCGGCCAGGTCCACGATGCCGCCGGCGATACGCCCCAGGACCGCTCGGTACTGGTCCTCGAAGTAGCTCAGCATTCGCAGCCCGCGCATGCCGTTCTCCAGGTACTCCGGAACGTCGTGCGCCAGCTTTCGGGCACGGCGAATCTGCGCCACGTGCGCCTCTCCGGGGTCCTCCCAGGACATGAACGGCACCCAGAGCACCGGAAGGAGCCGATCCGAAGGCGATCGTTGCTCGGCCACCCGCGCCCCGAACGCCTCCTGCTCCCTCGCCGACCAGGAGTTGCGGATGTAGCCCGGCGAGTACAGCGCCACGAACACCTGTGCCGAGCCGAGCGCCCGGAGGAGCGCGGTCCGAGCGTCGGCCGCGGGAGAGACCTCCAGGTCCAGAAAGCCGACCTCGGCGCCCACGTCGTGGCGGGCCCGCCGTCGTACCTCGAGGGACAGGTCCCGGAAGAACTCACGGACCCATGAGTCGGCGTCCGTACGCGCGCTGTCTGTCGGCGGTGCCACACGCGCATGGCTGAGGAAGAAGTACGTTTCCGGCGTCGGACTCATGGCACCCCCCGGTCACGGAAGACGTTGCGTAGCTCCTCCGGGCCTTCGGGAATCAACGAAGTCACCCAGTGGGACCGGAAAATCGACATCACGTGCTGCGCGAGCCGCCAGACGACCGCGCGATATTCCTTTTCCATGCCGAGCCGGAGCAGCCCCAGGAGACCCTCCCGCTCGTACGCCTCGACGATCTTCTGATCGGGTAGGCGTGCCGGAGTGAACCATTGGATCCCGCGGACGACATCGGGAAGATCGCCTGGCTCGATCGGCGACCACCGGACCGGCACGATCCCGGTCGCGTTGTCGGGCCGGCCGTCCGCACGCCGCACCCTCGTCCTGCGAGCGAAGGCGTGCCACTCCATGCCGCACCAGTCGCTCGTGATCAGCGAGGCGGAGAGCAACGGCACGAAGACCTGGCAGGTGCCGGCGGCCCTCAACAGCTCCGGACTCCACCGCTCGCCGCCGCCCATGACGGTGTCCATGAATCCGGGATACGCGCCCACCACACGGCCGAGGAGCTCGCTGATATCCGTCGAGAAGTCTTCGAAGAAGCGGGCGACCTCGTCGCGCGTCGCGGTGATATGCGCGTAGCTCATGAAGAACAGCGGCTCCCCCGGCTCGAGCTCGAACACGGGGCCGTCCATGGCGCTGCTCTCCCTGCCGACCGGGCGTGCCGTCCGCCACCATGGTAGGTATCCCTCCAAACCTCGGCGCGAAACGTGCTTTCTGATCGACTGTCAGCTATCCGACCACGTATTGAAGATCGCTACCAGCCATCCGCGCGCTGAAGCATTCGGCCGACGAATCGTTCGCCTTCGACCGTAAGCGCACCGGTGCCGACGAGCTGATCGATCGCCGCGTGCACCCAGTCTCGGTAGCGTCGAAAGGTCGCGCTCGCCCGGTCGCGGGTGCGCCAGATCTCGGCGACCGCCAGGTGCGCATAGGTCCCTTGCAGCACGGCTTCGAGCGGCCGCGGGTCCGAACGCCATCCCACCCGAAGGCGCAGATCGCGGGTGGTGTCGACAAGATCGCACAGATCCAGCACGGCGCCGAGCTTGAGATGCTGGATCTCATGCACCAGCAGGACGGCCAGCGCGTCGCCGTCCGGGACTTCCGCCACTCCCACGGCGCCGAACGCCAGTCTGCTGGTCGCGCTGCGCTGGAGACCACCTTCGCCGGGCAGCAGCGGGGTCAGCGCACGCAACCCGACACGCAGGGCGGGCATGTGCCCAGGCGCGTACTCCCGGATGCTCTTCCAGGCGACGTCCTGCAACCGCTGCCAGGAGTCCACCGCGGTGCCGTCCAGTCGGGTGGCCACCGGCGCGCCGTAGCAGTCGCGGTAGGGATCGGTGTCTTCGAGCTCGACCACCAGCCCATCCCCATCGAGCCGCCGGACCGGATGCCAGTTCGTGAGGCGCGGAGCCGCACCCACGACGGGTGCCGTGTGGACGGTGCCGCCCGCCCGAACCTCGAACCCGCCGGTGACGGACCGGAGCGTCGCTACCTCACCGACGCCGGGGCCGAGCACCAACCGGCCGAGCGTCGGCAGATACACCATCTCGTCGTGCACCGGCAACGCGATCTCGACAAGCTCGCCGGCCCGCACCGCGGCGGCCGCGGCCAGACAAGCCAGGTAGGCCGGATCCGCCTCTCGTCTCAGGCACCGCACCGCCCATGCCTTCACGTACGGATGGGCCAGCACCTGCTCGACTGCCCGTGGACGCTCGCCGTCGAGCCGGCCGAGCAGATCCCATCCGTCGACCGCCACCTGGTTGTCCGTCGTCGCGCCGAGCACCGCCAGCAGCGCTCGGGTGATGGAGAGTTGGGAAGCGGCCAGATACCTCATGGTGGCCGCGTCGCCGTAACCAGAGCCCAACTCGTCCAGGACGGTCTCGGGCACCGAAGTGCTTGCCCGCGCAGGTGTGCTGTCCATACGGGAGATGAACTCCTTGAGGTCGGAGCAGTAGACCGAGGGATTGTCGTACCCGTTGGCGGACCGGAACCGGTGGGCGTACAACCCACCGCCGCACCGGTGCACCACCTCGCAGTCGCGGCACGTCTCGCACACGCCCCTGATCCCCGACTGGCGGACGGCGATACCCGGGTGCCGGGCCGTGTCGTCGACCGTGTGCCGAAACACGTCGAGGCCGGTCGCCGCCGCTCCGTCGTAGGCCGTCTTCAGCGAGTCCGCCTGCTCCCAGGTCCCGTCAGTCTCGATGACGGCGACGTCGGCCGGGTCGAGGCCGACCGCTTCGGTAAAGCTGGGGCCGCCGCCGGCCGTCGACAGCAAAGAGTCGAAGAGGCGAATCGGAACCGGCCGCCCGTCGCGTATCCAGCGTTCGTAGATCCTGCCGAGCCAGGTCGCGTACGGCGTAGGATCGGCGTGCGGCCGTGGCGGAGGGTGATCCCACGTGGCATGCGGCAGCAGCAGGTCGATGCGGGGCGGATCCTCGGCCAGCAACGCCTCGTACACCTGGATCGGATCGCTTTCGGCGTCGACGGTGCAGAGAATGCCGCCATAGATCTGTCGGTGCTTTCGCAGCAACGCGAGCGCGCGGAGTGTCTGTCGATGACTGCTCGCGCCGTTGGCGAATCGGCGGTGCCGGTCATTGGCCACGCGATCGCCGTCCAATGAGACTCCCACGTGGACGCGGAAGTCGGCGAGGATCGCACAGAATCGTTGCGAGAGCAGCACGCCATTGGTCTGAAGGTGCAGCCGCAGGTCGGTGACGGGCGCAATCGTGGCGTGGAGCACCGTGAGTACGTCACGTAATCTGGCCGGCCCCAGGAGGAGCGGCTCGCCGCCGTGGAGCACGACATGCACCTGGCCGAGCCGGTGGGAGCGCACGTGTTCGGCGATCCGCCTCGCCGCAGCCTTTACCGTGCGGAGGTCGATCGCGTGGGGACGTTTGCGCCAGCTGTGGTCGCCGTGCTCGTAGACGTAGCAATGGTCACAGGCAAGATCGCAACGGCTGTGGACCTTGAGTACGTAGTTGGTCAGGGCAGGGGTCGGCGACGGCTGGACAGCGTCCGCGATCGACACGACGGAGACTAGATGGCGGACTGGAACCGCGTGGGATCATGATCCGGTAAGACCCGACGACAGACCGCCGCCACCAATCCAGGGTGCTGGTCGAATATCGCGTCCAACCGGGTGAGCTGAAGGTCCTTCAACTCAGTGGGATCGAGACCTGGTGGGCCGGTGTCCGGCAAACGCGCTCCGACTTGGTTCACGACGGTTTCCCCTTAGTTCAAGCAACATCGATCCCCCTGGTTAGGATAGGCAATACTCGCCGTGATGTCACGGTTGCGGGAGAGTCAACTTCGACATCCGCCGATGCGAGAAAAATCGAGTATTCGGCCGATTCCCAGAGTTCCGGAGGCCAGGCGGCGTGCGGGCGGCGCGTGAGCTTAGCCGGCGTCCCGCTCCGCGCGTTCGACCACATTGGTCAGCAGCATCGCGCGGGTCATCGGGCCGATCCCGCCCGGCACCGGGGCGAGCGCGCCGGCCACCTCGGCCACGTCTGGGGCCACGTCGCCGGTGTAGACACCCTTGCCGTCCTCGCCGACCACGCGGGTGATGCCGACGTCGATTACGACCGCGCCGGGGCGCACCATGTCGGCGGTGACCAGCCCGGGCACGCCAGCCGCGGCGATCACGATGTCGGCGCTGCGGGTGTGCGTGCCCAGGTCGCGTGTGCCCGTGTGGCACAGGGTCACGGTCGCGTTTTCGCTCCGGCGGGTGAGCAGCAGCCCGAGCGGGCGCCCGACCGTCGTGCCGCGGCCGACCACGGTGACCTCGGCGCCGCGCAGCTCCACCCCGTATCGCCGGAGGATCTCCACGATCCCGCGGGGCGTGCAGGGCAGCGGCGCCGGGTAGCCGAGCACGAGCCGGCCCAGGTTGACCGGGTGCAGGCCGTCGGCGTCCTTGTCCGGATCGATCAGCTCCAGCACCCGCTGGGTGTCGATCTGCGGCGGCAGCGGCAGCTGCACGATGTAGCCGTGGCAGGCCGGGTCGGCGTTGAGCTCCGCGACGACGGCCTCGACCTGCTCCTGCGTGGCGTCGGCGGGCAGCTCGCGCTGGATCGAGGCGATGCCCACCTCGGCGCTGTCGCGGTGCTTGCCCCGCACGTACGCATGTGACCCCGGGTCGTCGCCCACCAGCACGGTGCCGAGCCCTGGAATGATGCCTCTTTCGGCGAGAGCCTTGACCCGCGCCCGCAGGTCGTCCTTGATTGCGGACGCTGTTGCCTTACCGTCCAGGAGTGTCGCGGTCACGCCGCAAATGGTCTCATAAGGAGCCGACGAGAAACTGATGAGGGATGTCATGCAGCTACGCGCGATCGCCGTCTGTGCGATCCTCCCGGCGCTGGCCCTGACGGCGTGCGACCCGCTCGGCGGCGAGTCGGCCAGCGGCACCGGCCCGCGCTCGGTGAGCGTGCAGATCGCCCAGCCGCGACACCTGCTGCCGACGAACACGAACGACCCGGACGGCGCCCAGGTGCTCTCCGCGCTGTTCGCCCCGCTGGTCACCTACGACGGCGACCACCGCCCGCGCGAGCTGGCCGCCGAGTCGATCAAGTCGACCGACCGCCGGGTCTGGACCATCACGCTCAAGGACGGCTACACGTTCCACAATGGCGAGAAGGTGACCGCCGACAGCTACATCAACGCGTGGAACTACGGCGCCTACGCGCCCAACAGGCAGAGCAACGGCTACTTCTTCGCCAAGATCGGTGGGTACGCGGACACCCAGCCCACCGACCCCGACGGTGCCGGCCCGCAGCCGGTCGCCGAGCCGAAAGCCAAGACCCTCTCCGGCCTCAAGAAGCTTGACGACCGCACCTTCCAGGTCACGCTCTCCACGCCGTTCACCGAGTTCAAGGCGATGCTCGGCGACACCGCTTTCTACCCGCTCCCCACCTCCGCGTGGAAGGAGCCGGGCGTGCTGGCCGACGGCTTCGAGGACGCGATCGTGGGGCAGGGGCCGTTCAAGCTCAAGGGCGGCTGGCGAGACAAGTCGGCGATCGAGGTCGAGCGCTTCGACGCGTACCCGGGCGACAAGCCCAGCGTCGAGAGCGCCGCATTCCGGGTCTACGACAACCTCGCCAAGGCGTACGAAGACGTCCGCGACGGCGACCTCGACGTGATCCGCACGATCCCCGCCGAGCAGGTGACCAGCGCGGCCAAAGACCTCGACGGCCGGGCCGGCAGCAGCCCCGACTCGACGATCCAGTTCCTCGCGTTCCCGGCGTACCGGCCCGAGTTCTTCAAGGGAAGCGTGCGGCGCGCGGTCTCGATGGCGATCGACCGGGACGCGATCGTCACGTCGGTGTTCCACGGCGCGCAGCGGCCCGCCCGCTCGTTCGTCGCGCCCGTCGTGACCGGCTACCGCGAAAACAGCTGCGGCGCCGCCTGCGAGTTCGACCCCGCCGAGGCCAAGCGCCTCTACACCGAGGCGGAAGGCCCCGCCACGCTCCAGATCAGCTACAACGACGACGGCGGCCACAGGGCCTGGGTAGAGGCGACCTGCGCGCAACTCCAGGCCAACCTGGGCGTCCAGTGCACGGCGGTGGCCGAGCCACGCTTCGGCGACCTGCTCGCCAAGGTCGAGCAGCACAAGGCGGTCGGCCTGTTTCGGATGGGGTGGCCGATGGACTACCCCTCGATGGAGAGCTACCTCGCCCCGCTCTACTCCACCGCCGGCTCGTCCAACTACGCCGGCTACCGCAACGCCCGCTTCGACACCCTCGTCAACGACGCGATGCAGGCGCCCGACGAGGCGGCGACGATCAAGAAGTACCAGGAGGCCGAGGACATCCTCGCCCGGGACATGCCGGTGGTCCCGCTCCGCTTCGGCCAGAACAACTACGGCTACTCAGCCCGCGTCGGGGGTGTCGAGCTCGACATCTTCGGCCGGGTGAGCCTCACGAAGATCACCGTCAGCGCCGCCGCTTGATCGAAGAAGATTCGAGCTACCGCGACGTCCTCGCCTGCGGCCTCCGCGGACGTGGCGGTAGCTCGAATATCGATGTCGCGGTAGCTCGGATATCGATCAGTGGAAGAAGTGGCGTGTCCCGGTCAGGTACATGCTTATGCCGGCCGCGTTGGCGGCGGCGATGACCTCTTCGTCGCGGACCGAGCCGCCCGGCTGCACGACCGCGCGGACGCCCGCCTCGGCCAGCACCTCCAGCCCGTCGGGAAACGGGAAGAACGCGTCCGAGGCGGCCACCGCGCCGGCCGCCCGGCCGCTGGAGCGGGTCACCGCCAGGCGTGCGGAGTCGACGCGGTTGACCTGGCCCATGCCGACGCCCACGGCGGCGCCGTCGGCGGCGATCAGGATCGCGTTGGACTTCACGGAGCGCACCGCGCGCCAGGCGAACGCGAGGTCACGCAGGTCGTCGACCGGCTCGCCGGCCACGAGGCGCCAGGTGGCGGGGTCGTCGCCGGGCGCGCCGATGCGGTCGCTGATCTGGACCAGGACGCCGCCGCCGACGGGGCGCCACTCCGCGGGCAGCGGCTGCCACGGCGGGGCGACGAGGATGCGCAGGCTTTTCTTGGCGGACAGCAACTGCACCGCACCGTCCTCGTAGGACGGTGCCACGATCACCTCGGTGAAGACGTCGGCCACCTGCTTGGCCATCTCGACCGACACCGGGCGGTTGACCGCGATCACGCCGCCGAACGCCGACACCGGGTCGCACGCGTGCGCCTTGCGGTGGGCCTCCGCGACGTCGGCCGCGATCGCGATCCCGCACGGGTTGGCGTGCTTGATGATCGCCACGGCCGGGTCGCCGAAGTCGTTGGCGGCGCGCCAGGCCGCCTCGGCGTCGACGTAGTTGTTGTACGACATTTCCTTGCCGTGCAGCTGCTCGGCCTGCGCCAGCCCGGGCGGCGAGTCCGGGTTGAGGTAGAGCGCGGCCTCCTGGTGCGGGTTTTCGCCGTAGCGCAGCACGTCCGCCCGGCGCAGCGCCAGCCCGGCGAAGGCCGGCCAGCCGCGCGGGTCGGGGTCGAGCACGGCCGCCGTCCACTGGGCCACCGCGATGTCGTATTCCGCGATGTCCGCGAACGCGCGAGCCGCGAGCGACTTGCGCTGCGCCAGCGTGAAGCCGCCGCCGTCGAGGGCCTCCAGGAGCATTGGGTACAGGGAAACGGAGGTCACCACGGCGACCGAGGCGTGGTTTTTCGCGGCGGCGCGCACCATCGCCGGCCCGCCGATGTCGATCTGCTCGACGCAATCGTCTTCGCTCGCGCCCGAGTCGACCGTCTCGCGAAACGGGTAGAGGCTGGAGACCAGCAGGTCGAACGGGCGCACGCCCAGCTCCGCCAGCTGCGCCTCGTGGGCCGGGAGTCGCAGGTCGGCCAGCAGGCCCGCGTGGATCGCCGGGTGCAGCGTCTTCACCCGGCCGTCGAGGGTCTCCGGAAAGCCGGTCACGTCTTCGACCCGGGTCACCGGCGCACCGGCCGCCTCGATCGCCGCGGCGGTGGAGCCTGTGGACACCAGCTCGACGCCGGCCTCGTGCAGCGCCTTGGCCAGCTCCGGCAGGCCGGTCTTGTCGTACACGCTGATGAGGGCGCGCCGGATCGGACGCCGCCCCTCCGCGGAGCGCTGTGCCTGCCGCGCTCCGTCGCTCGGCGCTCGTCCTCCGTCGTGCCCAAGGCCCGTAGCCTCGCGACTCCCGCTCATGGGATCGTGACCTTTCTTCCCGTGATGGTCCAGCCCTCGCGGACCAGGCGGCCGACCGACTCGACGAGCTGGCGCCGCTCGGCCTCCTTGATCCGCTCGGTGAGCGTCTCCTCCGTGTCTTCGGGCAGCACGGGCACCGCGACCTGGGCGATGATCGGCCCGGTGTCGACGCCGGCGTCCACGAAGAACAGCGTCGCGCCGGTCACCCGCACCCCGTAGGCGAGCGCGTCGCGCGGGCCGTGCATGCCGGGAAACGCGGGGAGCAGCGAGTTGTGCGTGTTGATGTAGCGGTCGCCGAAAGCCTCGAGGAACGCGGCGCCGACGAGCTTGAGGAAGCCCGCGGAGATGACCAGGTCGGGCTTGTACTCGGCGACGTGCGCGGTGAGCGCGGCGTCCCACTGCTCGCGCGTGGGGTAGGCGCGGACGGAGTCGACGAAGGTGGGCACACCCGCCGCGGCCGCCCGGTCGAGGCCGGCGATGGCGTCACGGTCGGCACCCACGGCCACCACCCGGGCCCCGTACGCCGGGTCGCCGGCGGCGTCGAGCAGGGCCTGGAGATTGCTGCCCGAGCCGGATACCAGGACCACGAGACGAGCGGGATCACGCACGTCGAAACCCTACCGGGACCTCGCGGAGTGGCGATGACCAGGTACGCTGCCGGTCGCCGTGGGTCACCCGGCAGGAGGACCCAGCACCCTCGTCATCAAGGAGCTCCGATGCAGCCCGGCTATCCAGGCCAGGACCCGTACGGCCAGCAGCCTCAGGACCCTAACGCGCAGCCACCCTACGGCCAGCCCCAGTACGGTCAGCCGCCCACCTCTGGCCAGCCTTACGGTCAGCCGACCTCTGGCCAGCCGAGCTCCGGGCAGCCGTACCAGGACCCTTACTCCGCGCCGCAGCAGCCCTACCAGGACCCGTACGCCGCTCAGCAGCCGTACCAGGATCCGTACGGGCAGCAGCCCACCTCGGGCCAGCCGTACCCGCAGGCGCCGATCTACCCGGGCACGGGCTACGGCCCGCCGGCGCCCACGGGGCAGAACAACACGCAGGGCCTGCTCGCCATGATCTTCGGCATCGCGTCGATCCCGCTGGCCCTCTGCTGCGCCCTCCTCGGCCTGGGCCTCGGCATCGCCGGCGCGGTGCTCGGCCACCTGGGCCGCAACAAGGCCGACCAGGGCCTGGCGAGCAACCGCGGGCAGGCGCAGGCCGGTTTCATCACCGGCATCATCGGCGCCGTCATCGGCGTGGCCAACGGCATCCTCGGGCTGGTGCTCAACATCAGCTACTACTAGCGACTCGCCCAGGCGGCGGGGCTTGACGAGCATGTGATCAAACGCGAGCATCGTCCAGCCACGTCTATCCATCGGAGAAAGAAATTGGGGAGGAACAGAAAGTGACATACCCGCCACCCGCCGCGCAGCCGGCCAACGACAAGACGACCCTCTGGGGCGTTCTGGGCATCGTCCTCGGCCTCATCTGCTGCTGGCCCGCCGGCGTCGTTTTCGGCATCCTGGCTCTCCAGGAGGCGAAGAAGGCCGGCAAGCCGCCGACGCTGGCCTACCTCGCGTTCGCCGCGAGCGCGCTCAACCTGATCGTCGGCATCATCTACATCGCCGGTCGCTGACCTCAGGCGACCGCGTCGGGGCGTTCCGGGTGCACCGGGGCGCCCCGAGCTGTTTATGGCCCGGTGAACGCCCTCGTGCCGGCCGCGCCGATCACCGCGCCGACCGCCACGACCACCGCGGACATGACCACCACCTGCCACGCGACCGGCCCGATCTCCGCCATCCGCCCGCCGCCGAGCGAGCCGCCGGAGACGAGTGCACCCGCGCCTAGCACCAGGCCGGCGACCGGCCCGGACAGCAGCGCCGCGCCGAGGACCGCCCGCCAGCGGGCCGACCGGTCCGCCCGCAGCATGCGACGGGCGAGCAGCCAGCCGGCGGCCATCCCGGCCACGACCGGCACCGCGAGCAGGGCCGCGCCGGCACCGCCCAACGGGCCCTCCGGCAGCCCGGCCAGCAGCGGCACGGCGGGCAGCGCGCCGATCGACACCTCGGTGGTCCGCACGACCGTGTCGGTGCCGACCGCGAACCCGGGGCCGAGCAGGTAGGCGGCGGACCAGACCGCGGCGTTCGGCGCGTAGGCGACGCAGACGAGCGTGATGCCGGCCTGGCCGGTGACCCCGGTGCGGTACGCGCCGAGCATCTCGCTCGCGTCGCCCCCGCCCAGCGCCACGGCGAGCCCGGCCGCGCCCGCGCCCGCGCCGAACACCAGGAACGCGGCCACCACACCGGTGCGCAGCCCGTCGCGCAGCACGCCCGGCATCCGGCGGGCCACCAGCCGGAGCGCGCCGGTCGTGCGGAGCGCGCCGACCAGCGCGGCGGCGGCCCCGAACGCGGCGAGCGTCAGCCCGGCCCGGAGTGGCGAGGCGGAGACGTTTCCGGTGTTGAGGATGACGGCGGCGAGCAGGCCGATCACCCCGTACGCGAGGCCGACCGCGCCCGCGACGGAGAGCGCCTGAACCGGCGTGCCGCGGTGACGCGCGCCGATGGCCCGGCTGACGTGCACCCCCGCGCGGGATACCCGCCACGCCGCGAGCGCGGCCAGCGCCAGCGGGGCGAGGCCGATCGGCCCGGTGGGGGTGTCCAGCGGTACGCCGTGCCCGAGCAGCCAGCCGGCCAGGCCGAGGCGGGCCGCGCCGGGCGGTGAGCCGGCGTCCTCGGCGAACTGGGCCATGCCCAGCACGACGGCCACCGGCAGGTACGAGATGAGGGCGGCCCAGAGCGTCGCCACGGCGACGGCCACCGGGAGCGGGGCACGGCGGGCTCGCCGGACGGGGCGGCCAGGGTGGGCGCCGCGGCCCGGGCCAGAGCGCTGGCTAGGCAGCCGGACGGTTTCCTGCTCCCGGACCGTGATGCGCACAGTCTCCCTGTTGGCCGGGTTTTCCGGCTCGGGCTGGTCAGGGGTGGTGGCGGACATCAGGCCCTACTCTGACACGCGGCGGGCCCCGCTCGATGGCGACACCACCGTCGATCATGGTGTTCTCGGGGCAATATGCGGGCATATCAGGACGTTTTCGCGCTAGCCTCTGCCCAGGACCGCGATCATCGGGGGTCGCGGACGTGACCCGCGGAGATCAGCATGAGCGAACCATATCCGCCACCCGCGGCGGCTCCGTCCAACGACCGCACGACGCTCTGGGGCGTGCTCGGCATCGTCATCGGCCTGATCTGCTGCTGGCCGGCCGGTCTCGTCTTCGCGTTCCTCTCCTTCCGCGAGGCACGGAAGGTGGGCAAGCCGCCGACGCTGGCCTACATCGCGTTCGCCTGCTGCGCGATAGGCATCATCTGGAACATCATCTACGCCGCCACCCGCTAGCCGGCCACGAGAAAGTCCAAACCCAAGAAGCTTTGGGCTACCGCGATATCCGTCGTGGTCCAGACCGTTGCTCCCGCGGCCTCACCCGTCCGCTGTTGGTCGAGGTGTCGTTTTCGCGACGCCTGGCGGGTTGGGCTTGTCGCGCGGACCCGGCAGCGGAGGTCGGGGGTTTCGGCTCGCCCCGCGAGCCGCCGACCTCCGCGGTCTCCGGCGGGAGCGGCGGTCCGCAGCTGACGCGGCCCGGGACATGGGTTCTCGCAAACGATCAGGCCCGGACCGCTGTCGCGGGCCGGGCCTGAGGCGGTTCTGAGATCAGCTCATCAGCTCGCGCATGAGGCGGGCTGTCTCGCTCGGGGTCTTGCCGACCTTGACGCCGGCGGCCTCGAGCGCGACCTTCTTGGCGTCGGCCGTGCCGGACGAGCCGGAGATGATCGCGCCCGCGTGGCCCATGGTCTTGCCGGGCGGCGCGGTGAAGCCGGCGATGTAGCCGACCACCGGCTTGGTCACGTTGGCCTTGATGAACTCGGCGGCCCGCTCCTCCGCGTCGCCACCGATCTCACCGATCATCACGATCGCGTCGGTGTCGGGGTCGTCCTGGAACGCGGCCAGCGCGTCGATGTGCGTCGTGCCGATCACCGGGTCGCCACCGATGCCCACGCAGGTGGAGAAGCCGATGTCGTTCAGCTCGTACATCATCTGGTAGGTGAGCGTGCCGCTCTTGCTCACCAGGCCGATGCGGCCGGCCCCGGTGATGTCGGCCGGGATGATGCCGGCGTTGGAGGCGCCCGGCGAGGCGATGCCGGGGCAGTTGGGCCCGACGATGCGGGTCTTCTTGCCCTTCGAGACGTTGTACGCCCAGAAGGCCGCCGTGTCGTGCACCGGGATGCCCTCGGTGATCACCACGGCGAGCGGGATCTCGGCGTCGATCGCCTCGATGACCGCCGACTTGGCGAACGCCGGTGGCACGAAGATGACCGTGACGTCGGCGCCGGTCTCCTTCATCGCGTCGGACACGGTCGCGAAGACCGGCAGCGCGGTGCCGTCGAAGTCGACCGTCTGCCCGGCCTTGCGCGGGTTGGTGCCGCCGACCACGTGGGTGCCCGCGGCGAGCATCCGCCGGGTGTGCTTGGAGCCCTCGGAACCGGTGATGCCCTGGACGATGACCTTCGAGTCCTTGGTCAGCCAGATTGCCATGATCAGACTCCTGCCGCGGCGAGCTCGGCGGCGCGCTTGGCCGCCCCATCCATAGTGTCCACCCGCTCGACCAGCGGGTTGTCCGCGCCGTCGAGGATGGCTCGACCCGCCTCCGCGTTGTTGCCGTCGAGGCGGACGACAAGCGGCTTGGTGACCCGCTCGCCGCGCTGCTCGAGCAGGGCGAGCGCCTGCACGATGCCGTTGGCCACCTCGTCGCAGGCGGTGATGCCGCCGAAGACGTTGACGAACACGCTCTTGACGGCCGGGTCGGAGAGCACGATCTCCAAGCCGTTGGCCATGACGGACGCGCTCGCGCCGCCGCCGATGTCGAGGAAGTTGGCCGGCTTGGCGCCGCCGTACGCCTCACCCGCGTAGGCGACCACGTCGAGAGTGGACATGACCAGGCCCGCGCCGTTGCCGATGATGCCGACCTCGCCGTCGAGCTTGACGTAGTTGAGGTCCTTCTCCTTGGCGCGCTGCTCCAGCGGGTCGACCGACGCCTGGTCGACCAGCGCCTCGTGCTCCGGGTGGCGGAAGTCCGCGTTGCCGTCGAGCGTCACCTTGGCGTCGAGGCACAGCACCTGCCCGCTGTCGGTCTTCGCCAACGGGTTGACCTCGACCAGCGTCGCGTCTTCGGAGACGAACGTCTGCCAGAGCCTCACCGCGATGTCGACGACCTGGTCGGCCACGTCGGCCGGGAAGCCCGCCTGCGCGACGATCTCGCGCGCCTTGGCCTCGGTGACGCCTTCGACCGCGTCGATGGCGACCTTGGCCACCTTCTCCGGCGACTCTTCGGCCACCTGCTCGATCTCCATGCCGCCGGCGACGCTGGCGATGCAGAGGAAGGTGCGGTTGGCGCGGTCGAGCAGGTAGGAGAAGTAGTACTCCTCGGCGATGTCCGCGGTCACCGTCAGCATGACCTTGTGGACCGTGTGACCCTTGATGTCCATGCCGAGGATGTTCGTGGCGTGGGCCACCGCCTCCTCGGCGCCATCGGCGAGCTTGACCCCGCCGGCCTTGCCCCGGCCCCCGACCTTCACCTGGGCCTTGACGACTACGCGTCCGCCAAGGCGCTCGGCGATCGCGCGGGCCTCCTCCGGGGTCGTGGCGACGCCACCGGCCAGCACGGGCAGCCCGTGCCGGTCGAACAGCTCGCGCCCCTGGTACTCGTACAGGTCCACGTAGCACCCTCAGCGTGAGAAAACGGTTTGACGCCTGTCATCGGAAAGAAACAGGCCATTGGGCGCAGCCTAGCGACAGCCGAACAGCTGGCAACCGAACGGGTGACCGGTGTGCGGTACTGCACAGCAGCGGGGTTCAGGTGACGTGCATCCGGCCGCCGGAGAAGTGCGCGACCGCCGCGATGATCTCGGCTTCGGGGCGGTCGGCGAAGTTGAGCGGCGCGGTGAAGCCGGTGCCGAAGACCATCTGCTGCATGCCCGAGTCGAGCGCGGTGAAGGCGCCGAGGTTGGCGCCGGTACGCGGGTCGCGCGGCTTGACGCAGAGGTTCTTGTCGAACGCCCACCGCCGCTGGTAGACCCGCTCGATCGCCTCCCACGGCAGCCAGATCGCCTGCCCGCGAGTGGGACGCGTCTTTATCCAGAGGCCGGCCGGGCCGATCGCGAGCACCGGGCCGCCGGAGGCGAGCAGCCAGATCTGTAGGCCGAAGACGAGCCCGAAGAAGGCCGCGAAGCAGCCGAACGTGGCGAGCGCGACGAGCGCCTCTCCGGACGAGACGCCGATGCACGCGGCGAGGACGAAGGCGATGCCGCCGAAGATGCCGCCGACCAGGAGCACCCGCTTTTTGACGCTGTGCCGGGCGACGAAGGGCTGGTCCTCGGGGATCCGCTTGGTCACCGGCGGCGGTGGGGGCTGCTGGTGCCACGCCTGCGGCTGTTGGGGGTAGCCCTGCGGTGGCTGCTGTGGATACGGCTGCTGGTGCGGGTGGCCCTGCGGCTGTTGTGGGTAAGGCTGCTGCGGGTATGGCTGCTGAGGCGGGTATCCGCCTGGCTGCGGCGGCTGCCAGCCGCCGGGAGGGGGCTGCGGAGGGACGGTCACGAGCGCACACGTTACGCGGGAATCTTTTTGCGACGGCCGCGTAACCCCCTGTGAAGGGCGTCGTTGATTCAAGTGTCTGAGCGATACAGCGACGACGAAGACGGCCGATGCCCTGTCGGTCGAGGGGTGGCGGCGGGGCATCGTGCATAGAGAGGCCGGACGTGTGAGGGGTGCGTCCGGCCTCTCCCTTTTCGTCTACAGCGTGTGATGCTATCCCACTGGCTGAGTAACGTTCGCCCGTACCCATTCGACGATGGACTGTGTCGTGGCACCGGGCGTAAATATCTTCGCTACACCGAGTCGCTCAAGTTCTGGAATGTCGGCGTCAGGAATGATGCCGCCACCGAAGACGACGATGTCGCTCGCATCCCGCTCGGCCAGCAGCTCCAGCACCCGCCGGAAGAGCGTCATGTGCGCCCCGGAGAGCACCGAGAGGCCGACGGCGTCGGCGTCCTCCTGGATGGCGGTCTCCACGATCTGCTCCGGCGTCTGGTGCAGCCCGGTGTAGACGACCTCCATGCCCGCGTCGCGCAGTGCTCGCGCGACAACCTTCGCACCGCGGTCGTGCCCGTCAAGACCCGGCTTGGCGACGACGACCCGTATCCGAGAACTCATCAGCACTGCACCTTCCCCGACCGCATGCTCGGCCCTGACCGCATTGCTCACCTGAACGAACGGTAACCCCTCGGACGCGCAGCGAAGCAGCAGGGGCCGCGAACGTCCTATGAGGAGGGCAAGCATTTACGACTGTTGAATGGGTCACATAACTATCAGTATTATTCGATGTGACGGAACGCTACTAACGAGCCGGCTCGCAAATAGTAACGAATTCCGGCATTCCACAACGGACAGTACGCAGTTCTGTAGCGAATTTGCCTGTTCGGGTTGTGACACGCCCACTCGCTTAGTTACGGTGTCCCACGGCTGTCATCCCGGCCCCCACGAGATGACAGCGCGGCGACCGAGCGTTCACCCCCCTCATTTGAGACGCTCGTCAGCCGCCAGCCTATGGATCACGGAGGATGTGCGTGCGCCAGCGCTTGTCGTCTGAGCCCGACCGCTACCGCGGTCGACGGCGCGTCCCCACACCCCCGCGCAGCCGCTACGCGGCAGTTGTCACGACCGCGTTTGTCGGCGCTGGGATCGTGGCGCTCGGTGCGGGCGCCATGCCGGACGCGAAGACCGTCGACCCGTCGGCGATCGCCGACCTCGACCAGGCATCGACCCAGCAGGATCTCGCCGAGCGCGCCGAGGACGCCAATCGCGCGTCCCGCGACGGGCGGTCCGACACAGCCGCCCAGCCGGCCTCTGACGACGTGTGGCGGCTTCCGCTGCACGGCTACGAGTTCACCTCGGCCTACGGCATGCGCTGGGGCCAGCTGCACGCTGGCGTCGACCTGGCCGCCCCGGAGGGCACGCCGTACGTCGCGGTGCACGCCGGCACGGTCAAGCTCGCCGGTTACTACGGCGGCTACGGCTACGCGGTGATCGTCGACCACGGCAATGGCATCGAGACCATCTACGGCCACTCGTCGCAGGTCGCGGTGCAGGCCGGCGAGCAGGTGAAGGCGGGCGACACGCTCGGATACGTGGGCAGCACGGGCCACGCCTACGGCAACCACCTCCACCTCGAGGTGCATGTCAACGGCCAGCCGCGCGACCCGATCCCGTGGTTCCGCGACCGCGGAGCGGACATCAAGCTAGAAGTCGAGGCAATTTCCACCGACGTAGCGGCCTCCTGACCCTGCGTATTGTGCCTCCAACCGCCCACGCCTGCCGGTGTGGGCGGTTTTTTCATGCCCTCGACCACGCAAAGTTTCCCTGGTCACAGCCTTGATTGTGACCGACGCCACCGCTGAGCCCAAGGGAATTACCGGGTAGTAACCCGCAAATCCGGGCAAAGTGGCGTACCCTCCGGCGAACTCCTGTCGATGGCTCCTCCCACCCCTTCCCGTGGTGAACGGCCGGCAAACAAACATTTCCCGGTCCGACAAACCACGGAGGTCCCCCCGTGCAAAGCACGTCCCCCCATGTACCAACCCACGCCCGCCCCCGCGGTCGTGAGGTCATCCGGCACCGGGTACGCACCCGGCTCAGCGGTCGCGGCCGCTTCGTCGTGCCCGCCGCGATCCTGCTCCTCGGCCTGCCCGTCGCCGCCGTCTCCGCGGCCGTGAGCGGCGGCGAGCCCGAACCGGCCAGCACGCTCGCGGTCGCCGCCGGCCAGCAGGCCCGCGCCGAAGCAGCCGACCGCGCGGACCGCGCCGAACGCCCCCCGGCGTCCGCGTCGCCCTCGGCCTCCACCCAGGCTCCGGCCAAGGCAGCACCCCCGAAGGCCGCCGCCCCCGCCGCGCCCGCCCCGAAGGCGACGACGGCCAAGCCGAAGGCCGCCATCCCCGCCTGGGTCACCCCGATGCCCGGAGCCGAGATCACGTCGTGCTTCGGGCAGCGGTGGGGCGTACTGCACGCGGGCATCGACCTCGCCGCCGACGAAGGCACTCCGATCCACGCGGCCGCCGCCGGCACGGTACTCGCGGCCGGCTGGGTCTACGCCGGGTACGGCATCTCGGTGATGATCGACCACGGCGGCGGTGTACAGACCCACTACGCCCACCAGTCGCGCACCGTCGTGCAGCCCGGCCAGAAGGTCAAGGCCGGCCAGGTCATCGGCTACGAGGGCTCCACCGGCGACTCGACCGGCCCGCACCTGCACTTCGAGGTGCACCAGGGCCTCTGGAACCAGATCAACCCCGCACCGTTCCTGCGCTCCCAAGGGGTCAATCTGGGCTGCTGAGCAAAAGCGGATCTGCCCGCGTCCGCGTCACCTGCGGACCGCATGCTCCCGCGGGCCGCCGGGTCCGCGGGTCAAGCCCAGGCCGGAGCTGGTCCGGCCTCGCCCGATTGGCGAAGATGCGCGTTGCTGTCGCCCGCGACGTGTCAATCGCCCTTCCATCAACGGATCGTGGTACCGAACTGCCCCTGGAGGGGCAGGAAAGTACCACGATCCGTTCGCGCGACGCCCTTTCTCCCGCCGATCAAGGAATCCTGCCGCAGCGTCGTCCTGGTCAGGACTCGACGTGGCATTCACTCGCGGCGACCACGCCTCCATGGCTACCCTCGCCGCGTATCCGCCAGGAACATTGTGGACAAAACGTCTACCGCCCACCGGGAGCCGCGAGTCAAGCCTTCAGGCCCTACGGTCACCAACCCCGGGCCGCCCGCGGCTGCCTCTCGCCGTGGCCTGAGGCCGGCCTCGCCGGCCACCGTTCGTGACGCGGCGTCAGCAGGCTAAGGCAAGAAACTTCGAGATCTAGGAGGGTTAGGGTTGATATGGCGCCCGAACTCTCCTAGATCTCGAGTCTCGGACCGCACGCACAGCGACGATGGTTACTCAGGGCGACGAAGTCCTCGTTTGCGATCTCGCCGCATGTTCGGCGACGGGCATTGTGGACAAACACCGCCGCACCGCAGGCCGCGCATCCGCCGGGCCAAAGGGGTGACCGCGACCACACGCGAGGGTGAGGCCGCGGGAGCAGCGGTCTGGGCCACGACGGACGTCGGCGCAATTCGGGTCAGGGTCTGTGGCCGCCGCCCACCGAAGCCACCGCGACCCCGGAAGCGCTCTAGATCTTTTCGATCGGAGCGTGCCGGAGCACGATCCACATGATCTGGTCGCCGAAGTCGACCTTTGCCTGGGCCCTGGCGCCGTAGCCCTCGACCTCGACGACGCGGCCCATGCCATAGCGCTGGTGGTTGATGCGGTCGCCGGCGGCGACGCTGGGCACCTGGGGCAGGTCGCTGGCGGTGGCGAGCTTGGCGCCGTCGACGCCCAGGCGCTCGGCCAGGCGGGCGGCCTTGGCGGTGCCGCCGGTGAAGGTGCCACGGCTCGCCCCGGCGCCGGACGACCGGCCGCCGATGCCGCCGCCGGTGCCGGACCACGACGTGTACGCCGCGTCGGTGCGCTCCCACCGCACCAGGTCGCCGGGCAGCTCGGCGAGGAAGCGGGAGGCCGGGTTGTATTGCGGCTGGCCCCACGCGCCCCGGGTCATCGCGCGGGAGATGTAGAGGCGCTGGCGGGCGCGGGTGATGCCGACGTACGCGAGGCGGCGCTCCTCCTCCAGCTCGCGGGTGTCGCCCAGCGAGCGCAGGTGTGGGAAGACGCCGTCTTCGAGCCCGGTCAGGAACACCACCGGAAACTCCAGGCCCTTGGCGGTGTGCAGCGTCATCAGCGTGACCACGCCCTGGTGGTCGGGGTCGTCGGAGGGCACCTGGTCGGCGTCGGCGACGAGCGCCACCTGCTCCAGGAAGCCAGCCAACGTGGCCCCCTCGCCGCCCTCTTCGGCCTGGGCCTCGGCACGCTCGGTGTACTCCCGGGCGACGCTCACGAGCTCCTGGAGGTTTTCCACCCGGCCGGCGTCTTGCGGGTCGAGGCTCTCCTCCAGCTCGGCGAGGTATCCCGAACGCTGGAGCACCGCCTCCAGCACCTCCTCGGGCGGCGCGGTCTCGGCCAGCTCGCGCACGGTGTCGAGGAGGGCCACGAAGTCGGCGATGCCGTTGGCCGCGCGGGTGGAGATGCCGGGCGCCTCGGCGGCGCGGCGCAGCGCGGCACCGAACGAGACGCGGTCGCGGCTGGAAAGGGCCTCGACGCACGCCTCGGCGCGGTCGCCGATGCCCCGGCGCGGGGTGTTGAGGATGCGCCGGATGCTCACCGTGTCGTCGTCGTTGACTACCGCGCGCAGGTAGGCCAGCGCGTCGCGGACCTCTTTGCGCTCGTAGAAGCGCACGCCGCCGACCACCTTGTAGGGCAGGCCGACCCGGATGAAGACCTCTTCGAACACACGCGACTGGGCGTTGGTCCGGTAGAACACCGCGACGTCGCCGGGGCGGGCCTCGCTCGCGTCGCAGAGGCGGTCGATCTCGCGGGCCACCCAGTCGGCCTCGGCGTGCTCGGTGTCCGCGACGTATCCGACGATCTGCTCGCCCTGCCCCTGCTCGCTCCAGAGACGCTTGGGCTTGCGTGAGCTATTGCGGTCGATGACGGCGTTGGCCGCGTTGAGGATGGTCTGGGTGGAGCGGTAATTCTGCTCCAGCAGGATCGTGCGCGCGTCGGTGAAGTCGCGCTCGAACTCCAGGATGTTGCGGATCGTGGCGCCGCGAAACGCGTAGATCGACTGGTCGGCGTCGCCGACGACACATAGCTCCGCCGGCTCCAACCCCGGCGTGCCCGAGACCAGCTCTTTGATCAGCACGTACTGCGCGTGGTTGGTGTCCTGGTACTCGTCGACGAGCACGTGCCGGAAGCGCCGCCGGTAGGTCTCGGCCACGTGCGGGTGTGACTGGAGCAAGTGGACGGTGGTCATGATGAGGTCGTCGAAGTCGAGCGCGTGGGCCTCCTTGAGGCGCCGCTGGTAGAGCGTGTATGCCTCGGAGATCGCCCGCTCGGCCGGACCCTTGGCGCGCTCGGCGAAGCTCTCCGGGTCGATCAGCTCGTTTTTCAGGTTGGAGATCTGGTGGGCCAGGCCACGCGCCGGGTAGCGCTTGGGGTCGAGGTCGAGCTCACGGGCCACCATCTGCATCAGCCGGCGGGAGTCGTCGGCGTCGTAGATCGAGAACGTCGACTTGAGCCCGGCGTGCTCGTGCTCGGCCCGCAGGATGCGCACACAGGCGGAGTGGAAGGTCGACACCCACATGAGCCGCGCCCGGCCGCCGACCAGCGCGGCCACCCGCTCCTTCATCTCACCGGCGGCCTTGTTGGTAAACGTGATCGCGATGATCTGGCCCGGGTGCACGTCACGGGCGGCCAGCAGATAGGCGATCCGGTTGGTGAGCACGCGGGTCTTGCCCGAGCCGGCACCCGCCACGATCAGGAGGGGCGAGCCGGCGTGGACCACCGCGTCCCGCTGCGGCCCATTGAGCCCCTCCAGCAGCTTTTCCGGCTCGAGCCGAGGCCGCCTGGGCCGCTTGGGCTGCGCCTCCGGCTCCTGAGCGGCGGAATCGCCGCCCTCCGCCTGGGCGTCCGTCTGGGGGGTGTCGAAGAGAGCATGCATCGCTCAGCGAGTCTATGCCGCCCCTCCGTCAGTTTCGGGCGCTGGTTGTCGCGTCGCGGGTCCGCGACGCGACAACCAGCGCCAAGTAGCAAGGTCACATCCCGTTCGCGCGCCGTATGGCTACTAAACCGTCACCCGGGGGCCCTGGTGCGATCATGCCGCGACGAGAAATATGGCCTCTGTTGTTCTCGCACATGCACATATGCACATTAGGGAGAGACACCATGACCCCATCGCGCTCGCGCGGCTGGGGGGTGCTGCGTAACCTCGCCGTACCCGCCCTCGCGCTGGCCGTTGTCGCAACAGTGCCGTTCAGTTCTCCCGACTCCGCCGAGTCCGACCAGGCGGCCGCCGCCTGGACCCCGATGTCCCCGGTCTCCGTGTCGTACGAGCTGGCCGGCCACGGCAAGGGCGACCGGACCGCCAAGGGCAACCTGCTGGGCTTCAACGACTTCCACGGCGCGATCGACCCGCCCACCGGCAGCGGCGGCCTGGTCAACGGCACCCCGGCCGGCGGCGTGGAGTACCTGACCACCTGGATCAAAAAGCTGCGCGCCGAGGCCACGGCCGAGCGGCGCACCTCGCTGACCGTCGGCGCGGGTGACCTGGTCGGCGCGACGCCGCTGGTCAGCGCGGCGTTCCACGACGAGCCCGCGGTCGAGCTGCTCAACAACGCGGGCCTCCAGATCAGCTCGGTGGGTAACCACGAGTTCGACGAGGGCACCACCGAGCTGCGCCGCCTCCAGCGCGGGGGCTGTCACCCGGTCGACGGGTGCCAGGACGGCGACGGCTTCAAGGGCGCGAAGTACAACTACCTCGCCGCCAACGTGGTGAAAAAGGACTCCGGCCTTCCACTGCTGCTGCCGGTCGACATCCGCATCGTCGACGGCGTCCCGGTCGGCTTCGTGGGCATGACGCTCAAGGGCACGCCCTCGATCGTCAACCCGGCGGGCATCACGTCCGTCGAGTTCCGCGACGAGATCGAGACCGCCAACAAGTGGGCCACCCTGCTCCGCTTCGTCGGCGTGAAGTCGATGGTGCTGCTGATCCACGAGGGTGGCGCCCAGTCGGCCCCGCCTACTCCCCAGCCCGTCGACGGGTGCGCCAACTTCGCCGGCCCGATCACCAACATCGTGGCGGGGCTGCGTCCCGAGTTCGGCATCGTGGTCTCCGGCCACACGCACCGCTTCTACTCGTGCCAGCTGCCGAACTCGTCGGGTGCCCCGACGGTGGTGACGAGTGCCGGCAGCAACGGCGTGCTGGTGACCGACATCGACTTCACGCTCGACAGGCGCAGCGGCAAGTTCGCCGAGATCGCCGCCCGCAACGTCATCGTGGAAAACGGCGTCCGCAACCCGGACGGCAGCTGGCAGACCGACGCGGGCGGCGCGTTCGTGCGCAACCCCGCCCTCGTCGACGCGAGCGCGAAGAAGATCGCCGACAAGTACCGCACGGCGGTCGCGCCCATCGCCAACCGTGTGGTGGGCAAGATCACGGCAGACATCACCAACACCGCCAACGCGGCCGGCGAGAGCGCGCTCGGTGACGTGATCGCCGACGCCCAGCTCGGTTACACCGCCGCGGCCGGCGCCCAGATCGCCCTGATGAACCCGGGCGGCATCCGCGCGTCGATGACGTTCGCCAACTCGCCCGGCGGCGAGGCACCCGGCGACGTCACGTACGGCGAATGCTTCACGGTGCAGCCGTTCAACAACCTGGTGGTCACCCAGACACTCACGGGTGCCCAGCTCAAGGAGGTGCTGGAGCAGCAGTTCGTCGGGTTCGGCGGGCAGACGGTGCAGCGCATCCTCCAGGTTTCGGCCGGCTTCACGTACTCGTACAACTCCACACAGGCGCCCGGCTCCAAGGTGAGCAACCTGGCGCTCAACGGCACGCCGATCGACCCGGCGGCCACCTACCGCGTCACGACGAACGACTTCCTGGCCAACGGCGGCGACGGGTTCTCCCGGCTCACCGCGGGCACGGATCGGGCCACCGCGCCCGGGTTCGACATCGACGCGCTGGTGGCACACCTCGGCGCCGGCGCTCCGGTGGCGCCCGGCCCGCAAAACCGGATCACGAAGACCGCCTGAAAACGGGTAGGAGCGGCCTCGCCCACGCGGGGCCGTTCCTTGCACCCGGCCAGAGCCGCTGGCATACTTCAGCGCGTGATCCAGCAGGTGCGGCGTTACTTTAGCTACGGCTCCGGGAGTCCGGCAGCCGTAGGTCGCGCCTGATCACAAGACCTACCAAAAGCCCCGGGCTCCTGGAGCCCGGGGCTTTTGGCGCTCTGGGCACCAGCTGACCGGACAAACACCCAGGGAGTACCCGATGGCCACCGACGTGGCGGAACAGCCCGGCACCCCGGCGAGCAACGGCGATACGGGCACGAACGCCCCAGACGCGGCGGAGAGCATCCTCGCCATGCGTGAACGCATCGACGAGATCGACAGCCAGCTCATCGCCCTCTGGCAGGAGCGCGCGCGCCTCTCCCAACGCGTGGGCGCCACCCGCCTGGCCTCCGGCGGCACGCGGCTCGTCCTCTCCCGCGAACGCGAGATCGTCGACCGCTTCCGCTCCGCCCTGGGCGCCGACGGCACCCAGCTCGCCCTCCTCATCCTCCGCGCTGGCCGAGGGCCTCTGTAGGCCTGATCGGGGGCTCAGGCGACACAACCCCGATGGTCTCGGTGGCGGGCCGGATCCTCGCCGCCGTAGGGGCGGGGTGGGTTGTGAACCGCGGAGGGTGAGGCCGCGGGAGCAGCGGTCCGGACCACGACGGACATCGCGGTAGCTCAAATCTTCTGGATCGGGCTTTGCGGCCGCTCGACTGGCGCGGTTCGAGACTGCTGGGGCCGTGGGGTAACCCCGCGGCCCCAGAACCTCACAGCGTGCGAGTCGGAAGCTCCGTCAGGTCGCTCGCCTCGTGCGACACCACGATCTCGCGCTTTTCGGCGAAGTGGCAGGCGCTCGGGTGGTCGGAGCCGGGGCGGGCCACGAGCTGCGGCACCTCGACGGCGCAGATCTCCTGGGCCTTCCAGCAGCGCGTGCGGAAACGGCAGCCGGACGGCGGGTTGGTGGGGCTCGGCACGTCGCCGGTAAGCCGGATGATCGCCTTGCTCTTTCGGCTGTTGGGGTCGGGCACCGGCACCGCCGAGAGCAGGGCCTGGGTGTACGGGTGGGTCGGGCGCTCGTAGATCTCGTCTTCGGTGCCGAGCTCGACGATCTTGCCGAGGTACATCACCGCGACGCGGTCGGCGAGGTGGCGGACCACGGACAGGTCGTGCGCGATGAAGATGTACGACAGGCCGAACTCGTTCTGGAGCTTCTCCAGCAGGTTCATCACCTGGGCCTGGATCGACACGTCCAGGGCGCTCACCGGCTCGTCACAGACGATGATCTCGGGCCGCAGCGCCAGCGCGCGGGCGATGCCGATGCGCTGCCGCTGGCCGCCGGAGAACTGGTGCGGGTAGCGGTTGATGTGCTCGGGGTTGAGCCCGACCACCTCCAGCAGCTCCTGCACCTTCTGGCGCCGGCTGCCCTTGGGCGCCACCTCAGGGTGGATCTCGTAGGGCTCGCCGACCAGGTCGCCGACCGTCATGCGCGGGTTGAGCGAGGTGTACGGGTCCTGCATCACCAGCTGGATGTTGCGGCGCAGCCGGCGCAGGCCGCCGGCGCCCAGTTTGTAGATGTCCTGGCCGTTGAAGGTGACGCCGCCGCTCGTCGGCTTTTCCAGGTGCATCAGCACCTTGGCCAGGGTCGACTTGCCACAGCCGGACTCGCCCACGATGCCGAGCGTCTCGCCCTTGTGCAGGTCGAACGAGACGCCGTCGACCGCCTGCACGTGGCCGACCGTCTTCTTGAACACCACGCCGCGGGTGACCGGGTAGTACTTGACCAGGTCGCGGGCCTCGAGGATGGTCTCAGTCACGTTTCACAAGCTCCTCGGCGAAGTGGCAGGCGCTGGCCCGGGTCGGGCCGAGCTGGAGCAGCGGCGGCACCTTCTCCTGGCAGACCGGCTGCGCCATCGGGCAGCGCGGGTGGAAGGGGCAGCCGGGCGGGATCTTCAGCAGGCTCGGTGGGAGCCCGCGGATGGTCCGGAGCTGCTGCCCCTTTTCGTCGATGCGCGGGATCGACTCCAGCAGGCCCAGTGTGTAGGGATGCGCCGGCTTCGCGTACAGCTCGTGGACGTTGGCCTCTTCGACGATGCGGCCCGCGTACATCACCGCGATGCGGTCGGCCACGTCGGCCACGACACCGAGGTCGTGCGTGATCAGGATCAGGCCCATGTGGCGCTCGCGCTGGAGGTCGGCGAGCAGGTCCATGATCTGGGCCTGCACGGTGACGTCGAGCGCGGTGGTGGGCTCGTCGGCGATCAGCACCTCGGGGTCGAGGGCCAGCGACATCGCGATCATGACGCGCTGCCGCATGCCGCCCGAGAACTGGTGTGGGTACTCGTTGACCCGCTGCTTCGCGTTGGGGATCTTGACCTGGTCGAGCATCTCGGCCGCGCGCTTTTTGGCGTCCTTGCGGCTCATGCCGCGCCGGATCCGGAACTGCTCGGCGATCTGGAACCCGACGCTGAAGACCGGGTTGAGCGCGGACAAGGCATCCTGGAACACCATCGCGATGCCCTCGCCCCGGATGCGGCGCCGCTCCTCGGTCGACATCTTGAGCATGTCTTTGCCGTGGAAGCGGATCTCGCCGCCGGTGACGAACCCGGGCGGCGTGTCCAGGATGCCCATGATCGTCTGGGCGGTCACGCTCTTTCCGGAGCCGGACTCGCCCAGCACGGCGAGCGTCTCACCCGCGTCGACGTGGTAGGTGACACCGTTGATGACCTTGGCAACGCCGTCGCGCGTGCGGAACTCGACGCGCAGATCCTCGACCTCGAGCAGGCGCCCGGTCGGGTGCCCCACGGTCGCGGCTTCGGGCTGGTCGGCCACGTACAAATCGGACAACTGGGTCTCCTACCGCATCTTCGGGTCGAGAGCCTCGCGCACCGCTTCGCCCAGCATGACGAAGCTGAGCACGGCGAGGACGAGGGCCGCGGCCGGGAACAGCAGCATGTACGGCGAGACCCGGATGAGGTTCTGCGCGTCACTGATCATGACGCCCCAGGACACCACCGGTGTCTGTAGCCCGACGCCGAGATACGACAGCGCGGCCTCGGCGCTGATGAACGCCCCGACCAGGATCGTCGCGTACACCAGCACGGGTGCCAGGCAGTTGGGGATCAGGTGCCGGAAGATGATCCGGGTGTTGCTGGCCCCGAGCGCCCGCGCCGCGATGATGTAGTCCGCGTTTTTCGTGGCGAGCACCGTCGACCGCATGATCCGCATGGACACCGGCCACGCCAGCACGATCAGCGCGAGGATCACCATGCCCATGATCGACCACTCACCACGGTGGGCACCCGGCCCGTTGAACGTGCTGAGGATGACGATCGCGCCGAGGATGAACGGAAGGCCGAAGAACACGTCGGCGATCCGGGACAGGAGCTGGTCGATCCAGCCGCCGCGGAACCCGGCGATGACTCCGACGGTCGCCCCGATCAGGACCGTGCCGAGCGTCGCGGTGAGCGCGACGATGATCGACGCGCGGCTGCCGTAGATCACCCGGGCGTAGATGTCTCGCCCCTGGATGTCGGTGCCGAACCAGGCGTCGCCGGATGGCCCCTGGCGGCTGCGCGACAACGTGCCGAAGTCGGGATCGGTCTGGGTGAACAGCCACGGGAAGGCGGCCATCACCACGAAGAACAAGATGAACCCGGCCGAGATCCAGAAGAGCGGCTTGTGCCGCAGGTCGTACCAGGCGTCACCGAGCAGGCCGCGAGGCTTTTCCTTGCGGTCGCCGGGCTTGCCGGCGTCGGGTGGGGTGGTCTCGCTGACCGGACCGGGTAGCTCGGCCTGCGGTGCCGTGACCATCGCAGCAGTGGGGTCACTCATAGCGGATCCTCGGGTCCAGGGCGGCGTAGAGGAGGTCGACCAGCAGGTTCATCAGCAAGTAAACCATCACCAGGACCACCACGATGCCGACCACGGTAGCGCTTTCCTTGGTGACGATCGCCCGGTAGACCGCGCCGCCGATGCCGTTGATCCGGAAGATGCCCTCGGTGATGATCGCGCCGCCCATGAGCGAGCCGAGGTCGGTGCCGAGGAACGTGACTACGGGGATCAGCGAGTTGCGCAGCAGGTGCACACCGACCACGCGGCGCATCGGCAGCCCCTTGGCGATGGCCGTGCGCACGTAATCGGCCCGCCGGTTTTCCGCGATGCTCGTGCGGGTGAGCCGGGCGACGTACGCCATGGAGCCGCTGCCGAGCACGAAGCCGGGGACGATGAGGTCTACCCAGGGCGCCCCGTCGCGGACCGTCGGCTCGATGATGCCCAGCTCGACGCCGAGCAGGAACTGGAGCACGAAGCCGAGGACGAAAACCGGGATCGCGAGCAGGAAGAGCGTGGAGACCAGGACCAGGTTGTCCAGGAAGCCGTTGCGCCGCAGCCCGGTGAGCACGCCCGCGGTGAGCCCGATCACGGCCTCGATGGTGAGCGCCATGGCCGCGAGCTTCAGCGTATTCGGATACGCCTGAATGATGATGTCCGAGATGGGCCGCTGACCGAACGTTTCGCCGAAATCGCCGGTGAGCAGGTTGCCCATGTAGTGCAGGTACTGCAACGGCAACGGGTCGTCTAGGTGGTACTTCTCAGTCATGCTCGCGATGAATCCGGGCGAGCACGGTCGTTCGCCGCATTTGCCGGCAAACGGGTCACCGGGTACGGACCACACAAGCCAGTAGATGAGCAGCGTTGTTCCGAAGAACACGGGGATGAGTTGGAGCAGCCGCCTCAACACGTAACGGCCCATGGGTTCCTCCAGGACGGGGGCGCCGCGCCGGCGCCCGACACGGTGTGGGTCACACGCCGGGGGTGATGACGCGCTTCCACGTGTGAACTACCCCAGGTCCGGCCCGCAAACGCGGCGAGCCGGACCCGGGGCTGAGCCGCCGTTACGCGATTTCGACCTTGGAGAGGTCGAGCTCGCCCACGTTGGTGGTCTCAACGTTCTTGAGCTTGGTGGAGTAGCCGGACTGCTCCTCGACCGTCACGATCGGCATGGACGGGGCGTCCGCGTCGATCAACTTCGTGGCCTCGGCGAACTTGGCGTGCGCCGCGTCCACGTTCGCCGCGCCGACACCCTCCTTGAAGAGCGCGTCGACCTGCGGGTTGCTGTAGCCACCGTCGTTGGAGGAACCACCGGTGACGTACAGCGGGCCGACCCAGTTCTCCACGTCCGGGTAGTCCTGCTGCCAGGCCGCACGGTACGGGCCGTCCATCTTCTTCGCGTTGATCCGCTCACGGAGCGCGGCGAAGGTCGGGATGCCCGTGGCGACCGCGTCGATGCCAAGAACGTTCTTCACGCTGTTGGCGACGGCCTCCATCCAGGCCTTGTGGCTGGCGTCGGCGTTGTAGTAGAAGGTCATCTTGCCCTGGAAGCCACCGGCCTTCTGGTAGAGCTCCTTGGCCTGCGCCTCGTTGAACGTGCAGATCGTGCAGTCGTTCGCGCCGTTGCCCGGAGCGAGGGGGTTCGACCACGTCGTCGCCGGCTTGCGCGAGTTGAAGAAGATCTTCTCCGCGATCTCCTGCCGGTTGATCGCGAGCGATACCGCCTTGCGCAGGTCGGGGTTCTGGAAACGCTTGTCGTACAGGGGGAAGGAGATGATCTGGGTCACCGGGGTGGCCTTGCTGATCGCCCGCTCGCCCAGGTCGGTCTTCCACTGGTCACCGGCCAGCGCCGTGACCGGGACCTGCTGCATGAAGTCCAGGTTGTTGGCAAGCAGGTCGTTGTAGGCCGCGTCGTCCGACTGGTACAGCTTGACCTTGACGTCCTTGATCTTGACCTTGTCCGACAGGTTGTAGTCGTCGAAGCGGGTCAGGTTGATCTCGACGTCGTTGGTCCAGCTGACGAACTTCACGGCGCCGTTGCCGATCGGCTTCTTGCCCCACTCGGCCTTGTCCGCCGCGGCGAAGAAGGCGTCCGGCATCGGCACGAACGCGCTGTAGCCCAGCTTGACCGGCCAGATCGAGAACGGCTCGGAGAGCGTCACGGTGAACGTGTGGTCGTCCACGACCGCCAGGCCGGACATCGTCTTGGCCTTGGGCTCCGGCGCCTTCTGCGGGCCGTCGTCGTCCGGGTCGGCACTCGTGACGTCCTGGTAGCCCTGGATCTCAGCGAAGAAGCTGGCACCCTGCGCGCCGTTCGGCGTGTATGCCGCCCAGTTCCACGCGTCGACGAAGTTCTTCGCCTTCACCTCGGTGCCGTCGTGGAACTTGGTGCCCTTCTTGATCTTGATCGTGTAGACCTTGGAGTCGGTCGTGTCGATCGACTCGGCAAGCAGGTTGCTCGACTCACCAGTGGTGTTGTCGTACTGAGTCAGACCGCTCCACAGGTAGTCGACGACCTTGCCGCCACCGGTCTCAGTGGTGTTCGCCGGCACCAGCGGAACCTCTGGCTCGGTGCCATTGATCGTGATAGCGGCGTTGGCGTTCTTGTCGCTGCCTGTGTCCTCGCCGCTATCGTCTCCGCCACTGCAACCTGCCGCGACGAGCGCGAGGGCAGCCACTGCCGCGGCCGCACTCGCACGCCTCGAGACTCTCATTTCTCAGGGCCTCCCTTGTGTCATTGCTGTTGTTCCTCGGTATTCGCACAGCTACGGGTCGGTGCCGGCCGATGGTCCGCGGCAAATCGTGCTGCCAGCACGCTACCGCCGGGGATCGGCGGGGCCCTGACAGGTCGATGATCCGCCGAGATCGGCCGCCACCACCGCTGACGCGCGGAACGCCGCGGAGGCTCCTGAGTCGCGGACAGCCTTGGGTGCGGCGTCTGCGTGCATGACCTTGCCTCCTGGGCGCGGTGCTGGGCGGGTGAGGTGCTGACACTGTGACACCACGCGCCCACGAACGTGAAGGAGCGTTATCAACCCGATATTCGGCCGGGACGCTGCCGATACGGTGTAGAGATCGTTTTGGGGCCCGAAAAGTGGCCTCTGACCTGCCCTTTTTCCGACGAACGGCCAGACTTGTCGCCGACGTACCATGGGTTGTCGTGACGTTTCCACCCTCCGCTCCCGCACTCTCCGACGTTCGACGCGCACTTGCCGTGTTCGCTCATCCCGACGATGTCGACTTCGGTGCGGCGGGCACCGTGGCCGGATGGGTCGACAGCGGGATCGAGGTCGCCTACCTGATCGTCACCCGCGGCGACGCCGGTGGCTTCGACGACACCCCGAGGGGACAGATCCCCATAATTCGACAAAAGGAGCAGGAAGCAGCGGCGGCCGCCGTCGGAGTCGGGCAGGTCGACTTCCTCGACGGGTATGCCGACGGCGCCGTCACGCCCAGCCTGGCGCTCCGGCGGGACATCACGGCGGCGATCCGCCGGTGGCGGCCGGACCGGATCCTCACCAGCGCGCCGCTCCGTCGCTGGGAGCGGCTGGCTGGCCCGAGCCACCCGGACCACCTCGCGGTGGGGGAGGCCACGACGTGCGCCATCTACCCGGACGCACGCAACCCGTTCGCCTACCCGGAGCTGCTCCGGGACGAAGGGTTGGAGCCGTGGGTGGTGCGGGAGGTGTGGTTCTCGGGCGGACCGGACCCTGACCATGCCGTCGACGTCACGGAGGCGTACCCGAAGAAGATCGCGGCGCTGCACGCACACGCATCGCAAACCTCCCATCTGGACCTTGACGCCCTGCTGCGCGATCGACTGGCCGCCGTCGCGAAGGCCGCCGGGCTGCCCGCCGGCCGGCTCGCCGAAGCGTTCACGGTCCTACGTACGGAATAGAACGCCGACCCAGGCACAGATGGTTGTCGTTGAAATGAGGCTCTGTTTCCCAAAAGGTTCGTCGAGGCGAGCCGGTCTCCGGCGGTGAGTCACGCGGGAGGGGTCGGGGTCCGTTCGAGACAGGTTTCCCGGATCCGCGTCAGCTGCGGACCGCCGCTCCCGCCGGAGACCGCTACGGCCGGCGGCTCGCCAGGGCTCGCCGAAACCCCGGCCTCCGCTGCCACGCCCGCGCGGCAAGCCCTGGCGAGGAGATCGTTGTCCTTGAGACCCCAGCCGGGGCCGTAAGGGCCCGGCGCAGCCGCCGGGTTGAGCGCGACCAGCGGCGGACGGGTGAGGCCGCGGGAGCAACGGCACGGACCACAACGGGCATCGCGGTAGCTCACATCTTTTGTCCAAGCAGGGATCCAGAGGCCGAAGCCACCCCGACCCCGAAAGGTCTCTAGACGAGGCGGCGGTCGGCGGCCCAGCGCGAGAGCTCGTAGCGGTTGGACATCTGGAGCTTGCGCAGCACGTTCGAGACGTGGGTCTCCACCGTCTTGATGGAGATGAAGAGCTCCTTGGCGATCTCCTTGTAGGCGTAGCCCCGGGCGAGCAGGCGCAGCACCTCGCGCTCGCGGTTGGTGAGCTGGTCGAGCTCGGGGTCGGCCACCGGAGCGTCCGGCCGCGCGGCGAACGCGTCCAGCACGAACCCGGCCAGCCGGGGGCTGAACACCGCGTCGCCATCCGCCACCCGGCGGATCGCCGCGGCGAGCTCGTCGGGCGAGATGGTCTTGGTGACGTAGCCGCGCGCGCCGGCCCGGATCAGGCCGATGACGTCTTCGGCCGCGTCGGAGACGGAGAGGGCGAGGAAGCGGACCTGCGGGTGGGTGCGGCGCATCGCCTCGAGCACGGCGCGGCCACCGCCCTCGGGCATGTGCACGTCGAGCAGCACCACGTCGGGCTCGAGCGCGGCGATCCGGGAGACCGCCTCGGTCACGGTGCTCGCCTCGCCGATCACCTCTACGTGCACGCCGAGCTCGGCGCGGACGCCGGCCCGAAACATCGCGTGGTCGTCGACGAGGAACACCCGCAGCCGCCGCTGCTGCTCGGTCTGGTCGGTCATGATCCGTCCTTCCCAGTGGTGACGGTCTCTCGGCTCGTCGGCATGAACAAGCGCACCTCGGTGCCGTCGCCGGGCTCGCTAATGATCTTCGCGCGCCCGCCGTGCCGCTGCATCCGCCCGATGATGGAGCCGCGGACGCCATGCCGATGATCCTCCACCGTGGACGGGTCGAAGCCGGCGCCCCGGTCGCGCACGAACACGCTCACCTGGTCGGGCTCCACCTCCGCGTAGAGGGAAACGGTCTGCACCTTGGCGTGACGGGCCGCGTTGACCAGGGCCTCGCGGGCGGCGGCGACCAGCGCGCCGACCTTCTCGTCGGTCTCCCGGTCGCCCACCACGACGGTCTCCACCGTGATCGCGTACGTATCTTCGACCTCGGCCGCCACCTGCTCCAGCGCGGCGGAGAAGCGCTCGTTGGGCGAGGCGATCGGCTTGTACAGCCAGTTGCGCAAGCTCCGCTCCTGCCCGCGGGCCAGCCGCTGCACCGCCTTGACGTCGCCGGCGTTGCGCTGGATGAGGGCGAGCGTGTGCAGCACCTGGTCGTGCACCATCGCGGCCAGCTCGGCCCGCTCCATCTCCCGGATGCGCCCCTCGCGCTCGGTGCGCAGCTGGTTGTACGTACGCCACAGCACCGGACCGGCCACCACCGCCACGCCGGCGAGGCCCACCAGCGCGAAGATGATGCCGTTGATCACGGCGCCGAAGTTTTCGGTCGGCGAGTAGACCGCGATGACCCCGATGATGCCCACCGAGACGAGCACGCCGCCGCCGATGAAGCGGAGCAGGAACGCCCGCCGGTCGCTCTCGTCGACCACCGCGCCCAGCCACGGCACGCGCGGCAGCGTCTCGCTCCACTGGCGGCGCCGCTCCGGGTCGGACTCGTGCCAGATCACGCCGGCGCCGACCGCGATGATCGCGACGAGCCAGCCGGCCAGGCCGGTGACGCCGAGCGCGCCGAAGCCGAACACGAGCGTCTGCACCAGGATGAGGCCAAGCCCGATCGCGACGAACGGCAGCAGGTGCATGAAGTTACGCCGCGGCGGGGCCTCGGCCGTGCGCACCTGGAGGGGCAGCACCGCCCAGAACGCCGCATATAGAAGCAGCCCCAGGCCGCTGAGCGGGAGGAGGACCACGAAGGCGATGCGCACCCGCACCGGGGGGATGCCCAGGTGGCGCGCGATGCCCGAAGCCACACCCGCGACCACCCGCTGGTCGCGGGAGCGGGTGAGGCGGGGCTGCTGGGTCCCGACGGTGACGATCGCTCTGCTCCCTCGCTGCTCGATGCCTGTTCACCGATCGTCACACGCCGGACAGGCCCCTGGCCACGGGGACGCCCCGGACATTGGCCACGAAGATCTCAGGGTGGCGTCAGGGTTGCCGCCTGAGGCTGTTCGGGTGGGGTAGCGGCGAGGATCGAACACATGACGGATGAAGGTGCCCAGGCCCGCCGACCGGAGGGCGACGACACGACCAAGCCCTCGCCCGGGACGCCCGCGCCTTCGGAGGCCGGAGCCTCGGCGGGTGCCGCCTCCACGGCGGGCGACGAGCCCACAGCCGAGGTGCGGCCGGACGAGCCGACAGCCGAAGTGCGGCCGGACGAGCCCACAGCCGAGGTGCCGGCGGGCGACCGCTGGGCGGCTGACCCGACGCTCAAGGACACGCCCGTCGGGGCCGAGCCGCCGGGCGCGGGCCGGCAGGCGCCGCCACCTCCCGGCGCGGCCACTCCGCCGCCGCCACCACCGCCACCGCCGGGCGCGGGCCGGCAGGCACCGCCACCTCCCGGCGCTGCCACTCCGCCGCCGCCACCGCCGGGCGCCGCCTTCACTTCGCGGTACGGGCTGGTCCGGCCACGCCAGGGCCGCTACGTGGCCGGTGTGTGCGCGGCGATCGCCCGGGCCACCAACACCGACCCGGTGCTGTGGCGGGTGCTCCTCGCCGTGCTGGGCTTCTTCGGCGGCATCGGCATCCTCGTCTACCTCGCCGCGTGGCTCATCATCCCGGCCGAGGGCGACACGGCCTCGCCGGTGGAGTCGATGCTGGGCCGCGGCCGGTCGAGCATGTCACCGATCATGGTGATCATCCTCGGCATCCTGGTCGTGGTGATGTTCGGCCTGATCGTGACGGACGGCTTCCGGGCGGTGGTGCTGGGCGCCGCGGCGCTCATCGGTGGGGCACTGCTGCTCAACCGGAAGCCCGGCCGCTCCGCCCCGGCGGCACCCGGCGGGGGTGGGGTGCCGTTCGGGGCGGGGCGGCCATGGCAGCCGACCCCTCCGCCGTACCCGCCGCCGCACGGTCCCGGCGCTCCCGCGCCGGCCGCCGCCGGGCCGTACCCGTCGACGGCCACCTTCCCTCCCCCGCCCTCGGCGCCGTATCCGCCGGTGCCTCCGAACCCTCCGGTGCCGCCAATGCAGCCTCCAAGCCCGCCGCCGATGTCGCCGCCCCCGCCGCACCGGTCGGGCCCGTATCCGCCGGCACCGCCCCGCCCGCCCGGACCGCCCGGGCCCCCGCCGGGTGGCTACCGCCCGCCGTTCGCCCCGCACGGGCCGTACGGCGGACCCGGTCCCTACCCGCCCAGCTACAGCGGGCCGCCGGCGCCACCGCCCAAGCCGCCCAAGCCACCGAAGGAGCGCTCGCCGCTCGGCGCCGCGACATTCTCGATGATCTTCGTGGCGCTCGGCGTGGTGGCCGCGTTCGATCTGGCCAACGTCATGCCCATCAAGCCCTCGACGTACTTCTTCGGCGTGCTCCTGACGATCGCGCTCGGCCTGCTGGTCGGGGTCTGGTTCGGCCGGGCCCGCTGGCTGATCGCGCTCGGCTTCATCGCCGCGGCCGCGCTCGGCATATCCACGATCGCGGAGTCACAGGTCGGCCAGTACCAGGCCACCGGTGGCGACCAGTACTGGCAGCCGGTCAGCGCGCAGGACATGCCCACGCGGTACGAGCACAACTTCGGCAACGCGGTGCTCGACCTGTCCAAGGTGGACTTCACCGACCAGGACAAGGTGCTGAGCGTGCACCTGAGCTTCGGCGACCTCGAGGTCATCCTGCCGCCCGACGTGGACGCCACCGTGCGCGCCGAGGTCAACGCGGGTGACGCGGACATCTTCGACAGCAAGACGAGCGGCTTCCAGAACTCGCCCACCGACATCGTCGACCTCGGTGCCGACGGCGAGGGCGGCGGCAAGCTCAACATCACCCTCAAGGTCAACGCGGGCTCGGCGGAGGTGCACCGATGAAGCCGCACCGTACCGATGGCGTCTCCCTGACGTTCGCTCTGGTATTCCTCTTCATCGCCGGCTGGTGGTTCATCGCCCAGCTTTTCCACCTGCCGCTGCCGGCCGTGGGGTGGTTCGTGGCCACCGCGCTCATCCTCCTCGGGGCGCTGGGGCTGATGGGCGCGCTCCGCTCCGGCAAGGGTGAGCCACCGCCGCCGGCCGAGCCGCCCGCGCCGGAGCCGGCGCTCGTCCCGGTCAGCGGCCTACCCGCCGAGCTGCACGCCGACATCGTGCGGGAGCTGCTGGCCGGCCCGCAGGTGCCCTACCTGCCGCCGGTCAGCGCGGCCCCGGCTCCGGAATCGGCTCCCGAGGCACCGAAGCGCGACAAAAACCCGGGCTGACGGACCATCACGATCATCAGGGCGTCTCACACATGTGGGACGCCCTGATGGCGTAAGGAATGCCGCCTATGCTGGGCGCGTGACTCAGACCCGCACCGCCGCCCGCGCCGCCCGCACCCTCGCCTCCGAGCTGGCCCGGCACAACGGTCCGAAGACCGGCCTCGTGGTCGGCGCGCACGGCCGCTCCGCCGTGCTGACCGCCGCCATCGAGGGCATGTTGCCCGGCGACACGCTCACCGTCGTGCCGGCGGAGGCATCCGGGGTGGGCGCCCTCCGCGACCACGTCGCGGCGCAGAGCCGGTGGGTGACCGAGCGGGTACGCGTCGCGGACTCGCTCGCCGAGGCCGACCCGGCCCACGTCGTGATCGTCGCCGAGCCGCTGGAGGGCTCCGCCGAGGAGGCGCGGGCGTCCATCGAGGGCCTCACCAAGTACCTCGTGGAGGGCGGTGTGCTGGCGGTGGCCACCGGGCTCACCGGGAGCGCCGCCGCCGAGCTGGGCCGGCAGGCCGCGCTCTTCGGCGTCGGTTCCGACCTCGTGGTGCGCAACAACCCGCCGCTGCGCGTCCACCGCCTGCGCTTCACCACCGCGGAGACGGCACTGGCCAGCCACCTCGCGCCCGCGTACCGGCCGTCGAGCGTGCCGATGAGCCGCGCCATGCACATCGACTCCAACGGCGTGGCCGCCGCCGGCATCGCGCTCGGCCTGGCCGCGCTGACCCGGGTCGCCCGCCCCAAGTCACGGCTGTGGCTGGTGCCGGCCCTGGCCGCCGCGCCGGTGGCCGCGTTCTTCCGCGACCCGCAGCGCGACGTGCCCGAAGACCTGTCGGCGGTCGTGGCGGCCAGCGACGGCAAGGTGCTCTCCGTCGAGCGGATGCGCGACGACCGGTTCGGGCCGGACGAGTTCCTGCGGGTGGCGGTCTTCCTGTCGGTGTTCGACGTGCACGTCAACCGCGCCCCGGTGGCCGGCCGGGTGGTCGACTACTTCGTCACTGACGGCGGCTTCGCCGCGGCCATGCGGCCGGAGGCCGAGCACAACGTCGCGGCGTACACGGTGCTGGACACCGCCCGCGGCACCGTGGTGGTGGCCCAGCGCACCGGGCTGGTGGCACGCCGGATCGTGCAGCGCGCGCCGGTGGGCGCACTACTGGCGAAGGGCGAGCGGTTCGGCCTGATCCGCTTTGGCTCCCGGACCGACGTCTACCTGCCCGCCGAAGCCGCCGAGCCGCTGGTTGCACCCGGCGACCGCGTACTGGGCGGCGCCTCGGTGATCGCCCGCTGGCTCTGACCCTTCGCCGCCACGGGGGATGAGCAGCACGGCAGGTCTCCGCGCTGCCGACCACTCGCGGGGCGAATCATCGGCAAAGCCGGCTGGTGCGGGGGCCAGCCGGCCTCGACGAGCTTGTGGCGCTACGCGGCGTGGCGGTGGCGGAGCCAGAGCACGGGGCCGCTGAGCAGGTAGCCGACCACGATCGCGGCGAAGGTCAGGCGTGGGTCGACGAGCGCGCCGACCACCGGCAGCAGCCAGAGCCACGGTGGCAGCCGGAACAGGCGGCCGATCTTGGCGTACGGGAAGCTGGACACCATCGCGAACGCCAGCAGTGCCACGCCGGCCAGCTGGGCCGGACCGGACAGGGGCAGCTCGATGAGCACCCCGACGGCGAGCACCGCCGCGACCATCGTGGTGGGCACGCCGCAGAAGAAGCGGCCGTCCTTGGGTGAGACGTTGAAGCGGGCCAGCCGGATCGCGGCGCATCCGGCGACGAGCGTGCAGCCGGCGGCGGCGGCCGCGGTGGGCACCGTGCCGGCCAGTGACGCGTACACCACCACGGGCGCGGCCAGGCCGAACGAGCACATGTCGGCGAGCGAGTCCATCTGCGCGCCGAACGGGCTGACCACGCCGAAGCGGCGGGCGAGCGCGCCGTCGAGGCCGTCGAACGCCACGCAGGCGACGAGGCACACGGCGCCGGCCCGCACGTCGCCGCGCATGGCCAGGAAGATGGCGAGCAGGCCGAGCGTGAGGCTGCTAAGGGTGCAGGCGTTGACCAGCGCGAACATGGCCCGCCGGGCCGGCGTGTGCTCGCCAGGGAGGAGCGGGATCGGGCCGCCGCTGACGGCCGCACCCGCGGGAGCCGGGCTCACCGGCAGAAGCGACTCGATCTCGTCGTCGGTCACCGACTCGTAGTGGGCCGGCACGACAACCGTGGAGCCTGCGCTCGACTGCGGCCGGCGCCGGCCGACGCGGACCAGCAGGACCTGCCGGGCGAACGAGCCGCTGCGGCGCAAACGCCCTGCCCAGCGGCGCCCTCCAGGGCGTGGACTGTCCGTCGCACGACGCCGGCGCCAAGGGGCTCTCGGCACGTATCCCTCCATGACCGGATCGGTCTCTCCGCCGCCTCGGCGGCCGTCCGGTCGCATGCGGCCTACACCATCGCACAGTCCGGATGGGCTTGGCGATAGCCTCGCCAGCGTGCCTGGCGGGCCGCTGACTACGAACGCAGCCACATATTCTAGCCGGTGCCGCCCAAACCGGCCGTCAGGTGCGATAACCCGGCAGCCGCGACGTCGGTCAACGGCAGCCGCGCCGCCTCGGCCACGCTCCACCAGGCCGCCCGCGCGGTCGACCCGCCGGCCGCCTCGGTCACACGGGGCTCGGTGGGCGTGTCGACCCGTACCCGATAGGTGGCCCGCACGGCGTGCCAGTCGATCGGGTAGCCCTCGGGGCCCAGCGCACGCGGATTGCGGTGGTGGGTCACGTCGAGCAGGTCGGTTACCCGACCGACCTGGTCGGTCTCCTCGGCGAGCTCACGCAGCAGCGCGGCGGCCGGCTGCTCGCCGTGGTCGGTCCCGCCGCCGGGCAGGTGCCACTTTCCGGCGCCCGGGTACCCGTCGGCGATCAGCGTGAGCAGCAGGCGGCCGGCCGGGTCGGTGGCGACCCCGTACGCCGCGAACCGCTGACCCTGTGACGGTCGCGGGTCCACCGGCGGCGGGGTGGCACGCGCGGGGGCCGTGACCGGCTCCGGGGGCTGGCCGAGCAGCTCGGCCGAGAACGGCAGCAGGGGCAGGCCGGGCAGCTCCGCCGGAGCGATCCAGGCCGCCAGGTCGGTGGTGCCGTCCGGCTCGTCGCGCAGTGTGCCGCCACGCACGGCCACGTCGTAGACCACGCGGTCGGTGTGCTTGTCCCACAGCACGTCGGAGACGACGGCGCGCAGCCCGGTGACGGTCACGGTGAGGCCGGTCTCCTCGGCGAACTCGCGTACCACCGCGTCGGCCGGGTGCTCGCCGTGGTCGATGCCGCCGCCCGGAATCTGCCAGACCCCCGGCAGGTCGGCGGCCGACGAACCGCGGACCAGCAGCACTCGCCCCTCGCCGTCCCGGCAGACGCCGTAGGCGGCGATCCGTCTCAAAGGCGCGCCGCGCGCATGGCTTCGGCCGTGACCTCGGTCAGCTCGTGTGCGGCCAGCGCGTACAGCTCGTCGGGGCGGAACCAGCGGGCCTCGGACGTGGAGCCGCCGACGTCGCCCACGCTCGGCGGGGCCGGCGCCTCGACCTCCACGCGGTAGAACGCGCGCACGCCGTGCCAGTCGATCGGGTAGCCCTCCGGGCCGAGCGAGGCGGCGTCGCGGTGGCTCGCCACGCCCAGCAGCTCGACGAGCCGCCCGCGCTGCCCGGTCTCTTCCAGCAGCTCGCGGATGAGCGCCGCGCCGGGCTGCTCTCCGTAGTCGGTGCCGCCGCCGGGCAGGTGCCAGCAGCCCGCGCCCGGGTAGCCGTCGGCGACCTTGGTGAGCAGCACACGGCCGGCGGGGTCGGTGGCCACCGCGTACGCCGCGAAGCGCTGCGCCCGGTGCAGCCCGTCGGGCCCGGGCACGGCGTAGAACGAGGGGAAGTCGGGTGCCTCGTCGGGGCGCACGTCGACCGCGGCGGCGGGGAGCCCCAGCGCGCTTGCCGTGAACGGCCGCAGCGGCAGCCTCCCCGCGGCGTCGATCGTGTGCCAGCGGGCCAGGTCGGTGGGCTGGCCGACGCGGTCGCAGAGCGTGCCGCCACGCACCGCCACGTTGTAGATCAGCCGGTCGGTGTGGATCGTGATGCCGCGGTGCGGCAGCGCCCGCATGTCGGCCAGCACGTCGCGCAGCCCGGTGACGCTCACCGAGAGGCCGGTCTCGGCCGCGGTCTCGCGGACCACCGTGTGGTTGGGGTCTTCACCGTGGTCGACCGCCCCGCCCGGCAGCGACCAGACGCCCGGCGTGCCGGAGCGCGGGGAGGCGCGCACGAGCAGCACCTGACCGTCGGAATCGGACACGACGGCATAGGCCGCGATCCTGCGGAGCGGCTCGAGCGCGGGGGTCACAGGGGGGCATTCTTCCCGAATGAGGTGACAAGTCTATGACCACAGTCAGATTCCTGACAGAAGGCTAAACCGGAATTCGGGTCCAGCACCGTCGTGCTCACCCGCGGCCCCCATCCCTTTCGATAGGTAACGTCAGCCCGTCGGGGACGTTTCAGGGTAGTCATCCGGGCGCTCACCGAGGTCGCCGAGCGGCCCGGCGCGGACCGTTGAGACATGACCGAAAACCCTCCCTACAAGCAGCTCAGGCGGCCCACCACCGACCGCATCATCGCGGGCGTGGCGAGCGGCCTCGGCCGTTACTTCAACGTCGATCCGGTGCTCGTTCGCGTCATCTTCGCGGTGGCCGCGCTGCTCACCGCCGGGGTGGCCGCGCTCGCGTACCCGGTGATGTGGTTTCTGATGCCGGAAGAGCCCGCGGACGCGCCCGCCTGGCCGGTGCACCCGCCGACCGGCCCGAGCGCCTAGCTACTCCCACTCGATCGTGCCCGGGGGCTTGCTGGTCACGTCCAGCACCACGCGGTTTACCTCGGGCACCTCGTTGGTGACGCGGGTGGAGATCTTGGCGATCACCTCGTACGGCAGGCGCGACCAGTCGGCCGTCATGGCGTCTTCGCTGGAGACCGGGCGCAGGACGATCGGATGGCCGTACGTACGGCCGTCGCCCTGCACGCCCACCGACCGCACGTCGGCGAGCAGCACGACCGGAAACTGCCAGACGTCGCGGTCGAGCCCCGCGGCGGTGAGCTCCTCGCGGGCGATCAGATCGGCGGCGCGCAGCACGGCAAGCCGGTCGGCGGAGACGGCGCCGATGATGCGGATGGCCAGCCCCGGCCCCGGGAATGGGTGGCGCCACACCATCGCCTCGGGCAGGCCGAGCGAGAGGCCCAGCTGGCGCACCTCGTCTTTGAAGAGCGTGCGCAGCGGCTCGACCAGCGAAAACTTGAGGTCGTCGGGCAGACCGCCGACGTTGTGATGTGACTTGATGTTGGCGGTGCCGGTGCCGCCGCCGGACTCCACCACGTCGGGGTAGAGCGTCCCCTGCACCAGGAACTCCACGTCGCCCGCCGCCGCGACCTCCCGCGCGGCGGCCTCGAACACCCGGATGAACTCACGCCCGATGATCTTGCGCTTGTCTTCCGGGTCGGTGACCCCGTCGAGCGCCGTGAGGAAACGGTCGGCCGCGTCGACCACCTTGAGCTTGATGCCGGTCGCCGCGACGTAATCCTGCTCGACCTGCTCGGCCTCGCCCGCGCGCAGCAGCCCGTGGTCGACGAAGACGCAGGTGAGCTGGTCGCCGACGGCCTTGTGGACGAGCGCGGCGGCCACCGCGCTGTCGACGCCGCCGGAGAGCGCGCAGATGACCTCCTTGTCGCCCACCTTCTCGCGGATCGCGGCCACCTGGTCGTCGATGATGTTGCCCATCGTCCAGGTCGGCTCGATGCCGGCGATGTCGTACAGGAAACGGGTGAGCATCGCCTGCCCGTGCGCCGTGTGCGCCACCTCCGGGTGGAACTGCACGCCGGCACGCCGGCCGGCCACGTCTTCGAAGGCGGCCACCGGCGCGCCCGGCGACCCGGCGGTGACCGTGAACCCGGTGGGTGCCTCGGTCACGCAGTCGCCGTGGCTCATCCACACCGACAGCTCGGCGGGCAGGTCACGCAGCAGCACGCCGGCCTCGGGACGGGCGGCGAGCGCCGTGCCGCCGAACTCACGCCGGCCGGTGTGCGCCACCGTGCCGCCGAGCGCCTGCGCCATCGCCTGGAACCCGTAGCAGATGCCGAAGACCGGCACGCCCGCGTCGAAAAGCTTGGCGTCGATCTGCGGCGCGCCCGGCTCGTACACGCTGGAGGGCCCGCCGGACAGGATGATCGCGGCGGGGTCTTTGGCCAGCATCTCGGCGACCGGCATCGAGTGCGGCACGATCTCGGAGTAGACCTTCGCCTCGCGCACCCGGCGGGCGATCAGCTGGGCGTACTGGGCCCCGAAGTCGACGACCAGGACCGGGCGCGGTGTGCTCATGCCCGTCCTCGCTTCGCTGCGGGCGGGCACGAGACTCCCCACGCGCTGAGTTTGATGATTCGCTCGCTCCGCTCGCTCATGTGCGTGAAGCCTACCGGCGCAGTGCCGCCGGGGCGTGTGGCGGCACGGCTGGTGTCGCGGGCGCCACTGGGGCGATCCGCGCGTAGGGCGAGCCGAGCGGTGGTCGGGGATCGATGCCGCCGCGGTTGGGCCAGAAGGACATGGCGCGCTCGGCCTGGGCCGTGATCGTGAGCGACGGGTTGACGCCGAGGTTGGCCGTCACCGCCGCGCCGTCGACCACGTGCAGGCCGGCATGGCCGTAGACCCGGTGGTACGCGTCCACGACGCCGTCCTCCGGGGTGGCGCCGATCGCCGCGCCGCCGAGGATGTGTGCGGTCATGGGCACGTTGAACGCGTCGGTCACCGCGCCGCCGGGCAGGCCGCCGATCTCCTCGGCGAGCAGTCGCACCGCCTCGTTGCCGGCCGGGATCCAGGTCGGGTTGGGCGCGCCGTGGCCCTGGGTCGTGCGCAGCCTGCCGCGCTTGTACAGCGTGGTCAGCGAGTTGTCGACCGACTGCATGACGAGCGCGATCACCGTGCGCCTGGACCAGTCGCGCACCGAAAGCAGCCGCAGGTAGGTGAGCGGGCGGCCGGCGATCGTGCCCAGCCAGCGCAGCGGGCGGCGCGGCCCGCCGTCGACGAGGGCGGACTGGAGCAGCCCCATCACGTTCGAGCCGCGGCCGTAGCGCACGGGCTCGATGTGCGTGTGCTCGTCGGGGTGGAAGGAGCTGGTGATGGCCACGCCCTCGGTGAAGTCGAGCCCGCGCCGGCGCGCGTCCGGGCGCAGCACGCCGGCGCCGAGGATCGCCTCGGAGTTGGTGCGGGTGAGCGCGCCGACCCGGTCGGAGAGGTGGGGCAGCGTGCCGGACGCCTTCATCGCGTGCAGCAGTCGCTGGGTGCCGAGCGCGCCGGCGGCGAACACCACCTGGTCGGCCTCGAAGACCCGCCGGGAACGGCGGAACCACGCACCGGTGCGGGCCGTCTCCACGCTATAGCCCGATCCCGCCGGGCGCACCGCGACCGCCGTGGTCAGCGGGTGCACCTCGACGCCGAGCCGCTCGGCGAGCCAGAGGTAGTTCTTCACCAGCGTGTTCTTGGCGCCGTGGCGGCAGCCGGTCATGCACGACCCGCAGTGCAGGCAGCCGGTGCGCTCCGGCCCGGCACCGCCGAAGTACGGGTCGGCGACCCGCTCACCCGGCCGCCCGATGTGGACACCGACGGGCGTGGAGTGGAACGTGTGCCCGACACCCATCCGCTCGGCCACCGCGCGCATCGCCCGGTCCGCGGCGGTGTCATGGGGGTACGTGGTGACGCCGAGCATCCGCTTGGCCTGGTCGTAGTGCGGGGCCAGCTCCGCGCGCCAGTCGGTGATGTCGCGCCACTGCGGGTCGGCGTAGAACGGTGGCATCGGCTCGTAGAGCGTGTTGGCGTAGTTGAGCGAGCCGCCGCCCACCCCGGCGCCGGAGAGCACGAGCACACCCGCGCCGGCCTCGCCGCGCGCCGAGCGGAGCAGCGTGATCCGCTGGATGCCGAAGCAGCCCAGCTTGGGTGCCCAGAGAAAACGCCGGGTGCGCCACGAGGTCTCTGGAAACTCGCTGTCCGCGAAGCGCCGCCCCGCCTCCAGCACAGCGACCGAGTAGCCCTTTTCGGCCAGCCGCAGCGCGGCCACGCTCCCACCGAAGCCAGACCCGATCACCACGACGTCGTAGCGCATATCAGCCATCATTACTCACCAGTAGCTAGCACACCAGAGCACCGACCGGGCACGATGCCACTCTATGACTCGGCGACGATGGATCATCTTGGGCGCGGCGGCGCTGGCCGCGATCGTGCTGCTGGGTGGCGGCGCGGTGGCGGTGGGGTACGCGCTGCGCGACCGGTACGAGATCGGCACCGCCGACCTCTTCGGCACCGCCAGCCCGTCTCCATCGGCAACCCCCAGCCCCACGCCACCGCCCGGCGCCGACATCACCGGCCCGCTCAACATGCTCATCGTCGGCGTGGACACGCGCGAGGACGATCCGACCTGGGAGCCGCACGCCGACGCGGTGACGATCCTGCACGTGGAGCGCGGGCTGAAGACCGGGTACATGGTCTCGCTCCCCCGCGACCTGCTCGTCGACGTCCCGGCCTTTCCCAAGTCGAGGTACCGGGGCGGGCGCACGAAGCTCACCGAGGCGATGAGCAACGGCAGCCGGCGGGGCGACGCCAGGCCCGACGTGGCGCAGGGGTTCCAGCTGTTGGCCCAGACGATCAGCCGGTACACCGGGATCAAGCGGTTCGACGCGGGTGCGGTGCTGACGTTCACCGGCTTCCGCAAGCTCGTCGACGCGCTGGGCGGGGTGGACATCTACGTCGACCAGCGCACCCCGTCCCAACACCTGCGCCCGGACGGGCGCGGCCGCTCGGCCGGCGGCGGGCCGGCCGGCTACGGCGGCCCGCAGATGGTGTACGAGGTGGGCATGCGCCATCTGGTCGGCTGGCAGGCGCTGGACTTCTCGCGGCAGCGCTACCTGCCCGGCGGCGACTACACCCGGCAGCGGCACCACCAGCAGCTCGTCCGTGCGGTCCTGGCCAAGGCGCTCAGCCTCGACGTCGCCCGCAACCCGCTGGAGTTCGACCGGGTGCTGCGCGCGCTCGGCAAGACCCTGACCTTCGACGGGCGGGGTCGGCCGGCACTCGACTACGCGTCCGCGCTCAGCGGCCTGCGCCCGGAAGGGCTGAAGCTTGTGGTGCTGCCCGGCGCCGGCGTGGGGCGCGGCTCGGGCTACCGGGGCGAGCAGCTCACCGCGGAGGGCCGAAAGTTCTTCCCCGCGCTGGTGGCCGGCCGAGCGGACGCGTACCTGCGCACCCACCCGGCCGTGGTAACCAAGAAATAGCGCGCCCTACCCGGGGATCTCCGGGGGTGACTGGCCGATCAGCCATGCGTCGAAGAGGCGGTCCAGCGACTCGCCGGAGACCCGCTCGGCGACCGTGATGAAGTCGGCGGTGGTGACGTTGCCGTTGCGCTTTTCCGCCGTCCACGTCTTGAGGATGCGGAAGAAGTCGGTGTCGCCGACCTCCAGCCGCAGCGCGTGCACGGCCAGCGCGCCGCGCTTGTACACCGCCCGGCCGAAGAGGCCCGCCCGGCCCGGGTCGGCGGTGGGGTTCTTCCAGTCGGTGTCGGCGTACTCGCGCTGGAAGCTCTCCTGCACCGAGAGGCCGCCCTCCTCCTCGGTCCACAGCCACTCGGCGTAGCTGGCGAAGCCCTCGTTGAGCCAGATGTCCCGCCACTGCGCGACCGAGACGCTGTCGCCGAACCACTGGTGGGCCAGCTCGTGCGCGACCACCTCGGTGAACGGGCCCTGCTTGAAGAACAGGCCCCCGTAGACCGGCCGCGACTGGGTCTCCAGCGCGTACCGGATGCGGTCGTCGTCGACCACCACGCCGCCGTACGCCTGGAACGGGTACGGGCCGAACTGGGTCTCCAGGAAGTCGGCGATCTCGGTGGTCTGTGCCATCGCCTGGTCGGCCGGGCTGCCCGGTCTCAGCTTCGAGTCGATGGCGGTGAACACCGGCTTGCCCTTGTGCTCGCCGGTCTCCACCCGAAACTTGCCGATCACCAGGAACGCCAGGTAGCTGGCCATCGGCACCTTCTCCGACCACTTCCAGGTGGTCCAGCCGCCGCTGTCGGCGTCGCCGCCCGGCACGCCGTTGCTGAGCGCGGCCAGCCCTTCCGGCACGGTCGCCTCGACGTCGTACGTGGCCTTGTCGATCGGGTGGTCGTTGACCGGAAACCAGGTGCTGGCCGACTCGGGCTGGCCGAGCGCGATCGCACCGTCGTCGGTGTGCAGGAACCCGCCTTCGCCGAAGTCAGGGCTCTTGATCGGCACCGGCTTGCCCGAGTATCCGATCTCGACGGTGAACTCGGCGTCCTTGGCGATCCCGCCGGACGGCGTGACGACGAGCTCGGCGTCTTCGCGCTTGTCCTCGGCGTCCGCGCCGTCGACCTTCACCGAGCTGACCGACATGCCGACGAAGTCGAGGTTGAACCTGGACAGGTCTTCCGTCGCGGCCGCCGTGATCGTGGCGGTGCCGGTGAGCTCGTCGGTGCTCGGGTCGTACTTGACGACGAGCTTGTAGTGGCGCACGTCGTAGCCGCCGTTGCCGTACGTCGGGAAGTACGGGTCGCCGACGCCGTCCTCGCCCGGCTTGAAGTCGCGCTTGGCCGCCTGAGGCGAACTCGGCGGCGATTCGGGAGCGGAGTCGGTGCAGCCGCCGGCGGCCAGCGCTACGACGGCCGCGGCGGCCAGGATCCTGCGATTCACGTAGGGAGCGTCCTCTCTCGCGCCGAAAGCGACAAGAAAGTCCATCGTCTCGTCGCGGGCAGGCGCCGCGACGATATCGCTACCTGTCGAGGACCAGGCCGACCCGCTGGAACTCCTTGACGTCGCGGTAGCCGCACTTGGCCATCGCCCGCTTGAGGCCGCCGAAGAGGTTGAGCTGCCCGTCCGGCGCGTCGGCCGGCCCGTACAGCACCTTTTCCAGGCTGCCGAGCGGCTCGTCGGCCACCCCGAACGCCCCGCGCGGCAGGTTGGGGTGGCTGGCGGCCGAGTGCCACCACGCGCCCATCCCCGGCGCCTCCTCGCTGAGCGAGAGCGGCTCGCCGAGCATCACCGCGTCGGCGCCGCAGCCGAGCGCCTTGGCGATGTCGCCCGATGTCTGGATGTCGCCGTCGGCGATCAGGTGCACGTAGCGGCCACCGGTCTCGTCGAGGTAGTCGCGGCGGGCGGCCGCCGCGTCGGCGATCGCGGTGGCCATCGGCACCCGGATGCCCAGCACGGTGTCGGTCGTGGACCACTCGTCGGCGCCCACGCCCACGATCACGCCGGCCGCGCCGGTGCGCATGAGGTGCAGCGCCGTCTTGTAGTCGGTGCAGCCACCCGCGATCACCGGCAGGTCGAGGTCGGCGATGAACTCCTTGAGGTTGAGCGGCTCGTCCGTGGTGGAGACGTGCTCGGCGGAGACGAGCGTGCCCTGGATGACCAGGATGTCGACTCCGGCATCGAGGATCACCGGGGCGAGCGCGAGCGTGTGCTGCGGCGAGACCCGCACGGCGACGGTCACCCCACCCTCGCGGATCGCACGCACGCGCTCGGCGATCAGCTCGGGGCGGATCGGCTCGGCGTACGCCTCCTGGAGGCGCCGCGTCGCGGGTGCGTCCTCGTCGAGCGAGGCGAGCTCTTCGAGGACCTTCGTCGGGTCTTCGTAGCGGGTCCACAGGCCCTCGACATTGAGCACGCCGAGGCCGCCGAGGCGCCCGAGGGCCACGGCCGTCGCCGGGCTCATGGTGGCGTCGGAGGGGTGGGCCACGCACGGGATGTCAAACGGGTACGCGTCGAGCTGCCAGCCCGTGGACACGTCGTCGACGTCCCGCGTGCGGCGGCTCGGCACGATCGCAATATCGTCGAGGTGGTATCCGCGCTGCGCGGTCTTACCCAACCCGATCTCCACCACGTCACGCACGGGTCGCTCCTATCGCGTGTGGTAGTTGGGCGCCTCGACGGTCATCTGGATGTCGTGCGGGTGGCTCTCCTTGAGCCCGGCCGCGGTGATCCGGATGAGCTGACCGCGACTGTGTAGCTCGGGGATGCTCTCCGCGCCGACGTATCCCATGGCCAGCCGGAGGCCGCCGATCAGCTGGTGGGCGACCTGCGACAGCGGCCCGCGGTAGGGCACCTGGCCCTCGACGCCCTCGGGCACCAGCTTTTCCTCGCTGAGCACGTCGTCCTGGAAGTAGCGGTCCTTGGAGTAGGACCGGGCCTGCCCGCGCGACTGCATCGCGCCGAGCGACCCCATCCCCCGGTATGCCTTGAACTGCTTGCCGTTGATGAACAGCAGCTCGCCCGGGCTCTCCTCGCAGCCGGCGAGGAGGCTGCCGAGCATTACCGTGTCGGCGCCGGCCACCAGGGCCTTGGCGATGTCCCCGGAGTACTGGATGCCGCCGTCCGCGATCACCGGAACGCCGGACGGACGGCAGGCCCGGGTGGCCTCCATCACCGCGGTGATCTGCGGCACGCCGACACCGGCCACCACCCGCGTGGTGCAGATCGCGCCCGGCCCCACGCCGACCTTGACCGCGTCGGCACCGGCGTCGACCAGCGCCTTCGCACCCGCGAACGTCGCCACGTTGCCACCGACCACGTCGACCGTGGTGTCCTTCTTCAGCCGGGCGACCATCTCCAGCACCGCGCGCTGGTGACCGTGTGCCGTGTCGACGATCAGCACGTCGACGGCGGCCTCGACGAGAGTCCGGGCCCGCTTGTACGCGTCTTCGCCCACGCCGACCGCGGCGGCCACGCGCAGCCGGCCGGCCGGGTCCTTGGTGGCGTCCGGGTACTGCTCGCTCTTGGTGAAGTCCTTTACCGTGATCAGCCCGCGCAGCCGGCCGCCGTCGTCGACGATCGGCAGCTTTTCCACCTTGTGCTGGCGCAGCAGGGCGAGTGCCTCGTCCTTGGAGACCCCGACCCGCGCGGTGACCAGCGGCATCCGGGTCATGATCTCGTGGACCGGCGTGCCGCCGTCGGTCACGAAACGCATGTCGCGGTTGGTGACGATGCCGAGCAACGTGCCGTTGGCGTCGGTGACCGGCACGCCGGAGATCCGGTATCGGCCGCAAAGGGCGTCGACGTCGCGGAGCGTGTCGTCCGGGCTGCACGTGATCGGGTTGGTCACCATGCCCGCCTCGGAGCGCTTGACCTGGTCGACCTGGAGCGCCTGGTCTTCGATCGAGAGGTTGCGGTGGAGCACGCCCAGACCGCCCTGACGCGCCATCGCGATCGCCATCCGCGCTTCGGTCACCGTGTCCATGGGACTCGACATCAGCGGGATTGCCACGCTGACGTTGCGACTCACCTGGGTAGCGGTGTGCACCCGGCTCGGGATGATCTCGGATTCGGCGGGCTGGAGCAGCACGTCGTCGAACGTCAGCCCGATCGGCACAGCCTCGGCGGAAGGCAGGTTATCCACAATTGGGTCCTCTCGGTGGCACGATGGTTCATCGTACCCATCGCCCGGTCCGCCCCTCCGCGCCTACCTGCGGCTCGTCGGGTTACGACGCCGTCTGATCGTGCGGCCAGCGCCGCGTGTCATCACTGAGCCTGATGGTTGTGCTCGCAAGCTCGCACAACTCAGCATGCGCGGCACACGCGGAGAGCTGGGTTGCGACTACGGTGGAGGGGTGCAGCACGACGAGCCGATCGACCCGTTCAACGGCGATCCCGCTGACCCGTCCGCGGGCCTGGAGGACCTCGGTGAGGACCCCCAGCTCGACCCGCTGTCCGACGCGGAGCGGCAGGACGTGCTGGAGGACCTGGCCGACCTCGAGATCTACCAGGCTCTGCTGAGCCCCATCGGCATCCGCGGGCTCGTGATCGAGTGCGAAGACTGCCACGAGCCGCACTACTTCGACTGGGACCTGCTCCGGGGCAACCTGCGCCATCTGCTCAACTCGGGCCGCCCGAGGGTGCACGAGCCGGCGTACGACCCGGATCCAGACCACTACGTGACCTGGGAGTACGCCCGGGGGTACGCCGACGGCGTGCACGACACCCTCTCCGAGGGCACCGACGAAGACTAGGGGCTAGGCGACCAGGCCGGCGCGAAACCCGGCCGCCACGGCGTGGGCGCGGTCGCGCGCGCCCAGCTTGCGAAACAACCGCCGGGCGTGGGTCTTGACCGTGTCTTCGGAGACGAAGAGCTCGCGCCCGATCTCGGCGTTGCTCTTGCCGTCGGCCATGCCGCGCAGCACCTGGAGCTCGCGCTCGGTGAGCGTCATGCGCCGAGCCACCACCTCGGGCCGGTCGCCGGCGCGCGGGCCGACCCGCCAGCTCGGGCCGGTGTTGGGGCTGCCACCGGGCGGCCGGCCGGGGCCGCCGGGGCCTACGTCGAGCTGGTCACCGCGCTGCACCGGCACCATCGAGGGCGGTGGCTGGGTGCGCGAGAGCGGGCCGTTGGTGGGGCGGGCGGCGGGGGCGCCCGCGGCGGGTATCGCCTGGTCGGCAGGGGGTTCGCCAGCCACGGCCACCGCTTCGCCGGACCGTGACACGGCGGGACGGGTGGCGGCTGGTCGGGCCGGCTCGGGCAGGCAGAGCAGCAGCGCCTTGGCGACGATGCTCACCAGGTCGTGGTCACCACCGCCGCGGAGCACGCCACGGGCGCCGGCGGCGATCGTGGCTGCCGCCACGCGGGGATCTTCGGCGCCAAAGAGGATGATCACCGCCCCGGGCGCCCGTACTAAGGCCCGCCGGGTGAAGCCGACGCTGTCCCGCCGGGTCAGCGCGGTATCCGCGAGGATTATGTCGGCGGGGCGCTCGGCCAACCGCATTAAGGCTTCGGTCTCCGACACGGCCGTTCGCACGGCGCCGCTCATCCCGAGACGGGCGGCGGCGGACGCGACGGTCTGGGCCGCGAGCGGTGTCCGGACACACACGAGGACGGTACGCACTGTGATCCTCCTCTTCCTCTGAGGAGGAGACCACGGAAGCAACTGATCATTACGGGCTTTCGGACGAAAGAAGTTGAAAGTTCCCGACAGTAGACACGCCGGTTTCCCTACGCGCGCGGGCGGGTAATCCGTGATTCGCGTGGCCGGAGCGCCTCGTGGGAGGAGTGTCGATGTCCAACGTGAGCAGATTGCCCGGTCCCATCTCTGACATCTGGGACTGGCAGCGGCTTGGCGCCTGCCGGGGTAGAGACAGCGCGCAGTTTTTCCACCCCGACGGTGAGCGCGGTTCCTCGCGCAACCGTCGTGAGGCGAAGGCGAAGTCGTTCTGCCACTCCTGCCCGGTACGCCCGGAGTGTGCCGCGCACGCGCTGTCGGTACGGGAGCCGTACGGCGTGTGGGGCGGCTTCAGCGAGTCCGAGCGGCTGCGGCTGCTCGCGGTGGGCTGGGAAGACCTGGCCGACCGCCACCAGAGCCGCGTCGACGTGACCCGGCTCGAAGCGCGGCTGGGCAAGCCGCACAAGTCCGTGCCGTCGGTTATCCCACCTCAACGTCAACCGAGTGCCACCCGGTAGCACCGTCCGGGTCCGGCGGCCGCTCCTCCTCCGGCTGCACCGCTCCGGTCGCGTCGGTGGCGCGTACCTGTAGGCGGTGCATGCCCCGTGTCGCGTCCCATCGCCACGACCACTGCACCCACGTGTCGATCGACACCGTGCGGGCCAGCGTGGCCTCCTGCCACGGCCCGCCGTCGACGCGTACCTCCACCTTGCGGATGCCGCGGTGTTGCGCCCACGCGACCCCGGCCACCGTGACGGCGCCGGCGGTGAGGTTGTTGCGTGAGCGGGGCGCGTCGATCCGGGACTGGGTCTTGATCGGCGCCTGCTGCGACCAGCCGCGCGGAATCCAGTACGCGTCGAAGTCGGCGAAGCTGGTCAGCTCCATCTCCACGATCCACTTGCACGCGGACACGTACCCGTAGAGCCCCGGCACCACCATCCGCGCCGGGAAGCCGTGCTGGATGGGGAGCGGCTCGCCGTTCATGCCGACGGCCAGCAGCGCGTCGCGGCCGTCGCGGAGCACGGCGGTGGGTGTACCGCAGGTCCAGCCGTCGGCCGAGCGGCCCACGACCTGGTCCGCGCCGTCGAGCGGGCCGGCCTCGTCGAGCAGGTCCTTCAGCGGTACGCCGAGCCAGCGCGCGTTGCCGATCAGGTCGCCGCCCACCTCGTTGGAAACGCAGGCGAGCGTGACGTACCGCTCGACCATGGGCCGGGCCAGCAACTGCTCGAAGGTGAGCGTGATCGGGTTGCGCACCCGGCCGTGGATCTTCAGCGTCCACGAGTCCGGGTCGACCTGCGGCAGCACGAGCGCGGTGTCGATGCGGTAGAAGGCCCGGTTCGAGGTGACGTACGGCGCGAGCTGGGTGATCTCGAGATCCGACCCGGCGGGCACGGCCGGCGCGGGACTGGCCGGCGCGGGCAGCCGCACCGCCCTGCGCGCCTCCGAGACGGTGCGGCGGGTGGCCAGCCAGCGCCCAGCGAGCCCGCTCGCGGCGGCCGCGCCGGCCACGACGGCGGCCTGGGTGAGAAAGCGCCGGCGGTCGGCGGAGTCCATCTCGGCGGGCTCGGCGGATGAGCGCGGTGGGACCAGCCGCCACAGCACGACACCGGCCACCGCCGCGCCGAGCACGGACGGCACCGCCGCCTCCGCACCGGCGTCCGGCCTGGTCAGCGCCGCCGCGACACCGATCACGCCGAAGAGGGCGATGCCGGCCACGCCGTACCAGATATTGCGGAGGCTGAGCCAGCCGATAAGCGCGGCGAACGCGGCGAGCAGCACCACCGTGCCGGTCAGGAGGGCGGTCTTGTCGTGGGTGCCGAAGGTGTCGATCGCGAACTGCTTGAGCGGTTCGGGCACGTGATCTACGACAAACCCGCCGACCGCCACGAGCGGGGCCGAGCGGGCGCCGGTGAACACCGCGACGAACTCCGCCAGCCCGAGGGCCACCGCGGCGGCGGCGATCCCCGCCAACGCACCGCGCACGCCATTTCGCATGGGCCCAAGTGTGCCGCGCCGGATGCCCCGGCGAGCAGCGCCGTAAGGCGCCTGTAATGAGAAGGGGCGCTCCCGAAGGAGCGCCCCCGTCAAACGCGAGCTAGAACCCGGGTCCGTGCTGGTGACCGTGGCCGTGGCCGTGGCCACCGGCGGGTGCCGGCTCGGGCTTCTCCGGCTTTTCCACGATCAGGCTCTCCGTGGTGAGCAGGAGACCGGCGATCGACGCCGCGTTGGTGACCGCGTTGCGGGTCACCTTGACCGGGTCGATGATGCCGGATCCGGCCAGGTCGACGTAGTCGCCGATGGCCGCGTCGAGGCCGAAGCCCCAGTCGTTGGCGCGCACCTTGTTCACCACGACGTAGCCGTCGTGGCCGGCGTTCTGCGCGATCCAGCGCAGCGGCTCGTCGAGCGCCTTGCGGACGATCGACACGCCGGTCGCCTCGTCGCCGGTGTGGCCCAGCCCGCCGTCGAGGGTCGCGGCCACCTGCACCAGCGCGGCGCCGCCGCCCGGCACGGTGCCCTCCTCGACCGCGGCCTTGGTCGCCGAGATGGCGTCCTCGATGCGGTGCTTGCGCTCCTTGAGCTCGACCTCGGTCGCGCCGCCGGCCTTGATCACCGCGATGCCGCCGGAGAGCTTGGCCAGCCGCTCGGCGAGCTTCTCCCGGTCCCAGTCGGAGTCCGAGGCCTCGATCTCCTTGCGGATCTGCGAGACCCGGTCGGCGACCTCGACGTCGTTGCCGCCGCCCTCGATGATCGTGGTGTTGTCCTTGTCGACGACGATGCGCCGGGCCGAGCCGAGCACCTCCAGGCCGACCGAGTCGAGCTTGTAGCCGAGCTCGGGCGCGACCACCTCACCGCCGGTGAGGATGGCCATGTCCTGGAGCATCGCCTTGCGGCGGTCGCCGAAGCCGGGCGCCTTGACCGCGCAGACCTTGAACGTCTTGCGGATCGCGTTGACCACCAGCGTGGCCAGCGCCTGCCCCTCGACGTCTTCCGCGATGATCAGGAGCGGCTTGCTGGCCTGGAGCACCTTCTCCAGCAGCGGCAGCAGCTCCTCGACCGCGGAGATCTTCTGCGTGGTGATCAGCACGTAGGCGTCTTCGAGCACCGCCTCCTGCGCGTCCGGGTCGGTCACGAAGTGCGGTGACACGAAGCCCTTGTCGAACTGGAGGCCCTCGGTGACCTCGAGCTCGGTCGCGAGGGTGGAGCCTTCCTCGACGGTGATGACGCCGTCGCGGCCGACCTTCTCCATCGCCTCGGCGATCAGGTCACCGATGGTGGCGTCCTGGGCCGAGATCGTGGCGACGTGCGCGATCGACTTCTTGTCGGCGACCTCGACCGCCTTCTCCAGCAGCGCCTTCGACACGGCCTCGGCCGCGGCGTCGATGCCCCGCTTGAGGCCGGCCGGGTTGGCGCCGGCGGCAACGTTGCGCAGGCCCTCGCGCACCATGGCCTGGGCGAGCACGGTGGCGGTGGTGGTGCCGTCGCCGGCGACGTCGTTGGTCTTGGTCGCCACCTCCTTGACCAGCTGCGCGCCGAGGTTTTCGTAGGGGTTGGCGAGCTCGATCTCCTTGGCGATCGTCACGCCGTCGTTTGTGATCGTCGGGGCGCCGAACTTCTTGTCCAGCACGACGTTGCGCCCGCGCGGACCGAGAGTGACCTTGACCGCGTCCGCCAGCGCGTTGACGCCGTGCTCGAGCTGGTGCCGGGCGTCATCCGAGAAACTCAGGATCTTCGCCATGTAAGTCCCTTCAGGCAGTACGCCCCGGACCGTGGTTCCGGCCCGGGGCGTATCAGCGTTCAGTCAGTCACTTCTCGATGACGGCGAGGACGTCGCGGGCGGAGAGCACCAGGTACTCCTCACCGGCGTACTTGACCTCGGTGCCACCGTACTTCGAGTAGATGACCGTGTCGCCGACCTTCACGTCAACCGGGATCCGGTTGCCCTTGTCGTCGACGCGGCCGGGGCCGACAGCGAGGACGGTGCCCTCCTGCGGCTTCTCCTTGGCGGTGTCGGGAATCACGATGCCCGACGCCGTGGTGGTCTCAGCCTCATTTGCCTGGACCAGAATCCGGTCCTCGAGCGGCTTGATCGCAACCTTGGTCGCGGTAGTCACGGGCATACCCTCCTGGGGTACTGGTCTGGTAGCCACCCGGATCGCTCCGGACGGCGGTCATACTGCTGCCTCATGCCACCGGGCGATGCCGTCGTCGCGGGTGCCGGCGTGCCCGAGAGCTAGCACCCTCGGTTTGAGAGTGCTAACCCGCAGGTTATGCCGGCCGCTAGCACTCCGTCAAGGAGAGTGCCAGCGTGCCCCGAACCGATGGCGCGCCGGAAGGTTTTGCGGGATCGTCAGAGGGAGTACCCCGCAGCCCATTCGCGCGGAGGCGATGACATGCAGGCCACAGTTGGTGACCGCTTGCACGTGCACAGCAATACGGTCGGCGCCCGCGATCGGATCGCCGAGATCGTCGAGGTCCGCGGGGCCGACGGCCATCCGCCCTACCTCGTCCGCTTCCCAGACGGCCACGAAAGCCTGGTCTTCCCCGGCCCCGACTGCGTGGTCGAGCCCACCGCACACTGATCCGGCGAGCACGGCCCGCTGACGACCGGCGGCCGGGCGGGGCCGACAATCGGGCGGTGCATCCCGACCAGCTCGCCGCGCTGCGTACCCCGGAAGGGGTGAAAGCCCTCGCGGCGGCGGCCGAGCTGGCCGGCGGTGACCCGCTGGCCGCGGCGGCCGCGCTCCGTGGTGCCGGCGTGCCCGCCGACCTGGCCGCCGCCGCGCTCACGCAGGCCGAGCTGCGGCGGCGCGCGGTGGCCAAGTTCGGTGTCGACGCTGGCCGCATGTTCTTCACGCGCGCGGGGTTGGAGCAGGCGACGCGGTCCGCGGTGGCCGAGCGCCGCGCCGCGCGGTTGCGCGCCGCCGGGGTGCGCACACTCGCCGACCTGGGCTGCGGCATCGGCGCGGACGCGATCGCCGCCGCCCGTGCCGGCATCGTCGTGTACGCGCTGGAAGCCGACCCGAGCACCGCGGCGATAGCCGCCGCCAACGCGGAAGTCCTGGGGCTCGACGGGATCCGCGTGAGACACGGTGACGCCACCGCGGCCGACCTGTCCGATGTGGACGCGGTCTTCTGCGACCCGGCCCGGCGGCGGGACGGGCGGCGGGTCTTCGATCCGAAGGCCTACTCGCCGCCGTGGGACTTCGTCACCTCCCTCCCCGAGCGGGTCCCGCGCACCGTGCTCAAGCTCGCGCCCGGGATAGACCACGCCCTGATACCTCGGGGCGCGGAGGCGGAGTGGGTGAGCGTGCGGGGCGAGGTGGTGGAGGCCGCCTTCTGGTGCGGCCCGCTCGCGGAGGTGCCCCGCCGCGCGGCGCTGCTGGGCGCCGCGGAGCTGCCCCGCCCCGCAGAGTTGGCCGGCGCGGCGGAGCTGACCGGCTCTGGCCTGGCGAGGGCGCCGGTGGGCGGCGTGCGGCCTTACCTCTACGACCCCGACGGCGCGGTGGTCCGGGCGCACCTCGTCGCGGAGTTCGCCGCCACGGTGGGCGGTCATCTGGCCGACCCGGAAATCGCCTACGTCTACGCGGACTCGGCGGTCGCGACTCCGTACGCCCGCCGCTTCGCGGTCGAAGAGGTGCTGCCCTTTTCGCTGAAGCGACTGAGGGCACTCCTTCGTGAGCGGGGCGTCGGCCGCCTGGAAATCATGAAGCGCGGCTCGGCGCTGGAGCCGGAGCGACTCCGCCGCGACTTGCGCCTGTCCGGCCCGGCGGCGGCCACGCTCGTGCTGACCCGGGTGGCCGGCGCACCCACCGCCCTGATCTGCTCCACGCTCAGCGGTACCACGAGTACCTCATAGCGCCGCCATAACGTACTTGTGGTACCGCTGAGCAAGGGGGCAGCATCCTTGGCCATGGCGGGCCACCGCATGTGCCTCCGCAGCTACGCGCCGTGGGCTGGCGGGTCCTGCGGTTCACCGCGGACGACGTGCTGCGCCATCCGGACCGGACCGTGCGGCAGATCGCGGGCGCTGTCGAGGAGCGGCGGTAGTCTTCGCAGTCGTGGCAGGCCAAGGCACCCCGGCGACGTCGCTCCTCACGAAGCAGAAGGTCGCCCACACCACGCATCCGTACTCGGTGTCGCCCGACTCGCCCAACTACGGCGCCGAGGTCGCGGCCGTGCTGGGGGTGCCGGCGGAGCGGGTCTTCAAGACCTTGGTCACCGAGGTCGACGGCGCCCTGACCGTGGCGGTCGTGCCGGTCACCGGCGACCTTGACCTCAAGGCGCTCGCAGCGGCCGCCGGCGGCAAGCGGGCGGTGCTGGCCGACCGGGCGTTGGCCGAGCGGACCACCGGGTACGTGCGCGGCGGGATCAGCCCGCTCGGGCAGCGCAAGCGCCTGCCGACCGTCGTCGACGCGACCGCCGCCGATCACGACACGATCTACGTATCGGCAGGTCGTCGAGGACTCCAGGTAGAGCTGTCGCCGCGCGACCTGGTGCGCCTCACCGCCGCGACACTCGCCGCCATCGGCAGCTGAGCGATTCGCCCTTTTTGCCCCGATACCGGGGTTAAAGTGGCTGATGATCGAGTCGGACATGATCCACGAACGGGCACATGTCGATCGCGTTGCTGAATTGTTATCGCCGCCAACAAACTCGTGGCGTCGGTGGTCTTGTGCGATCGCTCCGTGCCGCAATACGTTGCCGGGCACAACAAAAGTACGTGCCCACGACGCTCATCGCGCCTCGACGCGCGAAACACCCACCAAACCCACATTTCGATGAAAGGGCCCATGCAATGCGCAAAGGGATCCTCTCCATCGCTGCCGCCAGCCTGTTGGCAGTAGGGTCGCTCGCCGCGTGTGGCGACGACTCCGGCAGTGACACCGGCTCTGGCAACAACGGCGGCGGCAAGACCCCCAAGATCGGTGTGATCCTGCCGGACAGCAAGTCTTCCGTCCGCTGGGAGACGGCCGACCGCAAGTACCTCGAAGAGGCCTTCAAGGCCGCGGGGGTTCAGTACGACATCCAGAACGCCCAGGGTGACAAGAACACCTTCCAGACCCTGGCCGACCAGATGATCACCAATGGGGCCACCGTCCTGATGATCGTCAACCTCGACTCCGGCACCGGCAAGGCGGTCCTCGACAAGGCCAAGTCGCAGGGTGTCGCCACGATCGACTACGACCGGCTGACGCTCGGCGGCTCCGCCTCCTACTACGTCAGCTTCGACAACGTGGCCGTCGGCAAGCTCCAGGGCGAGGGCCTCGTCAAGTGCCTCACCGACATGAAGGTGCAGAAGCCGGTCGTGGCCGAGCTCAACGGCTCGCAGACCGACAACAACGCCACCCTCTTCAAGGAGGGCTACGACTCGGTCCTCAAGCCGAAGTATGACTCCGGCGAATACCAGAAGGGCCCGGACCAGTGGGTGCCCGACTGGGACAACACCCAGGCCGGCACGATCTTCGAGCAGATGGTGACCCAGACCGGCGGCAAGATCAACGGTGTGCTGGCCGCCAACGACGGCCTCGGCAACGCGGTGATCTCCGTCCTCAAGAAGGACAAGCTGAACGGCAAGGTCCCGGTGACCGGCCAGGACGCCACCGTGCAGGGCCTCCAGAACATCCTCGCGGGCGACCAGTGCATGACCGTCTACAAGGCGATCAAGCAGGAGGCCGACGCGGCCGCCGAGCTGGCGATCGGCCTGGCCAAGGGCGAGCAGAAGACCACCTCGCAGACGGTCAAGGACCCCGAGGGCGGCCGGGACGTGCCGTCGGTGCTGCTGACTCCGGTAGCGATCACCAAGGAAAACGTGAAGGACGTCGTCGCGGACGGCTTCGTCACCAAGGAAGAGCTGTGCACGGGCAGCTTCGCCGCCGCATGCACAGCGGCCGGCATCAGCTGACCTGAGATACGGTCGATCTAGGGCATATCGGCGCCAACCGATTTGGTTGCGCGCCGGTGTGCCCTAGATCAACGCTAAGGAGATGGCGTGACACCGCTGCTGGAAGCGCGCGGGATCGTGAAGCGGTTCGGCCCCGTACAGGTCCTGCAAGACGTGGATTTTTCCGTACCGCCCGGCGAGGTCACCGCGCTCGTCGGTGACAACGGCGCCGGCAAGTCGACGCTGATCAAGTGCATCAGCGGGATTTATACGAGCGACGAGGGCGAGTTCCTCTTCGAGGGCAACCCGGTCACCATCCATGGCCCGCGGGACGCCGCCGCGCTCGGCATCGAGGTCGTTTACCAGGACCTGGCGCTCTGCGACAACCTCGACATCGTGCAGAACATGTTCCTTGGGCGGGAAAAGCGCTCCGGCCTGGTGCTGGACGAGCCGACCATGGAGCAGATGGCCGCACAGACCCTGGCCGGTCTCTCGGTGCGCACGGTGAAGTCACTCCGCCAGCTCGTCGCCAGCCTCTCCGGTGGCCAGCGGCAGACGGTGGCGATCGCCAAGGCCGTGCTGTGGAACAGCAAGCTGGTCATCCTGGACGAGCCGACCGCCGCGCTCGGCGTGGCGCAGACCGCCCAGGTGCTCGAGCTGGTCCGCCGCCTGGCCGACAACGGACTCGCCGTCGTGCTGATCTCGCACAACATGAACGACGTCTTCGCGGTCTCGGACAACATCGCGGCCCTTTTCCTCGGCCGCATGGTCGCGCAGCTGCGCACGACCGACGTGACCCATGCCCAGGTGGTCGAGCTGATCACCGCCGGCCGCAGCGGCAACCTCGGCCTGCCCCCGGCGGACAACGGTGCCGAGCTCATGGACCCGACCATCCCGGGAGCTAAGGAATGACCATCACGGCGCAACACATCGAACCGGCGGCCGTGACGCCGAAGCCCACGGTGACGAGCATCGTCCGGGACTACATCGCCCGCATCCGCGGCGGTGACCTGGGCGCGCTGCCGGCCGTGCTCGGCTTGGTCGTGCTCTGCGTGTTCTTCGGCCTCATGCGTCCGGCGTTCTTCTCGGAGCGCAACTTCGCCAACCTGTTCACCCAGGGCGCCGGGGTCGCGGTGATCGCGATGGGGTTGGTGTTCGTCCTGCTGCTGGGCGAGATCGATCTTTCGGCCGGCTTCGCCGCCGGCGTCTGCGCCGCGGTGCTGGCGCAGGTCGTCGCCGTGCACGGTTACCCGTGGTACGTCGCGGTCCTCGCGGCCCTCGCGACCGGCGTTGTGATCGGTCTGGTACTCGGATTCCTGGTCGCGAAAGTCGGCATACCGTCGTTCGTGGTGACACTGGCCGCGTTCCTCGCGTTCCAGGGCACCGTGCTGCTGCTGATCAAGGGCGGCACCAACATCTCGATCGGCGACGACGTGATCGTCGCCATCGAAAACAACAACATGCCACCGTGGCTGGGCTGGGCTCTCGTGGCGCTGGCCGGCGGCGGCTACGCGGCGGTACAGCTGCTGAGCCACAGCCGGCGGCAGGCACGCGGGCTGGTCGTCGAGCCGATCGCGATCCCACTCGCCCGGATCGCCGGGCTCGTGCTGATCCTCGGTGGCTCGGTGTACTTCCTCAACCTCGAGCGCAGCATCAACCCCGTGATCAACTCGCTCAAGGGCGTGCCGATTGTCGTGCCGATCATCGGGATCCTGCTGATCGTCTGGACGTTCGTGCTGCGGCGCACCGCGTACGGCCGGCACATCTACGCGGTCGGCGGCAACCGGGAGGCCGCCCGCCGGGCCGGCATCAACGTGGACCGGATTCGCATCTCGGTCTTCGTGATCTGCTCGTTCATGGCGGCGATCGGCGGCAAGGGCCGCGTGATGGACGCCGTCCTCGGCGGCGCGGTGATCGCCGTGATCGACAATGGCATGGGCCTCATGGAGCTCAGCTCCGGGCAAAAGTTCGTCTTCACCGGCTCCGTGCTGCTGCTGGCGGCCGGCGTGGACGCTCTTTCCCGGCGGCGGGCGGCGGCCACCGGCATCAGGTAACGCCGTTCATCATCGGGGAGGCTGGGCAACGGATGCGCACGGGACCAAGCCAGGAGGAGGTGCGCCGGCAGAACCTCGGTGCGCTCCTTCGGTACGTGCACATCCACGGTCCGACCTCGCGCGCCGAGCTCACCTCCGAGCTGGGTCTCAACCGCAGCACCATCGGGGCGCTCACCGCCGACCTGGCCGGCGTCGGCCTGGTGACGGAGGCGGCGCCCCGGGAGACGGGCCGGGCCGGGCGACCATCGCTGGTCGTCCGGCCGGAGTCCGAGCGGGTGTACGCGTACGCGTTCAGCATCGAGGTCGACCAGCTGCGCGTGGCACGGGTGGGGCTGGGCGGCGAAGTGCTCGACCACCGGGCCGACGACCGCCCCTCCGGCCAGCCGGCCGCCGAGGCGGTGCCGCTGCTCGCCGAGTTCGTCAAAGACCTTCAGCAGGCGGTGCCGGACGGCGCCGTCTACGTCGGCGGCGGCGTATCCGTGTCGCGGGTGATGCGCCGGGCGGACGGCAAGGCGGGGCTGAGCGGTGGCGCCGACAACGCCGCTGTGGCCGAGCCGCTCAGTGCCGTGCTCGCCGCCGAGCTGGACGCCGATCGACCACTGGTCGTCGGCAACGCGGCCGACGTGGCGGCGCTGGCCGAGCACGCCAGAGGCGCCGCGGTCGGTTGCGACAACGTTATCTACCTGCACCGCGATGCCGGCGTCGACGCCGGCATCATCGTCGGCGGCCGCCGGCTCACCGGCCACGCCGGGCAGGGCGGGCAGGTCGGCCACATGGTGGTACTTCCCGGCGGGCGGCCGTGCAGCTGCGGCTCGCGCGGCTGCTGGGAGACCGAGATCGGCGACCGCGCGCTGCTCAACGCCGCGGGGCGCGACAGCGAAGGCGGCCGGGGCGCGGCGCTGGCCGTGGTCGACGCGGCCTCTCGGGGCGACGCGAGCGCGCAGGCGGCGGTGCGGCAGGTCGGTGACTGGCTCGGCTTCGGCCTGGCCAACCTCGTCAACATCTTCGATCCCGAGATGGTCATCTTCGGTGGCACCCTCCGCGACGTCTATCTCGTCGCCGCCGCGCAGGTGCGCAGCCGCCTCAACTCCATGGCCCTGATCGCCGCGCGGGAACACGTACGCCTGCGTACCCCGCAGCTGGGCGAGGACGCCGCGCTGATCGGCGCGGCCGAGCTGGCCTTCGAACGACTTCTAGCCGATCCCCTGTCCAGCTGAGCCGGCGCTACCCTGAGCCGGTGGGTAGCGAGCTGCGGGCGTCGGATGAGGATCGGCACCGCGTGGTGGACGCTTTGCAGCGCCACACGGAGGCCGGGCGGCTGAGCCTCGACGAGTTCACCGAGCGGGTCGACAGCGCCTACGCGGCCCGCACGCTGGCCGAGCTCGCCGCGGTGACCCGCGACCTACCCGCCGAGCCCGTCACCGCCCCGGCGGCCGCGGACACCGGACGGCGAGACCTGCTCGTCATCTTCGCCGTCGCCGGTGTCGCGCTCGTGTTGCTCCTCGTCTTCATGGCCCTGACCCGCTGAGCGGTCCATCTCGCGCCAGGCCGGCGAGACGAGCGGCACCAGCGTGACCGCGAGGTAGAGGGCGCCGAAGAGCAGCCACGCCGTGGTCAGCCCGAGCAGCTCCACCGACCACCCGCCGAGCAGCGCGCCGAGCGGGATGCCGCCCCACGCGATCGCCAGCGTGATACCCAGCACCCGGGCCCGCATCGCGTCGGGCACCCGCTGGTACTGCACCGCGCTCAGCACCGGGTTGACGCCCCCGATCGAGAAGCCGGCGACCAGCGCGACCGCGTAGACCAACCACGTGTCGCCGGCGAGCCCCAGTACGACGAAGCGGGGCGCGCCGCCGATCAGCATGCCGACAACGAACGTGCCATAGCGCGGCAGCCGCGGCGCGAGCACGGCGAAGACCGCGCTGCCCGCCACCGCACCCACGCCGAAGACGCCGAAGAGCAGCCCGAGCGCGGTGGCGGAGCCGGCCACGTCGCGGGCCCAGACCGGCGCGAGCACCGCGGAGTACGCCTGGTCGAGCAGGTTGGTCGCGAAGATCATGAGGGCCAGGCCGATGATCAGGCGGTCGCGCGCGATAAACCGCCAGCCGGCGCGCAGCGCCCGCAGGTACGGCTCGCGCCGCTGCTCCGCCTCGCCGCCCGGCACCAGGAGCGCGACGAGGACACCGGCGATCGCGAACGACGCGGCGTCGAGCAGCAGCACCACCGTCGCGTCGAACGCGGTGACGAGGACGCCGGCGATCGGCGGGCCGAGCAGGGTGGAGAGTCGGTACATGCCGTCGTGCAGGCCGGTCGCGCGGGTCACGTCGATGCCGGCGGTGGCGATGGTCCGCGGGAGCAGCACGCGCTTGGCCGAGTCGCCGAAGCCGCGCAGTGTGCCGACCATCGTCACGAGCGCGACGAGCCCGGCGTAGCCGAGCCCGGGACCGTGGTGCAGCAGCGGGATTGCCGCCACCGTCGCCGCGCTGCCGATGTCGCCGAGCACGGACACCCGGCGGTGGCCGAGCCGGTCGAGGAGCGGGCCGCCGAACGCGCACACCAGCACGTACGGCAGCATCTCGGCGAACACCACGATGCCGGTGCGGGCGGCGCTGCCGGAGGTGGCGAGCACAAACCAGGGCAGCGCCACGAACGACATCCGGGTGCCCACAAAGGACACTCCCTCGGCGGCGAGCAGGCCGGCGAACCCCCGCCTCATCCGTCGTCCGCCCTTCGCACGAAGGGCATCAGCTGCACCTGGTAGACGACGAGCTCGGCGTCCTCCGGCGGCTCGGGCTCGGCGTGCTGCCGGTAGCGCTGGATCACCGCGTCGAGCTCGTCGCGCAGCCGCGCCGCCTCAGCCGGGGTCAGCCGCAGCATGGCGTTGCTGAGGGTGCTGCCGGGGCGCCACTCCTCCGGCAGCACCTGGCTCTCCCCCAGCCACCGCTCCGTGGTGTCCGCGTAGCTGGCGGCCACCGCCCGCATGTAGGTCTCCGCGTCGGCCGGCGCCTCCAGGACCGTCTTCTCGTCGAGCAGCGTGCGCTCGTGGGCGGCCCGCCACCAGCGCTCGCGGCCCACGCCGCGGCCGGTCTCCTCCACCACGAACCCGTATGTCGCAAGCTGCCGCAGGTGGTAGCTGGTCGCGCCGCTGGAGAGCCCGAGGCGCTCGGCCAGCGTGGTGGAAGTGGCCGGCCCGTCCTGCCGCAGCAGCCCGAGGATGCGCACCCGCAGTGGGTGTGCGACCCCGCGCAGCGACGTCGGATCCAGCCGTACGCGGCTTTCTTCAGACATGTTTGCAAAGGTAGCCTTGCAAAGACTTCTTTGCAAGACGTGTGTCTATGAGCCGTGCCAGCTCCGCCACAGCGCGGCGTACGAGCCGCCCGCCGCCACCAGCTCGGCGTGCGAGCCGAGCTCGGTGATCCGGCCGTCTTCGACCACCGCCACCCGGTCGGCGTCGTGCGCGGAGAAGAGCCGGTGCGCGATCGCGATGACCGTGCGCCCCTCCAGCACCGCCGCGAGCGAACGCTCCAGGTGGCGGGCCGCCCGCGGGTCGATCAGCGAGGTGGCCTCGTCGAGCACCAGCGTGTGCGGGTCGGCCAGGACCAGCCGGGCGAGCGCCAGCTGCTGCGCCTGCGCCGGCGACAGCGGATGGCCGCCCGCGCCCACGACCGTGTCAAGCCCGTCCGGCAGGGCCCGCGCCCACTCCAACGCGTCGACCGCGGCCAGCGCGGCACGGACCCCGTCGTCGGTGACCGAGGGGCGGGCCAGCACCAGATTTTCGCGGAGCGTGCCGATGAACACGTGGTGCTCCTGGGTGACCAGCGCGACGTGCGAACGCAGCTCGTCGAGCGGCAGCTCCACCAGCGGCGCGCCGCCAACGGTGACCGAACCCGCCCGCGGCCCGTGTATGCCGGCGAGCAGCCGGCCGAGCGTGGACTTGCCCGCGCCGGACGGACCCACCATGGCCAGCCGCTCACCCGGCGCCACCGCGAGCGAGACACCGTGCAGCACGTCGCGTCCCTCCACATAGGAGTACCGCACGTCGCGCGCGGCCACGCCCTCGCCATCCGGCCGCGCGTCCGACGGGATCCTGTCGTCCGGCACCTCCGAGACGCCGAGGATCCGGGCCAGCGAGGCGCCGCCCACCTGGAGCTCGTCGAGCCAGGACAGGAAGCGGTCGAGCGGGTCGACGAGCAGCTGCACGTACAGCGTCGCGGCGGTCACTTCGCCGAGCGTCACCCACCCCTCCAGGTAGAACCAGCCGCCCACGACGAGCGTGGCGACGACCGGCAGCACGTACGCCACCTCGGTCAGCGGCCACCACACGGTACGCAGCTTGAGCGTGTACAGCTCGGCCGAGTACTGCCGGCGGATGTCGTCGTCGGTGCGCCGCCGGCGGCTCTCCTGCCGGCGCAGCGCCTCCGTCGTCCGCGAGCCCTCCACGGTCTCGGTGATGCCGTCGGTGATATCCGAGTACGCCGCGTTCTCCCGCAGGTAGCCCTCGGGCGCGCGGCGCAGGTACCACCGGGTGCCCACCCACAGGATCGGCACCGCGATCAGGCAGGGCAGGCCCAGCAGCGGGTCGACGAGCAGCAGCGCGCCGATGGCGAAGACGCCGGTGGCGAACGCGATCAGCGTCTCCGGCACCGCGAAGCGCACCGACTGGGAGAGCGCCGCCACGTCGCGGGAGGTGCGGGTCACCAGGTCGCCGGTGCCCGCACGCTCCACCGTGGACAGGGGGATGGCGAGGATGCGGTCGACGAAGTCTTCGCGCAGCTCGGCCAGCACCCGCTCGCCCAGCCGGGCCGACGCGATGTGTGCGAAACGCGTGACCACGGACTGCACTACCACGAACCCGGCGATGGCCAGCGCGATCCGGTCGACCGTCACGGTCGTGGTGCCCCGCTCGATCGCCTCGACGAGGTCGCCGATGAGGCGGGGCGCGGCCAGGCCGGCGACCGCGGCGAACACGTGCAGGCCGATCGCCCCGGCCAGCGCACCGGGGTGGCGGCGCATCAGCGCGCGGGCGTACCGCCGCACCTGCCGCGCGTCCGCCACCGGCAGTGCCGCGCTCACGTCTCCTCCCCTCGGGTCACCACCGCGGCGTACCGCGGCTCGTTTTCCAGCAGCTCGCGGTGGCCGCCCTCGGCGGCCACCTTCCCGTCTTCGACGAAGACCACGTGGTCGGCCCGATCCAGCACCAGCGGGCTCGTCGTGCAGACCACGGTGGTGCGGCCGGCCCGCGCGCCACCCAGCCGGGCGGCGATCCGCGCCTCGGTGTGCGCGTCGACCGCGCTCGTCGGCTCGACGAGCACCAGCACCCGCGGGTCGGCCAGCAGCGCCCGGACCAGCCGCAGCCGCTGCTGCTGCCCGCCGGAGAACTCCCGGCCGCGCTCCGCGACCACGGTGTCCAGCCCCTCGGGCAGGGCGTCCACGATGTCCGTCGCGCTCGCGGCCTCGAGGGCGGCCGGGATCCGCCCGTCGTCACCGCCCAGCTCGCCTCGGAGCGGGCCCGAGAACAAGCGCCCGTCGTTGTCGGCCACCATCACCCGCTCGCGCACGGTCGCCAGCGGCAGGTCCCGCAGGGGTACACCGGAAAGCGTCACGTCGCCGTCCACGTACCGCCCGAGGCGGTCGGCGATCTCCGCCGCGTCTTCGGGCGCCGTGGCCGCGATCGCGGTGAGCCGCCCGGGGCGCACGACCACGCCGGACTCCTCGTCGACGAGGTCGCCGTCGCCGTCTGGCAGCGACGCCGGGCGGGCCGGCTCGGCGAGGTCGCGGCGCAGGTCCAGCATCGCCACCACGCGCCGGGCGGCCACGTGCCCGCGGGTCAGCTTGTCGATCGTCTCGGTGATCGTCCTCAGTGGAGATATCAGGAACGACGCGTACCCGTAGAACGACACGAGCTGGCCCGGCGTGATCTCGCCGCGCAGCGCAAACCGGGCGCCCAGCCACACGACCAGCACCACGAACGCGCCCGGCACGAACACCTGGGCCGCCTCGAGCACCGACTCGACCCGCGCCACGCGTACCCCCGCGGATCGCAGCGACTGCGACTCGGCGCGGTAGCGCGCCGAGAAGGTCGCCTCGCCGCCCACGCCGCGCAGCACCCGCAGCCCGGTCACGATGTCGCCGGACCGGGTGGTGAGCTGACCCTGCTGGTCGCGGTATGCCTGCTGGCGGTGGTGCAGCGGCCGGATCAGCCCGCCCACGAGCGCCATCAGCAGCGGCACGCCGATGATGACGACGAGGCCGAGCGGCACCGAGGCGCTGAAAAGGATCGCGGCGATCGTGACGATGGCGGCGACCGCGCCGGCGCCGCGCGCGGTCACGTCGAGCGCGTTGCCGATGTGGCTGATGTCGGCGGTGCCGATGCTCACCACCTCGCCGGTGGCCAGCCGCTTGGTCAGCGTGGCGCCGAGGCGGTTGGCCTGCGCGATGGTGAGCTGGATGGTCCGGTAGGCCGCCGCGAGCCAGTTGAAGACCGCGAAGCGGTGCCGGAGGATGCCGGCTGCTGCCTGGATGAGGCCGAGTCCAAGAAGGACAGTGCCCCAGGTCAGCAGCGCACCGTGGTCGCGGTCGGCGAGGCCGGCATCGACCGCCTTGCCGATCACCGCCGGCATCAGCGCCTGGCTGACCATCCAGACGACGCCCCAGGCGAGGCCGGCCACCATGGACGGCCACGTACGCACGGCCAGCCACCACAGGAAACGGGTGGCTGACCGGTGATCGGGCGCGCCGGGATCGGCGACCGGTAAGGAGCGCATAGTATCCGCGAAATTACAAGATCAACACACCGCAACGCCACCGATTTTCGCTGCTCCGGGGCCTCCCTATGCGACGCAGCCCGCCGTCGGCACGCCCGCCACCCGCCAGCGGTTGTTGGTCCAGTCGAGGCTCACCATGCAGTTGGCGACGGTCAGTCCGGCCAGGCTCCCCCGCTCCACGCCGGTGCGGTCGAGGGTCGCGCGCGGGCTGCGGTCGAGGGTCGCCTCGTAGATCGGGCTGTCGAGGGTGAAGAGCCCGTTGGTGGCCACGTTGCGCACCACGTAGACGCCGCCGCGCATCGAGCCGCCGTCGCCGTACGCGTCGCCGATGGTCTCCACCACCGTCTCGCACTCCCGGCAGCCCGGCCCGGTGGCCTCCCGCAGCGGCGCGGTCTCGCCCGTGCCCTGCGCGTGGTTGAGCAGTGTGAACCAGTACCTGACGAACGCCGCACCGCCCTCCCGGGTGTGCGCGCCGGCGGCGGACGGCAGGGGTGGCGCCTTCGAGGTGCCGGTCGCGGACGCGGCGCCGCCGGTCGAGCCGGCGGGCGGGCGGGTGCCGCCGCCACCACCCTGCTCACTCGCCGGCTCCCACGGCCTCGTCACCGCGAAAGCGGCCAGCACCAGCGCCAGCGCCACACCGAAGGCGACGGCCAACCGAGTCGGGCTGCCGAAGAGCCAGGCCGGGCCGCGCGCGCCCGGCCGGCTCTGGCCGCGCGTACGCGCCGGGCCGGCACCGATCGCCGCGCGGGACGCGGGTGCCACCGCCGCCGGCGCCGTCGCCAGCCGCGTCGCCAGCGTGCCCAGCTCGTGACCGATCTCGGCCGCCGAAGGACGGGCGCCGGGATCGGGGCGCACGCACTCTTCCGCGATCATGCGCAGCCGCGCCGGCGAGTTGCCGGGCAGCATCTCGCCGAGCATCGCGCCGAGCGCGTAGACGTCGCTGGACGGCACCGGGACCGCCCCGTCGGTCACCTCCGGTGCGCGGTACTTGAGCCGCTCGAACGGCTCCGGGTAGCGGCGCCCGGCCCGTACCAGGAGCATCACCGAGAAGTCGGTGACGCACGCCGGCCCCTGCCCCTGGACCGGCACCACCACATTGGACGGTTTGATGTCTCCATGCACGACGCCGATCTGGTGCGCGGCGCTCAGCGCGTCGGCCACGGCGGCCCCCACCGCCGAGGCGCTGCCGGCGTCGAGCGGCCCCTCACGGGCGAGCCGCCGCCCGAGGTCGACGCCGGGCACGAGGTCGGTCACCAGCGCCAGCGTCCCCTCCTCCACCACGATGTCGAGCAGCCGGGCGATGCTCGGGTGCCACAGCATCGTGAGCTGCCCGCGGGCGCGCACGAACCGGTCCACCAGCCGCGGGTCCGCGGCGAGGTCGGGATACATCAATTTGACGGCGACGGCACGGTCGGTCCCGAGATCGACCGCTTGCCACACCTCGCCGGTATCCCCACCCGCCATGAACTCATACAGCCGGTAACGGCCTCCCACCGTTCGAGTCACGTACCTCGTCCCCCAATATGACCATTGGCCTGCTGGATTGTGACCGTGATGGCCACCAACCCAACCCCCCGGGACCGTATGTTCGTATCACTGTGCAACCAACGCGGCGATAAGTCATCCTCGTGTACTGAGCGCGATCATGACATCGCTGGGCGTCATGCGATGTGGGGTGAATAGCCTTGGCGGAATCCGTCCTCCGACACCGGCGTTCCAGCCGCAACGGCCGGCTGGCCGTGACCGCGGGCGCCGTCGCGCTCGCCGTCGGCGGCGGCACCGTGGGCTACTTCCAGCTGACCGGCGAGGAAGAGGTCTGCACCGGCGCGCCCGTGCAGATCAGCGTCGTGGCCTCACCCGACCACTACCCCATCGTCAACGAGCTCACCGACCAGTGGAACGACGCCGGCCCGGTCGTCGACGGCCACTGCGTCTCCGCCACCGTGCGCGCGATGCCGTCGAGCGCGGTGGCCGCCTCGATCGGCCCAGGTTGGGACGAGGCGCGTGACGGACCCCGGCCCGACGTGTGGGCACCCGACTTCAGCGCCTGGCTCTCACTCGCCGCCGGCCGCCCCGACGCCGCGGCCGTGCTGCCGCAGGAAAAGTCGCCGAGCCTGGCGAGCTCGCCGACGGTCATCGGCATGCAGCGGCCGATGGCGGAGGCGCTGGGCTGGCCCAAGCGCGCGCTCGGGTGGACCGACCTGGTCGGCGCCTTCCAGGGCGGCAAGACCTGGGCCAACTACGGCCACCGCGAGTGGGGCGCGATGCGGCTGGGCATGGCCGACCCGACCCGTTCCGGTGCGGGGTTGGCCTCCGCGATGACCATCATGGATCCGGACAACAACCAGACGCAGACCAACGAAGAGCTGTACATCGCCCTCTCCGCCTCGCAGCTCACCACGACGACCGCGGAAGACCCGGCGGCGCTGCTGCGCAAGTACTCCGACGCGGGCGCGGCCGGCGTCGCCACGCTGCCCGCGGCGATTCCCGTGCTGGAGCGCGAGCTGGCGGAGTACGCGGCCGGCTCGCCGAAGGTGCCGCTGGTGCCCGTCTACCCCAAGGAGGGCGCGGCGTACGCCGACTACCCCTTCGCCGTGCTGCGCGCCCCGTGGGTCGACGAGGTACGCCGGCAGGCGGCCGCGGGGCTGCTCGCCCACCTGCAAAAGCCGGAGAGCCGCCAGGCGTACGAGCGCGCCGGCTTCCGCGACACCGGCCACGCCACCCGCGACACCGGCCTGCTCAACGCCGAGCGCGGCTTCCAGACCACGGTCACCTCGCCGGAACGCACGCCGACCGCGCAGGCCCTCAGCCAGATGCTCGCCGTGTGGGGCGTGCTCCAGCGCTCCAACAACGCGCTGCTGCTCCTCGACGTCTCCGGCTCGATGAACGACCCGGTGCCGGGCACCAACCAGACCCGCCTACAGCTCATCCAGAAGGCCGCGATCGCCGGCGCCGGGCTGCTCAACAACGGCACTGTCATCGGCCTGTGGGCGTTCGCCACGCAGCTGACCCCGACCACCGACTACCGCGAGCTCGTCGCGCCCGGCCCGGCCGGCGGCATCGTCGGCGGCGTCCCACGCCGCCAAGCGGTGGCCGGCGCCGTGCAGACCCTGAAAGCCTCGGGTGGCACTGGCCTCTACGACTCCATCGGCGCGGCCTACGACCGCATGCAGAAGGCGTGGAAGCCCAACGCCCAGAACATGGTCGTGGTCATGACCGACGGCAAGAACGAGGACGAGTCCGGCCTGTCGCTCCAGCAACTGCTCGCCAAACTGAAGACCTCGGCGCGCGCCGACCGCCCCCTGCCGATCCTGGCCATCGCGGTAGGCCCCAAGGCCGACGCGTCGGCGCTGGAGCAGATCACCAAGGTCACCGGCGGCCGCACCTTCGTCGAACGCAACGACGTCAGCGCCATCCAGCAGATCATCCTGGCCTTCGCCGGCAGGGTTTCCTGACGATCTCGAGAGCTTGCCGGGTGTGGCTTGGGGATCGTGGAGGATTCGGGTCGCTATGACGACCTGAATCCTTCACCTAGAACCGTGCCGATCAAGGTCTCGTGGTGTGGTGCCGAGAGCGCTGCCAGCGAGGGGGTAGATCTTGGTATGAAGGTGCCCCTCTGAGGGCCAATTCGTACCAAGATCTGCTCAGCGCCGGCCGGGAGCGGCCGGCGTGGTTTCAGCGGTCGACTTGGGTGAAGTCCCAGGCGTGGGGCTTGCGAGCAACCAGGTCGGCCGGCGGGTCGGGCAGCTGCACCGGGGTGCTGCCCCGCCACTTCGAGACGACCACGACGCGGTGGTCGGTGGAGGAGAAGACCTCGCTGGAGATGTGGAGCGGCTCGACCTCGATCCGTGGCACCGCCGTGTCGCATACCCACGAGATCAGGTCGGCGAACCTGGCCGGCTCGCCGCGTACCTCCCACATCCGGACGATCACGTCGCCGGACACTACACGCTCACGATCGTCAGCGGCATGGCCGAGTCGGCGGGAAGGTCGAGCCGGCTCGGGGCGACGCCGCGCGCGACGAGGTGGGAGCCGAGTGCGGCCACCATGGCGCCGTTGTCGGTGCAGAGCTTGGGGCGTGGTGTGCGCACGGTGATGCCGTGCTTGGCGCAGCGTTCCTCGGCCATCGCGCGCAGCCGCGAGTTTGCCGCCACGCCACCGCCGATCACCAGCGTCTCGATGCCCCGGTCGCGGCAGGCGTCGACGGCCTTGGCGACCAGGACGTCGCAGACCGCTTCCTGGAACGAGGCCGCCACGTCTGCCACCGGCACCGGCTCGCCGAGCCGCTCGCGTGCCTCGACCCACCTCGCCACCGCGGTCTTCAGGCCGGAGAACGAGAAGTCGAACCGGTGCGCGGCCAGGTCCTTCGGCGCGGTGAGCCCGCGCGGGAAGGGGATCGCGCCCGGGTCACCCTCGCGCGCCGCCCGGTCGATCGGCGGTCCGCCCGGGAACGGCATGCCCAGCAGCCGGGCCACCTTGTCGAACGCCTCGCCGGCCGCGTCGTCGATCGTCGCGCCGAGCGGCGTCACGCCGGTGGCCAGGTCGTCGACCTCCAGCAGCGACGAGTGACCGCCGGAGACCAGCAGCGCGATCGCCGGCTCGGGCAGCGGCCCGTGTTCCAGCGTGTCCACCGCCACGTGCGCGGCCAGGTGGTTGACGCCGTAGATGGGCTTCTCGGCCGCCACCGCATACCCCTTGGCGGCGGCGACCCCGACGAGCAGCGCGCCGGCGAGACCGGGGCCGGCGGTCACGGCGATCGCGTCGACGTCGGCGAGCGTGACGCCGGCCTCCTTCAGCGCACGCTCCATTGTGGGCACGATGGCCTCCAGGTGCGCGCGGCTGGCCACCTCGGGCACCACACCGCCGAAGCGCGCATGCTCGTCCACACTGGACGCCAGCGCGTCGGCGAGGAGCGTGTGCCCGCGGACGATCCCCACACCGGTCTCGTCGCAGGAGGTCTCGATTCCCAGTACCAGCGGCTCAGTCATCGTGTCTCATCATCACCAGGGCGTCGGTGTTGCTCGGTTGGTAGTACCCGCGGCGGAGGCCCACCGCCTCGAATCCGTAGTCGCCGTAGAGCTTCTGCGCCGGTCCATTGTCGACGGCGACCTCCAGCAGCACCTTGCGTACGCCGCGCCGCGCCGCCTCGGCCAGCAGCGCCTCCAGCAGCGTGCGCCCGATGCCACGGCGCTGCGCGTCCCGCCGCACAGCGATGTTCTGCACCCAAGCCTCGTCGGGCGGCTGCACGGCGAGCCCGGCGTATCCGAGGACCTCACCCTCGTCGCCGGTCGCGGCGAGGTAGTGGTGGCCGTTGGCCAGCTCGTTCCAGAACATGGCCGCCGACCACTGCTCGGCGCCGAAGAGGTCGGCCTCGATGGCGATCACCTCGTCGATGTGCCACCAGCGGAGCGGCAGGATCTTCATCGCAGGACCGGTTTGCGCCCTGCCGCCGCCACCGCGTCCGGGCGCCGCAGGTAGAGCGGGGTGAGCCGCTCGCCCGGCCCTTTCGCCCGGATCCGCTCGGCCGCCAGCTCGACGAGCGCGGCCGCCGGCGGGTATCGCGGCTCGTCGCGCACCGGGAGGCCGAGCACGTCCGCGTACTTGAGCGCGCCCTCGCCCACCGCGCCGGTCACCCCGAGGCCGGCGACCCGCTCGGCCACGGCGGCCGGCAGGTCGACGTCGGGCTCGGTGACCCGGGCGCCGCGATCGTAGACGGCCCAGTAGATCTCCTTGCGCCGCGCGTCGGTGGCGGCGAGGACGCGGCCGCCGCGGTCCACGCGGCCGAGCGCGTCGAGCGAGCGGCCGGCCTGATCCGCGCGGCCGGCCTGATCCACGCGGCCGAGGGCGTCGAGTGAGCAGACGCCGTACGTGGGGATGTCGAGTGTCTGCCCCATGCTGGCGGCGGTGACGAGCCCGACCCGTAGGCCGGTGAACGGCCCCGGTCCGACGCCGGCCACGATCGCGTCGAGGTCACGGGGGGCGGCGCCGGCCTCGCCGAGCACGGCCTCGACGGCGGGGGCGAGCAGCTCGCCGTGTGCCTTGGCGTCGACGGCCTGCCGCTGCGCGCGCATGACGACGCCGTGGTCGGTCACCTCCGCGAGGGCGGCCGTGACCGCCGGGGTCGACGAGTCCACCACGAGTACAAGCACGATATGCACCCTATCCGGGCCGCCAGGGGCTAGAGGCGGGACCAGTCGATGGGGTCGAGGCCGGCGTCGGCGAGGGCCTTGTTTGTCGCGCTGAAGGGCCGGGTGCCAAGGAAGCCACGCGGGTTCATCGGGCTCGGGTGGCCGGCCTCCAGCACCACGTGCGCCGGGTTGGTCACCAGCTCGGCCTTCTTGCGCGCGTATCCGCCCCAGAGCAGGAACACCACCCGCTCCGCGCGGTCGTTCAGCGCACGGATCGTGGCGTCCGTGAAGTCTTCCCAGCCGCGGTTGGCGTGCGAGCCGGGCTTGCCCTCGCGGACGGTGAGCACCGCGTTGAGCAGCAGCACGCCCTGGGCCGCCCAGCCGGTGAGGTCGCCGGAGCGGGACGGCGGCACGTCGAGGTCGGCGGCGAGCTCCTTGTACACGTTGCGCAGGGAAGGCGGCACCGCGATGCCGGGGCGCACGCTGAAGCTGAGCCCGTGCGCCTGGCCGGGCTTGTGGTACGGGTCCTGGCCCAGGATCAGCACGCGGCAGGCCTCGGGCGCGCAGAGCCGGTACGCCGAGAAGAGGTCCTCCAGCGGCGGGAAGCACGGCCCGGCCTGGAACTCGGCCTCGACGAACGCGGCCAGCTCCGCCATGCGCGCGTCGTCGAGATACGGCTTGACCACCGCCTGCCACGACGACGGCAGCAGGGTCATCAGGTCGAGAGTCACAAGTCCTCCACGCGTGCCGTCCAGTCCCCACCGTGGGGCTCGAGTCGGACCTCGCGGGAGTCGTCGTCGCGGCGGTCGATGCGGACCTGGAGGTGCGCGTCGGACAGCTGCTCCACCACGCCCTCGCCCCACTCCACCACGGTGACCGAGTCGTCCACCGAGGCGTCCAGGTCGAGGTCGTCGATCTCCGCCCGCGGGTCGATCGCAGAGCCTAGCCGGTACGCGTCCGCGTGTACGAGAGCGACGCGGCCGCCCTTGGCCGGATCCGGCCGGTGTACGCGGGCGATGACGAACGTGGGCGAGGTGATGTCGCCGCGCACGCCGAGGCCGGCGCCGATCCCGCGGACCAGCGCGGTCTTGCCGGCGCCGAGCGGGCCGGTGAGCACGACAAGGTCACCGGCGCGGAGCACGGCGCCGAGGCGGCGCCCGAATTCTTCGGTATCGGAGACAGTGGACAGAGTGGTCACGCGGTCAGTTTCTCCAGAAACGCGATGAGCACGGCGTTGACCTCGTCGGCGTGTTCCAGCATCACCACGTGGCCGCTGTCGGGCACCTTCACGAACTCGGCGTCCGGCACGTGTCGCAGGATCTCCTCCGAATGGGTGACCGGCGTGATCATGTCTTTGTCGCCGACGATGACCAGCGCGAGCGCCGACCGCAGCGCCTTGAGCGCCGGGTAGCGGGCGTGCGTGTAGAGGGTGCGCAGGTAGCGCGCGACGGTCTCGGTGGAGGTGCGGGAGTTCATTTCCTCCACATAGGACACCAGGGCGGGGCTGGGCTTGGTGTCGCCGAACCCGTACCTGCGGGTGAGCAGCCAGGCCAGGTCGGACGACGCGTGCCGGGCCCGGTCGATCACGCCGCCGCTGAGCCGGGTGGCGCTGTTGACCAGCGGCATCAGCGGCGAGCCGGCCTTGGCGATCAGCGCGGGCAGCCCGAACTTGGTCTCCTCCAGCCGCCCGCCCGAGGTGGACATCAGCACGGTGGCCACGACCCGGTCGCCGAAGTACTCCGGGTGCTGCTCGGCGAAGGCCATGATGGTCATGCCGCCCATGGAGTGTCCGATCAGCACGATCGGGCCCTCCGGCACGGTCTCGTCGAGCACGGCCTTGAGGGCCTCGCCGAGCGCGGGCAGCTCGTACTCGCCGGACTCCAGCTTGCCGGAGTGGCCGTGTCCGGGCTGGTCGTAGAAGACCATCCGGTAGTCGCCGCGGCGGGTCAGCTCCTTGCGCTGGAAGTGGAACGTGCCCATGTCGAGGCAGAAGCCGTGCACGAAGACGAGGGTCGGCTCCAGCGAGGTCATCGCGCCGGTCACGTCCGCGACGAAGTCGGCGTCGAGCTCGACGCCGTCGGTGGGCTCGACGATCTCCACGTAGAGGTCGGTGCCGTCCGCGGTGGTGACGGTGAGTGCCTCGTCGTATGCGAGGCGACCGAAGTCCTCGTTGGCGTACGGGTCGTCGGGCGCGCGCTTGGAGCGGCGTACCAGGGCGCGCTCGGCCACCACACCGGCCGCCACGCCGACGGCCGCGATACCCACGACGGCGCCGAGCAGCCCAGCCCGTTTGCGCATCGACCGACTGGCAAGACTCATGCGCCCGCTCCGTCGTAGATCCGCGGCACCCGCACCCCGCCGAAACGCGTCACGATCTCGTAGTTGATCGTGCCGACGGCCTCGGCCCAGTCGTCGGCGGTGGGCTCGCCGTTCGCGCCGCTGCCGAATAGCGTCGCCACGTCGCCGGCGGCGACCGGGTCGTCGCCGCAGTCGAGCACCACCTGGTCCATGCAGACCCGCCCGGCGATCCGCCGCACCTTGCCGCCCAGCTCGATGGGGCCCGAGTTGGAGGCGTGGCGGGGGATGCCGTCCGCGTATCCGAGGGGCACGACGGCGAGGGTGGTCTCCCGCTCGGTGAAGTACGTGTGGCCGTACGACACGCCCTGCCCCGCCGGCACCCGCTTGGTGAGCATGACCCGGGCTCGCGCCGTCATCGCCGGCCGCAGACCGTAGCGCTCTCCGATCACCGGCGAGAGGCCGTAGACGGCGATGCCTGGCCGCACCAGGTCGAAGTGGGCGTCGGGGCGGGTAAGGGTGGCGGCCGAGTTGGCGATGTGCTTGTAGGGGGCGTCGACGCCGAGGCGCTCGGCGGTCGCCACGCCCTCCCGGAAGACGTCGAGCTGGCGGTCGATGGTCTCGTGGCCGGGCGCGTCCGCGTACACGAAGTGGCTCCAGATCCCGACGATCTCGATCGATCCGTCGGCCTCGGCCTTCGCGGCGGCTTCGACCAGCGCCGGCCAGTCGGACGGTGTCGCGCCGCCGCGCGCCAGGCCCGTGTCGATTTTCAGGTGTACCCGTGCGGGGCGGCCGGCCGTGCGTGCCGCGTCGATCATCTCGCCGAGCTGGGCGAGGCCGCCGACGCCGAGGTCGACTCCGGCGGTGACCCCTTCGTGCAGGGGCAACCCGGGCGCGAACAGCCAGGCGAGCACCGGTGCGGTGATGCCGGCGCGCCGTAAGGTGAGCGCCTCGTCGAGCGTGCACACGCCGAGCCAGCTCGCGCCCGACTCGAGGGCCGCTCGAGCCACCGGCAGCATGCCGTGCCCGTACGCGTCGGCCTTGACCACCACCATGACCTCGGCGGTCGTGCCGGCACGCAACAGGGCCACGTTGTCGCGGATCGCGTCCAGGTCGACGCGCACTTCGGCCTGCCACATGCGGATCAGCCTACTGGCCCGTCAGCACGTAACATCCTGTACATGCGCCTGTCCGTTGTGGTGCCGTGCTTCAACGAGGAGGCGTCCGTCGAGCGGCTGCACGCCGCGGTCAAGGCCGCCACCGAAGCGCTGCCCGCCGAGATCGAAATCGTCTTCGTCGATGACGGCAGCGACGACGGCACGCTCGTGGCGCTCCGCGGGCTGGCCACGCGGGACGAAACGGTCAAGTACACGTCCTTGAGCCGAAACTTCGGCAAGGAGTCGGCCATGTTGGCCGGTCTCGAGCGGGCCAGTGGCGACGCCATCGTGATCATGGATGCCGATCTCCAGCATCCGCCGCACCTGCTGCCCCGCATGGTCGAGCTCTTCGAGCAGGGTTACGACCAGGTGATCGCCACCCGCGACCGGCGGGGTGACCACTTCTTCCGCTCGTTCGCCTCGCGTGCCTTCTACCGGATGGTCAACCGCCTGGTCGACGTGCAGCTGACCGACGGCGCGGGCGACTTCCGGCTGCTCTCCCGGCGGGCGGTCGACGCGATCCTGTCGCTGCCCGAGTACAACCGCTTCTCCAAGGGCCTCTACTCGTGGATCGGCTTCAACACTGTCGCGTTCGCGTACACGAACGAGGCGCGTCAGGGCGGCCAGAGCAAGTGGACCATCGGCAAGCTGTTCAACTACGCGCTCGACGGGCTGCTGTCGTTCAACAACCGGCCGCTGCGCCTGGCGATCTACGCCGGCATGGCGCTGACGGTGCTGGCCGTGGCGTACATGACATGGGTCGTGATCAGTGCGGTCGCGCGCGGCATCGACATGCCCGGTTACACCACGATCATCGTCAGCGTCATCGGGCTGGGCGGCATCCAGATGACGATCCTCGGGATCATCGGCGAGTACATCGGCCGCCTCTACTACGAGGCCAAGCGGCGGCCGCACTATCTGGCCAAGGAGACCGAGGCCTCGACCATCCGACCACCCAGCGCCCGCCGTCCGTCCTCGGAGTCCACCCGTCCGTAGTCACCCGGTCACTGAGCCTTGACATGCGCGCTTGACCAGGGGCTACGTTCGAGCAATGTGACGTGGACCACACGCGTCGCAGGCACGAAGGGGGGCGCTATGGGAAGCAATGTCGAAACCCACCGCGCGACGATGGAGGCCTTCAACAACCGGGACTGGGCGGCCGCGGCCGGGCCGATGCGGGAGGACGCGATCTACACCGACCATCCGCGCGGCGAGTCGGTGAAGGGCCCGGTCGAGTTGGTCGACTGGATGAAAGAGTGGGCCGCCGGGTTTTCCGACGGGCGGAGCGTCGACCACCGGTTCATCGACGGTGGCGACTACACGGTCTGCCTCTTCCGCGCGCAGGGCACCAACGACGGGCCGATGGGGCCGCTGCCGGCCACCGGGCGCCGGATCGACGTGCCGTTCTGCGAAGTGTTCCACTACGACAGCGACGGCAAGATCGTCTCGGGCGAGATGTTCTACGACGTCATGACGATGATGGTGCAACTGGGCCACGCCGAGCCCATGCCGACCAGCTGACGGACTTTTCGAGGGGGGATACCGGGCTGGGGAGGCTTCGGGGTTAGGGGGAGTCATGAGCAACATCGAGATCAAGACCTTCGACAAGGCGGACGAGACCCGCACATTCGAAGGCCAGGGCTGGGCCGACTTCGTAACCGTCGGCGGCCGGACGGTAGCCAGAGGCCACTTCGAGCCGGGCTGGCGGTGGTCCCGCAACGTCAAGCCGATCGTGGGCGGTGACCTGTGTCAGGTGTCGCACCTCGGCTACTGCCTCGAGGGCCGCATGCGGGTCACCATGGGCGACGGCACCGAGCGGGAGCTGACGCCGGGTGAGGTCGCGGCGATCCCGCCCGGACACGACGCCGAGGTGGTGGGCAGCGAGACCTGCGTGTTCCTCGACTTCGGGGAGATCGCCGAGTACGCACTGCCCAAGTAGCGCTTTCAGAACGAGGCGGGCACCACGTCGCGGAGCGCGGTGGCCACGTCCGGCGCGGTCACCGGGCCGCGCCGGGCGGCCTCCCGTCCGGCCAACCCGTGCAGGTAGGAGGCTGCGACCGCCGCCCGCTCCGGTGACACCCGGGCGGCCAGCAGCGAGCCGAGCAGCCCGGCCAGCACATCGCCGGTGCCGCCGGTGGCCAGTGCCGGCGTGCCGGTCGGGTTGGCCCACGCGTGGCCGGCCGGCGTGGCGACGACCGTGCGGTCGCCCTTGAGCAGCACGACCGCGTTCATCCACGAGGCCAGGCGGAGCGCGGCGCCCACGCGGTCGTCGCCGGGCTCTCCCCCGGCCAGCCGGGCGAACTCACGGTCGTGCGGGGTGACCACGATCGGCGCGTCGCGGCCGCGCAGCTGGTCGGCCATCGAGCCGTCGACGAGCAGCGTCAGCGCGTCGGCGTCGAGCACGACCGGCAGCGAGGTCGCCAGCACGGTACGTAGCTCGGTGGCAGCCGACTCGTCGGTGCCGAGGCCCGAGCCGCACACCCACGCCTGCACCCGCCCGGCGTCGGCCACCCGCTTGGTGGCGATCACGGAAGGGTGGTGGCGAAGCACGTGGCCCGCGGCGCCGCCGGCGTACCGGACCATGCCCGCCGGGCCGGCCAGCGCGCCGCCGACGGAGAGGACAGCCGCGCCCGGATATGTCGCCGAGCCGGTCGCGATGCCCACGACGCCCCGCGTGTACTTCTCCGAGGCGGCGTCCAGGCGCGGCCACCACTCCTCGATGTCCGGCCACTCGGCCACGGCCAGCGCCGCGTCCGCCCGCAGCCAGGGCCCGAGGCCGATGTCGACGAGCTCGACCTCGCCGGCGCACGGCGCGGCCGGCCCCACCACCAGCGCCGGCTTGAGGCAGCCGAACGTGACGGTCACGTCGGCCCGCACCGCCGGCCCGCTCAGCCCGCCGCTGTCGACGTCGACGCCGCTGGGGATGTCGACCGCCACGATCGTCGTACGCCGCGCGGTGAGCAGGCGCACCGCGGCCTCGGCGGCCGGGCGCAGGCCACCCGACCCGCCCAGCCCCACGATGCCGTCGACGGCGAGGTCGACCTCGCGCGGCACCGCGTCGACCACCTGGCCGCCGGCGGCCCGGAGCGCGGCGAGGCCGCCCTCGTGCACCCGCTCGGGCGCCAGCAGCAGCACCGAGACCGCCACTCCGCGGCGGGCCAGGAAGGCGCCGGCGTAGAGGGCGTCGCCGCCGTTGTTGCCGGCGCCGACGAGCAGCAGGACGCGGGAGCCGTACACGCCGCCCCGCTCGGCGAGCAGGAGCGCGCACCGGCGGGCCAGGCCGGCGGCGGCGCGCTGCATGAGCGAGCCCTCCGGCACGGTGCGCATCAGCGCTTCCTCGGCCGCGCGCACGTCGCTGACCCGCCAGGCACGCCTCATGGGGTCGCCACCTCTTCCGCCAACCGCTCCGCTACCACCATGGCGGATGCGATGCCCCCGTCGTGCGACAACGACAGATGCCAGCGGGTGATCCCCCGGTCGGTGGCCACGGCCTTGACCGTGCCGGAGACGGTCAGCCACGGCCGGCCGTCGGGGTCGGTGACGATCTCGCAGTCGTGCCAGCGCAGCCCCACCGGCGCGCCCAGCGCCTTCGCCACCGCCTCCTTGGCCGCGAAGCGGGCGGCGAGCGACTCGGGCGAGCGCGGGTTGCCCGACGCCGTGAACCGCTCGGACTCGGTGAAGAGCCGGTCGGACAGCAGCGGTGTGCGGGCGAGCGCCCTGGTGAACCGTTCTACGAGGACGACGTCGATGCCGACAGCCACGATCACGGGTTAGACCCTATCGGCGGCGGCTCACTCCACAGTGACGGACTTGGCCAGGTTGCGCGGCTGGTCGACATCGTGGCCGCGGGCGGCGGCGATCTCGCAGGCGAGCACCTGGAGCGGCACGGTGGTCACCAGCGGAGCGAGGAGCGTCGGCGTGCGGGGCACCCGGACGAGGTGGTCGGCATAGGGCACGACGGCCTCGTCGCCCTCCTCGGCGATCACGATCGTGCGGGCGCCGCGGGCGCGCACCTCCTGGATGTTGGAGACGATCTTGTCGTGCAGCACGCCGCGGCCGGCCGGCGAGGGCACCACGCACACCACCGGGCAGCCCTCGTCGATCAGCGCGATCGGACCGTGCTTGAGCTCGCCGGCCGCGAAGCCCTCGGCGTGCATGTACGCCAGCTCCTTGAGCTTGAGCGCGCCCTCCAGCGCCACCGGGTAGCCCACGTGGCGGCCGATGAACAGCACGCTCTTGGCCTCGGCGAGCGAACGGGCCAGCTCGCGCACCGGCTCCATCGTGGCGAGGACCTCCTGCACCTTGCCCGGCATCTCCTGTAGCTGGGCGACGACCGCGGCGACCTCGTCGGCGTACTTGATGCCGCGCACCTGGGCCAGGTGGAGCCCGACGAGGTAGCAGGCGACGAGCTGGGTGAGGAACGCCTTCGTCGAGGCGACCGCGATCTCCGGCCCGGCGTGCGTGTAGAGCACGGCGTCGGACTCGCGCGGGATCGTGGAGCCGTTGGTATTGCAGATCGCGAGCACGCGCGCCTTTTGCTCCTTGGCGTGCCGCAGCGCCATCAGCGTGTCCATGGTCTCGCCGGACTGGCTGATCGCCACCACCAGCGTCGACCGGTCGAGCACGGGGTCGCGGTAGCGGAACTCGCTGGCCAGCTCGACCTCGCAGGGGATGCGGGTCCAGTGCTCGATCGCGTACTTGGCGACGAGGCCGGCGTGGTACGACGTGCCGCAGGAGACGATGAAGATCTTGTCGACGTCGCGCAGATCCTGGTCGGTGAGGCGCACCTCGTCGAGGATGATCTCGCCGTTTTCGCGCAGCCGGCCGATGAGCGTGTCGGCGACCGCCTGCGGCTGCTCGGCGATCTCCTTGAGCATGAAGTAGTCGTAGCCGCCCTTTTCCGCGGCAGAGGCATCCCAGTCGATGTGGAAGTCCTTGCCGGTGGCGGGCTGGCCGTCGAAGCTGGTGATCTCGATGCCCTCGGGGGTGATGAGCACGACCTGGTCTTGCCCCAGCTCGACCGCGTCACGGGTGTGCTCGATAAACGCGGACACGTCGCTGGCCAGGTAATTTTCCCCCGCACCGCGGCCCACCACCAGCGGCGAATTGCGCCGGGCGCCGACCACCGCGCCGGGCACGGCCGAGTCGACCGCGAGCAGCGTGAACGCGCCCTCCAGCCGCTGGCACACCCGGCGCATCGCGGCCGCCAGCCCCTCGGCGCTCGGCACGCCCTGGTCGGCCAGCTCGGCGGCGAGCAGGTGGGCGGCGCACTCGGTGTCGGTGTCGCTGGCGAACTCGACGCCGTCTGCCTCCAGCTCGGCGCGGAGCTTGGCGAAGTTTTCGATGATGCCGTTGTGGATCACGGCCACCCGGCCGTCGCGGGACATGTGTGGGTGAGCATTGCGGTCGGTCGGGCCGCCATGGGTGGCCCAGCGGGTGTGGCCGATCGCCGTTGCGCCGTCGCTCATGCCGGCGGTGGGCGCGTCGACCAGGATCTTTTCCAGATTGGCCAGCTTGCCGGCGCGCTTTTCGGTCAGCAGGCGGTCACCGACCACCACGGCGACGCCCGCCGAGTCATACCCGCGGTATTCCAACCGGCGCAGACCGTCCAGCACGATGCCCAGCGCCGGCCGCGCGCCGACGTAGCCCACGATTCCACACATGGCCCGCAGCGTAACCCACTTTCGCTCACGACGCTTGCTCGAAAGGCCCCCTATCGCTCATCCGACATGAGCGTTTGCGGCAATCCGGGGAAGAATCGGACACCGGACTTGCCCCGCGGGGCGATCGTGGAACACCGTGACTCGCCGCAGTCTCTATCCGGGGGGATAACGCTCGATGACCTACCCGCCGCCGCCCTACGAGCAGCAGCCGGGCGCCTACCCGACGCAGCCGGTGCCGCCCCCGCCGACCTCGTCCCCGCCCACCTCGCCCTACCCGACGTACCTCGGCCCACCCACCCCACCGCGCCGGTCCAACCGGCCACTGCTCGCGGTGGTGATCGTGCTGGCCGTGCTGCTGGCCGGCGGCACCGTGACGACGTGTGCGCTGCTGGGAAGGACCCCCGACCCCGGCACCACCGCGGGAGACAACACCCGCGACCCGCAGACGCCACGGGCGGAGCAGACGACGCCGGAAGCCGAGCCCTCGCCGAGCAAAGACGGCGGCTACGGCAGCGGCGCCAAGGTGGTGTACGAGGTCACCGGCGACGGCCCGGTGAGCATCGTCTTTCTCAAGGACGACGGCGTCACACCCGAGCGGGCCAGCGACACCGACCTGCCCTGGCGCAAGGAGCTGACGCTGTCGGAGGACGCCGCGCTGGTCACGGTGACCGCCATCCGCAGCGGCGGCGGCAAGGGCGCCATCGAGTGCCGCATCACGATCGACGGTGAAGAGGTCGCCAAGAAGAAGGCCAGCGGCACCTTCGCCACCGCCACGTGCACCAAGCTGATCCTCTGACAACCTTGAGCTGCCGCGACGTCCGCCGTGGTCCAGACCGCTGCTCCCGCAGCCTCACCCGTCCGCCGCTGGTCACGGTTCCACCTTTGCCTCCGGCGGTAGCTCAAATCTTTGATAGGGGCTTTCCGCGTGCGGGCCGAGGTCACGCCGCCCCGATGGTCGCGGGTCGCACGCGGCGTGGCGGACGGCCCGCCGGACCGCGGCCGGCATCGGCCCGCGCCGGATTAGGCTGGCCGCGTGACCACCATCGACAGCGATCCCGGCGTGCGGCGGATGCGGCCGTTCGGCACCACGATCTTCGCGGAGATGTCGGCGCTGGCGGTGCGCACCGGCGCGGTCAACCTGGGCCAGGGCTTCCCGGACACCGACGGGCCGGCCGAGATGCTGGAGGCGGCCGCCGAGGCGCTGCGCACCGGGCACAACCAGTACCCGCCCGGCCCCGGCGTCCCCGCGCTCCGCGCGGCCGTGGCTCAGCACCAGCGGCGGTTCTGGGGTCTGGAGTACAACCCGGACGGCGAGGTGCTGGTCACCGCCGGCGCGACCGAGGCGGTAGCGGCGGCGATCCTGGGGCTCTGCGAGCCGGGCGACGAGGTGGTGTGCTTCGAGCCCTACTACGACTCGTACGCGGCCTCGATCGCGCTCGCCGGCGCGGTGCGGCGGCCGGTCACGCTCCGCCCGTCGGCCGGCGGGCGGTACGCGTTCGACCCCGACGAGCTGCGCGCGGCGTTCGGCCCGCGTACCCGGCTGGTGCTGCTCAACTCCCCGCACAACCCGACCGGCAAGGTCTTCACGCGCGGCGAGCTCGCCCAGATCGCCGAGCTGTGCCAAGAGCACGGGGCGTACGCGGTGACCGACGAGGTGTACGAGCACCTGGTCTTCTCCGACGCCGCCGAGGCGCACATCCCGCTCGCCACGCTGCCCGGCATGCGTGAGCGCACCCTGCGCATCTCCTCGGCCGGCAAGACGTTCTCCTGCACCGGCTGGAAGATCGGCTGGGCGAGCGGCCCGGCCGAGCTGGTCACCGCCGTCATGCGGGTAAAGCAGTTCCTGACGTACGTCAACGGCGCGCCCTTCCAGCCCGCCGTGGCGGTGGCGCTCGGCCTGCCGGACAGCTACTACGAAGGGTTCCGCGCCGGGCTGGAGGCGCGGCGCGACCAGCTCGTGGCCGGGCTGACCGACGCCGGCTTCGGTGTGCTGCCGTCGGAGGGCACCTACTTCGTGACCGCCGACATCACCCCGCTGGGCGGCACCGACGGCATGGACTTCTGCCGCTCACTGCCCGAGCGCTGCGGCGTGGTGGCGGTGCCGACCCAGGTCTTCTACGACGACCCGGAGGCGGGCAAGCGGCTGGTCCGCTTCGCGTTCTGCAAGCGCCCGGAAGTCATCGACGAGGCCGCCCGGCGCCTGCGGGCGTGAGGCCGGGGCGGGCAGACCGCGGGGCGTAGCGACTCAGGCCGGGCTGACCGACCGCACGACCGCCGCGATGCGCTCGGCGACCGAGCGGGCCGTCTCCACCGTGGCCGCCTCGACCATGACCCGCACCAGCGGCTCGGTGCCGGAGGGGCGCAGCAGCACCCGCCCGGTCTCGCCCAGCTCCGCCTCCGCGTCGGCCGTCGCGGCCAGCACGGGCGCGGCGGTGGCACCGGCCGCGCGGTCGCCGACCGGCACGTTGACGAGCACCTGGGGCAGCTTGGTGACCACCGAGGCGAGGTCGGCGAGCGACCGGCCGGTGGCGGCCATCCGGGACATGAGGTGCAGGCCGGTGAGGACGCCGTCGCCGGTGGTGGCGTAGGCCGGCATCACGATGTGCCCGCTCTGCTCGCCGCCGAGCGCAAGGGCCGCGCCGCGCAGCTCCTCCAGCACGTACCGGTCGCCGACCTTGGTCTCGATCAGGCGGATGCCCTCGCGCGACATCGCCAGGCGCAGGCCGAGGTTGCTCATCACGGTGGCGACGAGCGTGTCCGCGGTCAGCGCGCCGCCCTCCCGCATGGCCAGGGCGAGGATCGCCATGATCTCGTCGCCGTCGACCTCGGTGCCGTCGGCGGTGACGGCCAGGCAGCGGTCGGCGTCGCCGTCGTGCGCGATGCCCAGGTGCGCGCCGTGCTCGAGCACCGCGGCCTTGACCGGCTCGAGATGGGTGGAGCCGCAGCCCTCGTTGATGTTGAGGCCGTCGGGCTCGGCGTGGATGGCGATCACCTCGGCGCCGGCCTCGCGGTAGGCCAGGGGTGCGACGTCGGAGGCCGCGCCGTTGGCGCAGTCGACCACGACCCGCAGCCCGTCGAGCCGGTGCGGCACGGTGCCGACGAGGTGCTGCACGTAGTGCTCGGCACCGTCGAGCAGGTCGTGCACCCGGCCGACGCCGCCGCCGGTGGGGCGGACGAACGACGCACCCGCCTCGATCGCCGCCTCGATCTTGTGCTCGACCTCGTCGGGAAGCTTGTGCCCGCCGGCCGCGAAGAGCTTGATGCCGTTGTCGGGCATCGGGTTGTGCGAGGCGGAGAGCATCACGCCGAGGTCGGCCTTTGCCTCGCCCACCAGGAAGGCCACGCCGGGCGTCGGCAGCACACCCACCCGCACCACGTTGGCGCCGGCGCTGGCCAGGCCGGCCACGACCGCCGCTTCGAGCATCTCGCCGCTCGCCCGCGGGTCGCGGCCGACGACCGCGAGCGGCGGGTGGCTGCGGTCGGACTCGGCGAGCGTGCGGGCCGCGGCGACCGCCACCGCCATCGCGAGCTCGGGCGTGAGGTCGGCGTTGGCCCGGCCCCGTACGCCATCAGTGCCGAAGAGACGAGCCATGACCCCTACTTCCTCGCAGCCGAGCAACAGAAGCGGCCGGCGCCGCCCCACTGTGTCACAGGGCGGCCCGGCCGTCTTTCAGCAGTACAAAACGCGTCAGCGCTTGGAGTACTGAGGAGCCTTGCGGGCCTTCTTCAGACCGTACTTCTTGCTCTCCTTGACGCGGGCGTCACGGGTGAGGAAGCCGGCCTTCTTCAGCGCCGGGCGGTCGTCGAGGTCGTTGGCGCAGAGCGCGCGGGCGATGCCCAGCCGCAGCGCGCCGGCCTGGCCGGTGATGCCGCCACCGCGCAGGTTGGCGATCACGTCGAAGGCCTCGAGCTTTTCGGCGGTCACCAGCGGCTCCTTGATGAGCTGCTGGTGCACCTTGCTGGGGAAGTAGTCTTCGAGCTCGCGACCGTTGCAAGTGATCTTGCCGGTGCCGGGCACGATGCGCACCCGGACGATGGCCTCCTTGCGGCGACCCACGGTCTGGATGGGACGGTCACCACGGGGCACGCGAACGACCGCGGGCGCCGGGGCGGTCTCGACGACCGGCGGCGCCGGAGTCGGGACGATGGTGTCGGTCATGCTGCTTCCTTCGTCCGCGCTCACTGCGCGATCTGCTTGATCTCGAACGGCACCGGCTTCTGGGCGGCGTGCGGGTGCTCGGCGCCGGCGTAGACCTTGAGCTTCTTGATCAGCTTTCGGCCCAGACGATTGTGCGGGAGCATGCCCCTGACGGCCAGCTCGATCGCCCGGTCGGGCCGCTTGCTCAGCAGCTCTTCGTAGTTGACCTGCTTGAGACCGCCCGGGTAACCGGAGTGCCGGTAGGCGATCTTGGTCTGCCGCTTGTTACCGGTAAGCGCGACCTTGCCGGCGTTGACGATCACCACGAAGTCACCGGTGTCGACGTGCGGCGCGAAGGTCGGCTTGTGCTTGCCGCGCAGCAGCGTGGCGGCGTGGGTCGCCAGACGGCCCAGCACGACGTCAGAGGCGTCGATGACGTGCCACTGACGCTCGATCTCACCCGGCTTCGGGCTGTACGTACGCACAGGTTTACCTTGTCTCGTCGTCGGTCTGGGGGCGCACGCCGAGGACGCCGCTCTTCGGCAGCGCGTCCGGCATTAGCACAACAGCAGGCAACGATACCCGGTCGCCACCCCGGGACGCAAAACGGGTCCGGCTCCTCACAACCTCCGGCGCCGTCGTGGTGCGGCTCGGTTTACCGCCCGGGTACGTCGAACGGAATCACGCGGCAAAGTCTCCTCCGTAACTTGCCCGCCATGAGTACGACACTGACCCCCACCGTGGCCGCCGCCGCGGCCGCCCCCGCCGGTAAGGGCCGGTGGCTCACCCACTGGGAGCCGGAGAACGAGGAGTTCTGGGCCACCACGGGCCGCCGGGTAGCCCGGCGCAACCTGGTGTTCTCGATCTTCGCGGAGCACCTCGGCTTCTCCGTCTGGACCATCTGGAGCGTCGTGGTCGTAGCGCTCCCGCAGGCCCAGTTCCCCTACTCCGTGGACCAGCGCTTCTGGCTGGTCGCGCTGCCCAACCTCATCGGCGCGCTGATGCGCATCCCCTACACGTTCGCGGTCACCCGGTTCGGCGGGCGCACCTGGACCATCATCAGCGCGCTGCTGCTGCTCATCCCGCTGGCCGGCCTCACCTACGCGGTGACCGCCAAGCCGTCGTACTGGGTGGTGCTGGCCTGCGCCGCCGCGGCCGGCTTCGGCGGCGGCAACTTCGCCTCCTCCATGACGAACATCTCGTTCTTCTACCCCGAGCGGAAGAAGGGTGCCGCGCTTGGCCTCAACGCCGCCGGCGGCAACATCGGCATCAGCACGATGCAGCTGTTCGTCCCCGTGGTGATCGCGGCCGGCCTCGTCTACGGCGGCCTGATGTGGGTGCCGCTGGTGCTGGCGGCGGCCGTCGGCGCCTACTTCTTCATGAACAACCTGGCGGTGGCCAAAACGCCCTTCCGGGCCCAGTTCGCCACCGTCAAGCGGCCGCACACCTGGGTCATGTCCTTCCTCTACATCGGCACGTTCGGCTCGTTCCTCGGCTACTCGGCGGCGTTCCCGCTGGTGCTCAAGCTCCAGTTTCCGGACGCGCCGACCGCACGCTGGGGCGCGGCGACAATCACGCTGGCCTTCACCGGCCCGCTGATCGGCTCGCTGGCCCGGCCGTTCGGCGGCTGGCTCTCCGACCGGGTCGGCGGGGCCCGGGTCACCGCGGCCTGCTTCACGCTCATGGCTCTGGGTTCGTACGGCGTGGTCAGCGCGGCCGGCGCCAAGAACATGGGGCTGTTCCTCGCCTCGTTCTGGCTGCTCTTCACGGCCGCCGGCGCCGGCAACGGCTCGACGTACCGGATGATCCCGGCGATCTTCGCGGCGAAGTCACCCGATCTCGCGACCGCCAAGCGCGAGTCGGCCGCGACGCTCGGCATCGCCGGCGCGATCGGCGCGATCGGCGGCTTCTACCTGCCCCGGGCGATAGCCGACTCGTACAACGCGACCGGCGGCGTCTCGACCGCCTTCACCTGGTTCGGCGTGATGTACGGCACCTGCCTCGCCGTCACCTGGTGGTGCTACCTGCGCCGCCGCGTCCTGATCACCCAGGTGCCGAGCCTGGCCCACGCCTCCATCTGACCGCACGCGAGTCTCGGGCCGCTCCCGCACCGGGGGCGGCCCGAACTTCTTATTTCCCCCACCACCGCGGACGTCGCGGTAGCTCGGATTGTCTCGATCTTCTACAGGTCTTGGATGATGCGGAGCGCTCTCGACACCCGCTGCATGGTGTCGGTGTCGGCGTAGTCGACGCACTCGGTAAACCACTTCTTCATGGGCGAGGAGAGCCGGTCGGGCATCACCACGTACTGGCCCATGGAGACGGCGAGTGGGGAGTCGCGCAGCAGCTCCTCTTCGACCACCTCGGCGACGAGGACGATCGGCACGTCCGTGCTGTTGTAGACGTCTGAGCTGATCACCAGGCCCAGCCGCTCGCGGGCGCCCTCGACGCGCCAGACCTCGCCCCTACGCAGCACGGAAGATCGCTGCGTCCACCATCGCCACCTCGCGCTCGTCGGCCAGCGCCGCGGCCTCCAGGTCGAAGCCGGCGCGCTGCACCGCGGCGGCGTGCGCGGCGAACACCTCGCGCAGCGCCTTTTCCCTCGCGGCCTGGTCCATCCAGGCGGACAGCGTCAGGCCGTCGCGCTCGGCGAACCGCCGTGCCTCTTCGATCGTGTCGTCGGGGAACGACAGGGTCACCTTTTTGGTCATGCGCCAGAGCTTACTCCCGGTATGACCGGCCGCCATCCGGACCGGCCACCTCGTCATATGCTGGGCAAACAGGCCGCGCGCTCACTCTCCGCGACCTGTCCCTCTTCCAAGGGTTGCGGTGAACGCCTCTTAGCAGGCCCGAAACAATCGGGACCCGGCCGCGAAACCGCCCCTGGGCACGCTTTGCGGCATGGCAGGCGCGGTGGAGAGTCTCGTGGCGACCCGGGAGGTCGCCACCCACTGTCCCTACTGCGCGCTCCAGTGCGGCATGACCCTCCGGGCGGCGCCGGAGGGTCCGGTCGAGGTCGTGGCCCGCGAGTTTCCCACCAACCGGGGCGGTCTGTGCCAGAAGGGTTGGACCGCGGCCGAGCTGCTCGACCACCCCGACCGGCTCACCACGCCGCTGGTCCGCGACGGCGGCGAGCTGCGCCCGGCCACCTGGGCCGAGGCGCTCGACCGGATCACCGCCGGCATCCGGCGGATCCAGGCGGCGCACGGGCGGGACGCGGTGGCGGTCTTCGGCGGCGGCGGCCTCACCAACGAGAAGGCGTACGCGCTGGGCAAGTTCGCCCGGGTGGCGCTCCGCACGAAAAACATCGACTACAACGGCCGGTTCTGCATGTCGTCGGCGGCCGCCGCGGGCATGCGGGCGTTCGGCGTCGACCGGGGGCTGCCCTTTCCGCTCGCCGACATCGGGCAGGCCGACACGCTGCTGCTCGTCGGTGCCAACGTCGCGGAGACGATGCCGCCGTTCGCGCGCTACCTCACCGAGCAGAAGGCGCGCGGCGGCACGCTGATCGTGGTCGACCCGCGGGCCACGGCCACCGCCCGGCAGGCCACGCTCCACATCCAGCCAACGCCCGGCACCGACCTGGCGCTGGCCAACGCGCTGCTGCACATCGCGCTGGGCGAGGGCTGGGTCGACGAGGCGTACATCGAGGACCGCACCAGCGGCTTCGACGAGGTGCGGCGCACGGTGGCGAGCTACTGGCCGGCCCGGGTCGAGCGGATGACCGGCGTGCCCGTGTCCGACCTGGAGGCGGCGGCCCGCGCGCTGGCCACCGCGCAGACGGCGATCATCCTGACCGCGCGCGGCGCCGAGCAGCATGCCAAGGGCGTCGACACGGTCACCGCGTTCATCAATCTGGCGCTCGCGCTCGGCCTGCCCGGACGGCCGGGGTCCGGCTACGGCTGCCTCACCGGCCAGGGCAACGGGCAGGGCGGGCGCGAGCACGGCCAGAAGGCCGACCAGCTTCCCGGCTACCGCAAGCTCGACGACCCGGCGGCACGCGCGCACGTGGCAGGAGTGTGGGGCGTCGACCCCGACGACCTGCCCGGCCCCGGCCCGTCGGCGTACGAGCTGCTGACCGGCGACGAGATGCGTGCCCTGCTGGTCTTCGGCTCCAACCCGGTGGTCTCCGCGCCCCGCGCCGGCCGCGTCGAAGCGCGCCTCAAGAGCCTCGACATGCTCGTCGTCGCCGACTTCGTGCTCTCCGAGACCGCGGCGATCGCCGACGTGGTGCTGCCGACCGCACAGTGGGCCGAGGAGGACGGCACGATGACCAACCTGGAGGGCCGGGTGCTGCGGCGCCACGCCCTCCGCGAGCCGCCGCCAGATGTGAGGACGGATCTGGCGGTGATCGCCGAGCTGGCCTCCCGGCTCGGCGCCGGCGCGCGGTTCACCACCGAGCCGCGAGCCGTGTTCGAGGAGCTGCGGCGTGCTTCTGCCGGGGGCACGGCCGACTACGCAGGCGTGACGTGGGAGCGGGTCGACGCCGAGGACGGCGTGTTCTGGCCGTGCCCATCGGTGGACCGGCCGGGTACGCCGCGGCTTTTCCTCGACGCCTTCGCGACGCCGGACGGGCAGGCCCGCTTTCTGCCGGTCGAGCACCGGCCGGTCGCCGAGGAGGTCGACGCGGAGTTTCCGCTCTACCTCACTACCGGCCGGGTCCTCGCGCAGTACCAGTCAGGCGCGCAGACCCGGCGGATCGAGCCGTTGCGCCGCAGCGCGCCCAACGCGTTCGTGGAGCTACACCCCGACCTGGCCGCCCGCCTCGGCATCGAGGCCGGCGACGAGGTCGTGGTCACCAGCCGGCGCGGTGAGATGCGGGCACCCGCCCGCCTCACCGAGACGATCCGGCCGGACACCGTTTTCGCGCCGTTCCACTGGGGCGGCGCTGCCCGGGCCAACTCACTGACGAGCGACGCCCTCGACCCGACGTCTCGAATGCCGGAGTTCAAGGTGTGCGCAGTCAAGGTACGAGCAGCATGAACGTCGTCATCATCGGATACGGCATGGCCGGCTCCCGGCTCGCGGCGGAGCTGCGTGACCGCGGCCCCCACATCAAGGTCACGGTGCTCGGTGCCGAGCCGCACCGCGCGTACAACCGGATCATGCTGTCGAGCGTGCTCGCCGGCAAGGTTCGCGAGCGCGACGTGGAGATCACCGAGGCCGCCGGGCACGGCATCGACCTGCGGCCGGGCGTGACCGTCACCGCGATCGACCGCGGCGCGCGCATGATCACGACGGATGCCGGCGACCGCATCGAGTACGACCACCTCGTGCTCGCCACCGGCAGCCGCGCGCTCATCCCGCCGCTGTCCGGCCTCGACCGCGAGCACCTGCCCGAGCGGGTCGCGGTGTTCCGCACGCTCGACGACTGCCGGCGCATCCTCGCCACCGCCTCCGGAGCGCGCACCGCGCTCGTACTCGGTGGGGGTCTGCTCGGCCTGGAGGCCGCGCGCGGGCTCGCCGCCCGGGGCATCGCCACCGAGGTCGTGCACGCGGTCGGCCACCTCATGGAGCGCCAGCTCGACCCCGGCGCCAGCGCGGTGCTCGTGCGCACGCTGGCCGGCATCGGCATCACCGCACACCTCGACGCGATGGCCGCCTCGGTGGCCGCCGACGCCGACGGCGTGACGCTCGGCCTGGCCGACGGGCGCGAGCTCCGCGCCGACCTGCTCGTGGTGGCCTGTGGCGTGCGGCCCGAGACGGCGCTGGCCGCCGAGACCGGCCTCGCCGTCGAGCGGGGCGTCGTGGTCGACGACCACATGCGCACCAGCGACCCGCACATCTCCGCGATCGGCGACTGCGCGCAGCACGAGGGCGTGGTGAGCGGTCTTGTCGCGCCGGCGTGGGAGCAAGCCCGGATCGTCGCCCGGGTGCTCGGCGGCGAAGACCCGCTCGCGAGGTACCGGCCGCTTCCGGTGGTGACCCGGCTCAAGGCCGCGGGCATCGACCTCGCCGCGATGGGCACGTCGATGCCGGCCGAAGGCGCCGAGGAGCTGAGCTTCGCCGACCCGGCCCGCGGCACCTACGCGAAGCTGACGATCGTCGACGAGCGGCTCACCGGTGCCATCCTGCTCGGTGACAACCCGTCGGTCGGCGCGGTGATCCAGCTCTTCGACCGCGGGGCGCCGGTCCCCGTCGACCGGCGGGCGCTGCTCCTCGGCCGCGCAATCGGGGTGCCGGCCGCGACGCAGGCGGAGTCGCCGGCACTGATGCCCGACGCCGCCACGGTCTGCCAGTGCAACACCGTCAGCAAGGGGGCACTCGTGCGCTGCTGGCGCGCGGGTGCCCGGTCCGTCGACGACGTGGTCGCCGCGACCAGGGCCACGACCGGCTGCGGCACCTGCCGCGACGCGGTCGAAGGCATCGTCGACTGGCTCTCCACTGTGGACTCGTCGGAGGTCGCCGCATGAAACAGCTCGTGGTCGTCGGCAACGGCATGGTGGGCCAGCGCTTCGTCGAGGCGCTGCGCTCCCGGGACACGGCGGGCGAGTGGCGGGTCACCGTACTGGCCGAAGAGGGCCGCGCGGCATACGACCGGGTGCGGCTCTCCGCGTTCTTCGACGGGGTATCGGCCGAGGAGCTGAGCCTGCACACCGCCGACGACGGCGTCGACCTGCGGCTCGGCGAGCCGGTCACGCGGATCGACCGCGCGCGGCGGGTGGCGTTCACCGGCGGCGGGGAGTACCCGTACGACGCGCTCGTCTTCGCCACCGGCTCGTACCCGTTCGTGCCGCCGGTCGACGGCACCGACCTGCGTGGGGTCTTCGTCTACCGCACGCTGGACGACCTCGAGGCGATCCGCGACCACGCCAAGGGCCGCCGCACCGGCGCCGTGATCGGCGGTGGCCTGCTCGGGCTGGAGGCGGCCAACGCGCTGCGGCTGCTCGGGCTCTCCACCCACGTGGTGGAGTTCGCGCCGCGGCTGATGCCGGTGCAGGTCGACGAGGCCGGCGGCGCGATGCTGCGGCGCTACGTCGAGGAGCTCGACGTCAAGGTGCACACCGGCACCGGGACGACCGCGATCCGCCCGCGCACCGACGGCGACGGCGTGCACGGCCTCACGCTCTCCGACGGTTCCTGGATCCAGGCCGACATCGTGGTGGTCGCCGCCGGCATCCGGCCGCGCGACGACGTCGCCCGTGCCGCCGGGCTCGACGTGGGCGAGCGCGGCGGCATCCTGGTCGACCCCGCCTGCCGCACCTCCGACGAGCGCATCTGGGCGGTCGGCGAGTGCGCGGCCGTCGAGGGGCGCTGCTACGGGCTCGTCGCACCCGGATACGCCATGGCCGAGGTGGTGGCCGACCGGCTGCTCGGCGGCGAGGCGACGTTCCCCGGCGCGGACCTGTCCACCAAGCTCAAGCTGCTCGGCGTCGACGTGGCCTCGTTCGGCGACGCGCACGGCACGACCGAGGGCTGCCTCGACGTCACGTTCACCGACCCGGCCACCCGCGTGTACGCGAAGCTGGTGCTCTCCGACGACGCGAAGACGCTGCTCGGCGGCGTGCTCGTCGGTGACGCGACGGCATACCCGACGCTCCGGGCAAGCGTCGGGGGGCCGTTGCCCGGTCCGCCGCTGGCGCTGCTGGCCCCCGAGTCCGACGGCGCCGGCACCGGTGCGGGCATCGCCGCGCTGCCGGGCGGGGCGCAGGTCTGCTCGTGCAACGCGGTGACCAAGGACCAGATCGTCGGCGTGATCCACGAGGGCTGCACCGACGTGCCGGCCATCAAGGCGTGCACCCGCGCCGGCACCAGCTGCGGCTCCTGCGTGCCGATGCTCAAGCAGCTGCTGGCCGTCTCCGGGGTGCAGCTGTCCAAGGCGCTGTGCGAGCACTTCGAACACAGCCGGCAAGAGCTCTTCGAGATCGTCCGAGTGCGCGGCATCCGCACGTTCTCGCAGCTCGTGACCGAGCACGGGCGCGGGCGCGGTTGCGACATCTGCAAGCCGGCGGTGGCCTCGATCCTCGCCTCGCTCGGCAACGGGTACGTGCTGGACGGCGAGCAGGCCGCGCTCCAGGACACCAACGACCACTTCCTGGCCAACATCCAGCGCGACGGCACGTACTCGGTGGTGCCACGCATACCCGGCGGCGAGATCACCCCGGAAAAGCTCATCGTGATCGGCGAGGTGGCCCGCGACTTCAACCTGTACACGAAGATCACCGGTGGCCAGCGGATCGACCTGTTCGGCGCGCGCGTGGAGCAGCTGCCGCAGATCTGGCGCCGGCTCGTCGACGCCGGTTTCGAGTCCGGCCACGCGTACGGCAAGGCACTGCGCACGGTCAAGTCCTGCGTCGGCTCCACCTGGTGCCGCTACGGGGTGCAGGACTCGGTCGGGCTCGCAGTCGCGCTGGAGCTGCGCTACCGCGGGCTGCGCGCGCCACACAAAATCAAGTCGGCGGTCTCCGGGTGTGCCCGCGAGTGCGCCGAGGCGCGGAGCAAAGACTTCGGCATCATCGCCACCGACAACGGGTGGAACCTCTACGTCGGCGGCAACGGCGGCTTCCGCCCGCGCCACGCCGACCTCTTCGCCAGCGATCTGTCCACCGAGGACCTCGTGCGGTACGTCGACAGGTTCCTCATGTTCTACATCCGCACGGCCGACCGGCTCCAACGCACCGCCGCGTGGATCGAGGCGATGGAAGGCGGCCTCGACCACCTGCGCGCGGTCATCGTCGACGACTCGCTCGGCATCTGCGCCGACCTCGACGAGGCGATGGCGCGCCACGTCGACAAGTACGAGGACGAGTGGCGGGCCACCGTCGACGACCCGGAGCGCGTGCGCCGGTTCACCTCCTTCGTAAACGCGCCGGACACCCCCGACCCCACCATCACGTTCGAGGTGGAGCGGGGCCAGCCGGTACCGGCACTGGGCGAGCGCCGACCTGTGGTGCTCGGTCTACCGACGATGGGAGTACGCCAATGACGGACACTCTGACGGCGCGCTGGGAAGTGATCTGCCCGCAGCAGCGGGTAGAACCAGAGCGGGGTGTGGCCGCGCTGGTCGGGGGTGAGCAGGTCGCCATCTTCCGCACGTTCGACGGCGAGCTCTTCGCCATCGAAAACCGCGACCCGATCGCCGGCGCGAACGTGATGTCGCGGGGCATCGTCGGCAGCCGCGGCGACGCGCCGACGGTCGCGTCCCCGCTCCACAAAGAGGTGTACGACCTGCGCACCGGCGAATGCCTGGACGTGGCCGGCGTGGCGGTACGCACCTTTGCGGTGCGGGTGCGGGACGGCATGGTCGAAGTGAGCGGCGGCTGATGTCCGAGGAGCTCTCCGGCTTCACGGTCGGGGTGACCGCGGACCGGCGCCGCGACGAGTTGGCCGCCCTGCTGGAACGGCGCGGCGCGCGCGTCGTGCTCGCCCCCGCGCTGCGGATCGTGCCGCTGGCCGACGACACCGAGCTGCGCGCGGCCACGAGGGCGTGCCTGGAGCGCCCGCCGGACGTGGTGATGGCCAACACCGGCATCGGCATGCGCGGCTGGCTGGAGGCCGCTGAGGGCTGGGGCCTGGCCGAGCCGCTCCGCTCGGTGCTGGGCCACGCGTACATCGTTGCCCGCGGCCCCAAGGCCCGCGGCGCCATCCGGGCGGCCGGGCTGCACGACGAGTGGTCACCCGCCTCGGAAAGCTGCGACGAGGTCATCGACCATCTGCGACACCGAGGCGTCGACGGCCAGGTCGTCGCGATGCAACTCCACGGCGAACGCCAACCCGAGTGCACCGCCGCCCTGGAGGCCGCCGGCGCCACGGTCATCGAGGTGCCCGTCTACCGCTGGGCACCGCCCACCGACCCCGCTCCGCTGCACCGCCTGGTAGACCTGATCACCGGCCGTCTGGTCGACGCGGTCACGTTCACCTCGGCACCGGCAGCCGGCGCACTCCTGCGGGCGGCCGGCGCCAGCGGCGACGCGGTCCTGGACGCGCTCCGCTCCGACGTGCTGGCGGCCTGCGTAGGCCCGGTGACCGCCGCCCCCCTGCGCCGCCACGGCGTGCCGGTGATAGCACCCGCCCGCGCACGGCTCGGCGCGCTGGTCCGCACGATCGTGGACGAGCTCCCCCAACGCGCGGTAAACCTCAAGGTGGCCGGCCACGTCCTCACCCTCCGCGGCCACGCGGCGGTGGTCGACGGCGAGCTCCGCCCACTGGCACCGGCACCGATGTCGGTGCTCCGCGCCCTAGCGGCAACCCCTGGCCGCGTGCTGTCCCGGGCCGCGCTACTACGCACCCTCCCGCGCGGCGCCGACGAACACGCCGTGGAGATGGCCGTGGCCCGCCTCCGCGCCGGCCTGGGCGCCCCCGGGGTGGTCCAGACCGTCGTAAAGCGCGGCTACCGCCTACCCGTCGACTGAATCCGCTCCGTGGCCTTCGACTGAACCGAGACCCGAGCTACCACGACGCCCGTCACCGCAGGTCGAAGGTGGTCTGGTCCGCTGCTCCCGCGGCTCACTCTCGCGTTGGGTCGCGGCCGCCCTCTTGCCCCGGCGGATGCGCGGTTTGTCCACAATGGCTGTTGCCGACCAGGCGGTAGCTCGTCGCCTGGGTCAGCCGACCGGGGTGGGGCGGCGGCCGCCGCCGCGTTCGGCGCGGAGGGTCATCATCGCGTGCTCGACGACGTTGACCAGCACCTGCTTGACCGAGTCGCGGTGGCGGGCGTCGCACATCACGAGCGGCACGTGGGGTGCGATGGCGAGCGCCTCGCGTACCTCCTCGATCTCGTACTGCGGGGAGCCGTCGAAGACGTTGAGTGCCACCACGTACGGCAGGTGCCGGTTTTCGAAGTAGTCGAGCGGGGCGAAGGCGTCCGCGATCCGGCGGGTGTCGACCAGCACGGCCGCGCCTACGGCGCCTCGGATGATCTCGTCCCACATGAACCAGAAGCGGGTCTGGCCAGGGGTGCCGAAGAGGTAGAGGATCAGGTCTTCGGCCATGGTGATGCGGCCGAAGTCCATCGCGACGGTGGTGGTTTCCTTGCCGGGCACGTTGGAGGGGTCGTCGATGCCGACGCCGGCCGCGGTCATGACCGCCTCGGTGGTCAGCGGGGTGATCTCGGAGACGGCACCGACGAGCGTCGTCTTGCCGACGCCGAAGCCTCCCGCGATCACGATTTTGGCGGACGTGATCCCTCGGTTACGGCGCGCTCCTGCGGCGTTATAGCCTGCGAAGTCCACTCAGCACCCTCTCAAGCAGTTCCATCCGCTCCTCATAGGCTTCGACCGGAGCGGCACTGTGCAGCGTCAGCAAGCCTTCCGCCACCATGTCGGCGACGAGCACCCGGGCGACGCCCAACGGGAGCCGGGTGTAGGCCGCTATCTCCGCCAGCGACTGCGCGCGGTTTTCGCAGACGGTGGCGATGCGGTGCTTGTCGTGGCCCGCGAACCGCGACTCTTGCACGGCGGCCGGGTCCGCCACGAGCACCGCTTCGAGGGCGATGTCCTGGCGGGGTTCGGTGCGCCCACGGGTGACAGCGTATGGCCGGACCAGCGCACCTCTCGGATCTTCTCGCGGTTGGTCCACCATGACGCGGTCACCTCCTTCCGTGTTCGTCGTGGCGTCACCGTCATTATCTACTTAGGACTAGCGCGCGACGGCCTCTCGGGTCGCCGGCGACAGGGCCGCGCCGACCCGCTCGACGAGCAGCGCCATCTCGTACCCCACTTGACCGACGTCGCAGCTGCGCGCGGCCAGCACGGCCATCGAGGAGCCGTCGCTGATCGACATGAGGAAGAGGTAGCCACTGTCCATCTCGATGACCGTCTGGAGCACTCCACCGGCGCTGAACATCCGCGACGCGCCGTCGGTGAGGCTGACCACACCGGACGTGATCGCGGCCAGCTGGTCGGCCCGGTCGGCCGGCAGGTCACGCGACGACGCGAGGAGCAGGCCGTCGGCCGACACCGCGACGACGTGGGCGATCCCGGCCACGCTGTCGGCGAAGTTGCTGAGCAGCCAACCCATGTCCTGCATCGCTGCTGGCCTCGTCATCAACTGGTCTCCTTGGTAGAGGTGCTCCCGTTTTCCTGGCTGCCGGCCGAACGGCCGCGCTGCACGCCCCGGTGGTACGCGGATAGCAGGCCGCGGACCTCGTCGGGCGTACGCCTGGCGCGCTGCTGGGCGGCCGAGTTGTCCACGCCGCCGGGCACGAGCTGGGCCTGCGGCACGCGCTTGGGCAGGCCGGAGCGCGTCGTGCCCCCGTTTACCGGCTCGGCGGCCCGCTCGGCGCGCCGCCAGCCCTCGTCGGCGGCGGTGCGCCAGCTCTCGTCGGCGCCGCTCCTCGGGCGGGGCACGGCGCCGGCACCGGCGTCGCCGGCGCCCTGGGTCGCGGCGGGCGGCACCACCGGCGGCGCGTACGCGGCCGGCGGCGGCGCGGCGGCCGGCGGCGGGGTGGGTGTGCGGCTCGGCAGCGAACCGCCGAAGCCGGAGCCGCTGTTGAGCCCGCCGTTGCCGAGGCCGGACCCTGCGCCAGGGCCGCCGTTGCCGAGGCTGGAGCCGCCGGAGAGCCCCGAAGACCCGCCGGACAGGCCGGAAGACCCGGAGTAGCCCGTGGAGGCGCTGGAGAGGCCTGAGGCGGCCGGTGCGGCGCTCGCCGAGGTGTAGCTGCCGCTCGGGCTGGCCGCGGTGCCGCCCGGGCTCACCGCGGAGAAGATCTGCGTGGAGGCCTGGCCGTGTGAACGGAACCAGACCGCTTCCATCTCCCGGTAGATCGGCACCTCGCCGCCGTCGTCAGGACGCGGGACGACACCGGGCGAACCGGCCACCGGGCCAGCCGGCAGGCCGGAGGGTGGCAGCACGGCGGGTGTCATCGGGTGGGCCGTCGCGGGGATCGCGCCACCCCGCTGCGGCAGCGGTGAAGGCTGCACGGTCGGGTACGCCACCGTTGGCGAGCCGAACCCACCCTGCGGCTGGCCGACCGTGGCGCCGGCCGGCTGGTTGATCGTCGGGAACGCGCTGGTCGCCGCCGTCGCGTTGACCGGCACGGCGGAGGTGTCCCAGGAGGGCTGGGTCTGCCCCGGCCGCGGGTCGGAGATCGTGGCGGCGGACGAACGCATCGGCGCGGCCGGCTGCGACCAGCCGCCGGACACCGGGGCCGCGGCGGCCGGGCTGGTCTCGACCGCGAGCGGCGAGCGTGGGCGGGTGAGCACCTGCTCGCGGGTACGCGGCGCGGGCAGCACGACGATGCCGCTCGGCAAGGTCACCTGCGCGACCGTGCCGCCCTCGACGTTGGGCCGCAGCTCGACCCGGATGCCGTATCGGGAGGCGAGGCGGCCCACGACCGCCAGGCCCATCAGCCGGAACGCGGCCACGTCGACCGCGGGCGGCTGGCTGAGCCGGTGGTTGAGCGCGTCCAGCTGGTCTTCGGTGAGGCCGAGGCCGCGGTCTTCGATCTGGATCAACACGTAGTCGCGGATGCGCCGGGCGTCGGCGACGACCACCGTGTTGGGCGGCGAGAACCGGGTGGCGTTGTCGAGCAGCTCGGCGACGAGCCGGACGACGTCGTTGACCGCGTGCGCGGCGATCGAGATGTCGGTGTCGACGGTGCCGAACTCGATGCGGTTGTAGAGCTCCACTTCGGACTGGGCGGCGCGGAGCGCGTCGACCAGCAGCGCGTCGTCGCGCCGCGGCGCGGTGGAGTCGGCGCCGGCGAGCACGAGCAGGTTTTCGTCGTTGCGGCGCATCCGGGTGGCGAGGTGGTCGAGCTGGAAGAGCTGTGCCAGCCGCTTCGGGTCTTCCTCGCCGCGCTCGATCATGTCGAGCTCGCCGATCATGCGGTCGACCAGCGCCTGGCTTCGGCGGGCCAGGTTGAGGAACATCGCCGAGACGCTCGTGCGCAGTGCGGCCTGCTCGGCCGCGATCCGGACGGCTTCGCGGTGTACGACGTTGAACGCCTGTGCCACCTGCCCGACCTCGTCGCGGTTGGGCAGTCGGATCGCGTCGCGCACTTGGCGCACGATCTCGTCGGGCCCGCCGTCACCGATGCTGCGCACGTCGCGCAGCTGGGCGACCGCGTCGGGCAGGTCGCGGTTGGCCACGGCGAGCGCACCTTCGCGGAGGCGGCGCAGCGAACGGTTGAGCGACCGGGCCAGGACCACGGCGAGGGCGACGGCGATGAACAGCGTGATGAGTACGAGGATCGACTCGACGACGGCCTGGCGGACCACGGCCGCGCGGACGTCGTCGGCCTCGGCCAGCGCGCGCTCTTCGAGCTTGACCTCGGCGTAGCGCATGAGGTCGACCACCGAGCCGACGGCCTGCTGGGCCGCGTCCGCGCCGACCAGTGCGGTGCCGCCGACCGACCGGTTGATCAGGGCCTCGACGCTCTGTGCCAGGTTGACCGCGTCGCCGGTGACGGTCGCGTCGGCGATCGACTGCTGCGCGCCGCTCGCGGCCAGTTCGAAGCTCGCCTGCGCGGCCTCCTGGCTCTTCAGCGCGCCGAGGAACGAGTTGAGCTCCTCTTCGGCCAGGCCACCGCCGCCGGCGAGGGAGGAGTAGATGACCGCTTCCTCGTCGGCCTTGGCCGCCTTGGCCTTGGCAAAGGCGGCCGCCGCGCGCAGCTCGTCGGCCAGGTCGCCCTCGCCGGCGAGCTGGCCGACCACGTCGCCGTACGCCACGAGGTCGGTGAGGATGTTGCCGTAGCGGAGCACCGCCTCGGCGACCGGACGCTGGCCGGCGAGCATGTCCCGGCGGGTGCCGTCGAGCGTGGCGATGTGCCCATCGATCTTGACGAGCCGGGTCTCTACGGAGTTGGGAACGTCGCCGACGTCCTGCCGCTCGCTCGTGTATCCGGCGACGGTCTGGTCGGTGCGGCTGACCGCCTGGTTGTAGGCCTGCTTGGCCTTGTCCTTGTCCCGGTTGTTCGCGGCCAGGTACTTCGCCGCGGCCATGCGCTCCTTGTGCAGGTCCTGGTTGAGGGACGAGACGTTGGTGGAGAGGGCGGTGAGGTCGCGGATGAGGCTGGCGTCGAGGGCGCCGCGGCCGACGTCGACGAGCCGGACCGTGGCGAGCGCGAGCACCGCCGCGACCGGCACGACCAGGATGAGCGCGAGCTTCGACCTGATCCGAGCGTCGCGCAGACGCGGAAACCAGCGGCGCGCAGCACGGCGGGCCTGCACACCTTTTTCGGGCAGGGTCGTAGGTCCCGTGCTCACGACATCGCCTCCGTCGTCGTCTCCACGCGCGACTCGCTCGACCGACGCCTGGGTGCACCGGTCAGCGCCGCACGCGGCACGGCCGCGATTTCACCAGAAACGGCACCCACTTGGGAAGCCTCAGTCAGGCAGGAAACGGTCGCACCATCCCCAATACAAACTCCGCCCACTCCGCCCCTTCCCAAGAATGTGGCCGTGACCTGCGCAAACAGTAACCCGCAAGGCATTGATGTCGATAAAGTTAACGAGTGCAAACTTCTTCGCAAACCACTATGTGGGATAGCCGTCCCGTGGAACAGGTACCCCGTCAGCTTGACCCCGGCGTCCGCCGTTGGCATGGTTTCCACGTTCGAATGACTGCGCGCTCACACCGTACGGCAGGCCCGTCCGCGTCGCTCCACAGGGGACGGACAGCGGTAGCCAGCCCCTAAAACACCAGCTCTGCTGGGTCGTCCACCTGGAGGACCACCTTGAGGCCCATACGCTCCGTGACGCTGTCTGCGCTCACCGCAGCCGCGCTGGTCCTGTCCGCGTCCGCCTGCCAATCCAGCGATGACGCCGGCGACGACGTCGAGGAAATCATCATCGGTGCCGACCTGGAGCTGTCCGGCCCGACGGCGGCCATCGGGCAGGCCTACCAGCGCGCGCTCGACCTGAAAATCAGCCAAGTCAACGACTCCGGTGTGCTCGGCAACCGAAAGCTCAAGCTCGAACCCAAGGACAACCGCTCCGACTCCAGCCTGTCCCTGACCAACGTGGGCGCGTTCGCCAACAACTCCAACGTGGCGGCCATCGTGATGGGCACCTGCGCGGCGTGCGTCGACGAGGTGGTGCCAACCGTCGAGCAACGCGGGATCCCCACCATCGCGCTCGCTCCGGCCAGCGCTGTGGCGGCGCCGGTCAGCGAGCGGCGGTGGGTGTTCAAAATCGGCCCCAACGCGACCGACAACGCCGCCGCCCTCACCGCGGAGCTCGGCAACGCGAAGAAGAAGCGGGTCGCCGTCCTGTACACCGACGACGCCTACGGCGTCGAGGGATACGAGGCCCTCAGGGACGCGCTGGCGAGCGCGAAGATCACGAAGACCGGCGAAGCCAAGATCCGCCCGACGGACACCGACGTGAGCCAGGCCGTGCAGTCGCTGCTCGACACCGAGCCGGGCCAGGAGCCGCAGGCGATCGTGGTGTGGACGTTCGCGGAGCAGGCGGCGCTGGCGGCCACCAGCGCGAAGCAGGCGGGCTTCACCGGCTCGCTGTTCTTCGACGGCGCGGCGGCCGGCGACCTCTTCCTGTCCGGGCAGGGGGCCTCCAACGGCGCGACGATGGTGTTCACCCAGACGATGGTGATCGACGACGTCATCGCCACCACGCCCGCGACGGCGGCCCGCAAGCAGTGGTTCCGTGACTACACCGCCAAGTACGGCAGCTACAACGGCTTCTCGTCGTTCGCCGCCGACGCCATCCAGATGATTACCAACGCCCTACAGCAGAGCACCTCGCTGAGCCGCGACAGCATCCGGTCCATTGTGGAGACGTCGCAGTTCGACGGGTTGTCCGGGCCGATCCGGATCACCCCGGACAACCACTCCGGCCTGATGCCGCAGGCGCTCACCGTGCTCGTGGCCCGCAACGGCCGCTGGCGGCTGGCCAGCTAGGAGCCTGTCGAAACCCTTTCCAGGCAAGAGATTTGGGCTACCGCGACGTCCGTCGTGGTCCGGACCGTTGCTCCCGCGGCCTCACCCGTCAGTCATCCCGGGAGGTTTGACCGTGACCAACGGCGGACGGGTAAGGCCGCGGGAGCAGCGCCGCGCCCAGGGTGGGCTTGGCGCGCGGAGCTGGCAGCGGGGGCCGGGGATTTCGGCTCGCCCCGCGAGCCGCCGGCCACCGCGGTCTCCGGCGGGAGCAGCGGCCCGCAGCTGACACGGACCCGGGAAACCTCTTGAAACTCAAGGGTCAACTCAAGCCGAGCGGAATCGGGTCTAGACCACGACGGACAGTGCGGATGTAAGGGCGGTCAGCGGTCGGTGGTGGCGCGCACCCAGGGCAGCAGCAGCCGCTCGAGCCCGAGCAGCGCGGAGTAGAGGAGGATCGTGGTGGCCGCGATCAGCACGAACGCGGCGAACGCGGTCGCCGACTCGCCCTGACCGAGCGTCTGCACGATGATCGAGCCGAGACCCGGCCGTTCGGCGTCACCGGCCTGAAACTCGCCGATGATCGCGCCCACCGAGGCGAGCGGCAGCGCCAGCTTGAGGCCGACGAGGAGTTGCGGCATCGCGGCGGGAAGCCGGACCTTGAGAAACATCTTCAGCCGGGACGCGTCCAGCGCGCGGGCCATCTCCGCAAGGTCGCCGGGCGTCCTGGTCAGCCCGGTCACCGTGGAGAGCACGACCGGGAAGAAGCACATGATGAAGATCATGAACTGGATCGAGGGCTGACCCCAGCCCAGCCAGATGACCAGCATCGGCCCGAAGGCGATCTTGGGCACGGCGTTGACCGCCACCAGCAGCGGCGAGAACATCCGCTCCAGCACGGCGGAGCTGGCCAGCACGATGCCCATCAGGAAGCCGACGAACGACGAGATCACGAAGCCGAACAGCGTTTCCAGCCCGGTCGTCAGCGTGCCTTCGAGGATGAAGCTCCGGTTGGCGTTGAAGCCGCGCAGCACGTCTTCCGGCGGGGGCAGCACGACCGGGTGGGCCAGGCCGAGCACGCTTGTCGCCAGCCACCACACGAAGACCGTGACAACCAAGCCGGCGATGGGATAGACGAAACTGGGTACCCGTATCCCGGACCGGTCGGCCGCCGCGATGGGCGGCGCGGCGACTGACGTCTCGCTCATCTCACGCTCCTTGCGGGTCTACCTCGGGTGTGGCGGCCGGGTCAGCCGCCACACCCGCTTGGTTCGATGGGTCAGACCTTCGGCACCAGGTCGACGGAGATGATCTGCTCGGGCGTGATGCCGGCCGGGATCTGACCGGCGCCCTGGAGGATCGCGATGCTCCGGGCCACGCGCTGGGTGTCGATCAGACCGATCTTCTCACCGGAGCCGGCGGAGCGGACGAAGGAGCCCATCAGCTCCAGCTCGGCCTGCGCCGCCTTGTCGTTCGCGGCCTGGTCCTTGGCCTTGAGGATCTTGGCCGCCTCGGCGGGGTTGGCCAGCGAGTACTCCAGGCCCTTGAGCAGGGCGGCGGTGAACTTCTTGACCTCCTCCGGCTTGTCCGTCGCGTTCTTCGTCGACGTGATCAGCACGTTGCCGTACAGGTCGATGAGGTAGTCGCTGTACGGGAGGAAGAACGGCTCCTTCTTCGTCACCGCGGCGATGGTCGGCCGGCCCACCACGAACTGGCCGATGCCGTCGACGTTCTTGTTGTTGAGCTGGCCGATCAGCGTGGCGGGCTCACCGTTGTTCCAGGTGACCTTGTTGTAGTCGATCTTCGCCAGCTGGGCGTACACCGGGAAGAGGTTGCGCACGACGGACCCCGGCGCGTCGACGAGGGTCTTGCCCTCCAGGTCCTTCGGCGTCTTGATGCCCTTGTCGGTCGTGGTCGCGATGGCCGCCATGGTGCGCTGCTGGATCGCCGCGACGGCGGTGAAGCCCTTCGTGCCTTTACCGAAGTTGAGCAGGCCGCCGGTCAGGTCGATCGGCGTGTAGTCGGCGGCGCCGGCGACGATCTTCTGGATGTTGCCGCCGGTGCCCTCGCCCTTCTGGATCTCGACGTCAAATCCGGCTTCTCGGAAAAATCCTTTTTCGAGCGCGACCCACCCGTACGCGTCACGCCCGAAGTTGCCGAAGGACGTGAGGTACCTCACCTTCACCAGCTCACCACCGGTGCCGGCGTTGTTTGTCGCTTCCGGTTCGTCGTCGGAGCTGCAACCGGCCACGACGGCCAGAGCCGTGGCCAGAGCGGCTACCGCGAAAGAACGGGTAACCCTTCTCATGAACAGATTCCTTCCAACTGGAGGGGGCGTTGGAGCGACGGCGCCGAGACCGAGGGGAGGCCGCGAGGCCGTTCATGAATGTCGCGCCACAGCGTAGGCGAAAGGCTGGTTTGCGACGCAAGGCGTATCGGGTTACGAACCGATCCCGGCCGGGGTATCGCGCCGTAACGGGATGCCGATAGCCTGACCGCGACCAATCACCCGGATCCGATCGACTCAGGCGGTTACCGTGCGCGTCTGCGTGTTCACAGAGCCACACCGTGGAGCCACGTACGACGACCAGCTTCGCCTCGCCCGGCTCGCCGAAGACGCCGGGTTCGAGGGCTACCTGCGGGCCGACCACTACCAGGCAATGGGCCTCGAGGCCGGGCTGCCCGGGCCGACCGACGCCTGGATCACGCTGGCCGGCCTGGCCCGCGAGACCTCCCGCATCCGGCTCGGCACGCTCGTCACGTCGGTGACGTTCCGGCAGCCCGCGCCGCTGGCGATCGCGGTGGCGCAGGTCGACCAGATGAGCGGCGGCCGGGTCGAGCTCGGCATGGGCACGGGGTGGTACCAGCGCGAGCACGTCTCGTACGGCATACCGTTCCCGTCCACCGGCGAGCGCTTCGACATCCTCGCCGAGCAGCTCGCGGTCATCACCGGCCTGTGGGGCAGCCCGGTCGGCGAGCCGTTCAGCTTCAAGGGCGAGCACTACCAGCTCGTCGACGCGCCCGGCCTGCCCAAGCCGGTGCAGGTGCCCGGTCCGCCGATCATCGTGGGCGGGCGCGGCCCCAAGCGCACGCCCGAGATCGCGGCGCGATACGCGGACGAGTTCAACATGCCGTTCAAGACCGTCGCCGAGTCGAAGGCGGCGTTCGACCGGGTGCTGGCGGTCTCCGACCGGGTGGGGCGGGCCGAGTCCGGCAAGGCGCCGCTGGTGATGTCGGTGGGCATCGTGGTCGCCATCGGCCGCACCGACGCGGAGGCACACCGGCGCGCGGCACCCCTGCACGCACCGAGTGCCCTGCCGCCGGAAGACCCGGTGGTCGGCTCGCCGGCGCAGCTCGTCGACCGGATCGGCGAGTTCGCGGCGATCGGGGTCACCCGGGTGCACCTGCGGTTCATCGAGATCACTGACATCGACCACCTCGAGCTGGTGGCTTCCGACGTACTTCCGCAGGTTGTCGCCCTGTGATCACAGAGCGCGAAAATGACCATGGCACCGTGGGCCGCGGCCGGCCTTCCCGATAGCCTGGCACCTGCGGTGCGCGCGAGCGAAGCGAGCACCAACCAAGGCGGCCCCGGTAGGGAGCACACGATGATTCGACTGGCCGGAGTTTCCCAGACGTTCCAGGCGCGATCGGGCGCCGTGGAGGCCCTGCGAAACATCAACCTGACCGTCAGCGAGGGCGAGTTCATCGCCATCATCGGCCGCTCCGGCTGCGGAAAGTCCACTTTGCTCCGGCTGATCGCCGGGCTCATCGCGCCGAGCGCCGGCGAGGTGTCGGTCGGCGACACGCGGGTCACCAAGCCGCGCAAGGACATCGCGATGATGTTCCAAAAGCCGGCGCTGCTGCCGTGGCGCTCGGTCCTCGACAACGTGCTGCTGCCGATCGAGATGTTCGGCTGGAAGCGCGCCGAGCACCGCAGGCGGGCCGAGGAGCTGCTCGACATGGTCGGCTTGGCCGGCTTCCACCGCAAGCAGCCGCACGAGCTCTCCGGCGGCATGCAGCAGCGCGTGGCGCTGTGCCGGGCGCTGATCCAGCGGCCCAAGGTGATGCTGATGGACGAGCCGTTCTCCGCGTTGGACGCGCTCACCCGCGAAGAGCTCTCGACGGAGCTCCAGCGGGTCCACATGGACCTCGGCGCCACCACCGTCTTCGTCACGCACTCCATCAACGAGGCCGTGCTGCTCGCCGACCGGGTCGTGGTGCTGAGCCCGCGCCCGGGTCGGCTCCGGCGGGTCGTCGAGGTCAAGATCCCCCGGCCCCGCTCGCTCGGTCACAACGCCTACCTGGACGAAGTCGCCCGGTGCAGCGCCGAGCTGCACGAGCTGCTGCTCGCGCCGGATGGCCCGCCCGCCGCGCCGACCGCCCACCCGGTGCAGCCCCAGTCGCAGCGCACTCGCCAGCGGGTCTGATTTCTTAAGGGACCTTCAGCGGGTTCTGGGAAGTGCGTCAAGCCACGACCGGCCGGGTAGCGAGGCGGGTCACGGAGCCGTAACGTGCCTGCCATGGCCATCCGTACGTGGAGCAGGGTGCTCCTCGCCGCGCTCGGCGTCGCCATGCTCGCCGCCGCCAGCCAGCTCGGTGTGGCCTTCGGCCTCGGCGTCGTCCGGCTCAGCCGCACCTTCCCGGTCGACCAGGAAAACCAGTGGACCGCGCAGATGGCGTGGGTGGCCTGGTTCGCCATGGTGGCCGCGGTGGCCGGCGCGATCGCGGCCGACCGGATGGCGCGGCGCCGCGGATACGAGGGCGGCACCGGCTCACGGATCGCCTACGCCCTGTGCGGCGGCATCGGCGCGGCCGTGCTGGTGCCGCTGTGCATGCAGCCCGCCCGCTTCGCCATCGTGCGCGCCACCGACCCGGTACTGGTCATCGGCCTCTCCGCGACGCTCGGGGCGGTGGCCGGGGTGTTCGTCGCGATCGCCGCGCTGAGCTACAAGCCTCTTTTGTGGAACGTCGCGGCCGTCACGGGCGCCACCTGGGCGCTCGCGCTGATCTCGGTGATCCCCTCGCTCGGCCCCGACGACCCGCTGCCCAACCTGCGCCTGGGCGTGCTCGACCTGGCCTCGTTCAGCACGGGCGCCGCGCAGAGCTCGGCGGTGGTGACGATGCCGCTGCTAGCGCTGGCTCTCGGCGCCGCCACCGCGGGGCTGGGCCGCTGGCTCGGCCGCCCGCCGGTGACGATCGCGGCCTCCGGCATCATCGGGCCGGCGATGCTGTGCCTGGCCTACCTGGTGGCCGGCCCCGGCAGCGACACCGACAAGTTCCAGGCCGCGCCTTACTGGGGCGCGCTGGTCGCGGTCGGCGCCGGCACGCTGGGCTCGGTCCTGGCCACGGTCGCCCGGCGCCCCACCTTCGGCACGGCCACGCCCGCCGAGGAGGCACCGGCGGCCACGCCCGAGGAGCAGCGCCCGGCCCGCGACACCACCATCGAGCCGGTCTTCCGCGAGCCACCGACCGGCGAGTGGACCGTCCCGATGCCCCGGCACGGCGAGAAGGCGTCCACATCGGCCTCGGCGGCCGACGAGACCACCGCTTCCCTGCCGACGGTCGACACGTCCGCCGGCCGAGGCGGCGGGTTCTTCGACGAGCCGACCTCCGCCCGCGAGCCGGCGCGCGGCCGCTTCGACGAGCCGACGGCCGACCTCTCGCCGCAGTCGCCCCCGCCACCCGCCGCACGCCCGGCCCCGCCGCCGCCGGTGGTGCCACCACCGCCCCCGCTGGTGCCGCCGCCCCCTCCGCAGGCGGCGCCGCCGAAGACACCCACCGCTCGCCCGCCGCGCCGCTCTCCGGCCGGTCGTGACCCGGGCGCCGCCGGAGCCGCCACCGCCTTCTCGGCCGGCCGCCGGGCGGCCGAGTACTCCACCGGCGAGATCCCGATCTACTCCGGGCCGGAAGACGAGCCCGCGGGCGGCCGGGCCGACGATGCCGGCGACGAGCCGCGCGGCCGCAAGGCCCGCAGGCGCGCCAAGGAGACGCCACCCGCCGCTGAGGAAGCGGTCCCACGCCAGCGCCGGGGCCTCTTCGGCCGCCGTCGCTCCGCGCCCGAGCCCACGGAGCCGACCGCCGCGCTGGACGTACCGGTCCAGCGCGGCGGCCAGGACCGGCCTGAGCCACCCCTGAAGCCACGCGACGAGGAGTATGTCGACTGGGTCAGCGGCCTCTCCGGCCGTGACACCGACCCTCGCGACCCGGCCCGCTGACGACCGTTACGGCTTGCGGGCCACCACCACGCCGTTGGCGCCGGGAGCGTCGAAGTGGACCACGTGCGCGTCCACGAAGCCGGCGCCGCTGAGCCAGTCCGCGTACTCGGTCTCCGAGTAGTTACGGCCGCCGACGGTCTCGACCAGCATGTTCATGCCCATCAGCGCGGCCGAGGCCGGGCCGGTGCGGTCGGCGTTGAGCAGCAGCTCGGAGATCACCACCGCGCCGCCGGCGGGCAGGGCGGCGAAGCATTTGGCGAGCAGCTCGCGGTTTGTCGGCTCGTCCCAGTCATGCAGGATCATGCTGAGCAGCATCACGTCGTACCCGGACGGCAGCCCCTCGTCGTGCAGGAAGTTGCCCGCCACCGTGTCGATCCGGTCGGCGAGCCCGGCCGCCGCTGCCTTCTCCGCCGCGATGGGCACGACGTGCGGCAGGTCGAAGACCGTGGCCCGCAACGACGGGTACCGGCGGCAGAGTTCGATCGGGTACGCGCCGGACCCGCCGCCGACGTCGAGCAGCCGCGAGTGCGCGCCGAAGTCGTACGCCTCGCCGAGCGCGCGGGCGGTGAAGATGGACGTCGAGTACATCGCCTCCCAGAAGAGCGCGAGCAGCTGCGGGTCCTCGGTCTCGAACATCGACTCCTGCGTGTCCGGGTCCCAGGTCAGCGGGCGGTCGGTGCGCAGCGCGTCGCCGACCCGGTGCCAGGCCAGGTAGGTGCGCCGGTCGCAGTAGCGCACCTGCCCGCCGAAGTAGTACTGCTTGCCGGCCACCAGGAACTCCTCGGCCAGCGCGGAGTTGCGGTAGCCGTCGCCGTCGCGCTCCAGCAGGCCGAGCGAGGCGCAGGCGGCGAAGAGAAGGTCCGCGGGGCGTTCGGCGAGGCCCAGTTCGGCCACGGCCTTCTCGACGGTGATGCTCTTGCCGCCGGCAAGCCGGGTGAAGAGATCCAGCTCGACGGCGGCGGCAAGCGTCTTGAAGCTCCAGAAACCGGACACGAGGCCCATGAGTGGCGTTGGCGTCAGCATTCGGGCATGCTACAAAGCTCAACTAACGCCAGTCACGCCTACGGATGTGAATTCTTGAAAGTCTCAGGTCAGCGGCAGGTACACCCGCCCGCCGGCCTCGACGAACTCCTCGGACTTCTCCTTCATGCCCTTCTCGGCGTACGCCTTGAGCTCCTGGGTGATCTTCATGGAGCAGAACTTGGGGCCGCACATCGAGCAGAAGTGCGCGGTCTTGGCGGGCTGGGCGGGCAGCGTCTGGTCGTGGTACGCCCGCGCGGTCTCCGGGTCGAGCGCCAGGTTGAACTGGTCCTCCCAGCGAAACTCGAAGCGCGCCTTGGAGAGCGCGTCGTCCCAGGCCTGCGCACCCGGGTGGCCCTTGGCGAGGTCGGCCGCGTGCGCCGCGATCTTGTACGCGATCACGCCCGCCTTCACGTCGTCGCGGTCCGGCAGGCCCAGGTGCTCCTTGGGCGTCACGTAGCACAGCATCGCGGTGCCGTACATGCCGATCATCGCGGCGCCGATCGCCGAGGTGATGTGGTCGTACGCGGGCGCGATGTCCGTGGTCAGCGGCCCGAGCGTGTAGAACGGCGCCTCGTGGCACACCTCCTGCTGGAGGTCGACGTTTTCCTTGATCTTGTGCATCGGCACGTGGCCGGGCCCCTCGATCATGACCTGCACGTCATGCTGCCAGGCGACCTTCGTCAGCTCGCCCAGCGTCCGCAGCTCGCTGAACTGGGCCTCGTCGTTGGCGTCCGCGATCGAGCCGGGCCGCAGCCCGTCGCCCAGCGAGAACGTCACGTCGTAGCGCGCCAGGATCTCGCACAGCTCGGCGAAGTTCGTGTACAGGAAGTTCTCCTCGTGGTGCGCGAGGCACCAGGCCGCCATGATCGAGCCGCCGCGGGAGACGATGCCGGTGACCCGCTCGACGGCCAGCGGCACGTACCGCATGAGCACGCCCGCGTGCACGGTCATGTAGTCGACGCCCTGCTCGCACTGCTCGACCACCGTGTCGCGGAAGACCTCCCAGGAGAGCTTCACCGGGTCGCCGCCGACCTTCTCCAGGGCCTGGTAGATCGGGACGGTGCCGATCGGCACGGCCGCGTTGCGAATGATCGCCTCGCGGGTCTCGTGGATCCGCTTGCCGGTGGACAGGTCCATCACCGTGTCCGCGCCCCACCGGGTCGCCCAGGTCAGCTTCTCCACCTCCTCCGCGACCGACGAGGTGACCGCGGACGTGCCGATGTTGGCGTTGACCTTCACCAGGAAGCGCCGCCCGATGATCATCGGCTCGGACTCGGGGTGGTTGACGTTGGCCGGCAGCACCGCCCGGCCGGCCGCGATCTCGTCGCGCACGAGCTCGGCCGGCACGCCCTCGCGGATCGCCACGAACTCCATCTCCGGCGTGACCGTGCCGGCGCGCGCGTAGGCCAGCTGGGTCGGCCGTGCGCCCGCCAGCGGGGTACCGCCGCCCCGCACCGGGGCCACGTCTCCGCGCTCCGCGATCCACGGTCCCCGCAACGGCGGCAGCCCGACGGCGGGATCCGAACCCGGGCCCGAGGTGTCGTACAGCCTGACGGGCGGCTCGCCACCGGTCAGGTCCACCTCCGCGAACGGCACCCGGACATCCGGCCGGGACCCCTCGACGTACACCTTCCGACGTGCTGACATCGAGCCTCCTTAGATCGCTTTCCAATCGAGGTGGTCGAGCGGACCCGTGCCGCCGCCCAGCTTCCAGTCGCGGGCGCCCGACAGCGCCCGCGCGACGTACTGCTTCGCGAACGCCAGCGCGTCGAGCACCGAGTCGCCCAGCGCCAGCCGCGCGGCGACCGCCGCGGAGAACGTGCAGCCGGTGCCGTGCGTATTGCGGGTGACGATGCGCGGGTAGCGCAGGAAGCGAGTGCCCGCGTCCGTCCACACCGCGTCGACCGCCTCGTCGCCAGCCACCATGTCGCCGCCGGTGACCACGACGAACTTGGGCCCGCCGGCGGCGAGCTGCCCGGCCGCGCCCGCCATGTCGGCCGGTGTGGTGACCGGCCAGCCGACCAGCGCGGACGCCTCCTCGCGGTTGGGCGTGGCGACCAGCGCGTACGGCAGCAGCCGCTCGATCGCGCCGACCACGCCCAGCCGGCGACCGCTGGACGAGGCGAGCACCGGGTCGACGACGAGGTTGGGCAGCAGCCCCGCGCGCGCCTTGGCCAGCACGGCCGCGCCGACCTCGGCGGTGGCGAGCATGCCGGTCTTGGCCGCGGCCGCGGGCAGGTCGTCGAGGAGGGAGTTGAGCTGGGTGCTCACGACGTTGCCCGGCATGGGGTAGACGTCCTGCACGCCCCGCGTGTTCTGGGCGGTCACCGCGGTGACGACCGACGTGCCGTACACCCGCAGCGCCGCGAAGACCTTGAGGTCGGCCTGGATGCCAGCACCGCCGCCCGAGTCTGAGCCGGCGATGGTGAGCGCGATCGGAGGTGTCATGACCACACCCCACCCCGGCCGGCTGGGGTTTTGACGGACAGCGTCGCACCGCGAAGGTCATGAACCACCGCCGCGGGGTCGTCCGCTCGCATGACCGCGCCCATCACGGCCACTCCGGCGGCGCCGGCGGCCAGGCAGCCGGCCGCGTTGGCGGGCGTGACGCCGCCGAGCGCGAGCACCGGAACGGGCGAGCGGGCGACCAGCCGGGCCAGGCCGTCGAGCCCGAGCGGCGGACCGTATCCGGGCTTGGACGGCGTCGGGAAGACCGGCGACACCATCGCGTAGTGCTCGCGCGTCAGCCGCGCCAGCTCACCCTCGTCGTGGCACGAGCGCCCGACGAGCGCGAGGTCGGGCGGCGGGTACGGGCCGGCCGCGGCGAGGTGCACCGCGCTGCCGCCGAGCGGGTCCGGCCCGGCCACGATCAGCTGACCGTCGACCTGCGCGAGCACCGCGCGCAGGGCCTCCGCCAGCGCCACGCGCTCGTCGCGGGGGAGATCCTTTTCCCGCAGTACCACCTGGCGCAGCCCGCCGTCGACCGCCGCCTCGACCACCTCGACGAGGGGGCGCCGCGCCTGCCTGCGGTCGGTGAGCAGCACTATCAAAGGTGCGGCCTGCCCTCGTCCGGTGTGGACGCGAGCGCGTGGAAGCGCCGCGGGATCCGCCCCGCCTCGGCGGCGAGCCGTCCGGCCTGGATCGCGTGGCGGATCGCCGCGGCCATGCGCACCGGGTCGGCCGCCCGGGTGATCGCGCTGGCCACCATCACCGCGTCGCAGCCGAGCTCCATGGCGAGGGCGGCGTCCGAGGCGGTGCCGATGCCCGCGTCGAGGATCACCGGCAGGTCCACCGACTGGCGGATCAGCTGGATGTGGTGCGGGTTGGAGACCCCGAGCCCGGAGCCGATCGGCGAGCCCGCCGGCATCACGCCCGCGCACCCCGCGTCGACGAGGCGGCGGGCCAGGATGGGGTCGTCGGTGGTGTACGGCAGGACCTGGAACCCGTCCGTCACCAGCTCTTCGGCTGCCCGCAGCAGCTCCACCCCGTCGGGCAGCAGAGTCCGCTCGTCGCCGATCACCTCGAGCTTCACCCACGGCGTCTCGAACGCCTCGCGGGCCAGGTGGGCGACCTTCACCGCTTCGCGGGCCGTGTAGCAGCCGGCGGTGTTGGGCAGCACGCGAACGCCGCAGCGGTCGAGCATGTCCAGCAGGCCGCCGTTCATGGTGGCGGCGGTGTCGACCCGGCGCAGCGAGACGGTGACGAGCTCGGTGCCGCTCTCCTTGACCGCCCGCTCCAGGATGTCCAAATTGGACGCCCCGCCGGTGCCGAGGATCAGCCTCGACCGCAGCTCCACGCCAGCAATCTGCACGGCTAACCCCCCTGCGCCGCGGTCAGCACCTCGACCTGGTCACCGTCGCGCAGCGCCGTGCCCGGCCAGCCGGCGCGCGGCACCACCTCGCCGTTGACCGCGACCGCCACCCCGCGCGCGACCGACGTCACGACCCGTACGACGTCGGCGACGGTCGCGCCGTCGGGCACGGCCTGCGGGTTGCCGTTGACGACCACCTTCATGCGAACCTCCCAGGTGCGAACGGCCCCAAAATCGGATCCGGCACCCCGGTCTCCACCAGGTCGGCGACCAGGTCGGCGGTGAGCGGGGTGAGCACGATGCCATGGCGGTGGTGGCCGGTCGCCACGATCACGCCGTCGCCGAGCGGGCCGATCAGCGGCGCGTTGTCGGGCGTGCCGGGGCGGTGGCCGGCGATCGCCTCGGCCAGCTCGTACTCGTAGATCTCCGGCACCAGGTCGGCGGCGGCGCGCAGCAGCTCCACCACCCCGCCGGCGGTGACGTGCGCGTCAGCGCGCTCCTCGACGGTGGCCCCGACGACCACCTCGCCGTCCAGTCGCGGTACGAGATAGATGTGCCTACCGTCCGCGTACCCGCGAATGACGTGGGAGAAGCCCGGCGGTTGGTGGCCGGGCGCGCGGAGGCGGAGGATCTGGCCCTTGACCGGACGGACCGGAAGGCCGGTGAGCGCGGCCGAGCCGGTGCCGGCGGCGACGACGGTGACCCGCGCGGGCCCGGGCTCGCGGACGGTGGTCACGCCCGCGGCGGCCGCGGCCCGGCGCAGCGCCGGCACCAGCCGGCGCGGGTCGACCTGGTGATCGCCGGGCGCGTGCGCGCCGCCACGCACCCGCGGCGACAGGAGCGGCTCGCGGTCGCGCAGCTCCGTGGGGCGCAGCGGCGTGATCGGGAGTCCAAGACCCGCCTGGTACTCGCGCAGCCGCTCCGCCTCGGCCATGTCGTCTCCGGTCAGCGCGACGACGAGCGTGCCCTCGGCGCGGTAGCCGATCTCCTCGGTGCCCAGCTCGGCCGCGAACGCGGGCCACCGCTTCGCGGACTCGACGAGGAGGGCGGTGAGTGCGGCCTCGCCGAAGTACGCCTCGGCGACCGGCCCGAGCATGCCGGCCGACGCGTGCCACGCGCCCGGCCGCCCGTCGTCGACCACCTGCACCGCCATGCCACGCGCCGCGCACCGCCAGGCGATCGCCAGCCCGATGGGGCCGGCACCGACGACGGTGACGTCGTTCATTTCAGGGCGTCCCAGAGCGCCCTGGCGGCCTCGGCCGGATCCGGGGCCCGGGACAGCGCGCCGATCACGGCAACTCCGTGCGCGCCCGCCGCCCGCAGCTCGGGTATCCGCTCGGCCGTCACCCCCGCGATCGCGATCACGGGCACGTCCACCGCGCTGGCCACGGCGGCGACCCCGTCGACCCCGATCGGCGGGGGGAGGCCGTCTTTCGTGGTGGTCGCGTAGGCCGGCCCGACGCCCAGGTAGCTGGCCCCGGCGTCGACGGCCGCCTTGGCGGTCGCCGGCTCGCGCGCGGTCGCGCCGAGGATCGCCCGCGGCCCGAGCACCCGCCGCGCCGCCGCGACCGGCAGGTCGAGCGCGCCCACGTGCCCGCCGTCGGCACCCACCGCCAGGGCGATGTGCAGGCGGTCGTTGACCAGGCAGGTCGCCCCGGCTTCGGCACAGAGCGCCCTTACCCGCGCGGCCAGCTCGTAAGCGTCGCGGTCGGTCGCGTCGTCTTCCACCCGCACCTGCACGGCGAGCTGGTCGCCGGCGGTCTCGAGGGCGGCGGCCACCACAGCGAGCGGCTCACGCCCGGGGCGGGTGTCGGTGATGAGGTGAAGCCGGGGAAACGGCCGCATGCAGCACTCCTCCCTGCGCCGGCATTACCCGGATCAGGTTCGACGGTCGAGGGCTGCATGCCCTCCTCTCAGCCCGGTGCACCGGGCTCCCGTGGGTCACTCCTTCGGCGAGAGTACGACGCCGTTAACGCCGCCGTAAAGAGGACGGCGAGTGAGACGCGCGTTACGCCATGATGCCTGGGTGCCCCGCCGCGCCCGCGTACCGAGGTCGATGGGCTTCGTGCCGTTCAGGGCCAGCACCGCGATCGCCGAGGGCCGCCTCACCCGCGCGATGCTGCGCGGACCGGCGTGGCGACGGCTTCTCCCGGACGTGTTCGTCAGTGCCGAAACGCCGCTCGACCATCGCCTGTGGTGTGACGCGGTAGCCCTGCTGCTGCCCGAGGGCGCGGCCATCGCTGGTTTGAGCGCCGCCTATCTGTGGGGCGTCAACCTGCTGCCGCCCGATGCGCCGGTGGAGGTGGCGATGCCACCGGATCAGCGGATACGCACCCATCCGCGGTGTTCCAGTCGTCAGCTGGCGGGCACTTCCACCGTGGTGCGGACGGTCGCTTGGTTGAGGTCGTCCAGGCGGATGGTCAGGGTCAGGTCCCACTTGCCGGGGTAGGGGAAGGTGATCGCGCCGATGCCCTGGTTGCCGCGGAGCGAGACCACGGCGTTGGGGATCGGCGGGATGCCTTTGTCCGGGAGGGCGGTCGTCACCTTCCACTCGGCGACCTCGACCGGCTTGCCCGCGGGCGTGTAGACGAACGCGTGCAGCGTGTTGTTTTCACCGATCTGCACGGGAAAGATCTCGAACTGCACCGAGTAGATCGGGCTGTTGAGCGTCGTGGAAAAGCCGACGGCCTCGGCGGCGGCCTGTGCCTCGATGTCGGCCGAGCGGCCCGGCGTGGTCTGCACGAGCATCGAGCTCGCCGCCAGCACGACCGCCGCCAGCCCCAACTCGGCCGCGACAAGGCGGCCCAGGCGGGCCGGCGAGCGGCGCATCACCAGCCGGCGGGAGAAGAACGCGACCGACAGCACCGCGCCCAGCAGGCCGGCCTTGAGCAGGATGAGCTGGCCGTAGCGGGTGTCGAAGAGCGCGCCCAGCCCGCCGATCTCGATGACCGCCTGCACGACGCCGCCGAGTACGAGCCAGCACACCGCGACGGCCGCCCAGCGTGACCAGACGGGCAGGATCACGCCGAGCACGCGCTGGTCGGCCCAGCCCTTGCGCAGCACGAAGCCGACCAGCGTGACGAGGCCGCCCAGCCACACCGCCATGCTGGCCAGGTGCACGGTGTCCGCGACCGCCGACACGGGTGGCAGCGGGGATGCCGCCGCGTGCCCTGCGAGCGGCCAGGTGAGCAGCCCGAGCGCGCCGAGCAGTGCCAGCGGAAACGGTGACCGCCGCACCCTGGCCGGGGCTTGCGTCGCGCTCTGCACGGGCGGACCGCCGGCGCCGACGAGCGTGCGGGCGCGCACCGTCACCGGGAACGGCGCGCGCACCGGCGAGTGGACACGCAGCAGCGCCACCACCGCGACGAGCACGGCAAGCCGCACCGCGGTCCAGAGGCCGAACGAGCTCAGCGCCACGTCGCGCAGCTCGCCCAGCGACACGTCGAACGGGCCGGCGCCCGAGGTGTACGGCGCCTGGAGCCAGAACGTGCCCACCGTGCTCACGCCCACGAGCCCCAGCCCGGCCAGCACGAGCCGCATGGGGCGGCGGGTGGGGGTGCGGCGCGGCCACAGCACCGCCAGGAAGAGCAGCGGCCCGACGGCGAGCGTGAGCCCGACGTAGCCGGCGTACTTGGTGATCGCCAGCAGCACGCCCACCGACGGGTCGTCCTCCAGCGCGGACGGCGCGGTCTGCGAAGGTGCGCCGACGGAGAACATGAAGCCGCCCGAGAGCGGGTGCCCGTCGGCGGAGATGATGCGGTAGCTGACCAGGTAGGTGCCGAGCGGGCGGTCGGCGACCCGCACGTCCAGCGTGAGTGTGCCGCCCGACGCGACCGGGTCGCCGGTGTTGATCCGCTTGCCGTCCGGTGCGATGACCTGCGTCCGGCCGGGGATCACGCCGACCGGCTCGTTGAACGTGAGCGTGACCTTGGTCGGTGACGAGCCGATCACCGAGCCCTGCTCGGGCGTGGTCGACACGAGGGCGGCGTGCGCGCTGGCCGGGGCGGCCGGCACGAGAAGGGCCAGGCACAGCCCAGCCAGCAGCGCCGCCGCCCAGCGTCTCATGCAGTGTGGTTCGGATTTGGCCGCCGGATGGTTCAATCCCAGACCGGCTCGGGCGTCTCCTTGACCTCACCGTCGTCACCGAAGACCACAAACCGGTCGAACGACCGCGTGAACCACCTGTCGTGCGTCACCGCCACCACCGTGCCCGCGAAGGCGGCGAGCCCTTCTTCGAGGGCCTCCGCCGAAGCCAGGTCGAGGTTGTCCGTGGGCTCGTCGAGCAGCAGCAGCGTCGCTCCCGACAGCTCCAGCAGCAGTACCAGGAAGCGTGCCTGCTGCCCGCCGGAGAGCGTGCCGAACCGCTGGTCGCCCTGCCCGGCCAGGTCGTACCGGTTGAGCGCCTTCATGGCCGCGTGGCGGTCCATCCCGTCGCGGTGGTCGTCGCCGCGCCACAGGATCTCGACGGGCGTCTTCTCCTGAAGCTCCGGACGGTCGTGCGTCTGCGAGAAGTGTCCCGGCCGCACCCGCGCGCCGAGCCGAGCGGTGCCCGAGTGGTCGACGGCGGCGTGCAGCGCACCGTCCACCGAGGACGGCTTGCCGTCGGAGCCGCCACGCGCCAGGAGCCGCAGGAAGTGTGACTTGCCGGTGCCGTTGGCGCCGAGCACGGCGACCCGGTCGCCGTACCAGATCTCCAGGTCGAAGGGGTAGGTGAGGCCGTCGAGCTCCAGCTGCTCGCACATCACGGCGCGCTTGCCGGTGCGCCCGCCGCTGAGCCGGATGCGGATGTCCTGGTCGCGCGGTGGCAGCGGCGGCGGCCCGGCCTCCTCGAACTTGCGCAGCCGGGTCTGCGCGGCCTGGTAGCGCGAGGCCATGCCGTCGTTGTACGCGGCCTTCTGCTTGTACATCAGCATCAGCTCGCGCAGCTTCTGGTGCTCCTCGTCCCAGCGCCGGCGCTGCTCCTCCAGCCGGTCGTGCCGGGCCGCCCGCGCCTCGTGCCAGGAGGCGAAGCTGCCCGGGTGCACCCACGCGCTGCCGCCCTCGACCGCGACGACCCGGTCGGCGGTGTTGGCCAGCAGCTCGCGGTCGTGCGACACGTACAGCACCGACTTGGCCGACTCGCGCAGCCGCTCCTCCAGCCACCGCTTGCCGGGCACGTCGAGGAAGTTGTCGGGCTCGTCGAGCAGCAGCACCTCGTCGGTGCCGCGCAGCAGCAGCTCCAGGGCGAAGCGCTTTTGCTGCCCGCCGGAGAGCGTGCGCACCGGGCGGTCGCGGACCTCGTCCCAGGGCTTGTCGAGCACCAGGGTGGCCACAGTGTCGAAGAGCACCTCGGCGTCGTACCCACCGGCCTCACCCCAGGCGGCCAGGGCGTTCGCGTACGCGATCTGCTTGCGCTCGGTGGGGTCGGCGTGGACCGCGGCCTCGGCGGCGGCCAGCCGCTCGCCCGCGGCACGCAGCGGCGGCGGGGCGAGCGAGAGAGCGAGGTCATGCAGGGCGGTCTGGTCGCCGATCATGCCGATGAACTGCCGCATCACGCCGAGCCCGCCGGCCCGCGCGACCGCGCCACTGGTAACGGGCAGGTCGCCGGCCACCATCCGCAGGAGCGTGGTCTTGCCGGCGCCGTTGGGGCCGACCAGCGCCACCTTCGCGCCCTCACCGACCCGAAACGAGACGTCGTGAAACAGCTCCCGGCCGTCCGGGAGTGTGTGCCCGACTCCGGCGACGTCTACGTAACCCACGCGGGCATCTTCCCTGATCGGTGGCCCGCCGGTCACCCGACTTTCAGGACGCGGTATCCCTTCTGGCTGGCGTGCCGGGCGACCCGGTGGCCGCGCTCTTCCAGCCACTTCTGGAGCGAGTCGCCGCCCAGGTGTCGGGCGACCACGAGCCACGCCACGCCGTCCGGCGCCCGGCGGGGCAGCCACCGGTCGAGCATCGCGTGCAGCTCGGGCTTGCCGATCCGGATGGGTGGGTTGGACCAGATCTCCGCGAACCGGACGTCCTCCGGCACCTCGTCGGGCGCGGCGACCCGCAGGTTGGCGGCGCCGAGCCGGGTCGCGTTTTCGGCGGCGAGCGCGCGGGCCCGTTCGTTGACGTCGACGGCGTACACGGTGGCGCTGGGCGCGGACGTCGCGAGCACGCAGGCGATGGGGCCGTAGCCGCAGCCGAGGTCGAGGAGCGGACCGGTGGCGCCTGCGCCGGGCAGCGCGGCCTTTCGCAGCAGGACGGCCGTGCCCGGGTCGAGGCGGTCGGCGGAGAACACACCGCCGGCGGCGACCAGCGCATACTCCCGGCCGCCGGCGGTGAACTCGACGTCGCGGCGGCGCACGCCCACGCTGGGTTGCGCGCTGAAGTAGTGCTCTTCGGTCACGCCGAGCATTCTCACACGTGGGTTTGCGTGTCCTGAAAGTTCCCTCTTCCGGGGATGTGTCCTGCTATTGCCATATCTGGCGAAACATGTTCTATTAACCTGTCCGGCATGGTTCACGGGCATCGGGGTGGATTCGCCGGTCGACACGCGCACACCGGCCCCCGCCACGCCCGTCCCAGCTCGATCTCGGAGCTGCTCGCCCGCCCGCAAAAGCACACGTGGCAGGCGTTCACCACCGCGCTCACGGTCTTCGCGATGCTCGGGGTGTGCGGGCTGAGCTCGTTCTTCATCGTGGCCGACGAGCGGCAGGGCCGGGACGCCCAGGCGTCCGGGGCGGCGCCGCCGGTCACCGTGTTTCGCGACATCAGCTCCCGGGCGGCCGACCCGGCACCGCTCACGCCCGCCGAGGTCTTCCCCGGCGGTGAGGTGGTGGTCGACCCGGCGCGGCCGTCGTACCGGGTGCTCAAGACCCGCGTGGAACGCCGCTGCGCCGCGGCCGCGAGCGGCGAGATCGGCGAGTTGCTCACCGACCTGGGGTGCGATCAGGTGGTACGCGGGACGCTGCGCGCGCCCGCCGGCGGATACCTGGTGACCGCCGGCATCTTCAACCTGGACGACGTCGAGGGCGCCAACTGGGCGCGCCTGAAAATCAAGTCGATGGTCGACGGCGGCCGCGGCCGCTTCCAGGGCATGGTGGCCGGCCGGGGCACCGAGGCGATCGCGCTCTCGTCGGCCCACGTCGGGTGGCACGTCCGCGGCCACTACCTGGTCTACTGCGTGGCCGCACGGGTCGACGGCCGGCCGATCCCGGCGGGCGACGCCCAGGCCGGGCAGATCCTCGCCGACATGCTGGAGCTGTACCTGCGCGGGACGGTGCTGGAAAGGCGGGCCGTCCAGTCAGCCTCGTAGCCGCCGGGTCAGCTCGGCGCGGCTAGCGTACTCCTCCGGATCTTCCGGATAGCCCACGGCGACGAGGGTCAGCCCGTGCGCCGGCGCGACGGTCACCTCGCTGGAACGCTCGCGGCGGCTGAGCAGGCCGGCCGGCCAGTCGGCGGGGCGGCGGCCGTCTCCGGCGACGAGCATCGCCCCGACCAGGCTGCGCACCATCGCCTGGCAGAACGCGTCCGCCTGCACCGTCGCCACCACCGTGCCGTCCGGGTCGCGGCGCCAGTCGAGGCGGGTGATCGCGCGGATCGTGGTGGCGTGCTCCTTGTGCTTGCAGTACGCCGCGAAGTCGTGCTCGCCCAGGAAGCCCTTCGCGGCGGCGTTGAGCGTGTCCACGTCGAGCGGGCGGGGCCAGGCGAGGGTGTCGTGGCGGCGCAGCGGCTCAGCGCCGTACGGCGCGTCGGTGACCCGGTACTCGTACCGCCGGAAGGTCGCCGAGAAGCGGGCGTCGAAGTCGGCCGGCACCTGGCGGGCCGCCCGCACCCGCGCGTCGGGCGGCATCAGCGCGGCCAGCCGCCGCACCAGCGTCGACGCCAGCCGGGTCCACTCCTCGTCGGGCAGGTCGACGTGGCACACCTGTCCCGTCGCGTGTACGCCCGCGTCGGTGCGCCCCGCGACCGTGAGGCCGGTGGCCGCCTGCGGGCCGAGCAGCCGCTCCAACGCCTCGGTGAGGACCCCGGCCACGGTGCGGCGCTCCGGCTGGGCGGCCCAGCCGGAGAAGCTCGTGCCGTCGTACGACACGTCCAGCCGTACCCGGGTCATCCGTCCTCCTACGCATCAGGGCGTCCCTCACCTGGTGAGGGACGCCCTGATCAACGTGCTTTCGCGGTCAGTCCTTGACCTCGTCCTTGGCGCCCGGCGCGTCCGCGTCGGAGGCCTCGGCCGTGGTGTCGGTCTCCTCGTCCACCTTGGACGACGGGACCTGCTCGTCGTCGTCCGGTGCGAGCGCCTCGACCTTGTCCCGCTGTGCCGTGGCCTTGCGGGCGGTCTTCTTCGCGGCCTTGGCGGCCTTGGCCGGCGGCTCGGCGACCACCAGCTCCTCGACCAGCTCGATGATCGCCATCGGCGCGTTGTCACCCTTGCGCGGACCGGTCTTCACGATCCGGGTGTAACCGCCGGGGCGGTTGGCGTACCGCGGGGCGATGCTGTCGAACAGCTCGAAGACCACGTCCTTGTCCTTGACCACGGTCAGCACGCGGCGCCGCGAGTGCAGGTCACCGCGCTTGGCCTTGGTGATCAGCTGCTCGGCGAGCGGCCGCAGCCGCCGCGCCTTGGTCTCGGTGGTGGTGATCTTCTTGTGCCGGAACAGCGAGGTGGCCAGGTTGGCCAGCATCAGCCGCTCGTGGGCGGGGCTGCCGCCGAGGCGGGCGCCCTTCGTGGGCGTGGGCATCGTCAGGTGCTCCTCGTTGTGGCGGCAGCCGGTTACAGCTGCTCGGTCTCGCGGTAGTCGTCGGAGTCGTAGTCAACCTCGCCGAAGGAGTCCACGACGTGCGCCGGGTCGAAGTTGGGAGCCGAGTCCTTCAGCCCCAGACCCATCCCGGCGAGCTTCATCTTGACCTCGTCGATGGACTTCTGACCGAAGTTCCTTATATCGAGAAGGTCTGCCTCCGTGCGGCCGATCAGCTCGCCGACGGTGTTGATGCCCTCGCGCTTGAGGCAGTTGTACGACCGGACGGTCAGGTCGAGCTCCTCGATCGGCAGCGCCAGGTCGGCAGCGAGCTGCGCGTCCTGCGGCGACGGGCCGATGTCGATGCCCTCGGCGGTCTCGTCCAGCTCGCGGGCCAGGCCGAACAGCTCGACCAGGGTGGAGCCGGCGGAGGCCAGCGCGGTGCGCGGGCCGATCGAGGCCTTGGTCTCGACGTCGATGATCAGCCGGTCGAAGTCGGTGCGCTGCTCGACACGGGTCGCCTCGACGCGGTAGGTCACCTTGAGCACCGGCGAGTAGATCGAGTCGACCGGGATACGGCCGATCTCGGCACCGGCCTGCTTGTTTTGCGCGGCGGTGACGTAGCCGCGACCCCGCTCGACGGTCAGCTCCATGTCGAGCCGGCCCTTGCCGTTGAGGGTGGCGAGCTTGAGGTCGGCGTTGTGCACGGACACGCCGGCCGGGGGCTGGATGTCACCGGCGGTGACGTCGCCCGGGCCCTGCTTGCGCAGGTACATGCTGACCGGCTCGTCATGCTCGGAGCTGACGCACAGCTCCTTGACGTTCATGACCAGCTCGACCACGTCTTCCTTGACACCGGGGATCGTGGTGAACTCGTGCAGCACGCCGTCGACCTTGATCGACGTCACGGCCGCGCCCGGGATGGACGACAGCAGCGTGCGGCGCAGGGAGTTGCCGAGCGTGTAGCCGAAGCCGGGCTCGAGCGGCTCGATGGTGAACCGCGAACGGGTCTCGCTGATCGACTCCTCGGAGAGAGTCGGCCGCTGAGTGATGAGCACTTGCGTTTTCTCCTTGTGTCGGGGCGCCCGCTATTTGACGCCGCCCACTGGGCGGCCGGCGCGCCACGAGGACGCGCCGGCCACGAGCTCTTACTTGGAGTAGAGCTCGACGATCAGCTGCTCCTGGACCTGGGTGTCGATGACCTGCCGGGCCGGGAGGGTGTGCACGAGGATCTTCATCTGGCTGGGGATCGCCTCCAGCCAGGCCGGCACCGTCTTCGAGCCGGCCTCGGCCTGCGCGACGATGAACGGCGTCATCTCCTTGGACTTCGGACGCACGTCGATGATGTCGTGCTCCTTGACCCGGTAGGAGGGGATGTCGACCTTCTTGCCGTTGACCAGGAAGTGGCCGTGCTTGACGAGCTGGCGGGCCATGTCGCGGGACTTGGCGTAGCCGGCCCGGTAGACCACGTTGTCGAGCCGCGACTCCAGGATCTGGAGCAGCACCTCACCGGTCTTGCCCGGCTTGTGCACGGCCTCGTCGTAGTAGCCACGGAACTGCTTCTCCAGCACGCCGTAGACGCGGCGGGCCTTCTGCTTTTCGCGGAGCTGGAGCAGGTACTCCCCCTCCTTGGTGCGGCCGCGGCCGTGCTGCCCGGGCGGGAACGGCCGGGACTCGAACGGGCACTTCGGACCGTCGCACTTGCTGCCCTTGAGGAACAGCTTCATCTTCTCCCGCCGGCAACGGCGGCAGTCAGCACCGGTGTAACGAGCCATCTCTCTTCGATCTCCCTCAGACCCGGCGACGCTTCGGCGGACGGCATCCGTTGTGCGGCTGCGGCGTGACGTCGGCGATCTGGCCGACCTCGAGGCCGACGGCCTGAAGCGAACGGATGGCGGTCTCCCGGCCGGAGCCCGGGCCCTTCACGAACACATCGACCTTGCGCATGCCGTGCTCCATGGCACGGCGGGCGGCCGCCTCGGCGGCCAGCTGCGCGGCGAACGGGGTCGACTTGCGGGAGCCCTTGAAGCCCACCTGACCGGCGGACGCCCAGGAGATCACCGCACCGGTCGGGTCCGTGATCGAGACGATGGTGTTGTTGAAGGTGCTCTTGATGTGCGCCTGCCCGTGGGCGACGTTCTTGCGTTCCTTGCGCCGGACCTTCTTGACGGCGGCCCCGGCGCGAGCCTTCGGTGGCATATGTGTGTGCGCTCCTAGTTACTTCTTGCCGGGCTTCTTCTTGCCGGCGACGGTCCGCTTCGGACCCTTGCGGGTGCGTGCGTTGGTGCGGGTCCGCTGCCCACGGACCGGAAGGCCGCGGCGGTGGCGGATGCCGGCGTAGCAGCCGATCTCGACCTTGCGGCGGATGTCTGCGGCAACCTCGCGGCGCAGGTCACCTTCGACCTTGAAATTGGCCTCGATGTAGTCACGGAGCTGAACGAGCTCTTCGTCCGTGAGGTCCTTGGCGCGCTTGTCGGGGCTGATGCCGGTCGCGGACAGCGCCTCGATGGCGCGGGTCCGACCGACCCCGAAGATGTAGGTGAGCGCGATCTCCATCCGCTTTTCGCGGGGGAGGTCGACGCCGACTAGACGAGCCATGTGCGGGCGTACTCCTCGTGGTGTGTTCGCGGAGGTCTGTGCCCGCCCCACCCCGCCTGCCCGGGCGGGCCCCGGCCTCCGACCGGGGGTCAGCCACGAATCGCGCCGATGATCGGCGATTTCCGCGGCTGGGACGAGCGTCTTCTGTTGGAGTGGCGTCAGCCTTGGCGCTGCTTGTGGCGCGGGTCACTGCAAATGACCATGACCCGGCCGTGCCGGCGGATGACCCGGCACTTGTTGCAGATCCTCTTGACGCTCGGCTTGACCTTCACGGTTGGCCTTTACCTCGATCGGCGACGGTCACTTGTAGCGGTAGACGATGCGCCCGCGGGTGAGGTCGTACGGCGAGAGCTCGACGACGACCCTGTCCTCGGGCAGGATGCGGATGTAGTGCTGCCGCATCTTGCCACTGATGTGGGCCAACACCTTGTGGCCGTTGGCGAGCTCCACCCGAAACATCGCATTCGGGAGTGGCTCGATGACCCGGCCCTCGATCTCGATGGCCCCGTCCTTCTTGGGCATGTCCTCCGCTGTCCTGACGTCGGGTTCTTCGGACAGGCTCGCACCGTCTTACACGAGTGAGGGATCACCCGCGCCAGCCGCGGCTCCGGGCTCCCACAGAAGCGCGTGGTGGGCATGCCGGAGTGGACGCTGCGCGCCAGCTAGTCAGTGTACGCCGGCTCATGTATTGACGGCAAACCGAGCGGTCAGCGCTCCCGGCGGCGCCGTCGCTCCTGCTTGCGGGCCTGTTTGTCGGCCCAGCGCTGCGGCTCGCCCCGGCTCAGCCCGCCGATGGTGGCGACCACGAGCACGGCGCCCCACGGACCGGCCACCCAGATCGGCCAGAAGTACACAAGCTCGGCGTTGGAGATGCTCACCAGGAGCCAGATCACGACGTTGATGCCGACGGCGGCCGCCCAGGTGCCCCAGAGCGCGGCGAGCCAGCGGGGCACGGTGCCGGGCGGTGCGGCGGGGACGGGCGTGGGCATCGCGGGAGCTGACGCTGGTGCGAGCTGCGAGCGGCTCACCGGCGCGACACCCGGCAGGTCGGTGAGGAGGCGGTCGAGATCGGCGTAGGTCTTCGCCCGGTAGGCCTCGACCACCCGCTCGTCGAACTCGTGGAGCTCCAGCCGCCCCTCGTTGAGCGCGGTGCGCAGCCGCTCCACGACAGCCTCCCGGTCGGAGTCGGCGGCGCGCATCCGGTCCCGCTGGTCCATGGATACGAGGATCGCACTCTCCACCACGTCGCGGCTACGCCGTCTCGGCGACCCCGAGACCCGAAACGGTCCCGGGCCGCCGGCCGCTACGCGGGGGCGGGCTCGCGGGCGGTCACGAGCTCGCCGAGGCGCTCGCGGCCGCCGTCTGGTGCCGTGAGCACCCACACGCCGTCGTCCAGCAGCGCCATCGAGTGCTCCACGTGGACGGCGACCGAGCCGTCGCGGGTCACCACGGTCCAGCCGTCGTCGAGCTCCTCCGTCTTGGGCGAGCCGATCGTGATCATCGGCTCGATCGCGAGCGCCAGGCCCGGCACCAGCCGTGGCCCGCGGCCCGGACGGCCGTGGTTGAGCACGTGCGGGTCCTGGTGCATCTCGGTGCCGATGCCGTGGCCGCCGTAGCCGTCGACGATGCCGTACCGCCCGCCGGACCGCCGGACCGCGACCTCGATGGCGAACGAGATGTCGGTGAGCCGTCCGCGCCCGGAGGCGGCGCCCCGCGCGGCGGCGGCGATGCCGGCCCACATCGCGTCTTCGGCGACCTCGGCCATGCGGATCAGCGCCGGGTCGACCTCGCCGACCGGCACGGTGATCGCCGCGTCGCCGTGCCACCCGTCGAGGACCGCGCCGCAGTCGATCGAGATCAGGTCGCCTTCGCGCAGCACCTGCTTGGGCGACGGGATGGCGTGCACGACCTGCTCGTTGACCGAGGAGCAGATCGACGCCGGGTATCCGTGGTAGCCCTTGAACGACGGCACCGCGCCCGCGTCTCGGATCACCGACTCGGCCAGCGCGTCGAGGTCCGCGGTGGAGACCCCGGGCGCGACCGCCTCCCGCATCCGGGCGAGCGCGGCGGCCACGACGAGGCCGGCCGCCCGCATCTTCTCGATCTGCGCGGGGGTCTTGAGTTGGATCAGTTGGTGGCGCGGCATCCTTCGAGGCTAACTGTCCATCCGGCAGCGGTCCGCCGGGGCCGCTCAGCCGCCGTAGGAGCGAAGCGCGTCGATCGCGCGGACGGTCACGTCTTCGACCGGGCCGGTGGCGTCGATGCCGACCAGCTTGTTTTGCGCGCCGTAGTAGTCGACCAGCGGTGCGGTCTTCTCCGCGTACTCCTCGAGACGCTTGGCGATCGTCTCGGCCTTGTCGTCGTCGCGCTGGAACAGCTGCCCGCCGCAGCGGTCGCAGACGCCCTCGCGGGAGGTCGGGTCGAACTCGACGTGCCAGATCTTGCCGCAGCCGCGGCAGGTGCGCCGGCCGGAGAGCCGCCGGATCACCTCGTCGTCGTCGACCACGAGCTCCATGACGAGGTCGAGCGCCGTGCCCAGGTCGGCCAGCAGCTTGTCGAGCGCGTTGGCCTGCGGCACCGTGCGCGGGAAGCCGTCGAGCAGGAAGCCGTCGGCCGCGTCGGGCTCGGCCAGCCGCTCGCGCACCATGTTGATGGTCACCTCGTCGGGCACGAGCTGACCCGCGTCCATGTACCGCCGGGCCTCCACTCCCAGGGGCGTGCCCTGGGAGACGTTGGCCCGGAAGATGTCCCCCGTCGAAATCTTGGGCACGGCCAGGTGGGCGGCGATGAACTCGGCCTGGGTCCCCTTACCCGCCCCTGGAGGACCGACCAGTACGAGGCGCATCTACCGCAGGAACCCTTCGTAGTTCCGCTGCATCAGCTGGCTCTCGATCTGCTTCACGGTCTCCAGGCCGACGCCGACCATGATGAGCACGGCGGTGCCACCGAACGGGAAGTTAACGTAAGCGCTGCTGTCCAGCCAGATGAAGAAGAAGTTCGGCAGGACCGAGATCAGGCCCAGGTACATGGCGCCGGGAAGGGTGATCCGGCTGAGGATGAAGTCCAGGTACTCGGCGGTGGGCTTGCCCGGGCGGATACCGGGGACGAAGCCGCCGTACTTCTTCATGTTCTCCGCGACCTCGGTCGGGTTGAACGTGATCGACACGTAGAAGTACGTGAAGAAGATGATCAGGAAGAAGTAGACGACGATGTACACCCAGTCGGCCGGGTTGGCCAGGTGGTTTTGCACCCACGCCTCGAACGAGTTGAGGTCGTTGGGGTCGCCGAACTGGAGCGCCAGCTGCGGCAGGTAGAGCAGCGACGAGGCGAAGATGACCGGGATGACACCCGCCTGGTTGACCTTGAGCGGGATGTACGTCGACGTCCCGCCGTACATACGGCGGCCGATCATGCGCTTGGCGTACTGCACCGGGATGCGGCGCTGTGCCTGCTCGATGAAGACGACCGCGGTGATGACCACCGCCACCAGCGCGATGACGAGGAAGAACTTGCCCCAGCCCTGGCTCTCCTTGATCTGCCAGCCCTCGGAGGGGAGCCGGGCGGCGATCGAAGTGAAGATCAGGACGGACATGCCGTTGCCGACGCCGCGGTCGGTGATCAGCTCGCCGAGCCACATCACCACGCCGGTGCCGGCGGTCATCGTGACCACGAGCGCGACCAGGGTGATCCACATGGGCAGCCCCGTGCCCTCGGGGATCAGCGGCCACTGGTCGCACTGGTTGTTGAACAGCTGTCCGGATCGGGCCAGCGCCACGAACGCCGACGCCTGGAGCACCGCCAGACCGAGGGTCAGGTAGCGGGTGTACTGCGTGATCTTCGCCTGGCCGGCCTGACCCTCCTTGCGCAGCTGCTCGAGCCGTGGGATGACCACGGTGAGCAGCTGGAGGATGATCGACGCCGTGATGTACGGCATGATGCCGAGGGCGAAGACGGACAGCGAGAGCAGCGCGCCGCCGGAGAAGAGGTTGAGCAGCGTGAAGACGCCGGGCGTGCCCTCTTCCATCGCCTCGATACACCGCTGGGCGTTGCCATACGACACGCCGGGGCTGGGCAGTGTCGCGCCCAGCCGGTAGATCGCCACGATAAATATCGTGAACAGCAGCTTCTTGCGCAGATCAGGCGTGCGGAACGCACTGAGAAACGCGGAGAGCAACGTCTTCCTCCTGCGCGAGGCGGCCGCCGGATCGTGGCGGACGGGTCGGGCGTCGGGCGGTCACCCGACATCCATACTGGCAACGGACTCTAACAGTACGGTGTGAGTTCGGGCAGATGCGCCCGGGGACATACACGCTTCACTATATTTACGGGGCGAACCGATTGTACAACTGGGACGAACCGGCAGATAGTAGACGTGGCGCCCGTCAGTCGCGAGAAGCAACTGGCGGGCGCCACGACACTGTCCTACAGCTCGGTGACCGTGCCACCGGCAGCCGTGATCTTCTCCTTGGCCGACGCGCTGAACGCGTGCGCCGACACCTGGAGCTTCACGCCGCCTAGATCGCCAGTGCCGAGCACCTTCACCAGCTGGCCCTTGCGGACCGCGCCGGCGTTGGCCAGCTCGATGGGACCGACCTCGCCCCCATTAGGGAAGAGCTCGGCCAGCCGCTCCAGGTTGACGACCTGGAAGACAACCTTGAACCGGTTTTTGAAGCCCTTGAGCTTCGGCAGGCGCATGTGGATGGGCATCTGCCCACCCTCGAACGCCGGCGAGATGTTCTTACGGGCCTTCGAGCCCTTGGTGCCACGACCGGCGGTCTTGCCCTTGGAGCCCTCACCGCGACCCACCCGGGTCTTCTCGGTCTTGGCGCCGGGAGCCGGCCGGAGGTGGTGGACCTTGATCGTCATTACTCGACCTCCTCGACCTTCACCAGGTGGTTGACGGCGAAGATCATGCCCCTGATCTCGGGACGGTCCTCCTTGACCACCACGTCGTTGATCCGCTTCAGCCCGAGCGAGCGCAGCGAGTCGCGCTGGTTGCTCTTCGCGCCGATCTCGGACCGGACCTGGGTGACCTTCAGGCGTGCCACTACGCGGTCACCCCCGCACGGGCCGCCAGCATGGCGGCGGGAGCGACGTCCTCGACCGGCAGACCGCGACGCGCCGCGACGGCCTCGGGAGCCTCGAGGCTCTTCAGGGCCGCGACGGTGGCGTGCACGATGTTGATCGGGTTGGAGGAGCCGAGGCTCTTGGAGAGCACGTCGTGGATGCCCGCGCACTCCAGCACCGCGCGCACCGGGCCGCCGGCGATGACGCCGGTACCGGCCGAGGCCGGCTTGAGCAGCACGACGCCCGCGGCGTCCTCACCCGTCACCGGGTGCGGGATGGTGGCGGCGATGCGCGGCACCTTGAAGAAGTGCTTCTTGGCCTCCTCGACGCCCTTGGCGATCGCCGCGGGCACCTCCTTGGCCTTGCCGTAGCCGACGCCGACGGTGCCGTCGCCATCGCCCACCACGACGAGCGCGGTGAAGCTGAAGCGACGGCCGCCCTTGACGACCTTGGCGACACGGTTGATCGTGACTACCCGCTCGAGGTGGGGGGTCTTCTCGACCGGCGCGTTGCCCTCGCCGCGGCCGCGACCGCGGCCTTCGCGACGGCCGCCACCTTCGCTGCCGCCGGACCCGCCGCCTCGGCGCTGCTGACCTGGCATTGGTGTTTCCTTCCTAGAACTCGAGTCCGGCTTCGCGGGCGGCCGTCGCCAGAGCCGCGAGGCGCCCGGCGTACTTGTTGCCACCGCGGTCGAAGACGACCTTGGAGATACCCGCGGCCTTGGCGCGGTCGGCGAGCAGGGCGCCCACCTTGCCGGCGAGCGCGCTCTTGTCGCCCTCGCCTCCCCGGATCGACGCGTCCAGCGTCGACGCCGACACCAGGGTGTGGCCCTTCGCGTCGTCGACGATCTGGGCGGTGATGTGCCGCAGCGAGCGGGTGACCACCAGGCGCGGACGCTCGGCGGTGCCGAAGACGTTCCTGCGGACCCGGAAGTGCCGGCGCGCCCGCCCGATGGCGCGCTTCGCGGCAACGCCGCGGCGACGCTTGAGCAGAGTCGCGCTCACTTCTTACCTGCCTTTCCTGCCTTGCGGCGGATGACCTCGCCCTGGTACTTGATGCCCTTGCCCTTGTACGGCTCCGGCGGGCGGATCTTCCGGATGTTGGCGGCGATCTCGCCGACCTGCTGCTTGTCGATCCCGGCGATGTGGAACAGCGTCGGGCGCTCCACCGTGAAGGTGATGCCCTCCGGGGCCGGCACCAGCACCGGGTGCGAGAACCCGAGCGCGAACTCCAGGTCCTTGCCCTTGGCGGTGACGCGGTAACCGGTGCCGTTGATCTCCAGGCTCTTCCGGTACCCCTCGGTGACGCCGACGATCATGTTGGCGACCAGGGTGCGGGAGAGGCCGTGCAGCTCCTTGGCGCGGCGCTCGTCGTTGGGCCGGTTGACGTGCAGCTCGCCATCGTCGCCCCGCTCGGCCGTGATCGGCTCGGCGAGGGTGTGCGACAGCTCGCCCTTCGGGCCCTTGACCCGCACGGTGCGGCCGCTGATGTTGACGTCGACGCCCGCCGGAACGGGGATCGACTTACGTCCGATTCGCGACATGTCTACCTATCTCCCGTCACCAGACGTAGGCGAGGACTTCCCCGCCCACCCCTCGCTTGCGGGCCTGCCGGTCGGTGAGCAGCCCCTGAGACGTCGAGATGATCGCGACGCCCAGGCCGCCGAGCACGCGCGGCAGCTCCGGCGACTTGGCGTACACCCGGAGGCCGGGCTTCGACACGCGGCGGATGCCGGCGAGGCTGCGCTCGCGGCTGGTGCCGTACTTGAGCTCGACGATCAGTCGCTTGCCGACGGCGCCCTCCTCGGGCTCCTCGACGGCCCAGGACGCGATGTAGCCCTCGCCCTTGAGGACCTCGGCGATGTTCGCCTTGATCTTCGAGTAAGGCATCGACACCCGGTCGTGGTACGCCTGGTTGGCGTTGCGCAGACGCGTCAGCATGTCTGCGATCGGGTCGGTCATCGTCATCGGTTCAGATCAGCCTTTCTCGCCGGGGTTCCCGGGGCACCGCCCACGGGCCTACGGCGAAGAGAGTTGGTTACCAAGAAGCCTTGGACACGCCGGGCAGCTCACCGCGGTGAGCCATCTCCCGGATGCAGACGCGGCAGAGACCGAACTTGCGGTACACCGCCTTCGGCCGCCCGCACCGCTGGCAGCGGGTGTACGCGCGCACCGAGAACTTTGGCTTCTTGGCGGCCTTGAGGATCAGGGCCTTCTTCGCCATGTTGTCAGTTCTCCTTGAACGGGAAGCCCAGGAGCTTCAGCAGCGCCCGGCCCTCGTCATCGGTCGTCGCGGTGGTGACCACCGTGATGTCCATGCCCCGGACCCGGTCGATCCGGTCCTGGTCGATCTCGTGGAACACCGACTGCTCGGTGAGACCGAAGGTGTAGTTGCCGTTGCCGTCGAGCTTGCGCGCGTCGAGGCCGCGGAAGTCACGGATACGCGGCAGCGCGATCGACAGCAGCCGGTCCAGGAACTCCCACATGCGGTCGCCGCGGAGCGTGACCTTGGCGCCGATCGGCATACCCTCGCGGAGCTTGAACTGCGCGATCGACTTGGTCGCGCGGCGCACCTGCGGCTTCTGCCCGGTGATCGTGGCGAGGTCGCGGACCGCGCCGTCGATCAGCTTGGCGTCCCGGGCGGCGTCGCCGACACCCATGTTGACCACGATCTTGACGAGGCCCGGCACCTGCATCGGGTTGGCGTAGTTGAACTGTTCCTTCAGCTTCGCCACGATCTCGCTGCGGTACCGCTCCTTGAGGCGCGGCGCGATCTTGGTTTCGGTCGGGGCAGTCATCACAGGTCCTTACCGGTGCGGCGCGAGATGCGGACCTTCTGGCCGTTGTCGTCGAAGCGGTAGCCGACGCGCGTCGGCTTGCCGTCCCCGTCGACGACCATCACGTTGGAGACGTGGATCGCCGCCTCCTGGGTGACGATGCCGCCGGTCTTGGCACCACGCTGGGTCGTGCGGATGCGGGTGTGCTTCTTGACGCGGTTGACGCCCTCGACGATGACCTTGTTCTCCCGCGGCAGGGCCTGAATGACCTTGCCCCGGGCGCCCTTGTCCTTGCCGGCGATGACCTCGACCGTGTCGCCCTTCTTAACCTTCACGGTTAGAGCACCTCCGGTGCGAGCGAAATGATCTTCATGAACCGCTTGTTCCGCAGCTCGCGGCCCACCGGACCGAAGATGCGGGTGCCACGCGGGTCACCGCCGTCCTTGATGATCACAGCGGCGTTCTCGTCGAAGCGGATGTACGACCCGTCCGGGCGCCGCTTCTCCTTCGCGGTGCGGACGATGACCGCCTTGACGACATCGCCCTTCTTGACACCCGCGCCCGGGATCGCGTCCTTGACCGTGGCCACGATGACGTCGCCGATACCGGCGTAGCGCCGACCCGAGCCGCCGAGCACGCGGATGCACAGGATTTCCCGGGCACCCGTGTTGTCGGCGACGCGCAGTCGCGACTCCTGCTGAATCACGTCTATCTCCTATGTCTGCCAGTTCTCCGCGGGACCAGCCGGCGGAGCTTGGCGGAACGGTCGGCTTACTACTTGGCCTTCTCGAGGATCTCCACGACCCGCCAGCGCTTGGTGGCGGACAGCGGGCGGGTCTCCATCAGCAGCACCCGGTCGCCGACGCCGCACGAGTTCTGCTCGTCGTGCGCCTTCAGCTTGCTGGTGCGCCGCAGCACCTTGCCGTACAGCGGGTGCTTGACCCGGTCTTCGACCTCGACGACGACGGTCTTGTCCATCTTGTCGCTGACGACCAGGCCCTCGCGGACCTTGCGCCGGGCACGAGGCGCGGCGTTCGCACTAGCGGTTTCACTCATGACGCAATCACCTCAGTCGGCGCGGCCGAGAGCCCCAGCTCGCGCTCGCGCATGATCGTGTAAATCCGGGCGATCTCCTTGCGGATGACCTGGAGACGCTTGTTGTTGTCAAGCTGCCCGGTCGCGCTCTGCACGCGGAGGTTGAACAGCTCCGCCTTGGCCTCCCGCAGCTTCGCGATCAGCTCCTCGTCGGAGTTTTCGCGCAGCTCGGCAGCCTTGGTGCCCGCTGCCATCAGACCTCACCCACTTCGCGCGTCACAATGCGGCACTTCATCGGGAGCTTGTGAATCGCGCGGCGCATTGCCTCCCGCGCGATCCCCTCGTTCGGGAACGACATCTCGAACAGGACCCGACCCGGCTTGATGTTGGCCACCCACCACTCGGGCGAACCCTTACCGGAACCCATCCGGGTTTCCGCCGGTTTCTTGGTCAGGGCCTGGTCCGGGAAGACCGTGATCCAGACCTTGCCGCCACGCTTGATGTGGCGGGTCATCGCGATACGCGCGGCCTCGATCTGCCGGTTGGTCACGTAGGCGGGCTCCAGTGCCTGGATACCGAACTCGCCGAAGACGACCCGGTTGCCGCCCTTGCTCGCCCCGGAACGGGACGGGTGGTGCGGCTTGCGGAAGCCCTTCGGGGGCTTACGCGGCATCAGCATGTGTCAGCCCTCCTGCTGCTCACTTGGGGCGGCGGTCGCCACGGGCGCGGCCTCCACGGGCGCGGCGGCCGGCGCCGGCGGAGCCGACTGCTCGGCAGCGGCCGCAGCCGCGGCGCGACCCGCCTCGGTGCCACCAGCGGTCGTACCGGACGAACCGGAACGGCCACGGCGCGGACGCTCGGGGCGGTCGCCCCGCTCACGGCGCGGGCGCGCGGGACCGGCGTCGGCCGGGGTCTCGCGACCCGGCACGGCGTCACCCTTGTAGATCCACACCTTCACGCCGATGCGGCCGAAGGTGGTACGCGCCTCGAAGAAGCCGTACTCGATGTTGGCCCGCAGCGTGTGCAGCGGCACCCGACCCTCGCGGTAGAACTCGGTGCGGCTCATCTCGGCGCCGCCCAGGCGGCCGGAGACCTGCACCCGGATGCCCCGCACGATCGGGTTCTTCATCGCGGACTGCATCGCCTTGCGCATGGCCCGGCGGAAGCTGACCCGGCTGGACAGCTGCTCGGCCACGCCCTGCGCGACGAGCTGAGCGTCCGACTCGGGGCTCTTCACCTCGAGGATGTTGAGCTGCACCTGCTTGCCGGTGAGCTTCTCCAGCTCGCCGCGGATGCGGTCGGCCTCCGCGCCCTTGCGGCCGATGACGATGCCCGGCCGGGCGGTGTGGATGTCGACCCGCACCCGGTCGCGGGTGCGCTCGATGTCCACCTTGGAGATGCCGGCGCGCTCCAGGCCCTTGGACATCATCCGCCGGATCTTCACGTCTTCGGCGATGTAGTCCTTGTAGAGCTTGTCCGCGTACCAGCGGGACTTCCAGTCGGTGGAGATGCCGAGCCGGAACCCGTGCGGGTGAACCTTCTGACCCATTACTCGGTCCCTTCCTCGGCGGTGGTCTCCGCCTTCGTCTCGGCCGGCTTGTCCGCCTCGGCCGGGGCCGCCTTCTTCGCCGGCGCCGCCTTCTTGGCGGCCGCCTTGCGCGGCGCCGCCGCGGCGACGGCCTCCACCACGACCGTGATGTGGCAGGTGCGCTTGCGGATCCGGTACGCCCGGCCCTGCGCCCGCGGCTGGAACCGCTTGAGCGTCGGACCCTCGTCGACGTACGCCTCGGCGACGAGCAGCGCGTCGGGGTCCAGCCGCTCGTTGTTCTCGGCGTTCGCGATCGCGCTGGCCAGCACCTTGTAAACCTGCTCGCTGGCCGACTGCGGCGCGAACTTCAGCACCGTGAGCGCCTCCTGCGCGGGCAGACCGCGGACGAGGTTGACCACCCGGCGCGCCTTGGTCGGCGAGATGCGCACGTGACGCGCAACCGCCCGCGCGCCCGGAAGCGCCGGAGCGTCGCCCTTAACTGGCATCGCTGTAACCCCTTGATCCTTTATCCGTAGTCCTGCGCGTTTACCGGCGCCGGCTCTTGCGGTCGTCCTTCTCGTGACCCTTGAACGTGCGGGTCAGCGCGAACTCGCCGAGCTTGTGCCCGACCATCGCCTCGGTGATGAACACCGGGACGTGCTTGCGACCGTCGTGCACCGCGATCGTGTGCCCGAGCATCTCGGGGATGATCGTCGAACGCCGCGACCAGGTCTTGATGACGTTCTTGGAGCCCTTGTCGTTCTGTGTCTCCACCTTCTTGACCAGGTGGTCGTCGACGAAGGGGCCCTTCTTGAGACTGCGTGGCATGTGGGATTAACCCCGCTTCCGGTTGGCGTAACGACGGCGAACGATCAGCCGGTCGCTCGGCAGACCCTTGCGGCGGGTGCGACCCTCCGGCTTGCCCTGGGGGTTGACCGGGTGGCGACCACCGGAGGTCTTACCCTCACCACCACCGTGCGGGTGGTCGACCGGGTTCATCGCGACACCACGGACGGTCGGGCGCTTGCCCTTCCACCGCATCCGGCCGGCCTTACCCCAGTTGATGTTGGACTGGTCGGCGTTGCCGATCTCGCCGACGGTCGCGCGGCAGCGCACGTCGACGCGGCGGATCTCGCCCGAGGGCATCCGGAGCGTCGCGTAGGCGCCCTCACGGCCGAGCAGCTGGATGCCGACGCCGGCCGAGCGGGCCAGCTTGGCGCCGCCGCCCGGGCGCAGCTCCACGCAGTGGATCTGGGTACCCACCGGGATGTTGCGCAGCGGGAGGTTGTTGCCGGGCTTGATGTCGGCACCCGGGCCGGACTCGACCCGGTCGCCCTGCTTGAGGTCCTTCGGCGCGACGATGTAGCGCTTTTCGCCGTCGGCGTAGTGCAGCAGCGCGATGCGGGCGGTGCGGTTGGGGTCGTACTCGATGTGCGCGACCTTCGCCGGCACGCCGTCCTTGTCGACCCGCTTGAAGTCGATCAGCCGGTACTGGCGCTTGTGCCCACCGCCCTGGTGACGCGCGGTCACCTTGCCGTGCGCGTTGCGACCGCCCTTCTTGGGCAGCGGCACCAGCAGCGACTTCTCCGGCGTCGACCGGGTGATCTCGGCGAAGTCGGCGACGCTGGAGCCACGGCGGCCCGGCGACGTCGGCTTGTACTTACGAATCGGCATGATTTAACAACCCCTCAGCTGACCGGGCCGCCGAAGGCCTCGATGCGGTCACCGTCAGCCAGCTTCACCAGCGCCCGCTTGGTGGCCTTGCGCTGCCCCCAGCCGGTGCGGGTGCGCTTGCGCTTGCCCTCGCGGTTGGCGGTGTTGACCGTCAGCACGCGGACGTTGAAGATCTGCTGGATAGCGATCTTGATCTGGGTCTTGTTGGCGTCCGGCCGGACCAGGAACGTGTACCAGTTCTGGTCCAGAACGCTGTAGCTCTTCTCGGACACGACCGGCGCGATGATGATGTCGCGCGGATCCGGGATGGTGGTCACTTGTCGGCCTCCGTCTCGTCCGCCGGCTTCTCGCCCAGGAACTCGGCGAGCGCGTCCTTGGTGAACACGACGTCGTCGGCGACCAGCACGTCGTACGTGTTGAGCTGGCCGGCCTCGATCAGGTGCACGCCCTCGCCGGCGAGGTTGCGCAGCGAGAGCCAGTTGATCTGGTCCTCGGCCGCGAGCACCACCAGCACGCGCTTGCGCTCGGTCGCGGCACGCAGCGTCTTGAGCGCGGCCTTGGTCGACGGCGTTTCGCCGGTGACAAACGCCTCGACGACGTGCAGGCGACCCTCGCGGGCCCGGTCGGAGAGGGCACCGCGCAGCGCGGCGACCTTCATCTTCTTCGGGGTGCGCTGGCTGTAGTCGCGCGGGACCGGGCCGTGCACCACGCCACCGCCGGTGAACTGCGGAGCGCGGATCGAGCCCTGGCGGGCGCGGCCGGTGCCCTTCTGCTTGTACGGCTTCTTGCCGCCGCCAGCGACCTCGCCGCGGGTCTTGGCCTTGTGCGTGCCCTGGCGGGCGGCCGCGAGCTGGGCCACCACGACCTGGTGCATCAGCGGGATGTTCGCCTGTACGTCGAACACCTCGGTGGGCAGGTCGACGGTGCCGGCCGTCGTGCCCTCGGGGGTCAGAACGCCAACCGTGGTCACTTCGCTGCACCACCCTTCGACTTCGCCTTGGCCGCGCTGCGGACCAGCACGAGCGCGCCAGCCGGGCCCGGGATCGCACCCCTGACCAGCAGCAGGTTGTTGTCGGTGTCGATCGCCTGCACCGTCAGGTTTTGCACCGTGTACCGCACGCTGCCCATGCGACCGGCCATCTTCACGCCCTTGAAGACGCGACCTGGGGTCGCGCAGGCGCCGATGGAGCCGGGCGAGCGGTGCTTGCGCTCGACACCGTGGCTGGCGCGCAGGCCGTGGAAGCCGTGCCGCTTCATGACGCCGGCGAAGCCCTTGCCCTTGGTCTTGCCGGTGACGTCGATGGCGGTGCCCGCCTCGAACGCCTCGACGGTGACCTCCTGGCCGAGCTCGTACTCACTCGCGTCGGTCGTGCGCAGCTCGACGATGTGGCGGCGGGGCGCGGTGCCAGCCTTCTCGAAGTGGCCGGCGCGCGGCTTCTTGACCTTGCGCGGGTCGACGGCGCCGTACGCGAGCTGCACCGCGGTGTAACCGTCCTTGTCGGCGGTCCGCACCTGGGTCACGACGCACGGGCCGGCCTGCACCACGGTCACCGGGACAACCTTGTTGTTGTCCCAGACCTGGGTCATGCCGAGCTTGGCGCCCAGGATGCCCTTCACTTGCCTGTCCATGAGTTCGCAGTCCCTACAGCTTGATCTCGATGTCGACGCCAGCCGGCAGGTCGAGGCGCATGAGCGAGTCGACCGTCTTGGGGGTCGGGTCGATGATGTCGATCAGACGCTTGTGCGTGCGCATCTCGAAGTGCTCGCGCGAGTCCTTGTACTTGTGCGGCGACCGGATCACGCAGTAACGGTTGATCTCGGTCGGCAGCGGCACCGGGCCCGCGACCTGAGCACCGGTACGGGTCACCGTCTCCACGATCTTCCGAGCCGAGGAGTCGACGACCTCGTGGTCATAGGCCTTGAGCCGGATGCGGATCTTCTGTCCCGCCATGGTGGCTTCGTTTCCTTCTCTCGCGATGCCGCTGTGTTGCGGATGGCTGTCCATCCCCTTGGCCGACCCCCGCGGTCGGGCGTGTCGCGCCCCTGGGCCAGACTCCGCCCCGAAACCTGGGGCCGATCCTGGTTGGTTGCGGGGATCAAGGCACCGGGCGTGTCAACACACCCCCGGCCACCGCACGGAAGTGGCTGGCTACCTGGGCAGCCAGCCACCCCGCAAAGCGCAACCTGACTAGTATGCCGTATTACCACACGGCAGGTCTAATCGGGGTTACTCAGTTCACTTGATGATCTTGGTGACCTGGCCCGCACCGACGGTGCGGCCACCCTCGCGGATGGCGAAGCGCAGGCCCTGCTCCATGGCGATCGGCTGGATCAGCTTGACCGACATGGCGGTGTTGTCGCCGGGCATGACCATCTCGGTGCCCTCGGGCAGCGTGACGACGCCGGTGACGTCCGTGGTGCGGAAGTAGAACTGCGGCCGGTAGTTCTGGAAGAACGGGGTGTGCCGGCCACCCTCCTCCTTGGAGAGGATGTAGACCTGGCCCTCGAACTCCGTGTGCGGAGTCGTGGTGCCCGGCTTCACGACGACCATGCCGCGCTCGACGTCCTCGCGCTTGATGCCGCGCAGCAGCAGGCCGACGTTCTCGCCCGCGCGAGCCTCGTCGAGCAGCTTGCGGAACATCTCGATGCCGGTGCAGACCGTCTTGGTCGACTTCTCCCGGATGCCGACGATCTCGACTTCCTCGTTCGGCTTGAGCACGCCACGCTCGGCGCGACCGGTCACCACGGTGCCGCGGCCGGTGATCGTGAAGACGTCCTCGATGGGCATGAGGAACGGCTTCTCGATCTCACGCTCGGGCTGCGGGATCGCGGTGTCGACCGCGTTCATCAGCTCCATGAGCTTGTCGGTCCACTCCGGGTCGCCCTCCAGCGCGCGGAGCGCCGAGACGCGCACGACCGGCAGGTCGTCGCCCGGGTACTCCTGCGCCGAGAGCAGCTCGCGAACCTCGAGCTCGACGAGCTCGAGCAGCTCCTCGTCATCGACCATGTCGCTCTTGTTGAGCGCCACGACGATGTAGGGCACGCCGACCTGGCGGGCCAGGAGCACGTGCTCACGGGTCTGCGGCATCGGACCGTCGGTCGCCGCGACCACCAGGATCGCGCCATCCATCTGGGCGGCACCGGTGATCATGTTCTTGATGTAGTCGGCGTGACCAGGACAGTCGACGTGGGCGTAGTGCCGCGCCTCGGTCTGGTACTCGACGTGCGCGATCGAGATGGTGATACCGCGGGCCTTCTCCTCCGGCGCCTTGTCGATCTCGTCGAACGGCGTGTAGGGGTTCAGGTCGGGCATCTTGTCGTGCAGGACCTTGGTGATGGCCGCGGTCAGCGTCGTCTTACCGTGGTCGATGTGACCAATGGTGCCGATGTTGACGTGCGGCTTAGTCCGCTCGAACTTCGCCTTCGCCACTGGTGTCCTCCTGTGGACTTCTTGGTTCGTACGCTTGGTCTTGCAACTGTGCGGCCATCAGGCCCGGTCTTGTGCGGTCCGACTACTCGCCCGTCGCCTTGGCGATGATCTCCTTGGCGACGTTGGCGGGTACCTCGGCGTAAGAGTCGAACTGCATGCTGTAGCTCGCCCGGCCCTGGGTCTTCGACCGCAGGTCGCCGACATAGCCGAACATCTCCGACAAGGGGACCAGGGCGCGGACGACGCGGGCACCCCCGCGCTCCTCCATCGCCTGGATGATGCCCCGGCGGGAGTTGAGGTCGCCGATGACGTCACCCATGTTCTCCTCGGGAGTGGTGACCTCAACGGCCATCATCGGCTCGAGCAGCGCCGGGTCGGCCTTGCGGGCGGCCTCCTTGAGCACCATCGAACCGGCGATCTTGAACGCCATCTCGGACGAGTCGACCTCGTGGTACTTCCCGTCCAGCAGCGTCAGCTTGACGCCGACCAGCGGGTAGCCGGCGAGGATGCCGTACTGCATGGCGTCCTGGGCACCGGCGTCGACCGAGGGGATGAACTCCTTCGGGATGCGACCGCCGGTGACCGAGTTCTGGAACTCGTACGTCGGGGAGTCGTTGTCGAGCGGCAGCGGTTCGAGGCTGACGATGACGCTCGCGTACTGCCCAGAGCCACCGGTCTGCTTCTTGTGCGTGTACTCGACCTTGTCCACCTTGCGGCGGATGGTCTCGCGGTAGGCCACCTGCGGCTTGCCGATGTTGGCCTCGACGTTGAACTCCCGGCGCATGCGGTCGACCAGGATGTCGAGGTGCAGCTCGCCCATGCCCGAGATGACCGTCTGACCGGTCTCCTGGTCGTTGGCGACCCGGAAGGTCGGGTCTTCCTCGGCGAGGCGCTGGATCGCGGTGCCCAGCTTCTCCTGGTCGGCCTTGGTCTTCGGCTCGATGGCGACCTGGATGACCGGCTCCGGGAACGTCATCGACTCCAGGATCACCGGGTTGGCCGGGTCGCACAGCGTGTCGCCGGTGGTGGTCTGCTTGAGACCCTGCACCGCGATGATGTCGCCGGCCTGCGCGGTCGCACGCTCTTCGCGCTTGTTGGCGTGCATCTGGTAGATCTTGCCGATGCGCTCCTTGCGGTCCTTGGTGGAGTTGATCACCTGAGAACCGGACTCGAGCTTGCCGGAGTAGATCCGCACGTAGGTCAGCTTGCCCAGGTGCTTGTCCGTCTGGATCTTGAAGGCCAGCGCGGAGAAGGGCTCGGACATCGACGGCTTACGCAGCAGCGGGGTCTCGCCGTCGGTCGCCGTGCCCTCGATCGCCGGGATGTCCAGCGGCGAGGGCAGGAAGTCGATGACGGCGTCCAGCATCGGCTGGATGCCCTTGTTCTTGAACGCCGAGCCGCACAGCACCGGGTTGGCCTTGGAGGCGACGGTGGCGCGACGGATGCCGGCCTTGATCTCGTCTGCCGAGATCTCCTCGCCCTCCAGGTACTTCTCCATCACGGTGTCGTCGACGTCGGCGAGCGTCTCGATGAGCTTCTCGCGCCACTCGGCGGCCTGGTCGGCGAGGTCGGCCGGGATCTCCTCGACCGTGTAGTCCTCGCCCTTCTGGGTCTCGCCGCGCCAGGTCAACGCGCGCATGCCGATCAGGTCGACGACGCCGATGTGGTTGCCCTCGAGCCCGATCGGGATCTGGAGCACCAGCGGGGTGGCGTTGAGCCGGTCGATCATCATCTGCACACAGCGGAAGAAGTCGGCACCCGTGCGGTCGAGCTTGTTGACGAAGCACATCCGCGGAACGTTGTACTTGTCGGCCTGACGCCACACGTTTTCGGTCTGCGGCTCGACACCGGCCACACCGTCGTACACCGCGATCGCGCCGTCGAGCACCCGCAGGTTGCGCTCCACCTCGACGGTGAAGTCGACGTGCCCGGGGGTGTCGATGATGTTGATGGGGTGGCCCTTCCACTCGACCTTGGTGGCGGCCGAGGTGATGGTGATGCCCCGCTCCTGCTCCTGCTCCATCCAGTCCATGACGGCGGCGCCCTCGTGGACCTCACCGATCTTGTACGTGATGCCGGTGTAGAACAGGATTCGTTCGGTCGTGGTCGTCTTACCGGCATCGATGTGCGCCATGATGCCGATGTTGCGTAGCTTGGCGAGCGCGTTGTCGGCGGCAGCCACGGTAATCCCTACTTCGTCGTCTCGTCGGGTGCTGGTAGGTGTCGCTACCAGCGGTAGTGGGCGAAGGCCTTGTTGGACTCCGCCATCTTGTGCGTGTCCTCGCGCCGCTTCACCGAGGCGCCGAGGCCGTTGCTGGCGTCGAGCAGCTCGTTCTGGAGCCGCTCGATCATGGTCTTCTCACGCCGGGCCTTCGAGTACTGCACCAGCCACCGCAGACCGAGGGTCGTCGCCCGGGACGGGCGCACCTCGACCGGCACCTGGTAGGTCGCGCCACCGACACGGCGGCTGCGGACCTCGAGGGTCGGCTTGACGTTGTCCATCGCGCGCTTGAGGGTGACGACCGGGTCGGTGCCGGTCTTCTCCCGGCAGCCCTCGAGGGCGCCGTACACCACGCGCTCGGCGAGCTGGCGCTTGCCGCGCATCAGGATCTTGTTGACCAGCTGAGTGACCAGCGGGGAGTTGTACACCGGGTCGGCGATCAGCGGCCGGCGCGGCGCGGGGCCCTTACGCGGCATGTCAGCTCTTCTCCTTCTTCGCGCCGTAGCGGCTGCGCGCCTGCTTGCGGTTGCGGACGCCCTGGGTGTCCAGCGAACCGCGGACGATCTTGTACCGGACGCCGGGGAGGTCCTTCACACGGCCGCCACGCACGAGCACGATCGAGTGCTCCTGGAGGTTGTGGCCGACGCCGGGGATGTACGCGGTCACCTCGATCTGGCTGCTCAGCTTCACACGAGCGACCTTGCGCAGCGCCGAGTTCGGCTTCTTGGGGGTGGTGGTGTACACACGCGTGCACACTCCGCGCCGCTGGGGGCTCCCCTTCAGCGCCGGGGTCTTGGTCTTGCTCGTCTTGGCCTGCCGGCCCTTGCGGACCAGCTGCTGGATCGTGGGCACCGGGTTTCTCCGCTCCCTTGCTTCCTCTGTGCGTGCCTGTGTCTGTGTGCCGTACCTTTCGCCGGGCGACCCTGGGGCCGGCCTGGCGTTGTCGCCGGGCGGCCCTAGTCCTCCCGGCACCCGCGGTCGGGCGTGTCGTCCGGCACACGGTTGCGGTGCGCGCTCGCACGTGCACCACGGCTGTCTCGTTGGCCCGTGTCGCGGCCCACCATGATGGCGCACGCACGGATTGCCCGGGCACGCCCGGGCACGAGGGGAAAGAGTACCCACCGTGAGCGCACAGGTCAAAACGGGGGACCCGTCTTTGCCTTCTCGCCCGCGGCGAACAACTCCAGTAGTCCAGTGTACCCGCTTCCTCGCGGGCCTACCCGCCTACTGGAGACTCACCTGTAGCAGCAGCGACAGACCGAAGCCGAGCAGCGTGAGCCCCAGCCCGACCGCGCCGCAGACCAGGCCGGCGATGGCCACCCCACGGCCGGCGACCCGGACGCCGGCGGCCGCCCGCCGGATCTGCCGCAGGCCGAGCACTCCCAGCACGACGGCGGCGGCGCCGGCCAGGCCGGCGATCATGGCGAACGCGCCCGCGACCCACGCGCCCCAGCCGCTCGAGGCGCCGGCCAGGCCGAAGCACCACACCACGAACGAAACGACGATCGAACCTATCCCCGCCACCAGCGAACCGACGGCCAGGCCGGATGTCGCCGGCGGCACATCGAGGTGTACGACCGCGAAGTTGGTGCCCGGGATCGCCTGCACCCGCCGCGGCGCCAACCACGCCTCGCGCGGCGGCGGGGCGACGGCGGGCGCGGGGCGACCCCACTGCGGTGGCGCCGCCCCCACGGGCTGCGGCACCGGCGCGGACCAGCCCGCCGCCGGTGGGACCGCGAACGGCGGCCCCGGGTGCGGCGGCGGCGCCACAGGCGGCTGGGATGGCACGGGCTGTTGGGCCGTCACGGGCTGTGGGGCCCGCACGGGCGACGTGGGTGCCAGCGGCGGCTGGGGTGCCGGTTGGGGGGCCTCCGCGGCCGGCCGCCAGTCAGGCGTGTCCTTCGGCTCCTCGGGCCGCTCGGGACCGCCGACCTCAGGCCACCCGGCGGTCCGGTCGCTCGACGGGCTCCCGGCATGGTCGGCCGGCCGGCTCGCCGGCGTCTCGTCCCCCGGGCCGCTCGCGGGCGTCTCGTCCTCCGGGCCGCTTGGGGGCGTCTCGGGCGCTGGGCCGCTCGCGGGCGTCTGGGGTGCCGGGCTGCTCGCGGGCGCCTCGGGCGCCGGGTCGCTCGCTGGCGTCTCGTCCCCGGGCCGGCTCGCCGGGGGCTCGGGCCGCCAGAGATCGGCCGCGCCGATGGACCGGCCCGCCTCCCCCATCGGCCGCCCGGCCTCGCCGAAGCGCGATCCCGCGGGCTTGCCCGCTGTCGAGGGCGGATCCGCGGGCCGCGGCGCCTCGTCCGTCACTCCGCCCCCTCGCCATCAACGCCGCCCGCCTCGACAGGCAGCGTCACGCGGGCCTGCCGCATGGCCACGGCCGCCGAAAACACCGCCACGCTAGTCGACCCCGGGCGCGAAGTCTTGCCCCGCCGGGTCGCCGGCGAAGTCGACCACGCCGATCACGATCGCGACCACCAGCGAGGTGGCGGCCAGCGCGACGCCCAGCCAGGCCAGCTTTTCACCGCGGCGCAGCCACGCCGAGCCGGTCAGATAACCCCCCGAGTGGTACGCCTCGCGGCGCGCCTGCCCGGCCAGCGCGATCGCGATGCTGGCGGGCACCAGCCCACCCACGAACGGGCCGGTGAACAGGGCGACAAGACCGAGGGCGAACACCGTGCCGGCCTTGGTGGAGCGCACCGGCTCGGGATCGAGCGGATGGCGCAGGGCCGCCGGCGATGTGGTCACCCGACAAGCCTACTAAGGCCGTCCCGCGGTGCGGGCCAGCGCTGCGATCATCCCTGAACCCTATGGCTCGCTCGCAAGCTCGCTCACATCCAGAAGCGCCCCGCACGTGACGTGCGGGGCGCTTCCAGAACGAACCAGTACTACCTGACTACCGGTACGACCCGAAGTCGAAGTCGTCCAGCGGCACAGCCTGGCCGCTGGCCGGCCCGAAGCCGTAGTCGGTCTCGGGGTAGCCGGTCATCGAGTACACCTTGGCCTTCGCCTCCTCGGTGGGCTCGACCCGGATGTTCCGGTACTTGCTGATACCGGTACCGGCCGGGATGAGCTTTCCGATGATGACGTTCTCCTTGAGACCGATCAGCGAGTCGCTGCGGGCGTTGATCGCCGCGTCGGTCAGCACCCGGGTGGTCTCCTGGAAGGAGGCCGCCGAGAGCCAGGAGTCGGTCGCCAGCGAGGCCTTGGTGATGCCCATGAGCACCGGACGACCGGCGGCGGGCTCGCCGCCCTCGGCCACGAGCCGGCGGTTTTCCGACTCGAAGACCGCGCGGTCGACCAGCACGCCGGGCAGGAACTCGGTGGCGCCCGAGTCGATCACCGTGACCCGCTTCAGCATCTGCCGAATGATGATCTCGATGTGCTTGTCGTGGATGAGCACACCCTGCGAGCGGTAGACCTCCTGGACCTCCTGGGTCAGGTGGACCTGGACCGCGCGCGGGCCGAGGATCCGCAGCAGCTCGTGCGGGTCGATCGTGCCCTCGGTGAGCTTCTCGCCGACCTCGACGTGGTCTCCGTCGTGTGCCCGCAGGCGCACCCGCTTGGAGATCTTGTCGTGGACGATCTCGTCGCTCCCGTCGTCGGGAACGATGATGATCTTCCGCGAACGCTCGCCGTCTTCGATCCGGACGCGGCCCGGGGTGTCGGCGATCGGCGCCTTGCCCTTGGGCACGCGCGCCTCGAAGATCTCCTGCACACGCGGCAGACCCTGCGTGATGTCCTCACCGGCGACACCACCGGTGTGGAACGTACGCATCGTCAGCTGGGTGCCGGGCTCACCGATCGACTGGGCGGCGATGATGCCGACCGCCTCGCCGACGTCCACGGTCTTGCCGGTCGGCAGCGAACGGCCGTAGCAGGCCGCGCAGACGCCCAGCTTGGACTCGCAGGTGAGCACGCTGCGGACGCGCACCGTCTCGACGCCGGCCGCGACCAGCTTGTCGACGATGATCGAGTTGAGGTCGACCCCACGGTGCGCGACCACGGTGCCGTCGGCGCCCTTGACGTCGTCGGCCAGGGTGCGTGCGTGCACCCCGGTCTCCGCGTGCTCGTGCACCATGAGCTGGCCGTTGATGGTCTCGCCAACCTGCATCGGGATGGCCCGATCGGTGCCGCAGTCTTCCTCACGGATGATCACGTCCTGCGACACGTCGACGAGACGCCGGGTCAGGTAACCCGAGTCCGCCGTACGCAGCGCGGTGTCGGCCAGACCCTTGCGGGCACCGTGGGTGGAGATGAAGTACTCCACCACGGACAGGCCCTCGCGGTAGCTGGACTTGATCGGCCGCGGGATGATCTCGCCCTTGGGGTTGGCCACCAGGCCACGGATCGCCGCGATCTGGCGGAGCTGGAGCAGGTTACCGCGGGCACCCGAGTTGATCATGACCCACAACGGGTTTTCCTGCGGCAGCGAAGTCTCCATCTCCTTGGAAACCTCGTTGGTCGCCTTGGTCCAGATCTCGATCAGCTCGCCGCGACGCTCCTCGGCCGTCATCAGACCACGCTGGTACTGCTTGTCGATCCGGTCGGCTTCCTTCTCGTACCGCTCCATGATCTCGGGCTTGCGTGCCGGCGGGATGACGTCTTCCATACCGATCGTCACGCCAGACCAGGTGGCCCAGTGGAAGCCGGCCTCCTTGAGCGCGTCGAGCGTCGCCGCCAGGGCGACCTTCGGGAAGCGCTCGGCGAGGTCGTTGACGATCGCCGACAGCTGGCTCTTCCGGATCTCGTAGTTCACGTACCGGTAGCCCTGCGGGAGGGTCTCGTTGAAGAGCACCCGGCCCAGCGTGGTGTCGACAATCAGCGGCTCGCCGGGCGTCCACCCCTCGGGGGCGGTCCACTTCGGCTGGCCGGCTCCGTTGTCGACCTCGGACACACCCCGCAGCCGGATCCTGATCGGCACGCCCAGCGCGAGCTCGCCGTTGTCGAAGGCCATCCGTGCCTCGGCGTCCGAGCTGAACTCCCGGCCCACACCCTTGGCGTCCGCCGTGAGGTGGGTCAGGTGGTACAGCCCGATCACCATGTCCTGCGTGGGCATGGTGACCGGCTTGCCGTCGGCCGGCTTGAGGATGTTGTTGGACGACAGCATCAGGATCCGCGCCTCGGCCTGAGCCTCGGCGGACAGCGGCACGTGCACCGCCATCTGGTCACCGTCGAAGTCCGCGTTGAACGCGGTGCAGACGAGCGGGTGGATCTGGATCGCCTTGCCCTCGACCAGCTGCGGCTCGAAGGCCTGGATGCCCAGGCGGTGCAGGGTGGGCGCGCGGTTGAGCAGCACCGGGTGCTCCCCGATGACCTCTTCCAGGACGTCCCACACGACCGGCCGCTGCCGCTCGACCATCCGCTTGGCGGACTTGATGTTTTGCGCGTGGTTGAGATCGACCAGGCGCTTCATCACGAACGGCTTGAAGAGCTCCAGCGCCATCTGCTTGGGCAGGCCGCACTGGTGCAGCTTCAGCTGCGGGCCGACGACGATCACGGAACGGCCGGAGTAGTCGACGCGCTTTCCGAGCAGGTTTTGCCGGAAGCGGCCCTGCTTGCCCTTGAGCATGTCGGACAGCGACTTCAGCGGCCGGTTGCCCGGGCCGGTGACCGGACGGCCGCGGCGGCCGTTGTCGAACAGCGCGTCGACGGCCTCCTGGAGCATCCGCTTTTCGTTGTTGACGATGATCTCGGGCGCGCCCAGGTCGATCAGGCGCTTGAGCCGGTTGTTCCGGTTGATCACGCGGCGGTACAGGTCGTTGAGGTCGGAGGTCGCGAAGCGGCCACCGTCGAGCTGCACCATCGGACGCAGGTCCGGCGGGATAACCGGCACGCAGTCGAGCACCATGCCGAGCGGCGAGTTGCGGGTGTTGAGGAACGCCGCCACGACCTTGAGCCGCTTGAGCGCCCGGATCTTCCGCTGGCCCTTGCCGGACCGGATGATCTCGCGGAGGTTTTCCGCCTCGGCGTCCAGGTCCATGTTTTCCAGCAGGGCCTTGATCGCCTCGGCACCCATGCCGCCCTGGAAGTACTCGCCGAACCGGTCGCGCAGCTCCCGGTAGAGCAGCTCGTCGGTGACCAGCTGCTTTGGCTCCAGCTTGCGGAACGTGTCGAGCACCTCGTCGAGCCGGTCGATCTCGCGCTGCGCCCGGTCGCGGATCTGGCGCATCTCGCGCTCGCCAGACTCCTTGACCTTGCGCCGCACGTCGGCCTTGGCACCCTCCGCCTCAAGCTCGGCCAGGTCGGCCTCGAGCTTGGCGGCGCGCTTTTCGATCTCCGAGTCGCGGCTGTTTTCCGACTGCCGCTTCTCGGCGAGGATCTCGTTTTCGATCGTCGACATGTCGCGGTGGCGGGCCTCGGTGTCCACCCCGGTCACCACGTACGACGCGAAGTAGATGATCTTCTCGAGGTCCTTGGGTGCCAGGTCGAGCAGGTAGCCGAGGCGGCTCGGCACACCCTTGAAGTACCAGATGTGGGTGACCGACGCGGCCAGCTCGATGTGGCCCATCCGCTCACGGCGGACCTTCGAGCGGGTCACCTCGACGCCACAGCGCTCACAGATGATGCCCTTGAAGCGCACCCGCTTGTACTTGCCGCAGTAGCACTCCCAGTCCCGCTGCGGACCGAAGATCTTCTCGCAGAAGAGCCCGTCCTTTTCCGGCTTGAGCGTGCGGTAGTTGATCGTCTCTGGCTTCTTCACCTCGCCGTGCGACCACTGGCGGATATCGTCAGCTGTCGCCAGGCCGATGCGCAACTCGTCGAAGAAGTTGACGTCGAGCAATTTATGTCCCTCGAGTCGTGTCTCGTATCTCTTGCCGGCTCATGGATGGGTCAGGAGCGGGTAGCCCCTGACCCACCACCTCAGACTTCCTCGACGCTGCTTGGCTCACGCCGAGACAGGTCGATGCCCAACTCCTCCGCGGCCCGGAAGACCTCGTCGTCGGTCTCCCGCATCTCCAGCGCCACGCCGTCGCTGCTCAGCACCTCGACGTTGAGGCACAGCGACTGGAGCTCCTTGAGGAGCACCTTGAAGGACTCCGGGATGCCGGGCTCGGGGATGTTTTCGCCCTTGACGATGGCCTCGTAGACCTTCACGCGGCCGAGCACGTCGTCGGACTTGATCGTGAGCAGCTCCTGGAGGGCGTAGGCAGCGCCGTACGCCTGCATCGCCCAGCACTCCATCTCACCGAAGCGCTGACCACCGAACTGCGCCTTACCACCCAGCGGCTGCTGCGTGATCATCGAGTACGGACCGGTCGAACGCGCGTGGATCTTGTCGTCGACCAGGTGGTTGAGCTTCAGGATGTAGATGTAGCCGACCGCGATCGGGTCCGGCAGCGGCTCACCCGAGCGGCCGTCGAACAGCTGGGCCTTGCCCGAGCCGCCGACGAGCTGGGTGCCGTCGCGGTTGGGCAGCGAGCTGGCCAGCAGGCCGCTGATCTCCGCCTCCTTGGCGCCGTCGAAGACCGGCGTCGCCACGTTGGTGTCCGGCTCCGACGTGTCGGCACCGATCGACTTGAGCGCCCGCTTCCAATCGGCGTCTTCGCCGTCGATCTTCCAGCCGGTCTTGGCCACCCACCCGAGGTGGGTCTCCAGGACCTGGCCGATGTTCATCCGGCTCGGCACACCCAGCGGGTTGAGCACGATGTCGACCGGCGTGCCGTCCTCCAGGAACGGCATGTCCTCGACCGGCAGGATCTTGGAGATGACGCCCTTGTTGCCGTGGCGGCCCGCGAGCTTGTCACCGTCCTGGATCTTGCGCTTCTGGGCCACGTAGACGCGGACCAGCTCGTTGACGCCCGGGGGCAGCTCGTCGCCGTCCTCGCGGGAGAAGGTGCGAACGCCGATGACCGTGCCGGTCTCGCCGTGCGGCACCTTCAGCGAGGTGTCCCGGACCTCGCGCGCCTTCTCGCCGAAGATCGCGCGGAGCAGCCGCTCCTCGGGGGTCAGCTCGGTCTCGCCCTTGGGCGTGACCTTGCCGACCAGGATGTCGCCGGGCACGACCTCCGCGCCGATCCGGATGATGCCGCGCTCGTCGAGGTCGGCGAGCATTTCCTCGCTGACGTTCGGGATGTCGCGGGTGATCTCTTCCGGACCCAGCTTGGTGTCGCGGGCGTCGACCTCGTGCTCCTCGATGTGGATCGAGGTGAGCACGTCCTGCTGCACGAGGCGCTGCGACAGGATGATCGCGTCCTCGTAGTTGTGACCCTCCCAGGGCATGAACGCGACGAGCAGGTTGCGCCCGAGCGCCATCTCGCCCTCGTCGGTGCACGGACCGTCGGCGATGACCTGGCCGGCCTCGACGCGGTCGCCCTCGAAGACGACCGGCTTCTGGTTGACGCAGGAGCCGGCGTTGGAGCGGCGGAACTTGTGCAGCAGGTAGGTGCGGCGGTGGCCGTCGTCCTGGTGGACCGTCACGTAGTCGGCACACAGGTCCTCGACCACGCCACCGACCTCGGCGACGACGACGTCACCGGCGTCGACGGCGGCCCGGTACTCCATGCCCGTGCCGACCAGCGGCGACTCGGCCTTGACCAGCGGCACGGCCTGGCGCTGCATGTTGGCGCCCATCAGTGCCCGGTTGGCGTCGTCGTGCTCGAGGAACGGGATCATGGCGGTCGCGACCGACACCATCTGGCGCGGCGAGACGTCCATGTAGTCCACCGCGGCCGGCGTGACGTAGTCGACCTCGCCGCCCTTCCGGCGGACCAGCACCCGGTCTTCGGCGAAGGTGCCGTCGGACTTGAGCGGGGCGTTGGCCTGGGCCTTGACGAACCGGTCCTCTTCGTCCGCCGTCAGGTAGTCGATCTGGTCGGTGACCCGGCCGTTGTCGACCTTCCGGTAGGGCGTCTCGATGAACCCGAACGGGTTGACCCGCCCGAACGTGGAGAGCGCGCCGATCAGGCCGATGTTGGGCCCTTCCGGCGTCTCGATCGGGCACATCCGGCCGTAGTGGGACGGGTGCACGTCACGGACCTCGAAGCCGGCCCGCTCACGGGACAGACCACCGGGGCCCAGCGCCGAGAGGCGCCGGCGGTGGGTCAGACCCGCCAGGGGGTTGGTCTGGTCCATGAACTGGGACAGCTGCGACGTGCCGAAGAACTCCTTGATCGCCGCCACGACCGGACGGATGTTGATCAGGGTCTGCGGCGTGATCGCCTCGACGTCCTGCGTGGTCATCCGCTCGCGGACGACCCGCTCCATCCGGGACAGGCCGACCCGGACCTGGTTTTGGATCAGCTCGCCCACCGTGCGCAGGCGCCGGTTGCCGAAGTGGTCGATGTCGTCGGCCTCGTACCCCTCCTCGCCGGCGTGCAGGCGGCAGAGGTACTCGACCGTGGCGACGATGTCTTCGACGGTCAGCGTGCCCGTGGTGATCGGGATGCCGATCTCGAGCTTCTTGTTGAACTTGTATCGCCCGACCTTGGCCACGTCATACCGCTTCGAGTTGAAGAAGAGGTTGTCGAGCAAGGTCTGGGCGTTTTCCCGCGTCGGCGGCTCACCAGGCCGCAGCTTGCGGTAGATGTCCAACAACGCCTCGTCCTGGCCGGCGATGTGGTCCTTTTCCAAGGTCGTCATCATCAGCTCGGACCAGCCGAACCGCTCGCGGATCTGCTCATTGGTCCAACCGATGGCCTTGAGCAGGACCGTGACGGCCTGGCGGCGCTTGCGGTCGATGCGGACACCCACGGTGTCGCGCTTGTCGATGTCGAACTCCAGCCAGGCACCCCGGCTCGGGATCACCTTGACGCTGGATAGATCGCGGTCGGACGTCTTGTCCGGCTGCTTGTCGAAGTAGACGCCCGGGGAACGGACGAGCTGACTGACGACCACGCGCTCGGTGCCGTTGATGATGAAGGTGCCCTTGGGGGTCATCATCGGGAAGTCGCCCATGAACACCGTCTGGCTCTTGATCTCGCCAGTGGTGTTGTTGGTGAACTCCGCGGTCACGAAGAGCGGTGCGCAGTACGTCAGGTCCTTCTCCTTGCACTCTTCGATCGAGGCCTTGACCTCGTCGAAGCGGGGGGCGGAGAAGGAAAGGGACATGGTGCCCGAGAAGTCCTCAATTGGACTAATCTCGTCGAGAATTTCCGCGAGACCTGAGCGGGCGTGCGGGTCATCAGCCGACCGGCCCTGCCAGGCCTCGTTGCCAACCAGCCAGTCGAACGACTCGGTCTGGATAGCGAGGAGGTTGGGGACCTCAAGATGTTCGGTGATCCTGCCGAATGAAATCCGGCGGGGAGCGAAAGCGCTCGACGTACGACTGGTCTTCGCAGGGCGGGAAGCTGCCAAGATGCGTCCTTCCGAGGACCGGTGCTGCAAAACGGCCGTTGCGCGCGCACCCCGACTGGACCCGATCCGGACGGCCAGTTTCGGACAATCCGGGCAGGGCTGAAGTCGGAAGGCAGCGCAAACTAGCAGTGTAGCCGAACGGCTAACCGCTGTCCAGCCCACCATGGCAGCGCGACGCGGAACGCACCTCGTGGCACCTCAAGGCGCCTCCAGGCCGCTCAGAACGCGGCACGCGTGCCCGGTGCCGACTGGTCAACTGCGCTGGTGATCACGCCATTGGCGGACCATCGTCGCCTTACCCAGCCGGTGGCCGTTGCAAGCGCGGAAAGACTTGCTGATGTCAGCGTGCCTGCCAGCAAACGCTGCGTCAAGGGTTCTGGCGCGGGTCGGACTGGCGTGATCGGCGCCACGCCCGAATTTCTACTCCGGATGCATGAAGAAGGCTCCCCGTCACCACCTTTTCGGGTAACGGGGAGCCCACTGGAGAGCTTGCGCGAGATTACTTGAGGGTTACCTTCGCGCCCTCGGCCTCGAGCTTGGCCTTGGCCTTGTCGGCGGTCTCCTTGTTGGCCTTCTCCAGGATCGCCTTCGGCGCGGCCTCGACCACGTCCTTGGCCTCCTTCAGGCCCAGGCCGGTCAGCTCGCGCACGACCTTGATGACCTGGATCTTCTTGCCACCGTCGGCCTCGAGGATGACGTCGAACTCGTCCTTCTCCTCCTCGACCGGGGCGGCAGCGGCGGCCGGGCCGGCCGCGGCGACGGCCACGGGTGCGGCGGCCTTGACGTCGAACACGTCCTCGAACTGCTTAACGAAGTCCGACAGCTCGATCAGCGTCATCTCCTTGAACGCGTCGAGCAGCTCGTCGGTGCTGAGCTTCGCCATGGTGTCTGGCGTCCTTCCTTGGGTTTGTTTGCGTCGGGCCGCGGTTAGGCGGCCTGTTCCTTCTCGCGCTTGTCCTGTAGAGCGGCCGCCAGACGGGCGGTCTTGGTCAGCGGGGCCTGGAGCACGGCCGCGGCCTTGCTCAGGTTCGCCTTCATGGCGCCGGCCAGCTTGGCCAGCAGCACCTCACGGGACTCGAGGTCGGCGAGCTTCTTGACCTCGTCGGCCGAGATCGCCCTGCCCTCGAACACGCCGCCCTTGATGATCAGAGCCGGGTTGGCCTTCGCGAACTCGCGCAGGCCCTTCGCCGCCTCCACCACATCGCCGGAGACGAAAGTGAGCGCGGTAGGACCGGAGAACAGCTCGTCGAGGCCGCTGATGCCCGCGTCCGTCGCAGCACGCTTGGCCAGGGTGTTCTTCGCGACCGAGTACGTCGCGGTCTGGCCCAGCGAGCGCCGCAGCTGGGTGAGCTGCGCGACCGTGAGGCCGCGGTACTCGGTCAGCACGGTCGCCTCCGCCTTGCGGAAGTGCTCGGTGAGCTCGGCGACGGCCGTGGCCTTGTCGGCCCGAACCGGCTTGTCCGCCATGTCCCTCCTCTCGTTGCGCCTGGCTGGTACGCCCGGGTCCGGACAACAAAAACGCCCCGGCGCAGGGCGCACGGGGCGGGACATGAGTCACGCTTGCTCGCACATCGCCCTGCGCGGGTCGCCCGTCGAACGGGACCTTCGACCGCGCCGGAGCGCGGTGACCAGCGGTCTTCGGGTGGTACTTCGCCGGCAAGAATACGCGGTGGTGCCACTCCCGCCAAATCGGGAACGGCGCGCTCCCCGACCGGGAAGCGCGCCGCCTTGGTGCTTGGAGGTCAGGCGTCGGCCGTGGCCTCGGTGAGGCCGCGGGTCACGTTGGGGTCGATCGGCACGCCGGGACCCATCGTGGTGGTGACGGTGACCTTCTTCAGGTACTTGCCCTTGGCCGCCGACGGCTTGGCCCGGAGGATCTCGTCGAGCACGGCGGCGTAGTTTTCCACCAGCTTCTGCTCGGTGAACGAGGCCTTCCCGATGATCAGGTGCAGGTTGGAGTGCTTGTCCACCCGGAAGGTGATCTTCCCGCCCTTGATGTCGGTGACGGCCTTGGTGACATCCATGGTCACGGTGCCCGTCTTGGGGTTGGGCATCAGACCGCGCGGGCCCAGGATCCGCGCGATCCGACCGATCTTGGCCATCTGGTCCGGCGTGGCGATCGCCGCGTCGAAGTCCAGCCAACCTTCCTGAATGCGGGCGACCAGCTCGTCGGTGCCCACCTCGTCGGCGCCGGCGGCCGCGGCCTCCTCCGCCTTGGCACCCGCGGCGAAGACGATCACGCGAACCGTCTTGCCGGTGCCGTGCGGCAGGTTGACCGTGCCACGCACCATCTGGTCGGCCTTGCGGGGGTCGACGCCGAGGCGCATCGCGACCTCGACCGTGGCGTCGAACTTGACCGTGCTGCCCTCCTTGGCGAGCTTGATCGCCTCGGCGGGTGTGTACAGCTTCGACCGGTCGATGAGGTCGAGAGCCTTGCGGTAGCTCTTGCTGTGCGGCATGTCTGCTGATTTCTCCTGTGGTCTCGGCGGGCCCACGCGGACCCTCCCACGAATGCTGTGCTTGCCCCTTACGGGTGCATTACTCCTTGACGGTGATGCCCATGGAGCGGGCGGTGCCGGCGATGATCCGCTCGGCGTGGTCGAGGTCGTTGGCGTTGAGGTCGGCCATCTTCTTCTCGGCGATCTCGCGCAGCTGGGCGCGGGTGACCGAGCCGACCTTCTCGGTGTGTGGCGTGCCGGAACCCTTCGGCACACCGGCCGCCTTGATCAGCAGGCGCGCGGCGGGCGGGGTCTTCAGCACGAACGTGAAGCTGCGGTCCTCGTACACGCTGATCTCAGCCGGGACGATGTCGCCCCGCTGCGACTCGGTCTGCGCGTTGTACGACTTGCAGAACTCCATGATGTTGACGCCGTGCTGGCCCAGCGCCGGACCGACCGGCGGCGCCGGCGTGGCCTGGCCCGCCGGCAACTGGAGCGTGAACGTCTTGACGAGCTTTTTCTTCGGAGGCATGGCTCTTTCCTGGGCGTGGTGATGACGTGGATGACGGCCGGTGGGCGCGCACGGTCAAGCGCAGCCGACAGGCCGACGTTCAAGAATAGCGCGCGGGCCAGGGCGGGGCGCGCGGGGCATGGCGGCCCCGCGCAGCGACCGAGTTAGATCTTCGCGACCTGGTTGAAGTTGAGCTCCACCGGAGTCTCCCGGCCGAAGATCGACACCAGCACCTTGAGCTTTTGCTGGTCGGCGTTGATCTCGCTGATCGTCGCCGGCAGCGAAGCGAAGGCGCCGTCGGTGACGGTCACGGAGTCGCCAACCTCGAAGTCAAGCACCTTGACCTCCGGCTTGGCCTTCTTCTGCTCGGTCTCGACCGCCGGCGCCAGCCACTTGAGCACCTCGTCGAGCGACAGCGGCGCGGGCCGGTCGGCCCGGTCGGTGGCGCCGACGAAGCCGGTCACGCCCGGCGTGTTGCGCACACAGGAGTAGGACTCCGGGGTCAGCTCCATCCGCACCAGGATGTAGCCGGGGAAGACCTTGTTTTGCACCTGGAGGCGCTTGCCGTTTTTGACCTCGACCTCTTCGCGGGTCGGCACCTCGACCTGGAAGATGTAGTCCTCCATGTCGAGGCTCGTGATCCGGGTCTCGAGGTTGGTCTTGACCTTGTTTTCGTAGCCGGCGTAGGAGTGCACCACGTACCAGTCGCCGGGTGCGTAGCGCAGCTTCTGCCGCAGCTCGGCCACCGGGTCGTAGTCGCCGTCCGGTTCGGCGACCGGTGTGTACTCCGGCTCGCTGTCGGCCTCGACCGCCTCCGGCTCGGCGGCGGTCGCCACCGCGGACTGCTCGTCGGCCGCCGCAGCGGTCTCGTCGTACTCAGGCACGCTCGCTCACTTCCGTCTTTGTCTATTCCTGGTTGCCGAAGACGAACAACACGCCCTTGGCGAACCCGTAGTCGAGCCCGGCCACGATCGCCAGCATGAACGCGACGAACACAACCACGACCGCGGTGTACGTCAACAGCTCCTTGCGGGTCGGCCAGATGACCTTGCGCAGCTCGGCGACGACCTCGCGGAAGAACCCGATGAGCCGGCCGAAGATCCCCGCCCGGGCGACCTTCTTCGCCTTCGGCTTGTCGGCGGCGGACTCGGTCTTGCGGCGCTCGCGAGTGGCCGTGCCGCCGCGCGAGACCGGCTGGTCTTCGTCGTCCTCAGCGTCAGCGTCATCGTCGACAGCGTCGTCGAACGACTCGTCGAGGTCATCGAGGTCGTCGTCTTCCGGCTCTTCGCCGCGGCGCTTGCTCTCGGCCACTTCGCCCTCCGTGGGGGGTGGGTTTGACACTTTGCCCCACCGATCCCGGCGACGGGCCGTGGCCAGCAGAGCCGGCGGGACCCGTCCCGGGGCCGGTCAGGCCTTAGGCGCAGGGGCGACAGGACTCGAACCTGCAACCTGCGGTTTTGGAGACCGCTGCGCTGCCAATTGCGCCACACCCCTGTGTAGGCAGCGATCCCACCCTAGGCACGCCCAAGGTAGGGGTAGCTACCCCACGGCGCACCAGTGTACGGGTACGCCCCTGAGATTCCCAACCTGGGACCCGTCTACGCGCGCTGACGCCTGACGATCGCCCGAGCCTGGGAAAGCACCTTCTCGCCGTGGCAGGTCGCGGTGACGTCGATCTGGGTGAGCCCGTCTTCGGTCTCGCCCTTGACCACGCCCCGAAACTCGATCTCCGTGCCCTCGTCGTCGTCGGGCACCGGCACCGGCCGGCTGAAGCGCACGCTGAAGTCGACCACGGCGTCGGCCGCGCCGGCCCAGGTGGTGACCGCCCGGCCGGCCAGCGCCATCGTGAGCATGCCGTGGGCGATCACGCCGGGCAGGCCCACCTTGGTGGCGAGGCGGTCGCTCCAGTGGATCACGTTGAAGTCGCCCGAGGCGCCCGCGTACCGCACGAGGTCGGCGCGGGTCACCCGGTAGGTCTGGACAGGCAGCTCTTCCATGTCAGCCCTCCCCACGCACGACGAGCTTGGACCAGACGCTCACCACCGGCTCGCCGGCCGAGGTGCTCACGTCGGTGCGTGTCGTCATGAAGTCGTGGCCACCGCGGGACATGATCTCCTCGACGGTGTTGACACAGACCAGCTCGTCGCCGGCGACGACCGGCCGCTTGTACGCGAAACGCTGGTCACCGTGCACGACCCGGCTGTAGTCGACGCCAAGCTCCGGGTCGTCGACGATCTGGCGGCTGGCCGCCATGGTGAGGACGATCGGAAACGTGGCAGGCGCGACGACATCCGCGTATCCGGAGGCACGTGCGGCCTCCGGATCGAGGTGCAGCGGGTCGGTCGCGCCGATAGCCTTCGCGAACTCGCGGATCTTTTCCCGGCCAACCTGGTAGGGAGCGGTCGGCGGATATGTCCGGCCGACGAAGGACTGGTCCAGAGGCATGCAGCGAACCTACCGCCCGTGCGACCTCTGGCGGCAGTGCGTCAGCGGGTCTCGCGGTGCGCGGTGTGCTTGCCGCAACGGGGGCAGAACTTCTTCAGCTCGATGCGGTCCGGGTCGTTGCGGCGGTTCTTACGCGTGATGTAGTTGCGCTCCTTGCACTCCACACACGCCATAGTGATCTTGGGACGGACGTCGGTCGCCTTGGCCACGGCGGAGTGCCTTCCTCGTCAACTGGTTCTTCGCGGATTACCGGCGCACAGACTACCCGGACACGCGAAGCGGACGCCAGTGGCGTCCGTTACGTGCGTAGCGGTGGCCGGACTTGAACCGGCGACACAGCGATTATGAGCCGCTTGCTCTGCCATCTGAGCTACACCGCCGAGGTGGGTCCAGGATGACCCGCTGAGCCCCCTTACGGAATCGAACCGTAGACCTTCTCCTTACCATGGAGACGCTCTGCCGACTGAGCTAAGGGGGCGCGTGCGCCTGGGTAAGAGTACACGTCACGCTTCCCCAGACGAAATCGGGATAGCCGTGTCGGCTCAGGTCACAGCGCGCAGGCGGCGCACCTCGCCGAGGGGCGTCGGCTCGGTCTCGGTGCGGGCGCCAAACCAGGCTTCCAGCCGCTCGTACGGCAGTGGGCGACTGAAAAGGAAGCCCTGGCCGATCTCGCAGCCCATCTCCTTGAGCAGGTCGAGCGTCAGCTCGCTCTCCACGCCCTCGGCCACCACCGTCAGCCCGAACTGGAGCGACAGCGCCACCACCGCGCGCACGATCGCAAGGTCGCCGGCATCGGTCGCCATGCCCTGCACGAACGAGCGGTCGATCTTTACCTCGTGGACGGGCAGCCGGCGCAGGTAGGACAGCGACGAGTAGCCGGTGCCGAAGTCGTCGACCGACAGCCGCACCCCGAGCTCGCGCAGCCGCCGCAGCGTCGGCAGCGGCCGGTCGGTCGGCCCGATGACGCCGTCTTCCTTGATCTCGAAGGTGACCTGCCCGGGCGCCACACCGTACTCCCGGAGCAGCGCCTCCACGCGGTTGGGGAAAGCGGGGTCGACGAGCGTACGCGGGGAGAGGTTGACCGCCACGGACAGCGGACGGTCGGCGTCGGCCCACTCGCGGCAGCGCCGCAGCCCTTCCTTCAGCACGGCCTCGGTGAGCCGGCCGAGCTGGCCGGTGTGCTCTGCCACCGCCACGAAGTCTTCCGGCGTGACCGCGCCGTGCGCCGGGTGCTCCCACCGGGCGAGGCACTCCACGCCGACCAGCCGCCGGTCGGTCAGTGTCACCTTGGGCTGGAAGTAGACCTCCAGCTCGTCGTTGTCGAGGGCGCGGCGCAGGTCGCCGGCAAGCTCGAGGCGGCGCACCGACCGCGACTCGAGGCCCGCGCTGAAAAGCTGCGCCCCACCCGGCACCGACTTCGCGACGGTGGCGGCGACGTCGGCCCGTTGCAGCAGTGTCGCGGGGTCGGTCCCATGATCCGGATGTACGACCACGCCGACCGCCGTGTCGACGTCGAGCGTGATCGTGCCGAACATGATCGGGTCGCGGATCTGCTCGCGCAGGTCGAGCGCGAGCTGGGCGGCCGCCTCGATGCTCTCCGACCGGAACGTCACCACGAACTCGTCACCGCCGACCCGCCCCACCAGCGCCGCGGGCGGTGCGAACGCGCGCAGCCGGCGGGCCACCTCGGCGAGCAGCTTGTCGCCGGCGGCGTGGCCGAGCGACTCGTTGACGTCGCGCAGCCGGTCGACGTCGAAGAGCAGCACCGCGACCACCTCGCCGGGCGCCCGGACGATGACCGACTCCTCCAGCGCCTCGGTGATCCGCCGCCGGTTGGCCAGCGCGGTGAGGCCGTCGTGGTACGCGTCGTAGCGCAGCCGGTCGACAAGCCGCGAGTTTTCCACCGCGACCGAGACGTGCACGGCGACGGCCTCCAGCAGCCGCACGTCGCCGTCGTCGAAGGTCGCCGAGTCGGCGAGGCGCCCGGTGACCTCCAGGCAGCCGACCGTCGCCTGCCCGGAACGGAGCGGCACGGCGATCGCGTCTTTTCGCATGCCGGACGCCAACAGGCGCCGGCGCAGCTCCGGGTCGCCGAGCTTTCGGCTGACAGCCACGGTCTCACCCGATTCGACCGCCTTTTTCCGCAGGTCGTCTGGTGTGCCCACGACGTCGAGCAGGCCGGAGTCGTCGACCCGGGCGCTGAGCAGCACCTCCGGGTGTCGCCCCTGCGCCGGCAGCCACAGCGTCGCGCACTCCGCCTCGAGCAGCTCGCGCACCCGGCCGAGCAGGACATCGGGCAGGGCACCGTCGTCGACGATGCCGCGCAGTGCCGCGGTCAGCTCGTACATGCTGGTGAGCGTGCGGTGCTGGCGGACGAACTGCTGGTAGGACCGGTAGCCGAGGACGAAGACGACGAAGACGGCGGCGATGAGGAGCATGCCCCACGGGCTTTGCTGGAGCACCAGCAGGACGACAAGGCCGAGAGTGATGTTGATGCTGGCGACGACAAGGCCGGGCACTGCGGTGCGCACCAGGTCGCGGGGCGAGGTGCGGCCCTGCACGAGAGTGATGACGCCGGCCACCGCGGCGAGCGTGACCAGCACGCTGGTGGCGACGGCCGCGATCAGGACGAGCCACGTCAGCGGGTCGGGCTCAGGCCCCACCGGCCCCCAGCCACGTACGACGACGCTGGCGAAGGCGGTGGCCGCCGCGATGGTCGCCACGTTGAACCAGAGCTTTACCGGCGACTGCTGCCGGCGCACCGCCACGATCAGGGTCGCGGCCGCCCGCACGAGCACGACGGTGACCGGTGACAGATAGAACAGCGCCAGGACCAGCGGCACCTCGCTCAACGACACCTGAAATACGTGTCGCCGGAGGTCAAAGCGGAGGATCGTCCAGTCGGTCGCGATGAACAGGCCCAGGTAGAGCAGCGCCAAGAGCCAACCCGACGGGGGAACCTTCTGCCCGGCCTGCGCCGCCATGGTCAACACGGCCGCGATCAGGAACAGCGGCACTGTGATGACCCAGGCAAGCTGGGATGAACGCGGAAGAGCGACAGACGGCCGGGGCACAGGCACTCCTTGTGACTAGTGGTGCCTGCTCATGGCCGGCACCAGCATCGTCAGCCCCAGGTGAAATCCCGCTGCAACTGCACAGCGGTAGGCGAGGACACATCGCTGGCCGTCCCTGGGCGGGCGACCCCCCAGGTGAAGTCCGTCTCGGTGCGGGCCATCCCCCACGTGAAGTCCTGCGTGGAGAAGCCCTCGTCTCCCGACGAGACTGCCGCGAACACGCCCGTAACCCCAGCGATGGCGAAGGCGGCGCCGAACAGCGCAACCAGGACGCATCGCCTGAGTCGGCGACCGAACCTGCCTTCAGGCATCAGGGCTCCTTTGCCGGTACACAAGCATCTTTCAGGGGTTACCGCTGATCGTGCCACACGGACCGCCCCTGACACATCCTGATCGGCGGCTTAGAACCACAGTGCGCGAAAAAGATGTCTGAACGGCTGACCGGAAGCTTAGCGGAGCTTTAGGAGCCCTCGTCTCCGTGCAAGATTTCACCAGCCGGCCGGCCCTCATCGCCCCCACAGATGGCTGAGAAAGGGGCGATTTTCCCGACTTGGTCGCGGACTCGCCGATCGCTTTGTGTGGGATTTGTGGGCTATGACACTCCGCCGCCTTTGTCCGTACTTGCCAGACCCTTCCCCTTCGCGTCACCTCGCCCTACCTTGCACGCCACCCCCGCACGTCACACGCGCGGCCCCCTGGCTGATCTTGCGTATGAGCGGGACCCAGCCGGTCCGGGCTTCCCACACCGGCGCTTGCATATGCGCACTCGCTCGGCTTTATCAAACCCTATGTGGTGACTCATGAGTAAGCAACGACAATCGTCAACATATTCTGTGGCGGCACAGTTCTGGCGCGACGACATACGCGGGTGTAACGCGAATCCACTTCCTAATTCGCCAGTCAACGGCGCCAGTCACGACGCAATCCCAAACTCGCCCGCCGCTTCGCGGACGCGATTTTGCCCCAATCAACCCGAATGGCCGATGACCTCATCCACCCAACGCACGACACCTCCTCCACCAAACCGCCGACAATCGATCAACACCGGCCACAGCCCATGCCGGGAAGCCATACCACCAGTCAGAGCCTGACCCAGGCGAGCGCACGTGGCCATCTCCGCACGCCCAAGCACGTCGCGGACGATCTGGCCCGCGTGACCCGTCGCTAACGACTCCGGACCCTGGTTTGTCCGATCAGGGACTTGGCGACTGAGCGATCGCACTTGCATCGGGCAGAGGTGCTTGCATCTTCAAACCGGACGATGCAAGGTTCGTCGAGTTTTTTTTACATCGAGGGTCAGACCCACCGTCGTCAGCACCGCCGTCAGGGCCCCGGTGACGCACAGCATCAAGATCTGAAACGGCGTCGGTGTCCCATCGAGCCCAGCCGAGCCCGCGGCCACGGCGTTCGAGGAGGCGAGGGCGATAACCGTCGCCCTCGCCCCAACGTGACGCCGAGATGACATAGAGCCATGCTTCCATGCCGTGTCCACAGTGGCTGTCATCCGAGTGCGCCTCCGATCCAGTCGTTGGCGCCGCCAAGTGCTCGCCCACGACACGCCATGGGGCGCATAGGAGGAGCTGGATCTATTTGGCTCCCGACAAAGATCGGCCCCGGCCAGCGTTCAGGCTGGTCCGGGGCCGATTTTCCCTAGGTGTGGCGGGTAGAGGATTCGAACCTCTGTAGCTTTCGCGACGGATTTACAGTCCGCTCCCATTGGCCGCTCGGGCAACCCGCCTAGGGCGCGCCGCCACGGTCTCCGCGGCAGCGGAAGCAAGGATAGCTGTTGCGGTGGGCGGTCTCGCAACCGGGTACGGTCGGGGGGTCACTGGCCCCGGAACATCTTCATATCGCAACAAAGCAGGAGCATGACCTATGGCAGCCAACCCGTCGTTCGACATCGTCAGCAAGGTCGACCGGCAGGAGGTCGACAACGCCCTCCGGCAGGCGGAGAAGGAGCTCACCACGCGCTTCGACTTCCGCGGCACGGGCGCACAGATCTCCTGGTCGGGCGAGGAAGCGGTCAGTCTCCAGGCGGAGACGGAGGATCGGGTCCGGGCGGCGCTCGAGGTGTTCAAGGACAAGCTGGTCAAGCGCAACATCTCGCTCAAGGCGCTGGACGCCGGTGAGCCGCGGACGTCGGGGAAGACGTCGAGGATCGACTGCAAGATCGTCCAGGGCATCGACCAGGAGAAGGCCAAGGCGATCGGCAAGAAGATCCGCGACGAGGGGCCCAAGGGCGTGCAGGCGCAGATCCAGGGTGACCAGCTGCGGGTCACGGGCAAGAAGAAGGACGACCTTCAGGCCGTGATCAGCCTGCTCAAGTCCGAGGACTTCGGGATCGCCCTCCAGTTCACGAACTACCGCTGACCGTCGCGGCCGCGAGCGTCTGGTTGATCCGGGCTGTCGCGCGGGCGTCGGCACGGGCGATCGAGCCGGATGGCAGGCCGGCCACCACGGCCGCCACACCCACCGCCGCGCCGGCGAAGAGGAACGCCCACGGTACGCCGCCGGGCTGGTCGACGATCAGCCCGGACACCGAGCCACCGACGGCGGTGAACGCCACGGCGACGGTGATGACCCAGGTGTAGGCCTCGTTCAGCATGGTCACCGGGGCGATGCGGCCCACCATGTTGTTTTCGACGGTGAGGGCCGGCGCGATCGTGGCGCCGCCGGCGAACAGGGCGACGCCGAGCGCGATCGGGTGGGGCATGACGGCGTACAGCGCGAACGTCGCCGCCAGCGCCGCCAGCAGCAGCGCGAACTGCCTCGCCGGGTTGCGCGCCGCCGGTCGGGTGCCGAACCAGAAGCCGCCGGCGGCGCTGCCCAGCGCCCAGACCGCTAGCAGCAGTCCGCCCAGGCTGTCGCCGTCGCTGTGGCGGCTGGCATACGCGGGCACGATCACGCCGGCCGCGCCGAACGCCGTGCCCAGGCCGGCCACGCACACCAGCAGCGCCGGAAAGCCGCTGATCCGCAGCGGTCCAAGGCCGCGGGTGTGCTGCTCGGCGGGGTGCGGGCGCCAGCCGCGCATGACGGCGCCGCGGGCGACGACGACCGTGCCGCCCAGTGTGAGGACGGCCGCGCCGACGATGGCCGCCGACGGGTTGGCGAAGAGCACGAAGCCGGCGACCAGCAACGGCCCGATCACGAAGACGAGCTCGAAGAGGGTGGTCTCGGCGGCCAGCGCCGCGCCACGGATGTGGTGGCGGCCGCCGCCGGGCTCGGTGAGATCGTTCCAGGCGCCGCGGATGGCGGCGGTCAGCGGCGGGTACGTGGCGCCGGCCACCGCCGAGGCCACGAAGATCACCGGCAGCGCGTCGATCCGGCTGGCCAGCAGCAGCGCGCCGAGCGCGACGGGGTGTGCGATGCCGGTCAGCAGCAGCACTGGCGAGGGGCCGATCCGGTCGGCGACGCGGCCCGCCACGGGGCTCAGCGCGGCGCCGGCCACCGCGTAGATGCCGCCGGCGATGGCGGCCGGTGTGTACCGGTCGGTGGCCTGCTGCACGAGGAGCAGCAGCGCCAGCGGGGTCATGCCGATGCCCAGCCGGGCGATGATGCCGACCACCAGGAGGACGGGAGCGCCGGGGAGCCGCCAAACCGCCGAGTACTGGCGCAGCGCGGCCACGACGCACCTCCCCGTGTAATGACCGACAGACCCCTCCGACCCTAACCAAGGTCCCCCTGGGTGGCCACATGAATACGGGCCCGGGGTGTGCCCCCGGGCCCGTGAACCGCGTTACCTGTTATCGCTGGAACTGGACCGGACCGGAGTTGGCGGCCATCTGCTCCAGGCGGCGCACCCGCTCGGCCATCGGCGGGTGGGTGGAGAACAGCGACGCGATGCCGCCGCCCTTGAACGGGTTGTCGATCATGAGGTGCGCGGTGCTGGTGAGCTGGCCCTCCGGCGGGAGAGGCAGCTTCTGCGCACCGTAGTGGATCTTGCGGAGCGCCGAGGCGAGCGCCAGCGGGTCGTTGGTCAGCCGGGCGCCGGAGGCGTCGGCCTGGTATTCGCGGCTGCGGCTGATCGCCAGCTGGATGACCGAGGCCGCGATCGGGCCGAGGATCACCATCAGCAGCAGGACCGCCGGGTTGACACCATCGTCGTCGTCCCCGCCGCCCAGCGGCAGGAACAGCGCGATGTTGGCGACGAACGTGATGATGGTCGCGAGCGCGCCGGCCACGCTGGAGATCAGGATGTCCCGGTTGTACACGTGGGACAGCTCGTGGCCGATGACGCCGCGCAGCTCGCGGTAGTCGAGGATCTGGGTGATGCCCTGCGTCACGGCGACCGCCGCGTGGCGGGGGTTACGGCCGGTGGCGAAGGCGTTGGGCTGCATCGTGGGGCTCACGTAGAGCCGGGGCATCGGCTGACCCGCCTGGGTCGAGAGCTCGCGCACCATCTGGTACAGCGCGGGGAACTCCGCCTCGCTCACCGGCTTGGCCCGCATCGACCGCAGCGCGATCTTGTCGGACAAGAAGTAGCTGACGGCGTTGATGCCCAGCGCGATGATCACCGCGATGACCAGGCCGCCGCTGCCGCCGAACCAGTAGCCGAGAGCCAGGACGATGCCGGATAGCAGGCCGAGCAGAGCGGCCGTCTTGAGACCGTTCCATTGCCTGTGCACGATCACTCACTCCTTTAGGACCCGGGACCGCGTACGGGGCCCGGCACCAGGCATAACAACCTGATGCCCCTCCCATCATCCGCGCATTCCTGTGACCTTGCTGAGTGTCTGCCCAGCTCACGCCAGGTCAAGCACCACCTGGGGAGCGAAACCGACCACCACGATGGCGAGCGTCACAACGCCCAGTGCGGCCGCCACCGCCCACGGGATCCGCGCCCGGGTGCCCTCGGCCGGCACCGGCCCGTAGAGGACCGCCGCGACGCGGACGTAGTAGGCGAGGCCGATCACCGCGTTGAGCGCGACCACGACCGCCAGCCAGCCGGCCCCGCCGTCGAGCAGCGACCGCACCACCACGACCTTGGCGAAGAGCCCGGCCAGGCCCGGGGGCAGGCCGGCGAGGCCGACCAGCGCGAGCACCAGGGCCGCACCCACCCACGGATGGGTACGCGCCGCGCCGCGGTAGTCGGCGATCTGGCCGCCGTCGTCGCCCGGTCGCAGCGCCACCACCGCGCCGAAGGCGGCGAGTTCGAGGAGTACGTAGAAGACGGTGTACGCCACGGTGGCCGCGACCGCCACCGACAACGCCTCGTCGGTGCGGCCGTCCGCCAGCATGAACGCGCCCAGCGGCGCCAGGATGTAACCCGCCTGGGCCACGGACGACCAGGCGAGCAGGCGCACCATCCGGGTCTGCCGGAGCGCGACGAGGTTGCCGACCGTCATGGTGAGGACGGCCAGTACGGCGAGTGCCGGCCCGGCCAGGTCGAGGGCGGGGCGCAGGCCGTCGACGACCGCGTACAGGATCGCGACCACCCCGCCAAGCTTGGAGGCGGTGGAGAGGTAGGCGGCGATCGGGACGGGAGCGCCGTCGTAGGCCGCCGGCGCCCACGCGTGGAACGGCACCGCGGCAACCTTGAACGCCAGCCCGGCCAGCACCAGCACCACCGCCGCGCCGGTGAGCGGGAGGTCGGGCAGGCCGGTGGCGAGCGTGGCGAGGTGGACCCGGCCGCTCACCGCGTACAGCAGGGCGGCGCCGAGCAGGGTCACCGCGGTGGCGACCACGCTGACCACGAAGAACGTGACCGCGCCCTCGGCGCTCTCCACGGTGCGGCGGCGGAGGCCGACCAGCACGTACAGGGGAAGGGTCAGCGTCTCCAGCGCCACGATCAGCGTGATCAGGTCGCCGGCCGAGCCGAGCGCGACGCCGCCGGTCATCGAGCAGGCGAGCAGGAAGGCGTACTCCCCCGGCGGCACGTCCCTGGTGGCCGCGGACAGGGCGATCACGCCGAGCGTCAGCAGCGCGAAGAGGGCGGCGACCAGGGCGGAACGGTCGTTCGCGACGAACGAGCAGGCATCGGGCACGCAGAAGGTCTGCCGGTCGTCGCCCAGCCCCACGCCGATCGCGGCCGCCGCGGTGGCGAGCGCACCGAGCGCGGCCACCGCGAGCACCGCGGCGCGGCGGGCCAGGATCAGGTCGGTCAGCAGCACGAGTACCGCGGTGCCGGCGGCGAGGTAGGCCGGCAGCAGGGCGACGTGGTCGACGGACTGGGTCACGACCGCACCGCCTCGACGAGCGCGCCGACCGGGTCGCCGGCCATGCCGAGCACCAGCGCGGGCAGCAGGCCGACGACGAGCGCGAGCAGCACGAGCGGCGCCCAGGCGGCCACCTCGGCGCGGGCCAGGCCGGGCGGATCGAGCGCGCCGACCGCCGGTCCGTGGGTGACCCGGCGCAGCAGGCGCAGGAAGTACGCGGCGGTGAGCGCGCCGCCCACGGCGGCTACCGCGGCCAGCGTGGTCCAGAGTGGACCGCCCTTGTCCAGCGACGCCACGACCGCGAACGCCTCGCCCCAGAAACCGGCCAGGCCGGGCAGCCCGAGCGAGGCGATGGCGGCGAAGGCCAGGATGCCGGCCAGCCACGGTGACTGCTCGCGCAGCCCGCCGAGCTGGGCAAGCTCGCCGGTGTGCGCCCGCTCCTTGATCGCCCCGGCGAGGAAGAAGAGCAGGCCGGTGATCACGCCGTGCGCGACGTTGCCGATCAGCGCGGCCTGGATGCCGGTGGTGGTGAGCGTGGCGATGCCGAGCAGCACGAAGCCCATGTGGCCGACGCTGGAGTACGCGATCAGCCGCTTGATCTCGGTCTGTGCCAGACACACCAGTGAACCCACCACGATCGCGGCCACCGCCAGGATGCCCAACGCCGGTGCGGCCCACCGCGCGCCCTCCGGCGCCACGCCGACCGCGACCCGGATGAGGCCGTAGGTGCCCATCTTCAGCAGCACGCCGGCCAGGATCACGCTGCCGACCGTGGGCGCCTGGGTATGCGCGTCGGGCAGCCAGGTGTGCAGCGGCCACAGTGGACTCTTCACGGCGAACGCGATCGCCAGCAGGACGAACGCCGCGATCTGGGTGCCCCGTGACAGCTCGCCTCCGCCGGTGAGCGCCACGATGTCCGCGGTGCCCGCCGACACCACGACGGTGAAGACGCCGACCAGCAGCAGGACCGAGCCGAAGAGGGTGTACAGCACGAACTTGCGCGCGGCATGCGCCCGGTCGTCGCCGCCCCAGACGGCGATCACCGCGTACATCGGCAGGAGCACGACCTCGAAGAAGACGAAGAAGAGCACAAGGTCGAGCGCCAGGAACGTGCCGAGGATGCCTACCTCGATCACGAGCAGCAGTGCCACCAGCGTGTGCCCCCGCCCGGGTGCCGGCGCCCGCCACAGTGTGAACGCGCAGCAGAGCAGCGTGAGCAGGGCGGTGAGCACCACCAGGGGGTACGAGACGCCGTCGACGCCCAGGTGGAAGCGCAGGTCGAGGCCGGGCACCCAGCTGAGGTCGACCTCGTGCCAGGGGCGGACGGCCGCCGGGCCGTAGGAGAACCAGGAGTCGCGGTAGAGCGGGACGCTCAGCACCAGCGCCACGGCGGCCGCGACCGTGCCCGCCGCCTGCCCGGCCCGGCTCGGCAGGAACGCGGCCAGCAGCGCGCCGGCGGCCGGTATCGCCAACACCGCGACAAGCAGCCACCTCACAGGATCACCCCCAGGGCGGCGAGCAGTACGGCGGCGGCGAGCACCGCGGTGGCCGCGCGGGGCAGGCCGGTGCGGTGTGCCATGGCCAGGCGCCGGCCGAGACTCACGGCACCGCGGCCGGTGCCTTCCACGGCACCGTCGACCCCTGCCTCGTCGGCGAGTCGAAGTCCGCGAGCGGCGAACCGCACCGGGCGTACCAGAAGGAAATGCTGGACCTCGTCGAGCCAGAAGGCGCGGGCGAAGGCCGGGACGGTCGGCAGGCCGCGCCAACCCAGGATGGCGCCGGCGGCGAGCAGCGCTACGGGGAGCAGGATCCAGGCGTCGAAATGGGCCTCTTCGAGGCCGAGCGCCGCGCGGAAAGCCGGCCAGAAGATCGCCAGGCCGAGGAGGGCGCTGGGGATGGCGAGGAGGGCGACCGGCCAGCGCATGAGCGGCGGCGCCTCGTGGCCGTGCGTGGTGGCGGCGCCGAAGAAGACGCCGCGCAGCAGGCGGGCGGCGTAGAGCGCGGTGATCGCCACGCCGGCCAGCGCGGCCAGCCACACCAGCCAGCCCACCCACTCCGGGGCGGCGCCGTGCGGGTGGTGGGCGGCGTTGATGATGCCTTCCTTGCTCCAGAAGCCGGCGAGCGGCGGCAGGCCGGCCAGCGCGCCCAGCCCGATCGCGAAGGACCAGAACGTCACCGGCATCTCCCGGCGCAGGCCGCCCATCCGGGACATCAGGTTGCTGCCGACGGCGTGGATCACGCAGCCGGCGGCGAGGAAGAGCAGTGCCTTGAACGCGGCGTGGGTGAGCAGGTGGAACAGCGCGGCGGAGGTCGAGCCGACCGCGAGCGCGCCGGCCATGTAGCCGATCTGGGAGACGGTGGACCAGGCGAGCACGCGTTTGATGTCGTCTTGCGCGGTGGCGGTGAGCGCGCCGAGCAGCAGCGTGATGGCCGCCATCACGCCCAGGACGGCCAGGGCGGCGCCGGTGAACAGCGGATAGAGCCTTGTCACGACGTAGATGCCGGCCGCCACCATGGTCGCGGCATGGATGAGCGCGGAGATCGGCGTGGGGCCGGCCATCGCGTCGGGCAGCCAGGTGTGCAGCGGGAACTGCGCGCTCTTGCCCGCCACGCCGGCGAGCAGCAGCAGGCCGGCGACGGTCAGTGTGGTGGCGCTGTAGTCGTGGGCGAGCACGCCTTCTATGCGGAACGTGCCGGCGCCGATGCCGAGCACCGCGATGCCGAGCAAGAAGCCGACGTCGCCGACGCGCGTGACGATGAAGGCTTTCACCGCGGCGGCGGGCGCCTCGGGGAGGCGGCGGTCGTGGCCGATGAGGAGGTAGGAGCAGATGCCCATCACCTCCCAGCCGACCAGCAACATGATCAGGTCGCCGGCCACGACGACCAGCAGCATGGCGGCGGTGAAGAGGCTGACCTGGGCGGCGTAGGGCGGGTAGCGGTCGTCGTCGGCGAGGTAGGTGATCGAGTAGACCTGGACGGCGAGGGCGACGACGCCGACCGCGATGGCGACGAGGATGGCCGGCTGGTCGACGCGCGCGCCGAAGGTGACGGTGAGGTCGCCGATCTCGAGCCACGTCGCGCTTTTGTCCGATTTGTCGAGCAGTGCCGCGATGACCAGCGCGCCAGCCGCGCCGACGACGGCGACCGTGGCGGCCGCCTTGCGGGCTCTCAACGGCAGCAGGAGGCCGATGAGCGCGGCGGCGAAGGGTACGGCCGGGAGGAGCACCCCCGGGATCACGCGTCGACCCTTTCCAGCGGCACCTCGTCGACGGCCACGCTCGCACGCAGCCGGTAGAGCTGGAGCACGATCGCCAGCCCCACCCCCACCTCGGCGGCGGCGATCACGATGACGAAGAGGGCGAAGACCTGCCCGGTCTGCGGCAGCGCGGCCCGCACGGTGGTGTCGGCGGTGACGAGGATCAGGTTGACCGCGTTGAGCATGATCTCGACGGACATCAGCAGCAGGACCGCGTTGCGGCGGCGCAGGACGCCGTAGACACCGATGCCGAACAGGAGAGCCGCGGTGACGTAGGGGATCACAGGCCTCATCGATCAGCCCCAATGTCTGGCCGCGACACCACGATCGCTCCCACCAGCGCCGCCAGCAGCAGCACCGACAGCACCTCGAAGGGAAGCACCCACGAGCCGAAGATCTCGCTGCCGAGCCGCTCGGCCGTGCCCGCCTCGGGCAGGTCCACAGTGGTCCACCGGAACGCGTCGATCAGCAGCGCGGCGAGGCCCAGCCCCGCGCCGCCGCCCACCAGCACGGCCGGCCAGCCGGGGCGGTCGAGGTCGTCGGAGGCGCCGATCGGCGCGCGGGTCAGCATCACCGCGAAGAGCAGCAACACCACGACCGCGCCCACGTAGATCAGCACCTGCACCCAGGCCACCAGCTCGGCGGTGAGCACCAGGTAGAGGCCGGCCATCGCACCGAGGCAGACGACGAGGTAGAGGCCGGCGCGCACGAGGTGCTTGGTGGTGACGACGAGCAAGGCCGAGCCCACCGCCACGGCCCCCAGCCCCAGCAGCAGCACGTCGGCCGCCGTCACGTCTGTGCCTTCTTGGCCGCGGCGCTCTCTTCCTTGCTCGGCTCGCCGTTGGGGTCGTGGACGGCCGGCGGCGGCACCGTGGCCATCCACTCACCCAGCCGCTCCTTGTCGTGCAGGAGGTCACGGATGTCGTACTCGGCGTACTCGAACTCGGGCGTCCAGTAGAGCGCGTCGAAGGGGCAGGCTTCGATGCAGATCCCGCAGTACATGCACAGCGAGAAGTCAATGTCGAAGCGGTCGAGCACGTTGCGCTGGCGGGCCCTGGCCGCGCCGGGCACGACCACCTCTTCCTTGTGCGAGTCGATGTAGATGCACCAGTCGGGGCACTCGCGGGCGCACAGCATGCAGACCGTGCAGTTTTCCTCCAGCAGCGCGATCACCCCGCGCGAGCGCGGTGGGAGATCGGGCGCCACATCCGGGTACTGCTGCGTGTGCGACCGGCGGGTCATCGTCTTGAGGGTGACGGCCAGCCCCTTCGCCAGCCCCTCGCCAGGCACGCCCATGCCGCATATCCTGCCCCGTCAGCCGCTGGGGCGCGAGCACCACGCTTCTTCTGCTTTTCTGGCTCCACCGGCGGGGCCGCAGCTGACCACCAAGCTCACGCGCGGGGGGCTTGCCCCGCGGACGTGGCAGCGGAGGTCGGGGATCTCGGCGAGCGCGAGCGAGCCGCCGACCTCCGCGGTCTCCGGCGGGAGCAGCGGTCTCCAGCTGACGCGGACCCGGGACATCGAATTAGGCGGAGCAGCGCGGGAGATCAGGCCTCCGGTGAGGTGGCGCTGCCGGGTGGGGTGAACTCGACGCCGAGCTGCTGGAGCACCTGGAAGAGCTCGTTGACGCTCCAGACGTCGCTGATCTTGCCCTCGCCGTCGAACCGGAGGAACGTGGCGCCCGAGTAGCTGACCACCTGGCCGGTGGGTGGCACCGGGCCGAACTGGCCGATCTGGGTGCCGGCCGCGCGCCAGTGGATGGCCGCGCGCTCGCCGTCCACGAGCAGATCGACGATCTTGTAGCGCAGGTCGGGGAATGCCGCCCGGCGGTCGCGGTGCCAGGCCAGCACGCCATCCGGGCCGCTCTCGCCGAGCCCGGGGCAGTCAGAGGCAATCAGGTCGTACGCCGTTTCCTCACGGCTGCCATTCCACACATCGGTCACGAAGCTGCGTGTCGCGGTGTCCACATTGACCACGGTCGCGCAGCTTACATCACTACCTTCACCGCCGCGGTCAACACCAGCTGCGCCAGCGCCAGCGGCACGAGCACCAGCCAGCACAGGCGCTGGAGCTGGTCTTCGCGCAGGCGGGGGTACGACACGCGGAGCCAGATGATCACAAAGGACACCGCGAAGACCTTGACGAGCGTCCACAGCCAGCCGAGGTATTCGTCGCCGAACGGGCCCTGCCAGCCGCCCAGGAACAGCACGGTCGTGAGCGCGGCGATGACCACGATGCCCACGTACTCGGCGAGGAGGAAGAACGCGAAGCGGAGGCCGGTGTACTCGGTCATGTATCCGAAGACGAGCTCGGAGTCGGCGATCGGCATGTCGAACGGCGGCCGCCGGATCTCGGCCACCCCTGCGACGAAGAAGACCACCATCGCGGGCGCCTGCCACAGCAGCCACCACGGCTGCCACGCGGAGACGATGCCGGGCAGCGAGAGCGTGCCCGCGGCCATCGCCACGCTGGCGGCGGCGAGCACCAGCGGCAGCTCGTAGCCCAGCAGCTGCGCGGCCGCGCGGAGGCCGCCGAGCAGGCTGTACTTGTTGGCCGACGCCCAGCCGGACATCAGCACCGCCACCACGCCGACGCCGACCACCGCGAGCACGAAGAACAGCCCGATGTCGAGCGGCTCGCCGACCAGGTCGTTGGGGCCGAGCGGGATGACCAGGAGCGCTAGGAGGTACGGCACCAGGGCGACGATCGGCGCGAGGCGGAAGACCTGCCGGTCGGCGGCGCTGGGAGTGACGTCTTCCTTCTGCACGAACTTGACGCCGTCGGCGATCAGCTGGGCCCAGCCGTGGAAGCCGCCAGCGTACATCGGGCCGAGCCGCCCCTGCATGTGCGCCATCACCTTGTGCTCGGCCTGGCCGACGAGCAGCGGCAGCGTGAGGAACGCGATCACCACGCCAGCTACCCGGATGATCAGCTCCAGCCAGAGCGGCATCAGCGTTCACCTTCGCTTGCGACGGCCGGATCGCTCCGCGCGCTCGCACCCGGCCCCCATTCGCCTGGTGCGGGCACGCCCGGCGGGCGCATCGGGGCGCGCTTGCCGCCGCCGTGCCCGGACTCGCCCGGCTCTTTCGCGCCCGGCCACGGCTTGGCGACCCGGGAGGCGAGCACGAACTCCTTGCGCAGCGGGTGGCCCTCGAACTCCGGCGCCAGCAGCAGCGGCCGCAGCTCGCCGTGCCCCGGGAAGTCGATGCCGAACATCTCGTGCGTCTCCCGCTCGTGCCACGCGGCGCCGGGGTAGACGGCCACGATCGACTCGACGGCCGGGGTGTCGCGGGGCACGCGGGTGCGTACCAGCAGGCCGTGCCGGAGGCTGGTGGACCAGACGTGTGTCACGACCGAGAAGCCCTCGTCGAGCTCGTCGACCGCGGAGAGCCAGTCGAAGAAGTCGAAGGCCAGCGCCGCGTCGTCGCGCGCCGCGAGCAGCGCCGCGCCCCAGGATCCCGGGGGTACGTCGACGGTGGCGCGCGCATACGACTGGCCACCTGAGACCGAGGCGACGATGTCGGGCGCGGGCCCGAGCACCTCGACCAGCCGCGCACCGACCTCGTCCGGCGTCATGCAGGGAATCTTAGGGCCAGGTGCTGGCCCGCGGCGCGTGCCGAACCCGTGGCGAAGGCGGGCAATCCTGCGCGCACGGCCCTGACCTGGGCTGATACTGGCCAAGGGAGGGCAGAGGGCGCCGCTGGCGGCGCCCCGGACGGTTGGGGGCAACGATGACCGTTGACGAGCTCAAGAAGATCAACGAGCACTTCTACGACGAGGTCTTCCGGCGGCGCAACATCGACGCGATCGACGATCTACTCACCGACGACTTCGTCGAGCACGCTCCCGCGCCCGGCCAGTCGCCGGGTCGCGAGGGCGTCAAAGAGTTCATAGGCCAGGTGCTGGCCGCGTTCCCGGATCTCGACCTGGAGATCGAGCGGGTGATCGCCGAAGGTGACACCGTCGCCGCGACGCTGCGGTTCACCGGCACGCATCAGGGCGAGTTCGCTGGCTTGCCGGCGACGGGCCGGCGCGCGACCGTGACCATGACCGAGATGACCCGCTTCCGCGACGGTAGGTGCGCCGAGCACTGGGGCGTGGCCGACATGGCCGGCCTCATGGCCCAGCTCGGGGCGCCCCCGGGTGGCGGGTTCTGATCTAGAGAGCGACCGTCGCGGCGGCCCAACGGGGTGAGCGCGACCAGCAGCGGACGGGCGAGGCCGCGGGAGCAACGGAGAGCGACCACGACGAACATCGCGGTAGCCCACCTCAGGCGGTCGTCGTGGAGACCACGGCGGCCGGTAGCAGCGAATCGACCTCGCCGCGCGGCGGTGGCAGTGCGCCGGGGCGGGCGCAGACGGCGGCGGCGGTCGCGCTCGCGTAGCGCATGGCGCGGGTGACCGACTCCGTCGACAGGTCGCCGCCGAGGTGGGAGAGCAGCCCGGTGGTGAACGCGTCGCCCGCGCCCACCGTGTCGGCCACGGTGACGGGTGGGGCCGCGCAGACCGTGACGAGCCCCTCGTGTACGGCCACCGCGCCCTGCCCGCCGCGGGTCACCACCACCAGGCGCGGGCCGAGCGAGGCCCAGCGGCGGGCCACGGCGACGTCCGGCTCGCCGGGGCAGAGCCAGCGCAGGTCTTCGTCGCTCACCTTGACCACGTCGGACGCGCGCACCATCTCCTCGACCCGGGCCAGCGCGCCGGCCCGCTCGCCGACGAGCGCGGGGCGGATGTTCGGGTCGTAGGACACCAGCGTGCCGGCCCGCTTCGCGGCCTCGACCACTGCCAGGACCGCCGTGTCGCCCGGAGCGACCGCGCTGGCCAGCGAGCCGGTGTGTACGCAGTCGACGCCGGTGAGGTCGGGCTTGCCGCCGTACGCCCAGGTGAAGCGGAAGTCGTAGGTCGCCGCGCCGGTCTCGTCGACCCGGGCGAACGCCACGCTGGTGGCCGGCGTGTCGACCAGCTCGTCCGGCGCGACACCGTACGCCTCCAGGTGTCCGCGCAGCAGCCCGCCGAACAGGTCGGTGCCCACCTCGCTGGCGAACCGCACCTCGTGGCCCTCGGCCGCCAGCCCGACCGCGACGTTGAGCGGGCTCCCGCCCGGCGTCGCCGCGAAATCCCACGAGCCGCCACGACTGATCAGGTCGACAAGGCTCTCGCCCACCACCAGGTACGCCACGGCGTAAGGATAGGCATATGACCTCCACGTCTTCGCTGCCCGTCATCGACATTTCCCGGCCCGATGACCGCCCGGCCCGGGAGATCGAGGCGGCCTGCCGCGAGACCGGGTTCTTCTACGTGACCGGGCACGGGGTGCCGCCGCGGCTGCTGGCGGAGCTGGACGCGGCGAGCCGGGCCTTCTTCGCGCTGCCCGAGGCGGAGAAGATGCGGATCTCGATGGACGTCGGCGGGCGGGCGTGGCGCGGGTACTTCCCGGTGGGCGGCGAGCTGACCTCGGGGCGGCCCGACCTCAAGGAGGGCGTCTACTTCGGCAGCGAGCTGCCCGACGACCATCCACGGGTACGCGCCGGGCTGCCGCTGCACGGTCGCAACCTCTTCCCGGAACGGGTGCCGGAGCTGCGCGGCGCGGTGCTGGCCTACCTCGACGCGCTCACCGGCGTGGCGCAGGCGGTGCTGCGGCATGTGGCGCGGAGCCTCGACCTGCCCGCCGACTACTTCGCGTCCGGCTACACGGCCGAGCCGACGATCCTCTTCCGGATCTTCCACTACCCGCCCTCGCCGCCGCGGAGCGAGGACTGGGGCGTCGGCCAGCACACCGACTACGGCCTGCTCACGCTGCTGGCCCAGGACGACAACGGCGGCCTTCAGGTGCGTACGCCGGGCGGGTGGATCGACGCGCCACCGTTGCCCGGCACATTTGTGTGCAACATCGGCGACATGCTGGAACGGCTGACCGGCGGCTGGTATCGCTCGACGCTGCACCGGGTGCGCAACGTGAGCGGGCGCGACCGCCTCTCCTACCCGTTCTTCTTCGATCCGGACTTCACCGCCGAGGTGCCGGCGCTCCCGGCGCGGGCCCGGACCACCGCGGCGGGCGAGCCGCGCTGGGACGGTGCGGATCCCCGGGCTTTCGAGGGAACGTACGGCGACTATCTGCTGGGGAAGGTGTCGAAGGTGTTTCCGCAGCTCTCGGGCGACGTGCTCTGAAGCCGCCGCTCGTCGGTGCCCAGTCGGCGCCGTCGCGGCTGTCGACCGTCCACCCGAGCCCCGACGCCACGGCCAGCGCGACGAAGAACGCGACGAGGATCAGCAGGTCCATGGCTACAGCTCCCGGGACCAGATCTCTTCGACCATGTCGTGGCCGAAGGCGCGTGCCTTGGTCTCCTCGTCGAGGGTGAAGCCCAGCCGCCGGTAGATGCGGTGCGCGTCGACGGTGCGGTCGTAGGTCCACAGCCTGATGCGCTGGTATCCGGCGCGGCGGGCAAAGCGCAGGCACTCCTCGACCAGCCGGCTGCCCACGCCGAGGCCGCGGGCGCTCGGCTCGACGAGCAGCAGGCGCAGCTGTGCGGTGGTGTCGTCGCGGCGCACGCAGATCACGCAGCCGACCGGCGCACCGTCGACCTCGGCGATCCAGGCCGCCTCGCGCCGGGGGTCGTGCTCGGTCGCGTAGTCGGCGACGACCTTGGCGACCAGCGCCTCGAACGTCTCGTCCCAGCCGAACTCGCGCGCGTAGATCGCGCCGTGCCGCTGCACCACCCAGCCGAGGTCGCCGGGCGCCGGCGGGCGGAGCACCACCATGCCGGCCGGCGGGTGCTCGCCGAGCAGCTCGCGGATCGTGCCCATCGCGCCGAGCAGCCGCCGCTGGTCGGCGTCGCCGAGGCCGCCGATCAGCTCGGCGATCTGGGCGTTGGTGCGGGTCTCCAGGTCGGCGTCGACCGCGCGGCCGGCGTCGGTCAGCTCGATCACCTGCCGCCGGGCGTCGACCGCCGACCGTGAGCGCCGTATCAGGCCGTCGGATTCGAAGCGGGCCAGGATGCGGCTCAGGTAGCCGGCGTCGAGGCCGAGGGCGCGGCGCAGGTCGACCACCTCGGCCGCGTCGCCGTGCGCCAGCTCGTAGAGCACGCGCGCCTCGCTCAACGTGTACGGCGTGCTGAGCAATCCCTCCTGAAGCACGCCGATCACCCCCGTGTAGAAGCGGTTGAACGCCCGCACCTCCGCGACTCGCTCATTCATTGCCCACCTCAAGCATTCCTTTGACTCCGTCAACTATCTCGCTCTCCTGCGCCGCGCGCAAGAGGGGCAGAGAATGAGCCGCATGCGGGCACTCACCATCACGCCGGGTACCAAAGACTCGCTGCGCCTCGTCGACGACGCGCCCGAACCGCCCGAGGAGGAAGGCCCGGTGCTCGTCGAAGCCGTAGCCGTGGGCGTGTGCGGCACTGACCGCGAGATCATCGCCGCGGACTACGGCGAGGCACCGCCCGGCGAGCAGCACCTGGTCATCGGCCACGAGTCGCTGGGGCGGGTGCTGGAGGACCCCACCGGCACCTTCACGGCGGGCGACCTCGTCGCCGGCATCGTGCGCCACCCCGACCCGGTGCCCTGCCCCAACTGCGCGGTCGGCGAGTGGGACATGTGCCGCAACGGCCAGTACACCGAGTGCGGCATCAAGGCGCGGCACGGGTTCGCCCGCGAGCGGTGGCGGGTGGAGCCGGGGTTCGCCGTGCCGCTCGACCCGGCGCTCGCCGAGGTCGGCGTGCTCCTCGAACCGACCAGCGTCGTGGCCAAGGCGTGGGAGCACATCGCCGCGGTGGGCGCCCGGGCGCACTGGGAGCCGCGGACCGTGCTGGTCACCGGCGCCGGACCGATCGGCCTGCTCGCCGCCCTGCTCGGCCACCAGCGCGGGCTGACACTGCACATCCTCGACCGGGCCAAGGACGGGCCCAAGCCGGCGCTGGCCGACCGGCTCGGCGCGACGTACCACAGCGGGCAGGTCGCCGACCTGGACTTCGAGCCGGACATCGTCGTGGAGTGCACCGGCGCGCCACCCGTGGTGGTGCAGGTGATCGACAAGGTCGGGCGGGACGGTGTGGTGTGCCTGACCGGCGTGTCGGCGGCCGGCGAGCATGTGGGCGTCGACGCCGGCGCGCTCAACCGGGCGGTCGTGCTGGAAAACAACGTGGTCTTCGGCACGGTCAACGCCAACCGCCGCCACTGGAACGCCGCCGCCGAGGCGCTGGGCAAGGCCGACCAGGCGTGGCTGGCCGACCTGATCACGCGCAGCGTCCCGGTGGACGGTTACGCCGACGCGTACGCCCCCCGGGACGGGGATATCAAGGTCGTCCTAGGGTTCTAGAACGATCTTGCCGACCACGGCGCGGTCGTCGAGCATGCGCAGCGCCTCGGGTGCCTGAGCCAGCGGCAGCCGCGTGGCCACCTGCGGCCGCAGCTCGCCGGCGCGCAGCAGGCCGATGACGGTGGCGAGATCCTCGTCGAAGTGGTTTTTGTGGTTGATCGAGTAGAACCGGCACCGCCGGCCGCCGTTGGGCGGGATCGACCACCAGGCGAACTTGCCGAACGTGCTCACGAACGGCGCGAGCCGCCAGCCCTTGTCGTCGACGGTGGCCGCGCTGCCGTACACGATCAGGGTGCCGCCGCGGCCGAGCATCCGCCACGACTGCTTGAGGCCGGGGCCCGCGGCGTGGTCGAAGACCGCGGCGACCCCACCCGGCGCGATCTCGCGCACGCGCTCGACAAGCAGCGGGTCGCGGTAGTCGACCGGGGTGGCGCCCATCGCCCGAACCTTGTCGTGCTTGCCCGGCGACGCCGTGCCGATCACCCGCGCGCCGGCCCGCAGCGCCAGCCGCACCAGCAGCGTGCCAACCCCGCCGGCCGCGCCGTGCACCAGCACCGTCTGGCCGGCGGCCACCTTCGCCACGCGATGGATCATCTGGTACGCGGTGACGCCGTTGGTGATCAGCGCGACCACCTCGCCGGCATCCAGGTCGTCGGGAACGGGGACCAGGTGCTCGGCGGGGATCACCACCCGCTCCGACCAGGCCCCGGTGCGGGTCATGGCGGCCACGCGGCCGCGGACCGAAACGCCCGGCCCCGCCGCCTCGACCCGGCCCACCAGGTCGTAGCCGGGGACGAACGGAAACTTCGGCTGCGCGTAGTAGCGCCCGCGCAGCATCTGCACCTCGGCGAACGCGACGCCGGCCGCCTCCACCGCGAGTCGCACCTGCCCCGGGCCGGGCTCGGCCAGCTCGCGCTCCTCGAACCGCAGCACGTCCGGACCGCCGGCGTGGGGCATGACCACCTGGGTCGTCTTCATGGTTAGATCCTCTCTCGTTAGTTAGAAGCTCTAACTCAAGTTAGACTGTCACGCATGGAAAGCGCAACCCGTCGCGAGAGACTTCGCGCACAGACCCGCGAAGAGGCCAAAGCGGCGGCCCTCCGGCAGATCGCCGCCGCCGGGCCGCAGTCGCTCTCGCTCAACGCGATCGGCAAGGAGCTCGGGATGACCGGCCCGGCCCTCTACCGGTACTTCGCGGGGCGCGACGAACTGCTCACCGAGCTGATCAGCGACGGATACCACGATCTGGCGGACGCGGTAGAGGCGGCGAGCGAGGCGGTGGCGGGTGCGGAGCCGGCCGACCGGATCCGGGCGCTCGCCCGCGCGTTTCGGCAGTGGGCGCTCGCGCAGCCGCACCGATACCTGCTGCTGTTCGGCACTCCGGTCCCCGGGTACGCGGCACCGTCGCACACGATCGGCGCGGCGACCCGCACGCTGGGCGCGTTCCTGGAGCCGATCGCGGCGCTCTCACCCGCTCCGCGGGCGGCCACTCTCGAAGGTCAGCTGGCCGCCGGCCTGGCCGACCGCAACCCGGACCATCCCTGGTCGGGGCCGGCGCTGCGGCTCGGCGTGAGCGGCTGGACCCGCATGCACGGCGTGGTCAGCCTCGAGGTGGAGGGGCACTTCGGCCCCATGGGATTCGACGCCGGCCTGCTGTTCGAGGCCGAGATCGAGTCGTTGATCGCCGAGGCGATGTCAGAGGCCGGGTAGCTTCCCGTTGCGGAACAGGTCGACGAAGATCTGGTGGTCCGCGCGGGCCCGGATGCCGTACTCGTGGGCGAAGTCGACAAGGTGTGCGACGAACCCTTCGGTGTCCCGGTCGACGACCGCCACGATCGCCTCCTCGGTGGAGAAGTCGACGAGGTCGTGGCTGGACTCGTCGTCGGCGACCGAGTGCATCCGGGCCACCGCCCGGCCCAGGTCGGTGACGACGCCGGCCAGCTCGTCCGGCTCGTTCACGTCGGCCCAGTCGAGGTCGGCGGCGTAGGGCGACACCTCCGCGACAAGCTGGCCCACCCCCTCCAGCTCGGTGAAGCCGAGCCACGGGTCGGCGTGCGCCTGTAGCGCCCGCTGCGACTCGGCGGTGCGGTGCCCCTGGTGCGTGAAGTAGCCCCGCACCTTCTCGTCGGTGATGTGCCGCGCGACGGCGGGCACCTGGGCCTGCTTCATGTAGATGACGACGTCGTTCTCCAGCGCCTGGGTGTGCCCCTCCAGCAGCAGGTTGTACGACGGCAGGCCGGCCGAGCCGATGCCCACGCCCTTGCGCAGCACCACGTCCTTGATGTGCGTGGCCACCGGCCGCTGCGCCGCGGTCGCCTCGGGGAGCGTGGCGAGGTACCGCTCGAAGGCGGCCACCACGGTCGCCCGCGTCTCCGCGTCGATCTCGTACACGCCGTCGCCCAGCGAGAAGCGCCGCTCGTAGTTGTCGATCGTGGTCTGCTCCTTGAGCAGGTCGACCCGGGTGTTGAGGCGCGCCTGCTGGAGCACGGTGCGCAGCACGCCGTCGGCGTTCTCCAGCGTGATCGAGCCGATGGCGTCGTCACCCCCGGCGGCGATCGCCCGCAGCTCGGTGAGGTACGCGGTCGCGAACCGCGTCACGAGGTCGCTGATCACCGCGTCGGAGAGCGCCTTGGCGTACCCGATGAGCGCCACGCTGGCCGAGAAGCGCTTGAGGTCCCAGGAGTACGGGCCGACGTACGCCTCGTCGAAGTCGTTGACGTTGAAGACGAGCTGGCCGGACGAGTTCATGTACGTGCCGAAGTTTTCCGCGTGCAGGTCACCGTGAATCCACACCCGGCTGGTCAACTCGTCGAGAAACCGCTGGTCGGCGAAGTCGCCGGTCATGTCGGCGTAGAAGAGCGCGGCGCTGCCCCGGTAGAACGCGAAGGGCGAGGCGGCCATCTTGCGAAACTTGCGGCGAAACGCGGCCGGGTCGAGCGCCATCAGCTCCCCGAACTCCGCCAGCAACACGTCGACGATCTTGGCCGGACGCTGATCATTGCTCATAAGTCCGCAGGCTAGACCCCGTCCGCCAGGTGTCAGATGCGCAGGTGGGCGTCGCCGGTGACCACGTACTTCGTGGAGGTGAGCTCGGGCAGGCCCATCGGGCCTCGGGCGTGGAGCTTCTGGGTCGAGATGCCGATCTCGGCGCCGAAGCCGAACTCTCCCCCGTCCGTGAACCGCGTCGAGGCGTTCACCATCACGGCCGCCGCGTCCACGTGCGCGACGAACTCGCGGGCCGCGGCCACCGACTCGGTGATGATGGCTTCGGTGTGCTGGGTGCCGTAGCGGCGGATGTGCCGCACCGCGTCCTGGAGCGAGTCGACGACGGCGGCCGAGATGTCAGCGGACAGGTACTCGGCCGCGAAGTCCTCCTCGGTCGCGGGGACCACCGCCTCCGAGAAACCCGCCACCCGAGCGTCACCGTGGACCGTTACGCCAGCCTCCGCGAAGGCCGTCAGCATGCGCGGCAGGAACGCGTCCGCCACGTCCGCGTGCACCAGCAGCGACTCGGCGGTGTTGCATGTGGACAGTCGCTGGGTCTTGCTGTTCATGACCACGGCGAGCGCCTTGTCGAGGTCGGCGGCCGCGTCGACGAACACGTGGCAGTTGCCCACGCCGGTCTCGATCACCGGGACCGTCGACTCCTCGACCACCGCCTTGATCAGGGACGCGCCGCCGCGCGGGATGAGGACGTCGACCAGCCCTCGCGCGCGCATCAGCTCCTTGACCGAGTCGCGGGTGGTGGAGTCGAGCAGCTGGACGGCGTCAGCGGGCAGGCCGGCGGCCTCGACGGCGTCGCGCAGGACGGCGGTGAGCGCGGCGTTGGAGCGGGCGGCCGACGACGAGCCGCGGAGCAGCGCGGCGTTGCCCGACTTGAGGCAGATGCCGGCCGCGTCGACGGTCACGTTGGGGCGACCCTCGTAGACGATGCCGACCACGCCGAACGGCACGCGGATCTGCCGCAGCTCCAGCCCGTTGGGGAGGGTCGAGCCGCGCACGACCTCGCCGACCGGGTCGGGCAGCGCGGCCATCTGGCGCAACGCGTCGGCCATCGCGGCCACCCGCCCCTCGGTGAGGGAAAGACGATCGATCATCGCCGCGGTCAGGCCACCGTCGCGCGCCGCCGCCACGTCCGCGGCGTTTCCGCTCAGGATCTCCGGGGTACGGGCGAGCAGCGCGTCGGCCATCGCCAGCAGCGCGGCGTCCTTGGTGGCGCGGGTGGCGGTGCCCAGCGCGGTGGCCGCCTCGCGGGCCCGCAGTGCCTGCTCGTTGACGCTCATCGACATCTCACTCTCTACAGCAGGACGAGGTCGTCGCGGTGCACGACTTCGCGTTCGTATCCGGGGCCGAGGGCCGCGGCTAGCTCCACAGTGGACCGGCCGAGCAGCGAAGGGAGCTCGACCGCGTCGTAGTTGACGAGCCCGCGGGCGACCGGCGCGCCCGAGGAGTCGACGAGGTCGACCGGGTCGCCGGCGGTGAACGCGCCGTCCACCGCGGTGATGCCGGCCGGCAGCAGCGACTTGCGGCGGGCCACGACCGCCTGCACCGCACCCGGGTCGAGGTGCAGCCGCCCGCGCGGCGAGGTGGCGTGGGCCAGCCAGAAGAGGCGGGCGGTCGGCCGCTGGCGTACCGGATGGAAGAGCGTGCCCACCTCCTCGCCGGCGAGGGCCTCGGGGGCGAGCGGGGCGGCGGTCAGCACGACCGGGATGCCGAAGCCGGTGGCGATACGCGCCGCCTCGACCTTGGTGACCATCCCGCCGGTGCCCACGCCGGCCTTGCCCGCCCGGCCCAGCGCGATGCCCGCCAGATCGGCCTCGCCGTGCACGTCGCCGACCTTGCGGGTGTCCGGCCGCGCCGGGTCGCCGGTGTAGAGCGCGTCGACGTCGGACAGCAGCACGAGCAGGTCGGCGTGCACCAGGGCGGCGACGAGCGCGGCCAGCCGGTCGTTGTCGCCGAACCGGATCTCCTCGGTGGCGACCGTGTCGTTTTCGTTGACGATCGGGACGGCCCGCATGTCCAGGAGCTTGCGCAGCGTGCGATACGCGTTGCGGTAGTGCGCGCGGCGGGTCACGTCGTCGACGGTCAGCAGCACCTGGCCGACGATCAGGCCGTGGCGGTCGAAGCTGGCCGCGTATCGCCCGATCAGCAGCCCCTGCCCCACGCTGGCCGCCGCCTGCTGGGTGGCCAGGTCACGCGGTCGCCGCGGGATGGCCAGCGGCGAGAGGCCGGCCGCGATCGCGCCCGACGACACGAGCACGACCTCGCGACCCTCGGCACAGAGCCCGGCGAGCACGTCGGCGAGGGCGTCGACGCGCCCGGTGTCGAGGCCTCCCGTGGCCGTGGTCAGCGACGACGAGCCGATCTTGACGACGACCCGCCGCGCTGAGGTGACTGCTTCGCGCACCCAACCATTCTGCATAGGCTGTCTGGCTGTGACCCCGGAGGAGTACGTCGAGGAGGTGCTGGCCCTCGTCGAGCGCATACCAGCGGGGCGGGTGATGTCGTACGGCGCGATCGCCGACTACCTGGCCGACCGCTCCGGCCGCTCCTCAGCCCGCCTGGTCGGCTCGATCATGGCCCGCTACGGCGGCCCGGTCCCCTGGCACCGCGTCGTCAACAACTCCGGCCGCGTGGTGCCCGGCCACGAGCTGGAAGCGATGGCGAGGCTGATCGGCGAGGCCACCCCGATGCGCAACGGCCGCGTCGACATGAAGAAAGCCGCCTGGTCCCCCGACTAGAGCCGCTTCGTGTTCAGGGTCGCCGCGGCCTCGCCCGGCTCTCAAGAGGGCTGCCCTCTTGGGGCGGGGGCAGGGGTGGGGGGTCTAGGCTGTCGCGCCTACGCCGCCGCGTCTGGGGTCGCCTGCGGCGCCGGCTACGCCGACCGCGCTGACGCCGCCGAAGTAGTGGTTCATGTCGGGCCAGCGGTTGACCTCGTAGCCGGACGCCTCCAGGGCCGCCAGCTCGTCTTCGGGGTAGCCGAGCTCGGCGTGCACCGTGTTGTCGACCACGTGGAAGCGCGGCCGGTGGATCGCCGACGGCATGTCGAGGCCGTCGACGAGCACGCCGAGCAGGGTGTCGACGAGTGCGGTGCGGATGCGCGAGGCGCCCGCGGAGCCGGCGGCGGCCACCAGGTCGCCCTTGTCGTCGACCACGACGAGCGGGCACATCATCGACTGCATGCGGCGGCCGGGCTCCAGGTCGGGCGTGATCAGTTCGCCTTCGCCGAGCATGGAGTTGAGGTTGATGCCCAGGCCGGGCAGCCAGACGCCGGCGCCGATGCCGAGCGTCGTGGTGATCACGCAGGCGTCGCCCTCGTGGTCGACGACCGAGATGTTCGTGGTGTCGCCGAGCCGCTGGGGGCCCCGGGTGCGCAGCGCGTCGGCCACCGCCACCGCGCGGGACGGGCGCGACATGGCGCTCAGCTCGGCGGGGAGCGCGGCGAGCGTGTCGATGGTGCCGTTGAGGTCGTGCCGGGCGTACACGTGGGAGCCGCCGATCAGCGCGTGCCCCACCTCCAGCTCCAGCACCCGGTAGGCGGCGAGGTCGGCCGGTCCGAGCGCGCCTCCGGCGGCCCGCACGGTGTCGACCATCACGCGCCCGAGCCGGCCGGTGTAGAACGTCGCCGGCCCCTCCTCGGCGAGGATCGTGAGCGCGCGGTCGAGGCCGGGGTGGTGCAGCAGCTCGCCGCCTTGGAGCAGCTCGCCCTTCGGTGCGTAGATGGCGGCGCCCTCGCCGGGCAGCAGCGCGGGCGCGACCGAGACGAGCGTGCGGGCCTGCGCGGCGGGCAGCACGACGCCGCTGCTGGCCAGGGTGATCGCCGGCTCCACCACCCGCTGCCAGGGCAGCCGGCCCCAGCGGCGGTGCACCTCGCCGCAGCCGGCCGGCACGCCGGGGACGCCGACGCTGGCACCCCCGATGGAGTAGGTCTGGGGTACGCCGCCGAAGAACACCTCGATCGGCACCATCGGCCCGGCGACGATGTCCCCGTCCAGCCCCGGCACCGAGCAGAAGAAGTCCAGGCATGTCACGGTCTGTGTCGCCGCGTCGTAGTACGTGGCGAAGCCGCCCCCGCCGATCCCGGTCAGGATGCTCTCGCTGGTGGTAGTGGCGAGCACCGCGGCCACAGCCGCGTCGGCCGCCGAGCCGCCCGCGGCGAGGATGCGCAGCCCGACCTCGGCCGTGGCCGGGTGACCTGCGGCTACGCCGGCGGGCACGCGCATCGCCTCCTCTCGGAGCGGTGCGGCGACGCGAGTCGCCGCGGGGACACCAATAGTCACGCGCCGCAGCGTAGAGCCATCTACCGCCGCGTGCGGGCAGATGGTTAACATCCCCGGCCATGAGTGACGCGTTGCCACGCAGGGTGCACGTCGGCTACGCGTTGGGTTCGGTGGCCACCGGCACCTTCGGCACGGTGCCGGGGCTGCTGTTACTTCCGTACCTCACGGACACGATGGGGGTCGCGGCGGGGGTGGCCGGGCTGCTCGTGCTGGTACCCAAGGCGTGGGACGTGCTCGTCAACCCCGTCGCCGGACGGATATCCGACAGGTGGGGCGGCCGGCGCCCGTACCTGCTGGGCGGGGGTTTTGCCCTTGCCGTGCTTTTCGCGGCGATCTTCGCCGCACCCGCCGGGACCGGTGCGGGCGCCACGGCATATGTGGCGGTGGCCTTCCTGGCGACCGCGACGGCGTACGCGTTCTTCCAGGTGCCGTACGTGGCGATGCCCGCGGAGATCACCGACGGGTACGCCGAGCGGACCCGCCTGATGACGTGGCGGGTCGCGTTCCTGGCGCTGGCGATCCTGATCTCCGGCGCGGTGGCGCCACTGGTGGTGAGCGCGGGCGGCGACGGCATACCTGGGCACCGGTGGATGGGGCTGTTCTGCGCCGCGCTGATCGTGGTCGGTGCGGTGGGCGTCTACGCCGGCACCCGCGGCGTGCCCACCGGCGAGGCACGGGAGAGCGAGCCGACCCTGCGCGCCCAGCTCGCCGTGGCGCGCGCCAACCGCCCGTTTCGGCTGCTGCTGGCCTGCTTCGTGGTCCAGGCCGCCGGGATCGGCACGATGCTCGCCGGCGTGAAGTACTTCGCCGACCACGTGATCGAGCGGCCGGACGACGGGCCGACCGTGCTCTTCGTGTGCTTCGTCGGGCCGGCGCTGCTGGTGATGCCGCTGTGGCGGCGGGTGGGTGCGTGGGCCGGCAAGGTGCGCGCGTTCGTCTTGGCTTCGCTGATCTTCGCGGGCGGTGCGCTCGCGCTGGTCGCCGCGCCCGCGCTGCCGCCCGTCGTGGTGTACCTGCTGGTGGCCGCGATCGGCTGCGGGTACGCCGGCGAGCAGGTGTTCGCGATGTCGATGCTGCCGGACTGCATCGCGTACGACACGACGCGCACCGGCCGCCGGCAGGCCGGCGTCTTCACCGGGCTGTGGACGGCCGGGGAGACGCTCGGCCTCGCGCTCGGACCCGGCATCTACGCGGTGGTCCTTCAGCTGTTCGGGTACGTGTCGTCGGACAGCGGCGCGGCGGCCGCGCAGGACAGCACCGCGCGGCTGGGCGTGCTGCTCGGCTTCACCGTGCTGCCCGCGGTGGTGGTCGGCGTCGGCACCGTGCTCATGCGCGGCTACGACCTGGACGAGCGGCGTCTGTACGGTGATCGGCATGTCGTTGTCGAAGGACGGCCTGCCGGCTGAGCAGGTGCTCGACGAGATCCGGGCGCTTCGCGCGGCCGACCGCCCCACCCATGGCGGGCGCCTGTTCGCGTATGTCTACGACTCGGGCCTGGACGGGCTCGACGACCTGGCCATGGCGGCGTACGGCCTGTCCGCGCACGTCAACGGGCTCGATCCCACCGCGTTCCCGTCCCTGCTGGCGATGGAGAACACGCTGGTCGGCGCGGCGGCCGCGCTGCTGGGCGGCGGCTCGGAGACGGTCGGAAACGTCACGAGCGGCGGCACCGAGTCGCTGATGCTCGCGGTGAAGGCGGCCCGGGACGGGGCACCCGGCGTCGAGCGGCCGCGCATGGTCGTGCCGCAGACCGGGCACGCCGCGTTCGCGAAGGCGGCGCAGTACCTGGGCGTGGCGCTCGACCTCGTACCCGTGTCGCCGTCCACCTTGCGCCCGGCGGCCGAGGACGTCGCGGCGGCGGTCGGCCCGGATACGGTGCTGGTCGCCTGTTCCGCGCCCTCGTACGCGCACGGCGTGGTGGATCCGGTGGAGGAGATCGCGGCCGTCGCCGCGGCGGCCGGTGTGCGGTGCCACGTGGACGCCTGCTTCGGCGGCTGGACGCTTCCCTACCTGCGGCGGCTCGGCGCGGATGTGCCGCCGTTCGACTTCGCGGTGCCCGGAGTCACGTCGATCTCGGTGGACCTGCACAAGTACGCGTACACGCCGAAGGGTGTCTCCGTGCTGCTGCACCGGGACGCGCGGCTGCGGCGGCCGCAGTACTTCGCGTACGCGGGGTGGCCCGGCTACTCGATGGTCAATCCGGTGATCTCGTCGACGCGGTCGGGCGGACCGATCGCCGCGGCGTACGCGGTGCTGCGCCACATCGGCGACAGCGGCTACCTCGCGCTCGCCGCACGCACGCTGGCGGCGGTGCGGGAGCTGGCCGCCGCGGTGTCCGCTGTGGACGGACTGCGCCTCGTCGCGCCGGCTTCGTCCACAGTGGTCTGCTTCACCGCCGACGGCTTCGACGTCTTCGTCCTCGCGGACGAGCTCACCGCGCGCGGGTGGCACACCCAGCCCCAGTTCGCGTACGGCGAGCTGCCGCCCAGCATCCACCTGAGCGTGACCGCCTCGGTGGCGCCGCGGGTGGCCGAGTTCGGCCCGGATCTCGCGGCGGCCGCCTGGGCGGCGCGGGCGGCCGGTCCCGTGGTGCTGCCGGAGATCTCGCTGGACCGCCCACTGCCCGAGCTGCTGGGCGCGCTCGGCTTCGGCAGTGGCCTACCGGAGCGGATGGCGCCGGTCAACGCGCTGCTCAATGCCGCACCGCCACACATGCGCGAGGCGCTGCTGGTGGACTTTTTAGGCCACCTACAGCGCCCCGCGCACTTCACTGACTAGCGGATCTTGAACGTGGCCTGGTTGTCTTCCTGGTTGAGGTCACCCATGACACCCGCGTCGAAGGCGGTCACGTCCACGGTGCCGGTCAGGCCGGTCGGCACGCTCGTGGTGTAGACGTGGAACCGGAACGTCCGCGTTTCGCCGGCCTCCAGCGGGTCCTTGAGGACGCAGTTCGGCGAGGCGTTGCGCTCGTTCGGGCCCGGCTGCACGATCTCGCAGGCGTCCCAGCCCGGTCCCTCGCGGCCCACCTGGAGCCCGGAGAGGTCGAGTGAGAGTGACATGTTGATGGTGTCGCGCGGGCCCGCGTTGCGCACGGTCAGGGTGATCAAGCCGTGTGGGTTGCCGTCCTTGTCGTTCGTGAAGACCAGGTCGGACGCGGTTATCTTCAGGTCGGTGCGGAAGTCCGGCCGCTCAGGGAAGCTGGTGGGGCCACTCGACTGCGCGAAGCCCGTGCCGTCCCAGGAGTAGGTCCGGTCCTGCTTCTGCACCTGCTTCTCGCTCATGTCGCAGCAGGGCTGGAGGTCGCCCACCCGCACCTTCACCGTGCCCTTACCGGCGGGCGTGACCTTGATGATCCACCCCAGGACGCCTTGCTCCGTGCGGACGACCTGGGCTCGGGTGACGATCTTCCCGGCCTGGTCGCGGTCGAAGACCACGACCTGCTGCATGTCCGCCTCGCCCGGGGCGCAGCCGACCGTGGCGATGGTCTCCTGGGCGCTGTCGGCGTCGACGTCGCCGTAGACGAGGTTCATCAGCCAGGGCTTGCTGAACGACGACTCACCGGCCAGGCGCACGTTGTCGCGGGTGCACGAGGACGGGGCGTTCGACTGCCACGGCGGCAGGTCGACCGCGGCGGCCAGCAGCTCGCCGCGGCTGATCCGGCCGTTCGGCGGCGGCGGGGTGGTGGTTGGGGCGGACGGAGACGGGGTGGGCGTGGCCGTGGTCTGCTCGGGCGTCGGCGTGCTCGACGTGCCGGGTGCCGGTGCGGGCCCGGCACCGTTGAACGCGGCGTACCCGGCGACCGGCGCGGCGACGAGCACGATGGCCGTTGCCACCACCGCGGTGACCGCCACCCGGCGGCGCCGCCGCACAGTGGTACGCACCGCTGCCGGCCCCGCGGGCACGATCTCCGGCGTCAGGCCGGCGCGGTAGTCCGCGAAGAAGTCGTCAAGGTGGTCAGTCACGGCTCTCCTCCGGCTGCTCGTTGCTCTCCGTCAGCAGGGCCGCCAGCGTGTTGCGTCCCCGGTGCAGCCAGGACTTGACGGTCCCCTCGGCCACACCTTCCTGACGGGCTATCTCGGCCACGGTCATGTCGGCCAGGTGGTGCAGCACCACCGCGCGCCGCTGGTTTTCCGGCAACTTCGCCAGCGCGGCCGTCAGCATCACGCGGTCGGGGCCGGGACCCGCCACGTGCTCCTCGCGCTGGCGCCGCAGGTATGCCCGCGCGGTGCGGATCCGGCGCCACCGGCTGGCCGCGAGGTTCCACGCGACCCGGCGCACCCAGGCCACCGGATCGTCGTACTGGACCACCTTGGCCCACCGCGCGTACGCCCGGCAGAACGCCTCCTGGGCCAGGTCCTGTGCTTGGGCGAGATCACCGGTGTAGGCGCAAAGCTGCACCGTGAGCGCCCGGAAGTGGGCGTGGTAGAAGTCGTCGAAGTCGGTCTCGCTCACGGCCCGTCCCACATCCGGCGGTGCCCCGTCGAGGCGTGGTGGCGTCGACACCTGCACATTCCCTCCCCGCGTGAATCCCGGCTTGGACCGGGAGCGCGCTTAACACGCCCCACCGTTCGGGCCGGTTGCAGGCGAGCGGCCTGTGGTTGACTTGTGTCGTGCAGTTGCCAGGAGTGCTCGGCGAGCCGATCCGGTTCGTGCTCAACTGGGGCCGGCGCTATTCGCTGTGGGTCTTCAACTTCGGCCTGGCCTGCTGTGCCATCGAGTTCATCGCCACCAGCATGGGCCGGCACGACTTCATCCGGCTCGGCGTGATCCCGTTCGCGCACGGCCCTCGCCAGGCAGACCTCATGGTTGTCTCCGGCACCGTAACCGACAAGATGGCGCCCGCGATCAAGCGCCTCTACGACCAGATGCCCGAGCCGAAGTACGTCATCTCCTTCGGCGCCTGCTCCAACTGCGGCGGCCCGTACTGGGACTCGTACTCGGTCACCAAGGGCGTCGACCAGATCATCCCCGTCGACGTGTACGTGCCCGGCTGCCCGCCCCGCCCCGAGGCCCTGCTGCACGGCATCCTCCGCCTCCAGGAAATGATCGCCGGCGAGCAGTCCGGCATCGGCGGCGTGGCCCGCCCTGACCCGCTGGCCCTCAACGGCGCCGAGGCCCTGACCGCGCCGCTGGTGACCGTGCCGGAGTCACACCGCCGGGTGGTGCTGCCCGACAACATCGACTGGCACCGGTCGGTGCCACCGCCGCAGGCGCCCCCGCTCGGCCCCGACGGCCGCCTCCCGGTCCGCGAGATCACCGGCGACCGCGCCGGTGCCGGCGCACCCTTCGGCGACGACCGCGAGCTGCCGCTGCCTCCCGACAAGCTCGACTACCAGCACCCCCACCCCGAAGACCGCGACTGAGCCGGAGCGCCGGCGGCAAGGTTTGAGATACCGCGACGCCCGTCGTGGTCCATACCGCCGTTTTCAGCGTCGCGTTAGGGCGGTTTCAGGACTCCGTCTCAGACTGGGGCCGCTAATCAATTTGTCGACGGTGACTGCGTGGCACCGCTGGTAAAGCGCGCGACGCGACCGAAGAACGGAGCACTAATGATTGTCCAAAGACGCGGCCTCATCTCACGCGCCGCACGTCGCCTGGCGGTTGCCGGGGCGCTGACCCTGGCACTCGGCGCGGGCGGGGTCCTCGTCAGCGCGGCGCCCGCCAGTGCGGCCAGAAACGAGGCGCAGTGCACCTACCACGAGACTATGTACGGCTACTGGTACAACGTTGCGACGATCGCCTGGAACAACAACTACATGCAGACGTATTACACGGCGGTGTACAACATGGATACCCACTTCGCCGGGATGAGCTATTACTGCTAGATAAGGCCGCACAGGTGGACGCACTCGCGGAAATCATCCGCGGGTGCGTCTATGCCGTACCGGCACCGCTTCACGCGGACTCGTCGGATTCGCGGACCCGAAAGCGCCGGTCCTCGACCAGGTGGCGGCCGCGGGCCGAGGTGCTCGATCGGGGTCAGCGGGTGGCGCGGATGGCGGCCAGTGTGGTGTGGACGTCGAAGGCCGCGCCGTCGTCGCTGGGCCAGCCGCCGTCGCTGCGTTGCGTCTCGGCCAGCCGCCGCCGGGCCGCGGTCAGCAGCCAGTCGTCCACCGCCACCCCCACGCGGCGCAGTGCGGACGCCATCCAGGCCACGTCGGCCGGGCTCATCTGGGCCAGGCGGTCGCCCAGCATGATCTGGATGCGGGCGGACTCGTAGAACATGTCCTGCCGGTGCAGCACCGCGGCGCTCAGCCAGGCGCTCACCAGGAACGTGCGCCACGAGCCGTCGTGGCCGATGTGTGCCGCGATCGCCTGGCCGGCGGGGCGCAGCAGCGCGCCGTACTGCCCGCCGCCCCAGCCCGCGTCCAGGTCGGAGACGCTGAGCCAGAAGGCGGCGTTCGCGGTCAGGAAGAGCCGGGCCTCCGGGTCGCCGGGCTTGGCCCACGGCGGTGCCTCGGCGGCCAGCGAGTCGTCTTCCTCCCACATGCTGTTCTGCTGGCGGCTGGCCAGCCAGTCGAGGCCGCGGCGGGCGGCCGGGCGGCCCAGCGCGCCGAGGTCGTCCAGCTCGGCCAGCCGGAAGCAGGTGGCGTCGATCGATGCGACCTCGGCGCCCCACGTGGCCGGCCAGCCGCCGTCGGGCGCCTGGCCGATCTCGGCAGTGGTGAGGATGTCTTCGCTCGGGGTCGCACCGGTGCGTAGGTATGACAGACGAGCACGATCCACGGCGTCTCCGTGGGCCACCACGAACCCGATCGCACCGTCCATGTCGACCACTCGCGAAACCCTACCGCCGCGCTCTTCGTTACGCCTCGGTAGGTCAGACCAAAGACCAGGTCAGTAGGCCGGTAGCGAGGGGTCCACCTGCTTGATCCAGGAGAGCACGCCGCCCTGCACGTGGACCGCGTCCTTGAAGCCCGCCGCCTTGAGCGCGGCCAGCGCCTCGGCGGAGCGGACGCCCGACTTGCAGTGCAGCACGATCTGCCGATCCTGCGGGAAGCGGGCCAGCGCCTCGCCGGACAGGATGTCGCCCTTGGGGATCAGAGTGGCGCCGGGAATGCGCACGATCTCGTACTCGGCGGCCTCGCGCACGTCGACGAGGAAGAGGTCCTTGCCGGAGTCCTGCCAGTCTTTGAGCTCGCGGGCTGTGATCGTGGAGTCGATCGTCGCCTCCTGGGCCTCGACCGACACCGCGCCGCAGAAGTCTTCGTAGTCTTCGAGCAGGTCGGTGACCGTCGGGTTTTCGCCGCAGAGCGCGCAGTTGGGGTCCTTGCGGACCTTGATCTTGCGGTAGGACATCTCCAGCGCGTCGTAGACCATCAGGCCGCCCACGAGCGGCTCGCCGATGCCGGTCAGCACCTTGATCGCCTCGGTGACCTGGATGGAGCCGATCGACGCGCAGAGCACGCCGAGCACGCCGCCCTCGGCGCAGGAGGGGACCATGCCGGGCGGCGGGGGCTCCGGGTAGAGGCAGCGGTAGCAGGGGCCGTGCTCGGACCAGAAGACCGACGCCTGCCCGTCGAAGCGGTAGATCGAGCCCCACACGTACGGCTTGCCGAGCAGCACGGCCGCGTCGTTGACCATGTAGCGGGTGGCGAAGTTGTCGGTGCCGTCGACGATCAGGTCGTACTGGGAGAAGATCTCCCGCACGTTGTCGCGGTCGAGCGACGTGTTGTGGATGACCACGTCGACGTACGGGTTGATCTCGCGCACCGACGCGGCCGCCGACTCCGCCTTGGGGCGGCCGATGTCGGACTGGCCGTGGATGATCTGCCGCTGGAGGTTGGACTCGTCGACGGTGTCGAAGTCGACGATGCCGAGCGTGCCGACGCCGGCCGCCGCCAGGTACATCAGCGCGGGCGAGCCGAGGCCACCGGCGCCCACACAGAGCACCTTCGCGTTCTTCAGCCGCTTTTGCCCGTCCATCGCGACGTCCGGGATGATCAGGTGGCGTGAGTAGCGGCGGATCTCGTCGACGGACAGCTCGGCGGCGGGCTCGACGAGCGGGGGCAGCGACACGATTGACTCCCCGGAAGGTAAGAGAGAGCGCTAACCGCACCATTGTTGCTCGCCGATGACGCGGCGGAGCAATGACGTGGCCCACGGCCCAGAAGGCGGGATCAGGGAATAGCCGGACCGACGTACCGGCGACCGGCCAGGTACGGCCACGCGTACGCCAGGCAGCCCTTGAGCCCGAGCGTCTGCTGCTGCATGACGGGGGCGGGCGAGCCGGATGCTGGGCAGGCCTCGTGGCCCTGGCCGAGCTGGTGTCCCACCTCGTGGTTGATCGCGTACGCCCGGTAGGTGGCGACCGGTGCGCCGTAGTCGGGCACGGCGGTCAGCCAGCGGGCGAGGTTGATGATGACCTGGCCGGGGAGGCGGCACGAGGTGTACCCCTCGGTGTCCAGCCCGCCGAGCGCGCACATCCGCTCGGAGGTGGCGGGCGTGGCCAGGTAGACGGTGAACTCGGCGGGCGCGCCGGTCGGCACCCGCTGGAGGCGGAAGCGCTTGGCCGCTACCCAGCTGCGCGGGTCGCCGAGGATCGCGTCCACCTCGGCGGCGAACGTGTGGGGGTCCTGCTTGGTGCCGTCTTCGACGGCGACCCGGAAGCGGCGCAGCGCGCCGGCCGTGCCGAGTACCCGCCCGGGCCTGGTGACCTCGGTGAACGAGCCCAGCCCGCGCTCCGGGAAGGCGACCGCCGCCACCGGCCGCGAGGCCACCGGCGACGGGGATCGGGTGGCCGACGGCCGGACACTCGGCGACCTCGAAACCGAGGGCCAGGGGGACGGCGACGGTGTCGGGGCCGCGGATGTCGGCGCGGGCGTGGGCGCCGCGGGCGTGGTGGGGGCCGCGGATGGCGCCGCCGCCGCGGGCACCGGGGCCGGCACGGGCCGGTGGCGGGCCGCGTCGATCACCACGAGACCGGTGCCGGCGAGAAAGAGCACCACGAGGGCGGTACGCCGCCGCCGGTGCCACATCCGCTCCTCGGACGCCCGCCGCGTGACGGGCCCGGACTCCGTGCGCCGGCTCCGGGGCACGGGAGTAGGTGGAGCGGGGGCACGAGGTGCGCGCGTCGTCATGGTCCACTCAGCGTGCCAGCCGATTTACACTGAGTTGTCCTCAGACACGCCGAATTGCCCGATCATTTCAGCGGGCCGGCGTACCGGCGCCCGTTCAGGAACGGCCACGGGTTGGCCGTGCATCCCTTGAGGTCGAGGGTCTGCTGCATCATCACCGGCGCCGGCCGGCCGCGCCGCGGGCACAGCTCGTGCCGGTGCCCCAGCTGGTGCCCGACCTCGTGGTTGATCACGTAGTCGCGGTACCGGGCGAGCGGCACCTTCGCCGCCACGAAGTGGTCGACCGACAGCCGCCACCGGTCGAGGTTGATGATCACGCTGCCGCCGATCCGGCAGGAGGTGTACGGCCGCCCGCGCACCGTGATGTCGACCCCGCCGGCCCCGCACAACCGCCCGGCGGTCTCCCGGGTGGCCAGGTGCACGGTGAAGTCGTACGGCGTGCCGCGCGGCACCCACTGCATGCGCAGGCCGCCGGCGGTCCAGCTCTGCGCGTGGCCGAGCGCCCCGTCCACCGCCGCACCGAACGCCGCCGCGTCTTCGCCCGCGCCGCGCTCGACCGCCACCTGGTACCGCAGCAGGGTGCCGGAGCGCCCGCGGACCGGGCCGCCCGTCGCGGCGTACTCGAAACTGCCAGATCCCTTGGTCGGCACCGGCCCGGAAAGCCGGAGTACCGGCGGCGCCGGCCTGGGCGACTCGGACGGCGAGGGAGACGCCTGCGGGGACGGCGGCAGCGACACGGCCAGCGTCTCCGGGACGGGCGACGGCACCGGCGCGGCGGGCGAAAGGTCGACCGGAAAGACCCCCAGCCCGACCAGGACGAGCCCCGCCAGTACCGCTGCCCCCGCGATCACGCCGAGGGCGCGACTCACGCCGGCGCCACCCGCGCCGGGCGCACGGCCCGGCTCAGCCTCGGTGTGCTGCTGGATGCGGGCTGGCGTATCTCGTCGAGCAGCGCGACCGCCGCCCGGGCCACCATCCGCGGCACCTCCATCTGGGCCACGTGCCCCACCTGGTCGAGGATCAGCAGCCGGCTGTCCGGGATCGTGCGGGCCACCTGCGGCGGCACCCGGATGTCGACGAGCTGGTCCTGGCGGCCGCCGATCACCAGCGTGGGCGCGGTGATCCGGGACGCGATGCGCCACAGCGAGCCTTCACCCGGCAGGTACGCCCGCAGGAAGCTGGAGACGAGCCCGCGCAGCGAGCCGAGGTAGGCCGGGACGTAGTGGGCGAGCTCGTACCGGATGCGGATCTCCTCGATCGCCTCCAGGCGGCGCTGCTCGCTGACCCGCTCGGGGTCGGCGAAGCAGGTGGCGATGATCTGGCGGGCCATCTCCTCGGGGGTGATACGGCCGAGGAAGCGCAAGGCGAGCCGGTCACCGCGCGGGATGGCGAGCAGCGGCAGCACGCGGCTCTGGCTCGAGCGGCGCGGGTCGAGAAACGGCATGGCCGGCGAGACCAGCGTCAACGAGCGCACCAGGTCGGGACGGGTGCCGGCCACGCGCACGGAGATCGCCCCGCCCAGCGAGTTGCCGAACAGGTGTACGGGGCCACGGTCGGAGTGCTCGATCCAGCGGATCACGCGGTCGGCGAAGGCGGCGATCGTGTAGCGGCGGGCCGGGTCGCTGCGCCCGAAGCCGGGCAGGTCGATCGCCTGGCCCTCCAGCCGGCTGGCGAGCAGGCCGGAGAGGTCGGTCCAGTTTGTCGAGGAGCCGCCGAGGCCGTGGACGTAGAGCGCGGGCTCGGCGGCGGGCGAGGTTGCCGGCGTGTCGCGCACGAACACACGGGAGCCGTCGAGCATTTCGGTGCGTCCTGGCCAGCGCGGCGTCTCCCGGTCGGCGGGGAAAATGTCATCCGCTCCGAGCAGCGCACGCTTCATCGATCAATGATGCCCCGCGCGGGGCGAAAGATGCCGCGCGTTACGCGAGCAATGCCTCCAAACGGCGGTTAACGGCGTTGAGTGTCGCACGTACGACAGCCTGGCGCGGATCGCCGGCCACCAGCGCGGAGCCGGCGAGCTGCTCGACCCACCCGCCGCAGACCAGCAGCACCACGACGACCGCGACCTCGCAGCTGCCGAACGGCACCACGGCCGCGTGCTCGACGAAGCACTTGCCCCGGTCACCGACCTGCTCGGCGGTGCTGAGCAGGTCGTCCACCGCGGACGCACCCGCCTCGGCGCAGAGGCGCAGCACGTACGCGTCGACGGCCGGACCGTTGGCCCGCCCGGTGGCCCGCCGCTCGTCGGCGGCGAGCCGCACCTCGACGGTGGCGTCCAGCCCGAACGTGCTGACCTGCACCTCGTCGATCACGATGCGCGGCCCCGGCTTGCCAGCCGGCAGCGGTCGCGGTGGCGCGGCCTCGACCGGAGCGCTCTGACCCAACGGGCCCTCCTCCCGCGCCCGGCGAGCCCGGCGGCGCGGTGTCTCGGGGGCCGGCCGTCGCTGCTCAGCGACCGGGCCGCCCGGCTGGGCGGGAAGGTAGGAACCGGCCGGAGCCGGGTAGGAGCCGGAAGCCGTGGGCTCGGAGCGGGGCCGGGCCGCGACCGGCTCGCCGGGACCGGGCGGCTCCTTGGGCGCGGCGGCCAGGCCCATCCGATCCTGGAGGAGGCGGGCGACGATGCGGCTGACCTCGGCCGGGTCGGCGCCGTCGGCCAGATCGAGGCGCAGGCTGTGTGCCCCGCCCTGCGTGGTGCGCAGCGAGGCGTCCCGCACGCCCTCCACGCCGCGCACGGCCGCCAGGATCGCCTGCACGTCGAAGCCCTCCGGGCGCTCCCGCGGCTGCACGTCGTCGCGTTGTAGATGGCTCCAGATGCGGGTGAGGTCGGGTCCGTCGGCGGGCGGCTCGGCGGGCGGCTCCGGCGCGGTGGGCACGTCGGGCTCGGACGGCACCCGCTGCGGAAGCGCCTCCGGCTCCGGTGCCCGCGCGGGTGGCGGCGGCGCGACCTGGCTGGTGGTGGCCTGGCTCGGTGGCGGCTGCGGCGCCGGCGGTGGCGGCGCGACGGCGGGCGCGGGGCCGGTCAGCGGGTCGCTGGCCAGGTCGGTGGGGCGCGCCGGCGGGCGCGGCGGGGCGGGCCTCGGCTCGGGTGCGCGCTCGGGCTGCGGCCACTCCTGCGCCCAGGTCGCCGTCGCGTGGGTCGGCGCCGGGGACACGGAACGGGCCTGCGGCACCGCCGGGGTCGGCGCGGGCGGCGACACCGGCCGCTCGTACAGCGTGGTGTCATAGCCGGGCCGCTCATACTGCGGCTGGGGCCGGAAGCCCGGGGGGACGTCGGCGGTCTTGCCCGCCTCGCGGGCCTCCCGCCACTGCTGCGGGGTCATCGAGCCGGCTTGCGACCGGGGCACGGCGGGACCCTGCGCGGGCCTGGCCGTCTCCGCCGGGGCGGACGCCCCGCGGCGGGACGGGAGTGGCTCCTCGGCGCCGTGGCGGGCGACCTCCGTGCCGTGGCGGGGCGCCTCGGGCTGGGGCGACAGCGCGGCCTGCACCGGCGGGGCCGAGCGGTCGACCGCGATCGGCGGGATCGGGGTGACCTCGGAGAGCCCGGAGACCCGGGCGGCGTCCTCGAGATCTCCCTCGTACGGGTACGGCGGGGCGCTCGCCGGCACCCGCAGCGCGACCGGGGCGGAGTCGGCGCCGTTGATCGGCGGCTGGGCCTGCTGCCGTGGCTGCTGCGGCGGGGCGGGGCTGAGCGGGGCGAGCAGGTCGGCGTAGCGCGGGGCGTCGGCCCAACCGTGCCCCACCCCACCGTCGGCTGGCGCGGTGCGCCAGGTCGGCTGCACCGGCTCGGGGGCGGGCTCCAGCGCGGCGCCGGCGTTCGACCAGACCGCGTCGGCCGCTGCCCAGCCATTTAGCCGGGCCTGACCAGCGCCGTCAGCCTTACCGCCGCGGTCGGCACGCTCTCCGTGCGGACCTGCGCCGTTGCTGCTACCTCCCGGCGTGACGCCACCGGGTTGCCCTGTTTCGTCCACCGTGCGCTCCTCGGTTGCCCCCGCTGAGGCTACCGTGTGCTGACAGTGGCGATAAGCCGCAACGTCAGGCTAGTTCGTCGGTAGGTCGATGTTTACCGATCCGTCGGATTAGCCGAAAGTATTAGGGCTATACGTGAAAGTCGAGGTGACGGCATGGCCGTAGGGTCGGGAAGCGCGCCGGCGACGGGCCGGCCCACGCGCCTGCCGCGTTCCGCGCGCCGCAAGCAGCTGCTGGAGGCGGCCCAGGACGTCTTCGTGGCGCAGGGGTACCACGCGGCCGCGATGGACGACATCGCCGAGCGGGCGGGCGTCTCCAAGCCGGTGCTCTACCAGCATTTCCCCGGCAAGCTGGAGCTCTACCTGGCGCTGCTCGACACCCACTGCGACGCGATCGTGGCGAAGGTGCAGAGCGCGATGTCCGCCACGAATGACAATAAGGAGCGCGTGCGCGGCGCCGTGCAGGCGTACTTCGACTTCGTCGACCATGAGAGCGAGGCGTTCCGGCTGGTCTTCGAGTCCGACCTGCGCAACGAGCCGGCGGTGCGGGAGCGGGTCGAGCGGGTGGAGAGCGGCTGCATCGCCGCGATCACCGACACGATCATCTCGGACACCGGCGTGAGCCGGGCCCGCGCCGAGCTGCTGGCCTCCGGCCTGGTGGGTGCGGCGGAGACGGCGGCGCAGTTCTGGCTCGCCGCCGGCCGGCAGGTGCCCAAGGCGGAGGCGGAGGCGCTCGTGGCGGCGCTCAACTGGCGGGGCATCGGCAGCTTCCCGCTACAGGGCGACCCGACCTGAGCCGACGCTCCGCGCAGGGCTTAATCCGAGCCGCGAGGCGAGGTGAGATTCCCACCCGGGGGTCGGATACCGTTGCACCGGCGGAGCTTCCGCCGGGACAGAGGAGGGTCACGTGGAGGTCAAGATCGGCGTGCAGTACGCCGCGCGCGAGCTCGTCATCGAGAGCGCGCAGACGCCGACCGACGTGGAAAAGATCGTGACCGAGGCGATCGAGTCCGACAGCGGAGTGCTGGCGCTACAGGACGAAAAAGGCCGGCGGATCATCGTGCCGGTGTCCAAGGTGGCGTATGTCGAGATCGCCGAAGCGTCGCCGCGCGCGGTCGGGTTCACCGCCCGCTGACGCGCTAGTTGTTGAGGCCGACCGCGGCCATACGCGCGGTATGCGCCGCGGTCAGCCGCTTCAGGAGTGCCTGCACGCCGGCCTGGTCCCCGGAGCCCTCCACGATCAGGATGGTGAGCGCGATCCGTTCCCCGGCCATCCGCTGCGCCTGGGTGAGCCCCTCCCCGACCAGGCGGCGGGCCCACATCGAGAGCCTGTTGGCCACCTTGGGGTCGGCGGCGATGGCGGCCCTGATCTCCCCCGCGGCGAAGTCGGTGTACTGCGAGTCGTGCAGCACATCCAGCACCAGGTCACGGTCTTCCGGCGTGAGAAACGCGGCCACCTCGCGGAAGAAGTCGTCGGCGATGCCGTCCCACACGTACGCCTTGGTGAGCGCCTCCAGCCAGTCCTTCGGCTCGGTCAGCTCGTGGTACTCCTGAAGCGCCGCGACATACGGCGTCATCGCCGCGTCCGGGTCGGCGCCGTGCTCGGTGAGGCGCGTGGCGAGGCGGCGGTAGTTGACGATCTCCACGGCGGCCATCTGGCTGAGCACCGCGCGGCGGCGCAGGTCAGGAGCCAGCCGGGCGTCGGCCGCCATCCGGTCGAAGGCCAGCAGCTCGGCGTAGGCCACCATGCCGAGCAGCTCGACGACGGCGGTGGCCGGCTGAGACACCTCGGACACGCCTTTGGAGACTTCTGTCACGTCCGCAGGTTACCCGCACAGGCCCGCCCCCGCGCCGGGAGCGGTCACCCCTACGCGGCCTTCGCGGCCACAATCTGAGCACGGTTCGCCCACGTCAGGTAGCATTGCGCAAGTTGCCGCTGGCCAGAGATCGTTTGACCCTGCCAGCGACGCGCGTGCGGCCCGCGATCGCATCGACCACCGCGATCGCGCGTGGCCCGCGCCAGACCGATTGAGCGCCCTAGGACAAAACGGGGCGCACCACGAGAGGGCACCCCTAAAACTCCATGAGCGAGATCGAAGAAGAAACAATCACCCGAGCCCCGGTCCGCCCCGACAGCCCCACCTTCGCCGATCTGGGCGTCCGCCCGGAGACGGTCGAGGCGCTGTCAAATGTGGGCATCACCAGGGCGTTCGCCATCCAGGAGTACACGCTGCCGATCGCGCTGCGTGGCTCCGACCTGATCGGCCAGGCACCGACCGGCACCGGTAAGACGCTGGGCTTCGGCGTGCCGCTGCTGGAGCGGGTCTTCGCGCCCGGCGAGGGCAGCGACGGCCTGCCGCAGGCACTTGTCGTCGTGCCCACCCGCGAGCTGGGCCTCCAGGTGGCCAAGGACATCGCCGCCGCCGGGCGCACCCGGGGCGTGCGGGTGCTGCCGATCTACGGCGGCGTGGCGTACGAGCCGCAGGTCGAGGCGCTCCGCGCGGGCGTGGAGATCCTGGTCGGCACGCCCGGCCGCCTGCTCGACCTGACCAAGCAAAAAAAGCTCCGCCTCGACCGCGTGCACGCGCTCGTGCTCGACGAGGCCGACCGCATGCTCGACCTGGGCTTCCTCGACGACGTCGAGAAGATCCTGGCGATGCTGCCCGAAGACCGCCAGACCATGCTCTTCTCGGCCACGATGCCCGATCCGATCGTCACGCTGTCCCGGCGCTTCCTGCGCCACCCGGTGGCGATCCACGCTGGTCACAGCGTCGAGACGGGCGCGTCGCCGCTGACCAAGCAGGTGGCCTACCGCACCCACCCGATGAACAAGATCGAGGTGCTCTCCCGCATCCTCCAGTCGGAGGGGCGAGGGCTCACCATGATCTTCACGCGCACCAAGCGGGCCGCCGACCGGGTCGCCGAAGACCTCGACTTCCGCGGCTTCGCGGCCGCCGCCGTACACGGCGACCTCGGCCAGGGCGCGCGTGAGCGGGCGCTGCGGGCCTTCCGCGCCGGCAAGATCGACGCCCTCGTCGCCACCGACGTCGCCGCCCGGGGCCTGGACGTCTCCGGCGTCACCCACGTGATCAACTATGACTGTCCGGAAGACCAGGACGCGTACACCCACCGCATCGGGCGCACCGGCCGGGCCGGCGCGAGCGGCGTGGCCGTGACGTTCGTCGACTGGGAAGACATGCCCCGGTGGCGGCTGATCGACAAGTCGCTGGGGCTGGAGATGCCCGAGCCGCCGGAGACCTACCACACCTCGTCGTGGCTCTACACCGATCTCGGCATCTCCACCGATATCTCGGGCACCCTGCCCACCGCCGAGCGCACCCGGGCCGGCCTGTCGGCCGAGGTCGAGGAAGACCTGGGCGGACGCGGACGCAGCACCCGCCGCCGCGGCCAGGCCCCCGTCCGCGGCCGGTCCCGCTCCCGCTCGGGTACCAGTGAGGGGCGCGAGCCGGCCGCCGAGCCCACCGAGTCGGCTGAGCCGAGCGGCCCCCGCCGCCAGCGCCGGCGCCGCCGGGCTGGCGAGGTCGTCGCCGGCACGGAGCAGGAGGCCGCGGCCACCGCCACCGAGGCGGCCGGAGAGTCTCCGACCGCTACCAAGCCGCGCCGCCGTCGCCGTCGCCGCAGCGGTGGCTCAGGCGACGCCGAGGCGTAGGCTTCGCCGGCGCCCGTGCAGGTGCGGCACCGCACTAGTGACCACATAAGAGGGCCCCTTCGCCGGAGCGAAGGGGCCCGACCCCGGTGAGCTGCGGGTCACACCGGGGAGCCGTGGGTCAGCTGACCGTGCAGGGAGCCAGCGCGTCGAGACCCACGGGACGCGCGTTGATCCGGCCGATGGCGGTGGCGATCCGGTTGATCGCGGCCACCCGCTTGTCCTCCAGCGGTCCGATGATCGCGTTCTGCACGAAGTTCGGGCCGCCCTGGCCCACCGTGCTCTCCAGGCGCGCCTGCGCCTCGGCGATCTGGTTGTCCAGCTGCGCGAGGTTGCGGTCCACCTCGGCCTTCGCGCCGGCCGGTACGGCCGGGAGCTGGCTTGCCACGTCCGGGCAGGTGATCGTGCCGACGTCACCGGCCGGCGGCTCCTCCGCGGGCGGCTCTTCGGCCGGCGGCTGCTCCGCGGGCGGCTCTTCGGCCGGTGGCTCCTCGCCGGGCGCGTTCGGGTCCTCAGCCGCGCCACCGCCGCCGCCCGTGGCGAGCGTGCAGGTGGCCAGCGACTCCAGGCCCTGCGGCCGGGTGCCCTTGCGGCCGATCGAGATCGCGATGCGGTCGATCGTGGCGGCACGCTTGTCCTTGAGCGGACCGAGGATCGCGTTCTGGATGAAGTTGGGGCCGCCCTCGCCCTGGCTGGTGACCAGCCGGCGGTTGGCCTCTTCGATCTGTGTGTTGAGCAGGGCGAGGTTTCGCGACACCTCGGCCTGCGCTGACGCCGGGACGCCGGACAGCTTGTCGCCCACGGTGGGGCAGTCGACGGTCGGGGCGGCGGACTCGCCGCCGGCCGCCGCGACGCCGATACCCGTGCCGAAGAGGGCGGCCGCCACACCGGCGGTGATGGCGATCTTCCAGCGACGGCTGATCTCTCTGCTCCTGGACATGCGCGTGACTCTCCTGCTGGTGCCGTAGTGGAGAAGCGCCGTCCGACGGCTGGTGCCATCCGCTTCGACCGTGATTACGGTGGGAGTGCTCCCAAGGGTTCAATCGAAGATCAACAGATAGGCTTGTTAACCATGGTGCGCCCGCTCGACGACGCGCTCGCCGAGGTGCGGGCGCTGCTGCTGGACCCGGGGCTCACCCGGGCCGTCGCCGCTGGCCGGCGGCGGGGGCAGGCGCCCTCGGTCGTTCGCGCGGAGGTGCGCCCGGTCACCCTCAAGGGCGGCACCCGGCTCCAGATCGTGACCAACGACGGCGCCCGCCCGCACACCCGCAACGTCGCACCCGGCCCGGAGGCCGGGGCGGCGGTCGACGCGCTGCTGGCCGAGCCGTTCGGCAACTGGCACGTGGAGACCGCCGACGCCACCGTGCAGCTGCGGGTGACCAAGAAGGGCGAGGCCCAGGTGCACCGGGCCGCGGCCGAGCGCTCCGCCGAGCCGGCCGCGCACGACCGCGAGAAGGAGTACCTGCTCGACCCGGGCGACCCCCTCTTCGACGCGATCGGCGGCAACGCGGCCAAGCGGCGCCAGGTCGACGCGTTTCTGCGCGCGCTCGCCGCGTCCGTCACGCCCCTGCCCGAGCGGCTGCGGGTGGTCGATCTGGGCTGTGGCAACGCCTACCTCACCTTCGCCGCCTACCGCTACCTGGCCGGTCGGGGCGTCGACGTGGAGGTGGTCGGTGTCGACGTGCGCGAAGACCAGCGCCGCCGCAACACCGAGCTGGCCGAGCGGCTGGGCTGCGCCGACCGGGTGCGGTTCGTGGCCGGCACGATCGCCGACGCGCCGGTCGCCACGCGGCCCGACCTGGTGCTGGCGCTGCACGCCTGCGACACCGCGACCGACGAGGCGCTGGCCCGCGCGGTCCGGTGGGAGGCGCGGTGGGTGCTCGCCGCGCCGTGCTGCCACCACGACATCGCCGCCCAGTTGCGCGGTCGGGCCGCTGCCGAGCCGTTCCCGCTGCTCACCCGGCAGGGCATCCTGCGTGAGCGCTTCGCGGACGTCCTCACCGACGCGCTGCGGGCGGGCCTGCTGCGCCTGCACGGCTACAAGGTCGAGGTGGTGGAGTTCGTCGACTCCCGCCACACGCCGCGCAACCTGCTGCTGCGCGCGCGGCGCACGGACGCGCCGCCGACCGAGGCGCAGCGGGAGGAGTACACGCGGATGGCGGCCGGGTGGGGCGTGACGCCGGCGTTGCAGCGCCTGCTCACACCACCATCGTGAGCTCGGCGGTGTGCACCTTCCCGGCGACCTGGAAGTCGAAGTACATCCGGTAGCGGCCCGGGCTCGGCACCGCCAGCCAGAACTTCACCGCCCCGCCGACCAGCTCGGGCTCGGGGTGGACGTGCACGTAGCCGAGGTCGCCCTCGCGCAGCACCACGAGATGGCCGAACGCGCCGAGGTACCGCTCCAGCCGCGCGCCCGGCGCGACGGTGAAGAGCATCGGCTGGGTGGAGCCGGTGCGCGGGGTGCCCTGGTAGCTGACGGTGAAGCCGTCGACGGTCGTCGTGCTGGCGGCGGGTGGCAGCGCCCGAGGGGCGTAGTCTCCGCGCACCACAAGGTCGGTGCCGAGGGTGGCGGCCGTGCCGTTGGCGGTGAAGTCCGCGTACGCCCGCCAGACACCCGGCTCGCCCAGGGTGAGCGGCACGCTCCAGCGGCCGTCCGGCGCCATCGTGGGGTGCACGTGCTGGTAGCCGGTGAGGTCGCGGCGCACCACGATCATGTGCAGCGGCTTTTCGTGCACGATCGCGAAGTTGGTGACCGGGCGCCGCCCGCTGTCGACGATCTGGAAGGCGAGCTCGGCGCGCTTGCCGGCGGTGAAGGTGGTGGCCTCGGGCACCAGCGAGAACCCACTCGCGCTGATCTCCAGGCCGCCCGCGGCGGCACCGCTCCCGCCGCCGCCAGTCGAATGCGTGTGCGCGCTGGTGGTGGTGGTCGGCGCCGCGACAGCCGCCGTCGGGCGGGCCGTGTCGCCGCCGGTCAGCCGCCCCAGACCGAAGCCGCCGATCAGCGCGATCACCAGCCCGGCGACGATGAACGGGATGCGGCTGTTCCTCACCGACCCAGTATGGCGGTTCGATGTGATCCAATGCCTCTGGCGTGTTCCGTCGCTTTTGCCAGATATAGCTCGTTGATGACTTCGTGTTCCGATCTCTCGTCCTGTTCGCGGTCCTCGTCCCGGCGATCTTCGTGGCCCAGCCGGCGGCCGCCGATCCACGGGGTGACCAGCTGGACGGCAAGCTGTACGCCGCCGCCGAACGCCTCGAGCAGGTGATCGAGGACTACAACGAGGCCCGCGACGACCTGCGCCTCACCCGCAGCAAGCAGGCCGCGCTCGCCGCGCGCACCCGCCCGTTGGAACGCGCACTGGCTGCCCAGCAGACAAGGATCGGCATGATCGCGGCGATCGAGTACCGCAACAGCGGCGCCGGCCCCGCGCTCGCCGTGATCACCTCGACCTCGCCCGAAGACTTCGCCGACCGCCTGCTCGTGCTCGACCGGCTGGCGGCACAGCAGCGCGCCGCGGTCGGCAAGCTGAACACCGCACGGGCCCGGTTCGCCGACAGCCGCCGCGCGCTCGACACGCTCGCCGCCCAGCAGGAGGCGCAGCAGCACCAGCTGGCCAACCGCCGCAAGCAGATCGAGCAGGACATCGCCCAGCTGGAACGGCTGCGCGAGCACAGCGGCTACCGCCCGTCGACCGGCATCCGCGGCTTCAAGCCGGTGTTTTCGGCCGGGCAGGCCGGCGCGGCGGTGCGGTTCGCGTACGCCCAGCTGGGCAAGCGCTACCGGTACGGCGCCGAGGGCCCGGACGCCTACGACTGCTCCGGCCTCACCTCGGCCGCCTGGGGCCGCGCCGGCGTCGCCCTGCCACACAACGCGCGGCGGCAGCAGGGATCGGTGCACCGGGTGAGCCGCTCCGAGCTACGCCCCGGCGACCTCGTCTTCTACTACCGCAACGTGCGGCACGTCGGCATGTACGTGGGCGGCGGCAAGATAATCCACGCCCCGCAACACGGCGAGCCGGTCCGCGTCGACAACGTCGACTACCAGCCCGTGCACAGCTTCGGCCGCCCCGGCTAGGACGGCTTCGGCCCTGAACCCCTATTTAGACAGAGATTCGAGCTACCGCGATGTCCGTCGTGGTCCGGACCGCTGCTCCCGCGGCCTCACCCGTCCGCTGTTGGTCGCGATCACACCGGCGATCCAGGGCAACGGGGGTTTCGTCGCCGCGAGTAACCGCCGCGGCGGTGTGAGCGGCGCGAGATTCGAGATCCAGGAGAGTTAGAGCGCCATATCGACCGTAAATCTTCTAGATCTCGAAGTCCCGAACCCGGCGCTGGTCACGCTGCGTCAGGAGGGCGGAGGTAGACGCTTGGGGGCTTGTCCCGCGGAGCCGGCAGTGGACGGCCGGGGATCTCGGCGAGCGCTGCGAGCCGCCGGCCGGGAACGGTGCCCGCGGGAGCATACGGTCCGCCGCTGACACGGACGTGGGAAACCTGCCTTGAAGCAACACCACGACGATGGAGCGCGCACGCCTTTGCCGGTGCCAGCGCGCCACCGCGTCAGCCCGAGTCTCTAGAGGCCCTAGCCGCTTGCCGCCAGGGCCAGGGGAAGGACGAGTGGGGCGCCGGCGAGGCGGAGCTGGCGGGCGGCCATCGTCATCGTCCAGCCGGAGTCGACCAGGTCGTCGACGAGCAGCACGGGACCGTCCAGGGTGGACAGATCGTCCGGTGGGGTGAACTCGCCGTAGAGGGTGCGCACCCGCTGGGCGCTGTTGCCCCGGGCACCGCCGCTGTCGCCGGCGGGTGGCAGCACGCCAAGCAGCGGCAGGCGGCCGACGGTCGCGATGTGGTCGGCGAGGCCGCGGACGAGCTGGGGATGGCGGCGCGAGCCGATGGCGATGATGCCGACCGGGCGTGCCGGCCACGGGTCGTCGCCGCGCGCCCAGGTCTTGAGCACCTCCACGACCGCGCCCGCGACGTCGGCCGGTAGCGGGGCGTCGGGCGCGTCCGGGCCGGCGACGGTGCGCAGCCGGGAGCCCCAGCCGAGGTCGGAGAGGCGGCCGACCGCGCGGCCGCTCGCCGCCTGCTCGGCCGGTGGGATCTTGCCGCGTAGGGGCACGCCGACCTGCTCCAGGCCGGTCGGCCACAGCTTTTTGGGCGTGATCTCGATGCCGGCCCGCCCGAGAAACGCCTGTGCCGCCTTCATCGCGGCGTCGGAGACCGCCGCCTGGTATCGCGGACCGGTGCAGTTGTCACACCGTCCACAGGGGACGGCGCCGGGGTCGTCGAGGCACTTGCGCAGGAACTCCATCCGGCAGTCGCCGGTCGCCGTGTACTCGCGCATCGAGCTCTGCTCGGCGGTGCGCGCGTCGGCCACGCGGCGCAGCCGGGCCGCGTCGTACGTCCACGGGTCGCCGGTCGCCAGCCAGCCGCCGCGCACCCGGCGGACCGCGCCGTCGACGTCGAGCACCTTGAGCATCAGCTCCAGCCGGGTGCGCCGCAGGTCGACGATCGGCTCCAGCGCGGGCGTCGACAGTGGACGGTCGGTGGAGAGGGCGGCCAGCACGGTGCGCACCTGGTCTTCGGGTGGGAACGCGAGCGAGGCGAAGTAGCGCCAGATGGCCGCGTCTTCGGGCCCGGGCAGCAGCAACACCTCGGCCTGCTCGACCGCCCGGCCGGCGCGGCCCACCTGCTGGTAGTACGCGATCGGCGAGGGTGGCGCGCCGAGGTGGACCACGAAGCCCAGGTCGGGCTTGTCGAAGCCCATGCCCAGCGCGGACGTGGCGACCAGCGCCTTCACCTTGTTGTCCAGCAGGTCTTGCTCGGCCGAGCGGCGGTCGGCGTCGTCGGACTGCCCGGTGTACGAGGCGACGGGGTAACCGCGCGAGCGGAGGAACTCGGCCGTCTCCCCCGCCGCGGCCACCGTGAGCGTGTAGATGATGCCGGAGCCGGGGAGCTGGTCGAGGTGGTCGGCGAGCCAGGCGAGCCGGTGTGCCGGCGTGGCGAGGTCGAGCACGGCCAGGCGAAGCGAGTCGCGGTCGAGCGGCCCGCGCAGCACGAGCGCGTCGCCGAGCTGGTCGGCGACGTCGGCGGTGACCCGGGCGTTGGCGGTCGCGGTGGTGGCCAGCACCGGCGTGCGCTCGGGCAGGCCGGCCAGGAACGTGCGCAGCCGCCGGTAGTCGGGCCGGAAGTCGTGCCCCCAGTCGGAGACGCAGTGGGCCTCGTCGACGACGAGCAGGCCGGTGGTGGCCGCCAGCCGGGGCAGCACGGTGTCGCGGAAGTCGGGGTTGTTGAGCCGCTCGGGGCTGATCAGCAGCACGTCGACCGCGCCGGCCTGGATCTCGTCGGTGATCTGATCCCACTCGTCGAGGTTGGCCGAGTTGATCGTGCGGGCGTGGATGCCGGCGCGGGCGGCGGCCTCGACCTGGTTACGCATGAGCGCCAGCAGCGGCGAGACGATGACCGTCGGCCCGGCGGTGGCGTCCTGTCTGAGCAGCGCGGTGGCCACGAAGTACACTGCGGACTTGCCCCACCCGGTGCGCTGCACGCACAGCACCCGCCGCCGCCCCGCGACCAGCGCCTCGATCGCCCGCCACTGGTCGTCGCGGAGCTTGGCGTGGTCGCCGGCCAGGCGCCGGAGGACGGCTTCGGCTCTTTCGCGCATCGCCCCTTCCTATCAGCAACGCCCGACAACGTCCGCCCGGCGCACGCCGATCAAGGAGTTATCGGTTCACTACTCTGCGCAAGATCGCCGACTTTGATCAGCAGAAGACGCGAATATGCGTCCTTTCCGGACACGCCGGGTGGCGCCTAGCGTGGGCGTGGTGAAGGCCGGACGACGTCTTGCGATACAGGCCGCCGTGGTGGGTCTCGGGCTTGCCGGGCTGGCGCTGACCGTGCCCACCTTCGCCGCCACCAAGGAGAAACCCGCCGCCACCACGGCGAAGAACGTGCCGGCGGCCAAGCAGAAGTGCTGCCTGGTCGAGCTGCGCGGGCCGGCCCGCACGGTCACCGCCGGTGGCGCGCCCGCCCGGTTCGACCTCGTGGTGAGCCGCTCCGAAAAGGGCTGCACGCAGACCCGGCGCACGATCACCGTGCGGCTCGGTGGCCTGGCCGCCGAGCACGTGCGGGTGGAGCGGGTGGTGTCCGGTCAGGCGCTGGCGCTCCGCGACACCTCCGCGGTCGCCGGCACGGTCGAGGCGGTCGACCCGCTCATCGACTCGAAGCTGATCTGCGGCGCGGAAACCGAGGCGGCGGCCAGCTACCGGATCGCGTTCCTGGACGGGACGCCGCTGGGGCGGGCCGAGCTCGTCGTCTCGGCGCACGCGGTCAACGGAAAGCTGCTCGACAGCGCACGCGCGACGACCGTGGTGGTCGACGCCGTGCGCACGTCGCAGCCGCCGCCGCGGACCACACCGCCGCCGCCCGTCACCGAAAGCCCGGCCGCCGACGAGACGACCGGCGCCCCGCCGGCCCAGGAGCAGGCGCCGCCACCGATCGACGGCGCCGGCGCGCCGCCCGTGGCCCGGCCGCCGCTCAAGCCCGCCGCCGAGACGCACCCGCTCTCCACGACCCTGCTCACCGCGAGCATCGTCTTCGCCCTCTCGGCGATGCTGTTGATGGGCGTGCTGTGGCGGCTGCGCCGGGCGCCGGTGCCGACCGCGGACGAGGCGCCGACCGCCACGCTCCCGCCGGGCGTGGGCGCGGAGCTGGCCATGCTCACCGAGGACAGAGATGCCGCCGGCCCGACGCGGCCGGCGGCACCCTAGAAGAAGATCTCTACTTCGTGAAACCCACCCGGGCGGCAACGGCCGTGTCCGGGTGGTCGCTGAACACGCCGTCCAGGCCGAGCCCGTAGAAGAGCGCGAACTCGGCGAAGATGTCACCGCGCGCGTTCGGGTCGGTGCCGATCCGGAAGTCGGCCGGCAGGAACTGGTTTTCCGCCCGGAACGTCCACGCGTGCACGATCAGGCCGTGGCGGTGCGCGTCGCGGATCAGCGTGGTCGGGGCCAGGAGCTTGCCGGTGGCGTCGCGCGGCACGATGAGGTTCTTCTCCACGCCCACGCCGTCGGCGTACCGGCTGATCCACTTCAGGCCGTCGGCCTTGGCCAGGTCGGCGTACGTGCGCGGGTCGCCCGCCACCATGAAGTCATAGGGCTTGCCGGACGAGCTGAGCAGCTGGGCCAGCTTGACGTCGATCAGCTTGTCGAGCTTGCGGAGGTTGGCGGTCTCGAAGGACTGGATGATGACCGCGTCCTTCTTCTCCGTGAGCCGGTTGCGCTGGAGGACCTTGACCAGCGGCTCCTCCAGCGGCAGCCCGATGTTCTGGAAGTAGGTCGGGTGCTTGGTCTCCGGGTACACGCCGATCGTGCGGCCGAGCTTGCGGCTCTGCGTACGGGCCAGGTCGATGACCTCCTGGAACGTCGGCACCTCGAACTTGCCGTCGAACGCGGTGTTGGTGGGGCGCACCTGCGGCAGCCGCTCCTTGGCGCGCAGCGTCTTGAGCTCGGCGAGCGTGAAGTCTTCGGTGAACCACCCGGTCACCGACACGCCGTCGATCGTCTTGGTCGCCCTGCGACCGGCGAACTCCGGCCTGACGGACACGTCGGTGGTACCCGAGATCTCGTTTTCGTGGCGGGCCACGAGCACACCGTCCTTGGTGGAGACAAGGTCGGGCTCGATGTAGTCGGCTCCGGTCGCGATCGCCAGCCGGTAGGCCTCGAGCGTGTGCTCGGGGCGGTAACCGCTGGCCCCGCGGTGTCCGATGACGGTCGGCTCCTCGTCGCGGTGCGCGACGGCGCCGGAAGGTACGGCAATGATGGCCGCCAGCATAGCGCCGGCCAGGACCACTACTGGAAGTTTGGTTCGCACGGCGTGAGTCAAGCCGCCCCGGACGAAGAGAGACTGTCCACTGATCAGCCGTGATATGAACATGCCTGATGCGCCGGACCCTTCAGCACCCCGCTCGGATCGTGCCCCTCGCGTTCCTGTGCGTGATCACGATCGGCACCGTCCTGCTGATGCTCCCCGTGTCACGCGCGGGGAGCGGCGGGGCGCCTTTCATGACCGCCTTCTTCAACGCCACCTCCGCGATCACCACGTCCGGGATGTCGACGGTGGACACCGCGACGTACTGGTCGGACTTCGGGCACGTGATGCTGATGGTGCTCACCCAGGTCGGCGGCTACGGCATCGCCACCATGGCCACGCTGCTGGGCCTGCTGGTCTCGCAGCGGCTGGGCCTGCGCAGCCGGCTGATGGCGCGGGCGGAGACCAGCGCCGGCCTGGCCCTGGGCGAGGTACGCACGGTGCTCGTGCTCGCCGCCGTCGTCATGTTCGCCAGCGAGGCGGTGATCGCCGCGATCCTCACCGCCCGGCTGTGGCTGGCCTACGACGTGCCGCTGGGCTCGGCCCTGTGGGAGGGCGTGTTCAACGCGATCCAGGCGTTCAACAACTCCGGCTTCTCGCTGCGCAGCGACGGCCTGTTCGGCTTCGCCGGCGACTGGTGGATCTGCGTACCGCTGACGCTGGGCGTGATCGTCGGCGGCCTCGGCGTGCCCGTGCTGTACGAGTTCGCCCGCGAGTTGCGCCGCCCGGCCGCCTGGTCGACGCACACCCGGATCACCGTGTGGGGTTCGCTGGTGTTGCTGGTGGTCGGCTTCGCCACCGTGCTTGTCTTCGAGTGGGGCAACCCCGGCACGCTCGGGCCGCTCGGCGTGGCCGAGAAGATCCTCGCCGCCTTCGTGCAGGGCACGATCCCCCGCTCGGGCGGCTACAACACCGTCGACTACAGCGCGATGGACGCCGACACCACGACGATCGTCACCGGCCTGATGTTCATCGGCGGCGGCAGCGCGAGCACCGCCGGCGGCATCAAAGTCACCACGTTCTTCCTGCTCGCGTACGTGATCTGGACCGAGGTCCGCGGCGAACGCGACGTCGTGGTCGGCCGCCGCCGCATCGCCGAGTCGACCCAGCGGCAGGCCACGACGGTCGCCCTCCTCGGCGTGGCCACGGTCGCCAGCGGTACCTTGGCGCTGCTCGCCCTCACCTCGGGCGTGCCGCTGGACCGGGCGCTCTTCGAGGTCATGTCGGCGTTCAGCACCGCGGGCATCACCGTCGGCCTGACCGCGCAGCTGTCCGGCTCGGGCCAGCTCGTGCTGATCCTGATGATGTTCATCGGCCGGGTGGGCCCGATCGCGGTCGCCTCGGCGCTCGCGCTCAACACCCGCCACCGGCAATACCGATACCCGGAGGAGCGACCCATCGTTGGCTGAGAAGACAAAAGCGCCGACCGCGGACGAAAACGTGGTGGTGATCGGACTGGGCCGCTTCGGTGGCCAGGTGGCCGAGTCGCTGACCCGGCTGGGCCACGAGGTGCTCGGCGTCGACGAGGACACCAAGCTGGTGCAGCAGTGGTCCGACCGCCTCACCCACGTGGTGCAGGCCGACGCCACCGACGAAGACGTGCTGCGGCAGATCGGCATCAGCGAGTTCGGCCGGGCGGTGGTCGGCATCGGCACCGACATCGAGGCGAGCGTGCTGACCGTGCTGGCGCTGACCGAGGTCGGTGTCCACGACATCTGGGCGAAGGCGATCTCGGCCAAGCACGGCAAGATCCTGCGTTCGGTCGGCGCCCACCACGTCATCTACCCCGAGGCCACGATGGGCGAGCGGGTGGCCCACCTGATCACCAGCCGCATGCTCGACTTCATCGAGCTCGACGACGACTTCGCGATTGCCAAGACCCGGGCGCCGCGTGACGCCGTGGGCCGCACGCTGGCCGACGTCGGCCTGCGGACCAGGTACGGCGTGACGGTGGTCGGCGTGAAGGCCCAAGGCGCCGACCTCGTGTACGCCACCCCGGAGACGGTCGTGCCACGCAACGCGGTGCTGATCGTGGCCGGCACGACCGAGCAGGTGCAGCGCTTCGCCGCCGCCACCTAGCCGACCGAGTCGGCCGGCCACTGGGTGCCGACGACGGCGAGCAGCTTCAGCGCTTCGGCCGTGCGGCTGCCCGGCGCGGCGCTGTAGATGATCAGGCGCTGCCCGTGGCCGGCGACCTCCAGCGTCTCGCACTCCAGCTCGAGCTCCCCCACCACCGCATGCTTCACCCGCTTGAGCGTCGTACCGCGCCGCACGCAGACCTGCAAGAGTTCCCACCGGCGCACGAACTCGGGGCTCGCGGCCCGCAGCCGGGCGATCAGGCCGTGGATGCCGGCGTCGTCCGGGTACTGCGCGGCCGCCGCGCGTAGCTCGGCCACGCACTCGTCGGCGAAGGCGGAGGTCTCCGGGTCGTTGAGCGCGATCTGCGAGATGTCGCCGCCGAACATGTTCCAGATCATGTTGCGGCGGCCCGGCGGCCAGGTGTCGGGGTCGCCGAGCAGGGCGGCGGCCATCGGGTTCCAGGCGAGGATCTCGTACTTGACGTCGATGACGTAGGCGGGTGTGTCGTCGAGGCGGCTGAGCAGATGCAGCACGCCGGCCGGCACGTCCGCGCTCGGGCCGGACGGGGATGCGGGCTGCTCGCCGACCAGGTGGTAGAGGTGGGCGCGCTCGGCGTCGTACAGCCGCAGCGCGCGGGCCAGCGCGGAGAGCACCTGCCGCGACGGGCGCGGGCCGCGGGCCTGCTCCAGCCTGGCGTAGTAGTCGACCGAGATGCCGGCCAGCCGGGCCACCTCCTCGCGCCGCAGGCCGGGCGTGCGGCGGCGTGGGCCGGCGGGCAGGCCGACGTCCGCGGGCTGGACACCGGCGCGACGGCTGCGCAGGAAGGCGGCGAGCTGTCGGCGGTCCATGCGCCCCATCATGTCCGCTGGTCGCGACCGCAACCAGGGACCGGCAGTCCGTGGTTGAAGCGTGCTCTCCTCACCGGAGCCCGGGCGCCGCAGGGTCGAGCCCATGAGTGAAACAGGGAAGGTCGCCCTCGTGACGGGGGCGAACAAGGGCATCGGGTACGAGATCGCCCGCGGCCTGGGTGAGACCGGCGTCACGGTGCTGGTCGGCGCGCGGGACACCGAGCGGGGTGTGGCCGCCGCGGAGAAGCTGGCCGCCGAGGGGGTGACGGCCGTGCCGATCCAGCTCGACGTGACCGACCCGCTGTCGGTCACGGCGGCCGCGGCACGTGTCGAGCGGGAGTACGGCCGGCTGGACATCCTGGTCAACAACGCCGGCGTCCTCGTCGAGCGGGGACAGCGGCCGAGCCGGACGCCGCTTCAGATGCTGGAGCGCACGTACGCCACCAACGTGTACGGCGTCGTCGCGGTGACCAACGCCCTGCTGCCGCTGCTGCGCCAGGCGCCGGCCGGCCGCATCGTCAACCTCTCCAGTGGGCTCGGCTCGATGGCGCTGACCAGCGACCCGGACGGGCCGTTTCCCGGGGCGTGGCTGCTGGCGTACAACTCCTCCAAGAGCGCGCTCAACTCGATCACCGTGACCTACGCGAACGAGCTGCGGGACACACCGATCAAGGTGAACGCGGCCGATCCGGGCTACTGCGCGACCGACCTCAACGGCCACGCCGGGCCGCGCACGCCGGCGCAGGGTGCGGTCGCCGCGGTGCGCCTGGCCACACTCCCGCAGGACGGTCCGACCGGGGGCTTCTTCGACGACGCGGGCACGGTGCCCTGGTAGCGGTTCAACTTAAGATCGCTGAGTGTCCACGTACCTGGAGAGTCTGTTCTCGCTGGATGGGCGCGTGGCGCTCGTGACGGGTGGCAGCTCGGGGATCGGCCGGGCCATCGCGGAGGCGTTGGGCCGCGCGGGCGCCAAGGTGGTGGTGGTCGCGCGGCGCGAGGCGCCGCTGGCGGCGGCCGTCGCCGAGCTGGCCGCCGTCGGGGTGGAGGCGGCGGCGGTGCCCGCGGACCTCGCCGACCGCGGCGCGCTGCGGCAGGCGGCGCGGGCGGCCGTCGACTGCTTCGGCGAGCCGGACATCCTGGTCAACTCGGCCGGGATCAACCGGCGCCCGCACCTGTCGGAGCTGACCGAGGACGACTGGGACGCCACTATCTCCGCCAATCTCGACGCGCCGTTCCTGCTCGGGCAGCGCTTCGGCCCGGCGATGGCGGCGCGGGGCTGGGGCCGGATCATCAACATCGCCTCGCAGCAGTCGGTGCGCGCGTACGGCAACAGCGGTGCGTACGGCGCGGCCAAGGCGGGCCTGGCCGGGCTCACCCGCTCGCAGGCCGAGGCGTGGTCGCGGCACGGCGTCACCGCCAACGCGATCGCGCCGGGCATCGTGCGGACGCCGCTGACCGCCGAGCTGTTCGCCGACCCGGCGCGGGTGGCGTCGGCGGCCGCCCGCAGCATGGTGGGGCGCAACGGCGAGCTGGCGGACTTCGCCGGGGCGGCGGTGTTTCTGGCCAGTGAGTCGAGCGTGTACGTGACCGGCCAGACGCTCTTCGTAGACGGCGGCTTCTCCGTGGCCTGATCAAAATGCCAAACCGTGTGATCAAGATGCCCTATACCACAGGTGCGGCTTAATTCTGAGGCTCGTGTGGCTTAAGGGACTTGTGAGTCCGGTAGGCTCTCGCACCGTGCTCCGTCGTCCCGTAGTGATGTTGCTCGGTCTCGTGCTGGCGTTGACCGCCGCCGGGCCCGCCAGCGCGGCACCCAACACCGACGACGAAGGTGCCTCCAAGACGTTGCGGGCCCAGCTGTCGGCGGCCAACAAGGGCCACATCGAGGCCAAGGCCAAGCTGGCCAACTCCAAAAAGCGCCAGCTCGAGCTCAGCCTCCAGCTGAAGAAGGTCGAGGGAGACCTGGCCGCGATCACGGCCGAGGTGGCCGTGCTCGCCGCCCAGTCCTACCGGGTCGGCCGGCTCACGCCGATCAACCTGATGCTCAATAGCGCCTCGCCCAACGAGTTCCTCCAGAAGGCGGCCGGCCTCGAGCTGCTCGCCCAGCGCGACGGCACCGCGATGCGGCGGCTGGCCGAGGCGCGCGAAGAGGTAGCCCGCACCAAGGCGGCGATCGACAACGAGGTCCGCGAGCAGACCAAGCAGGTCGCCATCATGGCGTCGAAGAAGAAGGAGCTGGAGAAGGCGCTGGGCATCGGCACGGCCGGCGGTTTCGTCACCGCCAACTCGCCGCTGGCCAAGCCCGCGCCGCGTAACTCCGACGGCTCCTGGCCGAGCGAAAAGTGCATCGTCGACGACCCGACCACCAGCGGCTGCATCACCGCTCGCACGCTGCACGCGTACAACGAGGCGCGGGCGGCCGGCTTCAAGCGGTACACCTCGTGCAAGCGCAGCGGAGGCGGTGGCGAGCACCCGCTGGGCCGGGCCTGTGACTTCTCGTCGGCGACCAGCACGTTCAAAAACAGCGACGCCACCGGCGGCGACCGCACGTACGGCAACAACCTGGCCGCGTTCCTCGTCAAGAACGCCGACCGCCTGGGTGTGCTCTACGTGATCTGGTACAAGCAGATCTGGTCGCCCAGCTCGGGGTGGCGGGCCTACAGCGGCAGTGGCAGCGCGGCGGCCAGGCACACCAACCACGTGCACCTCTCGATGGTCTGACTACCCTTCTCCTTGATGGAGCCCTCCCCACTGCCCCCCAAGCTCGCGGCCGCCCTCGTCTTCCTCGCCAGCGGCGCCGTCCTCGTGCTCGAGACCGTCGCGTTGCGCCTCGTCGGGCCCTATGTCGGGGTGACGCTCCAAGTCACCAGCGCGGTGATCGGCGTGGCGCTCGGCGCGATCGCGTACGGCGCGTGGCTGGGTGGCTTCCTGGCCGACCGGCAGGACCCGCGCCGCCTGCTCGCCCCGGCGCTGGTGCTCGCCGCGATCGCGACCGCCGTGACGCTGCCGGTCGTGCGGTGGGCCGGCGAAGGGCTGCGGGGCAACGCCGACACCGGCATCATCCTGCTCACCGCGCTGGCCGTCTTCGTGCCCGCGGCGCTGCTGTCCGGCATCACCCCGCTGGTGGTCAAGCTCCAGCTCGGTGACCTCAAGCGCACCGGCCAGGTGGTCGGCAAGCTCTCTAGCATCGGCACGCTCGGCGGCATCACCGCCACGCTCGTCACCGGCTTCGTGCTGGTCGCCGCGCTGCCCACCAGCGTGATCATCCTGGGCCTGGCCGGGCTGCTCGCCACGACCGGCGTCGGCCTGGGCGTGTACCTGCACCGCCGCGACCCGGTGCCGGCCCCTCCCCGGGCCCGCGCGCTGCTGGCCGCCGTCGGGCTGGCCGGCGCGGGACTGTCCACTGTGGCACCCAACCCGTGCGACATCGAGACCGCGTACCACTGCGCCACCGTCGTGGAAGATCCGGCCAACCCGTTCGGCCGGGTGCTGATGCTCAACTCCGCCCGCCACTCGTACGTCGACCTGGGCAACCCGGAGCACCTGGAGTTCGCGTACACCCAGTGGCTCGGTGCGGTCGCCGACACCGTCGCGCCGGAGGGGCGGCGGATCGACGCGCTGCACCTGGGCGGTGGCGGGTTCACCATGCCCCGCTACCTCAACGCCACCCGGCCGGGCAGCACCAACGAGGTGTACGAGATCGACGGCGGCCTGGTCGACCTGGCCCGCCGCGAGCTCGACCTGACCACCGGTCCCGACCTGACGCCGGTGGTCGGCGACGCGCGGGTGCTGGTCACCGCCCGGCCGGCGGCCAGCGTCGACTTCGTGGTGGGCGACGCCTTCGGCCACCTGGTGGTGCCCTGGCACCTGGCCACCCGCGAGATGGCCGAGCAGATCCACCGCACACTGCGCCCCACCGGCGTGTACGCGCAAAACGTCATCGACTACCCGCCGCTGCGCTTCATCCGGGCCGAGATGGCGACGGTGGCCGACGTCTTCCCGCACGTGGCGCTGATCGGTCCGCCCGAGGCGCTGGCCGGCGAGGAGGGCGCCAACTTCGTGATCGTCGCCTCCGACTCGCCCCTGCCGCTGGACACGATCCGCGCCCACCTGACAAGCACCGCGCGGGAGCCGGTCACCCTCCTGGCCGGGGCGGATCTGGATGCCTTTGTACGGGATGCCCCGGTGCTCACCGACGACTTCGCACCAGTCGACCAACTACTGGCCGGTCCATAGGTTTTCTGCCTCGTCGCCTGGGCAAATGACCACCTATGACGGTGCTGGGTGGGCGGTACCGCCTCGTTGAACGGCTCGGCGCGGGCGGCATGGCGGTGGTCTGGCGGGCGTACGACGAGGTGCTCGACCGACCGGTCGCCATCAAGGTGCTCGCCCCGCGGCTGGCCGCCGACCCCAACTTCCGCTGGCAGCTGCGCGCCGAGGCGCAGGCCGCCGGCAAGCTCTGCCACCCGCACATCACCAACGTGTACGACTACGGGGAGCAGGGCCTCGACCCAGAGCCGGCGAGGTCCGAGCCGAGCAGCGAAGCGACGAGGACGGACCCTTCCGGCGCCTGGGGAGAAGCGGAGGCGGAGCCGGAGCCGGTCAGCAGGGCACCGTACGTCGTCATGGAGCTGATCGACGGCCAGTCGATGGCGGCTCGACTCGACCACGACGGGCCGATGCCGTGGCCGGAGGCGGTCAAGGCCTGCGCCGAGGTCGCGTCCGCGCTTGCCGTCGCGCACGCCAACGGCGTCGTGCACCGTGACGTGAAACCGTCCAACGTCATGCTCACCGCCAGCGGTGCCAAGGTCGTCGACTTCGGTATCTCCGCCCTGATCGGCGCCAACGACGTCACACCCGAAGGCGAACTGTTGGGTACGCCGGCGTACCTGGCCCCGGAGCGGCTGGAGGGCGGGCAGGTCTCGCCGGCCACCGACGTGTACGCGCTGGGCCTGCTGCTCTACCGCGCGCTGACCGGGCACCTGCCGTGGGAGGTGGCCACCACCACGCAGATGCTGCGCGCGCACCGGTACTCCGACCCCGGCCCGCTACCGCCGGTCGAGGGGCTGCCCGAGGCGGTCGCGCTGCTGTGCCGCCGCTGCCTGTCCAAGCGGCCGGAGGCAAGGCCCAGCAGCGCGGAGGCGGCGGGCCTGCTCGCGTCGTACTCCACGCCGTCGTGGGTGGCGGTCCCGACCTCGTCCACCCCGTCGCGCAGCCGCCAGTGGGCAAGCGCCGTCCTGGCGGCGACCGCGCTGCTGGCCGTCACCGGAGGGCTGTGGATCAACGGCAACCGGAGCCCGTCCGGCACCGCCGGCTCGGGCGCCGCCGCGGCGGTCACGCTCCCGGAGTCCACGGCCACACCCTCGGCGGCCTGCTCGGTCACGTACGCCCTCAAGCGCGACTCCGGCCGCGACTTCCACGCCGACGTGACCCTGACGAACGCCGGCGGCCAGCGGGTCGAGGGCTGGCGCCTGACGTTCGCGTTCCCCGGCGACCAACGCCTCGTCAACGCAAGCCCGGTGAGCTTCGCGCAGACCGGCCGCGAGGTGGTGATCCAGCCGGCGGGCAAGCAGCCGATCGCCGCGGGCGACTCGGTCGCGATGCGGATGACCGGCCGATACCAGAAGGGCAACCCGCTGCCGACCACCTTCGCGGTCGACGGCACCAAGTGCGAGGCGCTGGTCTCCGGCGCGCCACCGCCACCGCCGTCGCCGTCGGCCCGCCCGGCCAACCCGCCCGGTACCGGCGCCGGCGCTTCTGACGACGACAACTCCGGCAAGGGCAAGGGCAGCGGCAAGGGCAAGTCCGGCAAAGGCAGCGACGACGACGAGGACGACGACTAGAGACCTTCCGGGTCAAGGTGACGCCGGCGCGGTGTGCCGCAAGCTTGACTTGCCCGGGTCCGTGTCAGCTGCGGACCGTTGCTCCCGCCGGAGACCGCGCGGGTCGGCGGCGAGCTGGCGCTCGCCGAGATCCCCGACCCGCGCTGCCAGGTCCGCGCCGCAAGCCCGCGGGGCGAACCTTTGTCGGACCGGTCGAGGAAGTGGATCTGGGCCGCACCGTGATCGTTAGCCCTACAGCTGTGCGACACGCCCAGGAGAGTGCGGGTGACGGGCTAACGATCATCGCGGGTGGCGTGTCGAGAGCAGATGGTGGGTGGCCTCGGGCAGGCCCACCCGCTCACGTGGCTAGGGCGACTGGCACCAGACCGAACAGACGCGCCGTCACCGCCAGTAACCGCCACAGCGGGTGTAAACCGCGTCCGATGCCAGATCTTGGAGAGTTAGGGCGGCATAAGAACCCTAACTCTCCAAGATCTGAAAGCCCCACCCCGACACTGGTAACGCTACGTCAAGATGTCGGGGAGTAGAGGCATACGGCTGTCCGCGAACTCACCCGGGGGCTTGTCCCGCGGACCCGGCAGTGGACGGCCGGGGAATTCGGCTCGCCCTGGCGAGCCGCCGGCCGGGAACGGTGCCCGCGGGAGCATACGGTCTACAACTGACACGAACCTGGGAAATCTGCCTCGAATTTGACCGCGCATTGTGGGCAGGCTCGCGAACCCCGACCGCAAAGCTCTCTAGAACAGCGGATCCAGATATACACCCCAGTAGTACCAGCCCGCGTCCTCGACGAACCAGTCCCACGATTTCACCCAAGGCTGCCAGTCCGGGTTGTCGGGCCAGAGACCCACGGTCCAGGTATATCGCTGGCCGCCGCGTGGGTCCACGCAGACCGACATCCCGTACCAACCTCCGCCTACGTATTTGTTTTGGTAGTCCGTAAACTTGGACCCTCGGCTGTCCCAGATGGCACCCCAGTCGTACTGTCCGCTGCGCAACTGGAGCCGTCCGCCCATACATAGGGTTTCCATGTTTTCCGTTGCCTCGTTGGTGAAGAAATTGTAGCCGCGAATTTCCCAGCAGGGGAAAGCTTGGTCTCGACATTTCGGCCAACAAGGCTGAGTGCAATCGGGAGGTGGCGGCGGAGCGGCGTCCGACATGCCGGGCGCAAGATGCCCTTTAGCGGCGACGGTCACACTCGCGGAGTCCGCCGTATTGGCCTGAGCTGGGCTGGCCGTCACCGGGACGACGGTCAGGATCGCGAGCAGGGGTAACAGGATTCTCCTCAGCATAATTGGGCTCCAAATGTCGTCCGGGATCCTCGTCGACATCGTCGCAAATTGCGCATTCAAAGCAACTTCAAGGCGGCTTCACGATCTTGATAGGACAGCACGGTGACTTTACCCATTCCGGTGGTCCTGACCAGAAAGGGCTAACCGAATGGGGAGGCCGCGGGAGCAACGGAGAGCAACCACGACGGCCGCCTATCCAGCAGCCGACCAGCCGCACATGCCCAGAAAGATCGACGCCTAGCTGAGCAGCGTGGCGTGGACGCGTTGCCAGGTGGCTTCGTTGGCGGCGGCCAGCAGGCCGTAGCCGTCCGCGGTCGGGTCGTACTGGCCGCCGTCCAGGCGGCGGACCGCGCCGCCGGCCTCGTGGACCAGCAGCGCGCCGGGCACGTGGTCCCACGGCAGGGTGCGCCAAAAGAGCACGAAGTCTTGCGCGCCGGTGACGATGTCGACGTACTCGCGGCCGGCACAGTGCAGGCCCGGAAGTACCTCGTCGATGGCGGTCAGGCCGCGTCGGACGCGGGCCCGCAGGTCGGCGGGGAGGAAGCGGTTCATCGCGGCCCCGCGCAGTGGCCTGGACGCGTCGTCGGGGAGGGCGGCGCGGACGCCGTCGACGTAGGCGCCGGAGCCTGACTCCGCCACCGCGAGGGTGCCGGCCAGTGGGTCGAGGATCCAGGCGGCCACGGGCGCGCCGCCGCGGACCAGCGCGGCCATGATGGCGAAGGGGCCGTGGCCGGCGGCGAAGTTGCCGGTGCCGTCGATCGGGTCGACGATCCAGACCGGGCCGGGCTCGCGGAGCAGGTCGAGCACGGACGGGTCGGCGGCGACGCCCTCCTCGCCGACCACCACGGATTCGGGCAGCAGGGCGCGCAGGCCGTCGGCGATCAGGGTCTCGGCGCGCCGGTCGGCCACCGTGACGACCTCGCCGGGCACCTTTTCCTCGATGTCGCCCTCGGCCAGGTGTCGAAACGATGGCAGCACCACGGTGGCGGCCGCCTCGCGCAGCAGCTGCCCGACCGAGTCGATCAGATCAGCCACGAGGCGGCAGCTTGACCACGCTGACGAAGAACTCGTCGATCTGGCGGACGACGGCGATGAACCGGTCGAAGTCGACGGGCTTGGTGACGTACGCGTTGGCGTGGAGCTCGTAGCTGCGCAGGATGTCTTCGTCGGCCTGCGAGGTGGTGAGCACGACCACCGGGATGCGGCCCAGCCGCTCGTCCTTCTTTATCTCGGCGAGCACCTCGCGGCCGTCGCGGCGGGGCAGGTTGAGGTCGAGCAGGATGAGGTCTGGTGGGACGGCGTCCTTGTACTCGCCCTCGCGGCGCAGGTAGGAAAGCGCGGCGTCGCCGTCGGTGACCACGGTGAGCTTGTTGCGCAGCTTGTGCTCCTCGAACGCCTCCTGGGTCATCAGGACGTCGCCCGGGTCGTCTTCGACCAGCAGGACCTCGATGGGGCTCCTCCCGTCCGGTGGCACGGTCACGCGTTCACCTCGCTGTCTCGCACCGGCTCAGTTTCGCCCGCCGGCTCCTCCTCGCGCCCGACAAGCACCGGGAGCGTGAACCTGATCACCGTACCCTCGTCGACGTCCGGGGCGACCCAGATCCGGCCGCCGTGGTATTCGACGATCTTCTTTGCGATGGCCAGCCCAATGCCGGTGCCCGGGTAGGAATCTTTGGCGTGCAGCCGCTGGAAGATCACGAAGATCTTGTCGGCGAACTCCTGCTCGACGCCGATGCCGTTGTCGCGGCAGCTGATCTCCCACTCGTCGCCGACCCGCTCGGCGGAGACGTGCACCCTGGGTGGTCGGTCGGGGTGGCGGAACTTGATCGAGTTGCTCACCAGGTTGGCCAGCAGGGTGGTCAGCAGCGCCTGCTCGCCCAGCACCGTGGGCAGGTCGTCCCAGGTCAGCTCGCCCTTGGCGTAGTTGCGGGCGTTTTCGGTCTGGCTGGCGACTTCGACCATCAGGGCGTTGAGGTCGACGTCGGTGAAGCCCGCGGTCATCCGCCCGATCCGGGAGAACGCGAGCAGGTCGTTGATCAGCCGCTGCATCCGCTGGGCTCCGTCGACCGCGAACGCGATGTACTGGTCGGCGCGCTCGTCGAGCTGGCCGGCGTATCGCCGCTGGAGCAGCTGGCAGAAGCTGGCCACCTTGCGCAGCGGCTCCTGGAGGTCGTGCGAGGCCACGTACGCGAACTGCTCCAGGTCGCGGTTGGAGCGGATCAGCTCCTCGGCCTGGGTTTGCAGCTGGCCGTTGACCCACTCGATCCGCTCGCGGGCCTCGCGCACCTCGGCCAGGTCGGATGCGATCTTGCGGCGCATGCCGTCGACGTCGGCGGCGAGCGTGGCCAGCTCGGGCGGCCCGTTGGTGGAGATGGGGTGGTCGTACTCGCCGCCGGCCACCGAGCGGACCTGCTTGGCGAGCTCGGTGAGCGGCTCGATCACCATCCGGCGCAGCGAGATCAGCAGGGCGACGCCGGCCAGCAGCACGATCACCGTGGCCGCGATGAGCAGCACGACGAGGACGTTGCTGCTGCTCTTGGCGTCGTCGGAGGTCTTGTCGCGGAATGTCCGGATCTCGTCCTGCAAGGCCGCCGCGGCAGCCCGGACCTCTTCGAACCGTTGCCGCGACGTGTCGTTGATCAGCGCCTGGCCGGCGGCCGGGCCTTGCGCGCGGACCATCGAGATCACCGGTTCGGCGACATCACGCCGCCAGGTGGCCGCCTCGGCGTTCAAGCGTTCCAGGCTCGCCCGAATGGCCTGCTCGTCTTCGATCAGGCCACTCATCTCGTCGGTCAGCCGGCGCTCTTCGACGATGCCATCCGTGTACGGCGTGAGGTCCGCGTCCTTGCCGCTGAGCGCGAAGCCGCGGACCGCCGTCTCCTGGTCGACGAGCGCGGTGAGCAGCGCCTCCGAGCCGGTGCGGAGCGGGGTGGCGCGGTTGGCCAGCGTGTCGACCTGCGAGCGGGTGGCCGTGGCGGTGACCGAGGCGCCGATCGCCAACAGCGCGAGCAGCCCACCGACCACCGCGCAGAGCGCGGTGACCCGCTGGCGCAGGCTCCAGGACCGCATCACCGGCCCGCGCCCCTCGAGATCACCAGCATGGCGACATCGTCGACGAGGGGCCCGCCATTGGCGTCTTCGGCCCGGCGCAGCAGCCACCGGGGCAGGGCGGGCAGGGGCGTCTGGCGTGCCTCCGGCTCGGTGAGCAGCTGGCACAGGCCGGTCACGTCGAGCCGCTCGTTGCCGCCGCCGACCCGCCCCTCGATGAGGCCGTCCGTGTACATCAGCAGGGACCAATCCTCACCGTCGAACTCCAGGTCGTACGGCCGGGGCGGTCGGGGCTGCACGCCCAGCAGCAGCCCGTGCGGCGCCGGCACCGGCACCACCTTGCCGCCGGACAGCAGCAGCGGTGGCGGGTGCCCGGCCAGCCGCACGGTGGCCCGGTTTCCGGGCAGGTCGAGCGTTATGGCGGCGACGGTGGCGAAGATCTCCCGCGCCTTTCGCTCGCTCATCAGCACCTGCTCCAGCGCCGGCAGCACCGCGTCTTCCGGCACGCCGGCGAGGATCAGGGCCCGCCAGGCCACCCGGAGCTCGACGCCGAGGGCCGCCTCGTCGGCGCCGTGTCCGCACACGTCGCCCACGATCAGATGCAGGCGTTCGCCCGCCTGCACCACGTCGTAGAAGTCGCCGCCGATCACGGCGGCGTGCCGTCCCGGCTGGTAGAAGGGGTGGGTTTGCACCACTTCGGTGGTCATGATCGGCTGCGGGAGCAGGCCGCGTTCCAGCCGGGCCGACTCCTCCTGGCGCAGCTCGACCTCGCGCAGCCGCCGGGCGTTTTCGTCGGCCCGCTTGCGCTCGACGGCGTAACGCAGCGCCCGGGTCAGCAGGATCCCGTCGACCTGGCCCTTGAGCAGATAGTCCTGCGCGCCCTCGGCGACGGCGCCGACGCCGAGGTGCTCGTCCTGGCGGCCGGTCAGCACGACGACGGCCGCGTGCACGGCCATCGCGAGCACCTGGCGCAGCCCGTCGAGCCCCTGCGCGTCGGGCAGGCCGAGATCGAGCAGGATGCAGTCGACGCTGGCGAGCCGCTCACGCGCCTCGGTGAGGCTCGCGGCGACGGCGAGGTCGACCTTGGCGTCGGCCTCGGCCAGCAGCTCACCGACGAGAAACGCGTCCGCGTCGTCGTCTTCGACGAGAAGCACGCGCAGGCGGTCGCCGCTGGGCATGCTCGCGCCCGGATCAGCCCCTCCGTACGGATATGCCCGCGGAGGCACGACGGTCATCGCTCGGCTCCTCGGGAGCGCGGCGACGACACACGCGCGACAGACATGCCAACACGCTAGGCCACGCGTGGCGGTAGCGGCGACCCGCCGTACCCCATGGGTGCCGGCGCGTCGCCCCGGACGCATGATGTCTGCCATGGTCGTGGATCTGGAAGCCCCCGCGGATCGCGCACTGACCCGTCCGCGCCGCCGTGCGCTGGCCGCCGTGGCGGCCGTCGCCGCGCTGGTCGCGGTGGGTTTGGTCACGCTGCTCGACCTGCGGCCACCGGCCCCGCGCGGCACCGGCACGCCGGCCGGGCAGTTCAGCGCCGCGCGTGCCTACACCCAGGTGGAGGCGCTGGGCGCGCAGACCCACGTGGCCGGCAGCGCCGCCAACGACCGCAATCGCAACCGGATCGAGACCGCGCTGCGCGAGGCCGGCCTGTCGCCGGCCGTGCAGGACACCGTGGGTACCGAGGCGGGGCAGCTGTCCGGCGGCGCCGGCGGCGCGACTTTCGCCCGGGTACGCAACGTGGTGGCCACGCTGCCCGGCACCGCCTCCACCGGCCGCGTCTTCCTGGTCGCCCACTACGACTCGGTTCAGGTGGGTCCGGGCGGAAACGACGACGGCGCGGGCGTGGCCACGATCCTGGAAGTGGCGCGGGCCATGGCCGGCGGGCCGCGGCCGCGCAACGACGTGGTGTTCGTGCTGACCGACGCCGAGGAGGCGTGCCTGTGCGGCGCCTCCGCGTTCGTCTCCGCCCACCCGCTGGCCGCCGACGGTGGCGTGGTGCTCAACCTCGAAGCGCGCGGCAGCAGCGGCCCGGTCATCACGTTCGAGACGTCCCGCCGCAACGCCGCGCTGGTGGACGTCTTCGGGCGGGCCGCGCCGCATCCGGTGGGCACGTCGTTCGCGGTCGAGGTCTACCGGCTGCTGCCCAACGACACCGACTTCACCCCCTTTCTGGACAAGGGTTTCGCCGGGCTCAACTCCGCGTACATCGACGGTGCGGCGATCTACCACACGCCGCTGGACACACCGGCCACAATGGACCGGGCCAGCCTCCAGCAGCACGGCGACAACGCGCTGGCGCTGGCTCGCGAGTTCGGGCGGCTCGACCTGTCCACGATGGAGTCGGACGGCGACGCCACCTACTTTCCGGTCCCCGGCGGCCTGGTCCACTACCCGGGCTGGCTGACCTGGCCGCTGGCGGTCGCCGCGCTCGTCGCGACCGCCGCGCTGGCCTGGCTCGCCCGCCGCCGCGGCCGCACCACGTGGCCGCGGGTGGCGGCCGGGTTCGGCCTGGGCCTGGTCCCGGTGGTGCTCGCGCCCGTGCTGGCGCAGGTGCTGTGGGCGATCCTGGCCGCGCTGCGGCCGGGCTACACCGAGATGGTCGACCCGTACCGTCCACTGTGGTTTCGGCTCGCGGTCGTCGCGCTCTCCGCGTCGGTCCTTTTCACCTGGTACGCGCTGCTGCGCCGCCGCCTCGGCCCGGCTTCCCTGGCGATCGGGGGTCTGGGCTGGCTGGTCGTGTTCGGATTCGCGCTGGCCGCTCTCGCGCCCGGCGGGTCGTACCTGACGAGCCTGCCGGGCTTGGCCGGCGCGCTCGCTGGCCTTCTCGCGCTGGCGATGCCCCGGATCGGGGTGGTGGCGGTGACCGCCGCCGCGGCCGTCGCCACAGTGATCCTGCTGCCCACGGTGACCCTGCTGTTTCCCGCGCTGGGGCTGGCGATGGGCGCGGTGGGCGCGCTGTTCTGCGTGCTGCTCGGGCTCGCCGCGCTGCCTGTGGTCGACCTGCTCTTCGCGGAGGCCGGCGGGCAGCGGGCGATGGTGGCGATGCTGGCCCGCCGCCACGCCATGTACCCCGGGCTCGCCGGCGTGCTGGCCGCGGTGGTGTTTACGGTCGTGGGGCTGTCGGTGGACGGCTTCGACGCGAAGCACCCGTCGCCGACCCACCTGATGTACGCGCTGGACGCGGGTGCCGGCAAGGCGGTGTGGCTCAGCCAGGAGAGCACCGAGCAGCAGTGGACCTCGCGGTACGTCTCCGGGGATCCCGCGCCGCTGGCCGACTTTCCCGGCCTGGGCGACCACGACGTGCGTAGCGGGCCGGCCGAGGTGGCGCCGCTGCAAGCGCCCACTGTGGACGTCCAGCAGCTGCCCAGTGCCTCCGGCGAGCGGCACGTACGCCTGCGGGTGCGGCCGCAACGCCCGGTGCGGCTGCTGTCGTTGCACGTGGACGCCGCGACCGCCGCGGTCGTCTCGGCCCGGGTGGCCGGGCAGCCGGCGCCGGTGGGCCGCGAGGGCGAACAGTGGTCGTTCGGCATGGTCTTCCACGCCCCGCCACCCGAAGGCGTTGAGGTGGAGCTGGTGCTACGGCCGGCCAACGGCCCGGCGGGCCGGGTCAGCTTGCGGGTGATGGACGGCAGCGACGGGCTGTCCGGCCTGCCCGGCTACCGCCCCCGCCCGCCGGACGTGGGCATCGCCGGATCCCACTCCAGCGAACTTGTCGCGGTAGCCACGACGGTGCCCATCTAAGGGGGGTCAGGGCCGCCACCCGTCGCGGCGTTTTCTTGGGGTGAGCGCGACCAACGGCGGACGGGTGAGGCCGCGGGAGCAGCGGTCTGGACCACGACGGACGTCGCGGTAGCTCAAATCTTTGTGCGCGTGTGCGGCGACGGCTGGAACACCAGTGCTGTTAAACCGCCGCTATAACAGCACTGGTGTTCCAGTCGCGCCACAGGCGGGGAGCGGCTGGCGCCGCTCCCCGCCCTGGCTTTATCCCTTGCCCTGGTCGGCGATGAACGCCGAGATCCAGGCCAACGGGGCGTTCCAGTTGATGGTCAGCTCGTTGGTCGACCACGACTCGATGTCGTCGAGGTAGCAGAACTGCGCGACGCAGCCTTGCAGCTTCTGCTGCGCGACCGGGTCCTGGATCGAGGAGTTCGGCCCGCCGGAGAGCGTGCCGACCGGTGGGTTGGGCAGGTCGGGGTTGAGCTGGCGGGCGTACCAGCGGCTGTGCTGGTTCTTCGAGGCGACCTCGCCGTAACCGGTCACATAGGACTGGTTGAGCGCGTTGCGGCCGAAGATGTAGTCCATCCCCTGCACCACGCCGTCGAGGTAGCGATCCCGGCCGGTCAGGTCGTACGCGGCGGCGACCACGACCAGGTTGTTGATGATGAGGTTGTTGGAGCCCCAGTCGTACACGTTGTCGCTGGGCGCGTACGCGATGCCGTACGGGTGTGCCTTCTGGGTCGCCAGGTACTTGTCGGCGCCCTGCACCACCGAGGCCCGCACGCGGTGCAGGTTGGGCAGGTGGTTGGGGCGGGTGGCGAGGTCGATGCGGCCGAGCTGGGCGGTGTTGCCCCAGTCGAAGCCGCGCTCGCGCCAGATGTCGGCGGTGTGGTGCGGCGAGGCGAGCACGAAGTCCTTGAACTCGCGCGCGCCCGTGGTGATGTACAGCTCGGCCGCGGCCCAGTAGAACTCGTCGCTCACGTCCGGGTCGCTGTACGTGCCACCGCCGTTGCCGTCGGCCGGGTCGGCGATGATGTCCGGGTGCGCCTTGGCCGCGGCCCACGCGCTCTTCGCCGCGGCGAGGTTGCGCAGGGCGAACGCCTTGTCGTACCGCCAGAACACGCGTGCGGTCTGCGCCGCGGTGGCCGCCAGGTTGAGCGTCGCCGCGGTCGACGGCGGGTGCAGCTCGCGCAGCCGGTCGTCGAGGTGAGGCATCAGCGGCAGCCCGGTCCAGGTCTGGTCGTGGATCTTGTGGTGGGCCATGCCGGCGAGCGGCTTTCCGGCCGGCACCTGCATGCTCAGCAGGAACTCCTGCTCCCAGCGCGCCTCGTCGAGGATGTCCGGCACCCGGTTGCTGCTCTCCGGGATGTTCAGCGTGCCGTCGCGCAGCTTCCACGGCTCGCGCGACCGCTCGTACTCGCTCAGCAGCTGCCACACCGAGATGCCGCCATTGACCACGTACTTGCCGTGGTCGCCGGCGTCGTACCAGCCGCCGGAGACGTCGAGGGTGTAGTCGCAGACGCCGGGCTGGCAGGGCACGTTGGTGTCGCCCTGGTTGGGTGCGACGCCCACGTGGCCGGCCGGGCGGCCGTAGCCGGGGCGCAGGCTGTCCAGGATCTCGATGCCGCTGCGCTGGGTGTAGTAGAACTTCAGCGCGTCGGTGCGCAGCTTCTCCCAGAAGCCTTCACCGATGTCGAACGGGTGGCTGGTTTCCCCGTCCGCCACGATCGTGTAGCCGGTGCCGGCCTTGGTGTAGCGGCTGAAGTCGAGGCTGTGCACGTTCTGCCCCGAGGAGGCGTCCACGCCGCGCGGGGTGGTGCGTCCGCCGGCGACGACCTTGCCGGCCGCGTTCTTCAGCTGCCACGGCAGGGCCGCGGTCGCCTCGGTGACGAGCGTGGCGTTCTTGGGGCCGTTGGGCAGGTAGCCGACCTGGTTGACGCGCACGCGCGGCCCGGTGTCCGGCTCGTACGGCTCCTGCACCGCGCCGCCGGTCAGCGAGATGTTGTCGACGCAGAAGCGCCACGGGTCGGTGCTGCCGCCGATCTGGAACGCGACCTGCGCGTTGGGCAGGTCGACCGGCGAGGTGAACGTGTAGGTGTACTGGTTACCGGAGACGCTCAGCTCCGGATTGGCGCTCAGAAACTGTGTCCACGGGTCCACCGGGAGCTGGATGAGCGCCTTGCCGACCTTGGCCGGGGTGGCGGTGGCGAAGAAGGTGTACGCGTAGGTCTCCCCGCTGACCAGGGGCACGTTGTCCTGCCCGATGATCACGTCCCACGGCTGGGTGGTGCCGCCGGGGACGTCGGCGCAGAGCTGGCCGCTACTGGAGTCTAGGGTGATGTTGGCAGTCCCCCACCAGGGGGCGTGCCCGTTGTCGAAGGTGCCGTTGACGATCTGCTCGGGCCCCTCTGCCTGGGCGGAGGAGGCGGTCAGGCCGGTGGCGAGCAGGACGCCCGCGGCGACTATGGCGAGCCGTCCAATGGGTCTGGTCACATTGATCCTTCCCGATGGGTGGGGCATCGGTAGATGGGAGCGCTCCCAACCATCGCTCCATGTTGTCAACGTGTTTCAGACGTGTCAATGGACCGATGACTCGGAAAGCCACGTGGTGGCATAGGCAGCGCCGAAGCCGAGGGTCGTGGTCAGCCCGGCCAGGCGGCCGGCCGACTCGTACGCCTCGGGGATCATCGTGGTGGAGAGCATGGCCAGGACCGCCCCGCCGGCGAACGCGAACGTGAAGGCCAGCTGCCGTGGCGAGGCGCCGTCCAGCATCGTGTAGCCGGCCGCGGACGCCAGCGCGCAGACCAGCGCGGTGGCCGACCACATCAGGTAGAGCCGCGACCAGGGCCAGCCCTGCTGGCGCAGCCCGCTGGTGGCCGCGACGGATTCGGGGACGTTGGAGATGAAGACGGCCACGAGTATCGACACGCCGACCGTGCCGGCCTGGAGCAGCGTCAGGCCGATCACCGCCGACTCGGGCACGCCGTCGAGCACGATGCCCAGCACGATGCCCAGGGCGCCCGTGGGTGCGGCGCCACCGCGTCCACGGTCACGGTGGCCCAGCCGGCTGATCATGAGATCGCCGCCGAGGAACACCGCCGCGCCGGTGAAGAACCCCAGCGCCACGCCGCCCTCACCGCCGGCTACCTGCACCGCCTCGTCGACCAGCTCGAAGGAGACGGCGCTGAGCAGGACGCCGGCGCCGAAACCCATGACCAGCCCGACCGTGCGGCGTTGCGGCCGCAACAGCGACACGATCGCCGCGCCCAGCACGAGGGAACTACCGGCCAGCAGCCCCCAGACAAACGCTCCGACCATCGCGGGTTGATGCCCGCCGCAGGCAGCCGTAAGCGGCGGCCCTACTTCCAGCGGAAGTGGATGAACAGGCGGCCGAAGTTCTTGGAGTCCTTCTCCACCCGGTGGTACAGCTGCTTGATCTCTTTCTGGTCCAGGAAGCGCAGCACGCGTTTCTTGAGCTGGCCGGAGCCCTTGCCCGGGATGATCTCCACGAGCGTGGCCTTCTTCGCCACGGCCTCGTCGATGATGCCGCGCAACGCGCGGTCGATGTCGTGGCCGCGGTTGAAGATGTCGTGCAGGTCCAGCTTCAGCTTCATCGCGTCCGATATTAGGCGAGGTCGGCCGGGGACAGGCCGAGCAGTTCACGCAGGCCGACCTCGCCCGCCGGCGTCACCCGCACCGCCCGCTGGCTGCCGATCCGCACCACCCAGCCGCGTTCGTGCAGCCGCCGGCACAGCGCCGCGCCGGCGGCGCCGGCCAGGTGGGGGCGGCGTTCGGTCCAGTCCAGGCAGGCCCGCACCACCGGCCGCCGGCTCCCGCCGAGGGTGGCGCCGACCTCGGACTCCAGCCATCCGCGACCCCGCGCGGTCAGCACGAAGCCGTCCGCGGTGCCCAGCAGGCCCCGCGCGGCCATCGCCTCCGTGACCCGCACGCCCAGGCGGCCGGCCAGGTGGTCGTAGCAGGTGCGGGCCCTGGCCATCGCCGCGCTGGCGACCGCGCCGCGCAGGGACGTCGGTGGCGCGGGCGAGCCGGCGTCCGCGTACACCGACATCTCCTCGATCAGCTCGGCCACCCGCGGCGTGGCCAGCCGCACGTAGCGGTGGCGGCCCTGGTGTTCCTCGGCCAGCAGGCCGCCGGCGACCAGGAGGGTGAGGTGTTCGCTGGCGGTCGACGCGGCGACGCCCGCGTAGCGGGCCAGCTCGCCCGCGGTCCAGGCCCGGCCGTCGAGCAGGGCCATGCAGAACGTGGCCCGCGTGCCGTCCGCGAGCAGCCCCGCGAACCGGGCCAGGGGTGGCGTCATGCCACCCATCATGCGCGCGGCATACTTCGGCGCCCGCCGAAACAAGGCATGAAACGGCCGGCATGGGTAATAACTGCAAGACGATGATCGAGCAAAGTGAACCCGGTGGCCTCGCCGGCTGGGCGATCGGGCTGATGGAGGCGCTGGGTGCTCCCGGCGCCGGCCTGGCCGTGGCGCTGGAAAACCTCTTCCCGCCCCTGCCCAGCGAGCTGATCCTGCCGCTGGCCGGCTTCACCGCCAGCCAGGGTGAGATCAGTCTCGTGGCGGCGGTCGTGTGGACCACGATCGGTTCGCTCACCGGCGCGCTGGTGCTCTACGGGCTGGGCGCGTGGCTCGGCCGCGACCGGATGCGGGCGATCGCCGCGCGCGTGCCGCTGGTGGAGGTTTCGGACGTCGACCGCAGCGAGGAGTGGTTTGCCCGGCATGGCGCCAAGGCGGTGTTCTTCGGGCGGATGCTCCCGGTCTTCCGGAGTTTCATCTCCATCCCGGCCGGCATCGAACGGATGCCGCTGCTCTCGTTTGCGCTGCTCACCACGCTGGGCAGCCTGATCTGGAACACCGCCTTCATCGTCGCCGGCTACATGCTCGGCGAAAACTGGCGGGTGGTCGAGGGCTACGCCGGCTGGCTCCAGTGGGTGGTGATCGGCGCCGTCGTGGTCGCGGTGGGCTGGTTCGTCACCGCCCGCCTGCGCAAGATCAAGAGCCGAGATACCTGAGTACCGCCAGCACCCGCCGGCTGTATCCGGTGACGTGCGACAGGTCCAGCTTGTCGAAGATCGCGTTGACGTGCTTCTCGACCGCGCTCTGCGACACGTGCAGCTGCTCGGCGATCGTGGCGTTGGTGTGGCCCTGCGCCATGTGGTCCAGCACGGTGCGTTCGCGCTCGGTGAGGCGGCTGATCGGGTCGGTGTGCGTGGTGCGGGCCAGCAGCTGCCGCACCACCTCCGGGTCGAACGCGGCGCCCCCGCCGGCCACCCGCACCAGCGCGTCCAGGAACTCCCCCACCTGGGCCACCCGGTCCTTGAGCAGGTACCCGACCCCCTCCGGCTGGCCGGTGAGCAGGTCGACGGCGTACCGCTTCTCCACGTACTGGGACAGCACCAGCACGCCCACCCCTGGCCACCGCTCGCGGATCTGGAGCGCGGCGCGCAGGCCCTCGTCGGTGTGGGTGGGTGGCATGCGCACGTCGACCACCACCACGTCCGGCTGCTCGGCGGCCACGGCGGCCAGCAGCGCGTCACCGTCGCCGACCGCGGCCACCACCTCGTGCCCCTCCTCGGCCAGCAGCCGCACAAGGCCCTCGCGCAGCAGCGTGGAGTCTTCGGCGAGCGTCACGCGCATGGCAGCTCCGCCACGATCACCGTCGGCCCGCCGGCCGGGCTGTCCACAGTGAACTTCCCATCCAGCGCCGCCACCCGCCGCGCCAGGCCGGAAAGGCCGCTCCCGCCGGGGTCGGCGCCGCCGACGCCGTCGTCGCGGACCCGGATGGTCAGCGTGCCGGCCTGCGCGATGTCCACGGTGACCTCCTGGGCGTGTGCGTGCTTGGCGGCGTTGGTGACGGCTTCGGAGACCACGAAGTACGCGGCGGTCTCGACCGCGGTCGGTGGGCGCTCGGCCAGCTCGTAGCGCAGCCGCACCGCGATGCCGGCCCGCTCGGCCACCCGCAGCAGCGCCTCGTGCAGGCCGAGGTTGTCCAGCGCCGCCGGGTACGCGCGCCAGGCCACGTCGCGCAGCTCGTCGAGGATGTGCTGGGTCTCCTCGTGCGCCTGGGCGATCAGCAGGCTGTTGTCCGGCGCGCGGCGGGCCCGCCCGAGCAGCATGCCGAGCGCGACGAGCCGCTGCTGTACCCCGTCGTGCAGGTCGCGTTCAATGCGCCGGCGCTCGGCGTCGACGGCCGCGACGACACCGGCGCGGCTGGTGGAAAGCTCGGTGATCCGCCGCTCCAGCACCTCGCGGGTGCTCGGCCCGAGAAAGCGCCGGGCCAGCCGCCGCTCGATCGCCGCGATGCCGGCGAAACCCTGCACGCTCAAAAAGAGCCCGATGACGCCCAGCCCGACCTGCGCCATCGCCAGGAGCGCGGTGCTGCGGCCGACGAGCAGGTCGCGGGTCCAGAAAACGCCCACCGCCACGCCGTAGAGGAAAAGCAGCAGGATCACACCGCCGAGCAGACCCACCGCCCACCGCAGCACCAGGTACTCCACGGCGCGGCCGCCGGTGTAGTCGCTGGCGTTCTCCGCGCGCAGGAACGCGGCCAGCCGCCACCGCTCCACCTCGGCCAGGTTGCGGGCGCCGGCCTGGATCCGCTGCACGGCCGCCCGCCGGGTACGCGGCTGCGGCCACGCCGGGATCAGGATGATGCCGGCCCAGATCAGGTAGACGAGCTCGACGAGGCCGGTGACGGCGCCGAGCAGCACCCCGATGCCCACCCGAAACCACGTCGCCACCACAAGGCGAGGCTAGCGTTGCGGTTTTCCACAGGGCGGGTCGTGGGGTTTTCCTGCCCCGTCATCGGGTTTCCCTGCCGCGGAGCCGGCGCAGCATGCGGGCGTCCTGGAAGCCCACCGCCCGCGCCGCCGACTCCACCGTCGAGCCGTGACCGATCAGGTGCTCGGCCCGCTCCACCCGCAGCAGCTGCTGGTAGCGCAGCGGCGTCGTGCCGGTCGCCCGCCCGAAGACGCGGGTCAGCGTGCGCTCGCTGACCCCCGACGCGGCGGCCAGGTCGGCCAGCGACAGCCGGTCGGCGAACCGGGCGTCGATCAGGTCCTGCACCCGGTGCGCCACCTCGCTCACATGCGCCCGGTGCCGCAGCATCGCGCTGGACTGCTGCTCGTCGCCGTTGCGTCGGGCGTACACGACCATCTCGCGGGCCACCCGCGCCGCGACACCCGGCCCGTGCCGCACCGCGATCAGGTGCAGGGCCAGGTCGATGCCGCTGGCGATACCGGCCGAGGTGACCACCCGGTCGTCGACCACGTACAGCACGTCGCGCACCACGGCCGCCCGCGGGTACCGGCGGGCCAGCTCGTCCTGGAGCTGGTGGTGGGTGGTGCAGCGCCGGCCGTCCAGCAGCCCCACCCGCCCCAACGCGTCGGCGCCCGCGCACACGCTCGCCACCGTGCCACCCGCGCGGTGATGCGCGACAAGGCGTTCGAGCGTCGCGGCCGCCAGCCGCCCGGTGCCCTCCAGCGCCATCGCCCGCCACCCCGGCACCACGATCAGGTCGTCCGGGCCCAGCTCGGGCCACTGCACGCTCGCCCGCAGCGGCACGCCCTGCGCGGTCGGCACCTCTTCCCGCTCGGCCACGTAGGTGAGGCGGTAGTCGTACCCGACGCCGGCCGCGGTGTGGAAGACCTGCGCCGGGCCGGCCAGGTCGAGCAGGTGCACGTCCGGGACGAGCAGGAAGACGACGCGGGTCACGATCTGGTCAGTTCGTCCACCGTCTTGACCGTGGCGAAGCGGCCGGCGAGCACGTACTCGGTGCGTTCCAGGATCTCCTCGACACCCAGCGTGCGCCCGGACGGGTGCTCGATCGGGGTGGTCGCGGTCGCGTCGATCGCGAACGTCACCTCGTACCCGAAGTCGGACGCCACCCGCGCGGTGGTCTCGCAGCACTGCTCGGTGCGGATGCCGCAGATGGTCACCGCGCCGACCCCGCGGGAAGTGAGCAGCTGCTGGAGGTTGGTCGTGGTGAACGCGTTGTGCGACGTCTTGGTCAGCGTCGGCTCGCCGGGCTCGGGCTTGAGCCCGTCCATCAGCCGCACGAAGCCCAACGCCGGGTCGAACACGTCACCGGTGTCCGGCTCGGCGTGCAGCACCCAGACCACCAGCTCGCCCCGGCCACGCGCGGCCGCGACAAGCCGACCGACCTGGTCGGCGATATCGGGCCGGCTGGCGTGCCGCCAGTTGGGCCGCTGCCGAAACGATTCCTGGACGTCGATGACGACGAGTGCGCTCCGCATGCTCCGATCCTGACCCGGCGGCAGGGCCCGCCAGAAGACACCATCATGCCCGGATGCGGAACGATCCGGTCAAGGCGGCGGCCGCCTGAGTGAGGTGCCCGTGGACGATCTCCGTGCGGTAGACGAGCCGCGGGCTCGTGAGCGGCACGGCCACGATGCCGTCGCTCCCCGTGGAAGCGTGCTGTCCACCGAGTGCGGCCTGTTCTCCGGATGCCGGCTGCGGCGCGGCGGCCTGCTGCGCGGGGACGGCCTGCGCCCCGGAGGCGGGCCGCGCCGCCGACGCGGATTCCGGCGCGGGGGCCGCGGCCTGCCGCGCGGGGACGACCTGCGTCCCGGAGGCGACCTGCGCCCCGGAGGCGGGCCGCGCCTCGGGCGGGGGCGTGGCCTGCGGCGCGGCCCGCTTTGGCAAGATCGCAAGCCCATGATCGGCGGCGACGAGCGCGACCAGCGTCCGGACGTCGCAGCCCTCGTAGCGGACCGTGCCCCGGATGCCGTCGCTACCCACCGCCGCCCGCAGGTCGGCCAGCGGCGCGCCCACGTCAGGCGCGTCGATCCACCGCGCGTCGACGAGGTCGTCGAGCCGCAGGCCGGCCCGCCCCGCGAGCGGATGGCCGGCAGGCAGCAGCACCACGCATGGCTCCTCCGCGGCCGCCACCGTGGTCAGCCCGGCCAGGTCGCCCAGCCGCAGCGGATCGGTCGGCGCGGCCACCCCGTCGACGAAGCCCACGTCGAGGTCACCCGCCGCGACCCCCGCCACCACCGCGTCCCGCCCGGCCACGCACAGCACAAGGCCGAGACCGGGCCGCACCCGCCGCGCCTCCGCAAAGGCAACCCCGACATGGAACCCCGCGAGCGCGCAAGCCCCCACCCTCAGCACCCCGGCCGGCTCCATCGCGGAACGGCGCACGTCTGCCCGCGCCGCGTCCAGGTGCAGCAGGATCGGGATCGCGTGCTCCAGCAGCCGCGCCCCCGCCTCGGTCGGCGCGACAGGACGGCGATGCAGCAGCGTCACGCCGAGGTCGTCTTCCAGCGTGGCGATGTGCTGCGACACCGCCGACTGCGTGTAGCCGAGGTGCCGCGCCGCCGCCGAAAACGACGCCCGCTGCGCCACCGCCACGAACGTGCGTAGCAGATGCGGATCCACCCCATCAGTGTTGCTTATCGACCGGTCACGAATCATCGTTGGCGCTTAACGCGGTACCCGATGAAGGATGCTGGCATGACCACCCGCCTCGCGCTTGTCGGCGACCGCTCGCCGCACGTCCGCTCGCATGTCCGCATCCCCACGCTGCTCGCGGCGCTGCACGGCCGCGACCACCTCGACCTCGACGCGTATTGGCTTTCCACCGACGAGGTGGACGAGCCGACGATCGCAGGCTTCGACGGGGTGTGGCTGCTGCCCGGCAGCCCGTACCGCAGCGAGGACGGCGCGGTCACCGCCGTGCGCACCGCCCGCGAGCGGGACATCCCGTTTCTGGGCACCTGCGGCGGCTTCCAGCACGCGCTGCTGGAGTACGCACGCGACGTGTGCGGCATGGCCACCGCCCAGCACGGCGAAAACAACCCCGCGTCGGAGGACCTGTTGATCGTTCCACTGGCCTGCTCGCTGGCCGGCCACGACGCGGCGGTACGCGTGGAACCCGACTCACTGGCCGGCCGTGTGCTCGGCACGACGCGGACCGTGGAACGGTACTTCTGCGCTTACGGCCTCGACCCCGGCCGGCTGGACGCGCTGCGCGCCGGCGGGATGCGCTTCACCGGCTTCGACGAGGAGGGCGAGGTGCGGGTGGCCGAGCTGCCCGAGCACCCGTTCTTCCTGGCGACGCTGTTTCAACCCGAGCTGGCCGGCGACGGCACCCGCGCCCACCCGATCGTGCGCGCCTTCGCCGAGGCGGCGAGCTCACGGGTTCGGCAGTGAGGCTGTTTTCAGGTTTTCAGGGTGTCGGAAGTGACACCGCGACAAGCTCGACCGGGCTGTCCTCTCCTGCGTTAGCCAGCACCTCGGCGACGTCCACCCACTTGAGGCCGCCCAGCCCGGCCCCGATCCGCGGCACGCCAAGGCGCGGCAACCCGCGGCCGGCGGCGTCGGCGAGCGCCGCCCGGATGCTTGTGTCTATCGCTTCCAGGGTGGCCGAGGGCCGCGGGATCGGCTGCGTCGCCAGGTTGTAGACCACCACGTCGGGCGCCTCCCAGACGAAGATGTCGCCGAGCTGAAACTCACCCTTCTGGCACAGCTCGCGGTACTCCTCGTACATCTGCGGAAACCGCCGCCGAAACTCGACCGCGATGCCCGCCCCCATCGCACCGGTGCAGTTACACCCGTGCCCGAGCGCGGGCAGGCCGAGCTGGAAAAGGTCGCCCGTCACCATGGTGAACGTCATGCCGGAGAGTCTGCCCGGCCCCATCGATCTTCATGCGTCCTCCCCCAGGGTGACCCGGGCACGCGGGACCGGCGCGCCAGGAGCAAACTGTGCTCCGTGACGAACGCGTGCGACTGCCCAGTGTGCTCAGGCGAAGACGTCGACCTCTCGCAAATGCTCAGCGAAATGCTCGACGGCGTGGCCGCCATGACCGACACCGACGACGCGCTCGAGGCGGAACTGGCCGGCGCGACGGTGCTGACCGTGGTTTCCGAATCCGAGGATGACCTGGTGCCCTTGTTGGTCGACGAGCTCATCCCTCAGGTCGAGGCCAAGCCAGGCCCTGGCGCGCTCGCGCTGCTGCTCTCGGTCGGCGCGCTCGCATCCGGCACGCACGACCAGATCACCAAGGCCGCCGCGGCCGCGGCCGACCGGCTGGCGTCCACAGGCATCCCGAAACCGGCATGGGCCGCTAATCTGGCCGCGCCGCTTCAGCTCACCGACTGCACGCGGATGCGCGGCCACGCCAACACAATGTCGGTGCTAGTCGCCACGTTCCGCCGGGCCGACCAGGCGCACGCGTTCATCGTGATCGTCGACCACCTGGACTGCGGCATCGCCGCTGAGATTTTCTTCGTGGACGCCGACGACCTGCCCGAGGTGCTGGAGGAGCTGCGCGAGGACAGCCAGGTCGTCACGACCGAGGCACTCGACCCGGCCGAGTTCCGCTGGTACGTCGAAGACGCGCTGGCCGCACGGGCCGTACACGAACAGGAAGGTCCCGCCGACACCGCGCCGTTCGAGGACGAGGACGAGGAGGACGCGGCAGGGCCGCCGTTCCCGGTCTCCGCGACAGTGGTGCGGTCCAGGCTGGCCGTCCTGCCAATGCCCCGCAAGCCGGCCGACGCGCGTCCACACCACCAAGACGGCAGGCACGCCGGCCTGGTGGCCGACATGGCCTATCTAGCCGCCCAATCGGCAGGAGGACGGACGCCGACCAAACTGCCGGCCAAGCGCCAGACGTCGGACGGCACCGCACCGATCTACCAGATCAAGATCGGACTGCGCGACACCAAGCCGCCGATCTGGCGACGCCTCCTCGTGCCCGCCGACATCAGCCTGGCCAAACTTCACCGGACCATCCAGGTCGCATTCGGCTGGGACGACAGTCACCTACACGTATTCGAGACACCGTACGGCGACTTCGGCACCGCGGACCGCGAGCTAGGGCACAGGGCCGAAAAGCCCGTCACCCTGGAGCAGGTCGCCCCGCAAGCCAAAGACAAGCTCCGGTACACCTACGACTTCGGTGACAACTGGTCACACGAAATCCTGGTGGAAGAGGTGCTCGACCCCGACCCGACACAGACCTACCCCCGCTGCGTCGGCGGCCGCCGCGCCGCGCCACCCGACGACTGCGGCGGCGTCTGGGGATACGAACACCTAGTGGAAATCCTTACCAACCCAGCGCACCCCGACCACCAGGACCGGCTGGAGTGGATGGGCTGGGACGACGCCACCCACTTCGACCCGGCCGCCTTCGACCCCGACGAGGTAAACAAGGCGCTCGCCAAACTACGGTGACATTTTGCTCGACTTGGCCAGGCTCGACCTCGACCAGATCGCGGCAGCGCTGGCGCACCGGTGGCCGGTCAACGCGAAGACCGGCGAGATCGTGTACTGGACCTCCGACGCCGGCATCGATGGTCAACCCCGTCACGCGTCTGGTACACCGACATGGCCGACTTCGCCGACGGGATCAGCAACGAGCAGGCCCAGCGAAGGCTGGAGCGCGCCATCCGAGGACGTGGCGCGTTCCGGCGCTTCAGGGAGGAGCTGTACGAGGAGTACCCGGATCTGGTGGCGGTGTGGAACGCCTACCGGGAGAGCCGAGCCCAGCGCCGGGCCGTAGCGTGGCTGGTCGACAACGGCTCGTCGCCGAGGCGGACGGTGAGCGCTTCCTGGCCGAGCGCGCGGAGCCGCCGCTGCCCTAACCAACTCCAGTTATGGGAAGTCGTCTGGGTGTGCCCCCGGCAAGATTCGAACTTGCGACACACGGTTTAGGAAACCGTTGCTCTATCCCCTGAGCTACGAGGGCGCGGCTCCCTAGGCTACCTGCCAGCGGTTGCTGACGAGCGCCGGGGAGCGCCGACGGCCGCCGAGCGTCCCAACGTCGACCGGCGGAGCACGAACCGATCGCACAGCCCGGCATGATCTTGGTTCGTGCCGGACGTCGCTGATCGTCACCAACGGCCGCCGGCCGGCGCCGATCTCCATTGCTGCCACATCCGAGCACACATGGAAACCCGCTGCTCTTTCGACGGCGGATGGCTCTGGCATGAACCGCTGGGCAATGACGGCGGGCGGTTCCGATTCCAGCCGGGCCTCGCCGAAGCCACCGGTCGCCCGCCCATAACAGCCGTGTGTCCGACTCCCCGTCCCACCGAGCGGTGGACTATAAAGGCCGTGTGGGCGGCAGCGGGGATCTGGACGCGCAACTGCGCGCGGCGATGTTCGCCCATCTGAGCCGAGTCAGTGCCGCTCACCCGGACGGCGCTCCCTCCGAGGTGATCAACTCGTTTGTGTTCGCGGACGCCCCGATGCGGCTGATCGTCCAGCCCGGCATTCGCAAGCCGGCGCAGCTCGACGCGGCGTTGACCATCCGCACCACCTGGACCCCACCGGGAGCTGAGGCACCCTACGCCGACGAGGTCAGCCAGGACGGCAGCCTGCGCTACAAATGGCGCGGCACCGACCCGAACCACCCGGACAACCGAGCCTTGCGCGAGGCGATGCGACGCCAAGCCCCGCTGGCCTACTTCTATCCCGTCGCCCGCGGCGTCTACCAAGCCATCTACCCGGTGTACCTAGTGGACGAAGACCAGACGGCACACGAGTTCGGGGTGGGCCTCGGCCAGTACCCCGACGACGAGGATTCCGGTGCGGACACGCCGCTGGACCGCCGCTACACCCGCCGCCTGACCCTCCAGCGACTGCACCAGGTGCTGTTCCGTCCCAAAGTCCTACGCGCCTACGAATCCCGCTGCGCGCTGTGCCGGTTGCGGCACGCGCCCCTGCTGGACGCCGCGCACATACTGCCCGACCACCACCCGCACGGTGAGCCGGTCGTCCCCAACGGGTTGGCCATGTGCAAAATCCACCACGCTGCCTACGACGCCGACATCATCGGTATCCGACCCGACCGTGTCGTGGAGGTCCGCCAGGACATCCTTGCCGAGATCGATGGGCCGATGCTGCGCCACGGCCTGCAAGAAATGCACGGCGCCACAATGTTTCTACCCCGCTCCCGCCGCGACCACCCCGACCCCGAACGGCTGGAAGAACGCTACACACAGTTCCGCGCCGCCTGACCCACGACCTCGACGAGCCACCGTCGCGCGCCAGCGACGCGACGGCCGACATGGGGATCACCACCCGGCAGAGGAACGGCCTCATCCTCCGTGCCAGCCGAGTGGCGACCACCCATGGACGTCCGACTTTCCCGCAAGGTCAAGTCGTCGCCCGCTGGGGCATCGGCGCACGGTAACCGCCTACGGGTCCGCGACCAGACGCACTGGAGGTCCCGGCCGTTCGAGCCAACTCGGTCATGCGCTGTGTGGCCGTTTTTGTCTTTACCGCGAGGCGTTCCAGCAAGGCGAACACGACTTGCGCTGAGGCGCGGGCGGCGAATTGCCGGTAGCGGTCGTCTTTCCTGGTGTCTGCGTGGTCGATGACACCCTTGGCGACGAACCAGTCAAGTCCCCGATCATGGGCGATGGTCGCGATGGTAGCGGCCTCCATCTCGACGGCGGTGACGTTCCGCATGCCCATCGCCCTCAGCCGACCCCATACGTCGGGATCGGCGACGACCGCGTTGCCGCTGGCCATTGGCGCGGCGAGCACGCGAAACGGAAGCCGCTGCGGCCCGTCGACGTCGTCGTAGAGCCGTCGCTGTACGAGGCCGGACCCCTTGCCGGTCAGAGCCGCCTCGCCGGTCGGCTCGCGCCGGATCAGACCTTCTCCCTCCAGCCGTGCTAGGCGCCCCTGCCAGGTGCCGCTTGGGAAGTAGGCGTCGCGCGCGGGGTGGCTGCGTGGCTGCTGCCCGCGGTGTAACAGTTCGAGAAACCAGAGCAATGACTCGTCTTCGCTGGCGTCGCCGTAGCTGTCCAACCGGCTGGGGTCGAAGTCCTGCGCGGCACGCAGCCAGCGGGGCTCCAGCCGGAATTGCCGGTGATCGCCCTCGAACCCGGAGGCCAACACCCTGCCCTCGTCCCACTCATAGACGGGCTCGCCGACCACGACGTCACCCAGCGCCGTGTCTGCGGGGTTGCCGGCGCAGACGCCACACATGGCCAGCAACGACGGGCACAACCGATCGACCAATGACGCAGCGAATGGTCCTGTAGCGCGACCGCCCATCTGCGTCGGTCGGGCCAACGCCACCGTGAATCGAGCCCTCCCATCGACACGGTACTCGCCCCGAAGGAACGGTGGGACACCGTCCAGGTCGCGCTCCTCCCACCGAAGCACTCCCGGACCCGCCGGAGCGCTCGCCAGGCCAGCGGCCTTGGCCGCGTCGAACTCCTCCGGCAATGCCGCAACCACCAGCACATCGACGCGGTCAGTGCTTCCCCCGTAGTGATTCACTGCACTGTCGCGAGCGGCGTGTAGAGCCACGGCTCGCTGCTCGTCCAGCACCCAATCCTTGGGGCGAAGTTGCCAGTACTCGACTGTGCGCATGAATGTGAGCCAGTTGTCCATTGGACCCCCTGATGTTTCGTGGACCGTTCGCGGATGGAGCCCATGTGAGCAGCGCAAACGTGAGTCGGTCGAGGGTTTGGAACGATCCCGCACGATCTCGAAGGGGTCCGTTCGGATGATCCTGGCGCTCAACTCTGACGATGGCTTTCCGGAGAGGCGGTTCGTAGGCTGTTCGCGAACGTTCGACGCCCTCCGTCGAACAGCGTCAAGGCGTGCGCAAGGGGGTTGAGCTACCTGGCAATCGTCAGTGCTGCCGATCTTGCGGACGTCCAGGACTGGGTGGCGTTCGGGAAGCTCCTCAATCGGCTGAAAGCTGATCGAGATATGTCGTTCGCCGCCATTCAGTTGCGGGCCAAGCGCCTCAAACTTCCGCGTGACCTGCCGCCGGCGACGTTGAGCCCGGTGATGAAAGGCAAGCGCCCGGCGAAGGAGGTGCTGTCGTGCCTGCTCAAGGTCTTTGACGTGGCTCAGGCCGATCAGGCGACTTGGCAGGAGGCCTGGAATCGGCTCGCCGAGACGCAGCCGGCCAGCCCGATACCGCGCTTCGACGAGGTATCACCCCGTCAGCTGGGGATCCACGCGGCGATCTCCGCCGAGGAAAGCATTGGAGACTTGCCCGAGTACGTTAGCCGTGACTTCGACGATGACTTGCGGAAGCTCATTTCCGCGGGGATCGAGCGGGGTTGCTTCGTCGTGCTGGTCGGCCGATCATCCTCGGGCAAGACAAGATCGCTGTACGAGGCTGTCCATGTAGTCGCTCCGAACTGGCCAATTGTTCAGCCGGCCGGCACCGGCGAGATCGTCGAACTGCTGGATGGTCCACGGCAAAGGATCATTATCTGGCTCGATGAAATGCACCGCTTCTTCGGTGCCGACCTTCGGCTGACCAAAGAACACGTCATTCGGCTGCTCCAGTTTCCCGCGATCGTGGTCGCGACCCTGTGGCCCGACGACTACCTGAAGAGGAAGACGCCACGCGGCCTCGGCGCTCCCGCGGAACACGAGAACGATCGCCGCCTCCTCGAACTCGCCGAGGTCGTGAGCGTGCCGGACGTACTGTCGGGGCCGGAGCAGGCGGAGGCCGAGCGCATCGCGGAGACCGACACTCGAATCCGGCTCGCGCTCGATGTCAAGGACGCCGGGCTCACTCAGGTGCTCGCTGCCGGACCCGACCTGCTGCACCGGTGGGAACAGGCGCCGGATCCCTACGCCAAAGCCGTCATCAGTTTCGCCGCCGACGCGCGGCGGCTCGGAGTCCTGTCACCGGTCGCCGAGAACGCCTTCGAGTCGGCGATCAGCGGGTATCTGACCTCGTCGCAGCGCGTCAACCGGCCGCGGCGATGGCTGGCGGATGCCCTGGCTTTCGGCGGGCAGGAGCTCCACGGTGCGGTGTCCGCCCTGACACCGGTCGACGACGGCCAGGCCGGGTTGCTGGCCGGCTACGTCGTTGCCGACTACGTGGCCCAGCACATCCGGCGTACCGAGTGCCCTCCGCGCAGTGCGTGGGAGACACTGATCTCCGCCGCCGAGGATGCGGAGGACCTCCGTCGCCTCGCCGCCGCGGCGAACGCGCGGATGCGCTATTGCCACGAGGAAGAGGCGTTGCGCCGGCTTTTCGACCGGCATGGCACGGGAGCTGCCGAACTCGCGGGTGTGCTTTTCCGGAGTGGCCGCGAGCGGGAGGCAGTCGACCTGCTGCAACGACACTTGCGGGACGCCCCGGACGATCGACCAGCCGCCGACCGGCTTGAACAGATCCTCACGCTTGCCCCGCGTATCGACGAAATGCGGGCGGCCTCGGCGGATGGCGATTTCGAGGCTGGCCGGCGCCTGGCCGAGGTGTTTGTCGACGCCGGCGAAGCCGACGCGTTGCGGGCGCGAGCCGACGCCGGCAGCCTCCTCGCCGCGGAGGACCTCGCCGCCCTGCTAGCAGACCGTGGAGCGGTCGATGAACTGCGTGAGCGCGCGGATGGGGGCAACCAACCGGCCGCCAATTCTTTGGCCGAGCTGCTGGCGACGCACGGCCGGGTAGACGACCTTCAGCAGCGAGCGGATGCCGGTGACGAGGCCGCCTCTCGTCAGCTGGCCAAGCTCCTCGCCTCCGGCACGACCATCGACGGAGCCGCGATCCAGGCGCAGCTCGCCTATCTGCGGCGCCGGATCGGCAGCGGAGACGAGGCGGCGGCCCGGCAGCTCACCGCACTGTTGTTCGAGCTGCGAAACGAGGCCGAACTCAGACGCGAAGTCGATGCGGGCACGTTCCAGGCCGCCGATCGGCTCGTGGCGTTGCTCAACGCCACGGAGACCGTCGATCGCCCGCTCGTCGACCGTCTCCGTGCGTACGGTCTCGACGCGGACGGCGTTCCATATAGGCCGCGTGAGGCGTGATGGGAGACGCGATCACGATGCTGCGCGATGGCGAGGCCGCCTGGCACCGCCAACTGGCCAGGGTTCCCTTCGATCGAGTGGTGCACATCTCGGGTGCCTCGGCTGGAGACGTCGCCGCGGCTGTCGCTCGATTCGGCGATCTCCCGGCGACCGTCGTGATGGCGCCGTCGGCGACCGGCTCGGTGGCTGCCTTTGTGGCCGAGGTGCTTGATGCCCTTGACGCGGTCGCCCGACAGCTCCTCCCCGGATGGCTTCCTGAGGTGGATGAGCTCGACGGTCCGCAGGGCGCCGCGCTGACCGCGATCCGGGCCGTGGCGACCGAGCGGGCGCGCGTCGCGGGCTATTCCAGTGCTTTCCTGGCCGATCTGGCGGAACGCGCGCTGACCGGCCGACCCTCGCGCGCGCGACTGCGGCCCGAGGTGCGGGTCGCCGGCCTTGCCCGCATCGTCGCGAGGGGGTACGAGCGCGACCGGCTGGTGCTGGCCATACCTACCGAGACGAAGCCCGGACCGACGTCCGCCAACAACGTCGTGGTAGCGGCTGTGGAGTGGCTCGCCGGTCGCGGCCGCCTAGGCGTATGGCTCACCGGCACCGAATCACCCAACCCTGAGCGCGTCGGCAGCGTCCACCTGCTGCCGGTGCCGCATAAAACCGACGTGGCGTCGACGCGGGCACCACTGGCCGTCCTTGGGCGACCGCATCCACGCAGCAGCGTCGAGGCCGCGCTTGAGGCGGTACTGGCGCGCCAGGAGTGGGCATACGGTCGGATCTGGAACGCCGCGTATCAGCCGACGTTGGTACGGAGCCCGATTCGGCCCGACCTACTGTGGCCCACCGAGCGTGTGGTGGTGGAGTTGGACGGGGTCGAGCATTGCCGGCCCGAGCAGTACGACGCCGATCGGGTCCGCGACGTGCAGTTGCAGCTGGACGGCTACGCCGTTCTCCGGTTCACCAACGCGCGAGTGATGCACGATGTTCAGGCGGTAGCGGCGCAAATCGAACATCTCATTCGGGCACGAAGGCATGACATGGCGAAAGGACCGCATAGTGGCTGACAATCTCACTCCGTCCGAGAGTGCGCTGCTCATCGTGTTGATGGCGGAGGCACGAGAAGTTTCCAACCCTGATCTGGAAAAGCTCTACCAGATAACCTTGACTGGCGAAAGCCGCAGAAAGCTCAACGACGCAGGCTACGTCAGGAGCGAGAAGAAGGGCCGATCCTTCGTCCACGTGCTGGACGACAAGGGCTGGGACCGCGTGCACCAAGAGCTCAACTTCGACAGTCCACGGGCCAGGACGCTGGGAGCGGCGCTGAGCGCGCTGCACGACAACCTCCGGGAACGGGTGCTGAAGGGTGGCGCGTATCGCAGATTCGGAGAGATGTTCTCCCGCACCGCCCCGGTAACCGATGACGATGTCGCGGTGCCCGATGATGACGACCTCGACGTGCGGATTCGCAAGGTCTACGGCTCGCTAGTCCCACATCCCGGTGCCTGGCTTAAGCACACATACCTTCGCCAGAAACTCGCTGACGTGCCCGGTGAGGTGCTCGACGAGGCTTTCCGGCTGCTCAGCCGGGCGGAGGACGTGGAAATGATGCCTGAATCCAACCAGAAGACGCTCACCGCCGAGGATCGCCGCAACGCGGTTCGGGTTGGCGGGCAGGACACCCACCTGATTGCCATCGGAACGCGATGAACGAAGACGAACGCAAAGCACTGGCAGCGCTCAGGTTCGACTGGGCGCCGGTACCCGACGACGTCTGGCGCCCGTCGCCGTTCCATGTCGAAGGGCTGCACCAAGGCGTGGTCAACGACGTCCTCGCGGGCATGGCCGACGCGAAAGCGAGTAAGGACGCCAGCCCGCTCGGCCTGATATTGAAGGGCCGACGTGGCTCGGGAAAGACCCACCTGCTCGGATGGGTTCGCCAACAGATCCAGGACCAGGGTGGCTACTTCTTCCTGGTTAGCCTGCTCGATGCCAAGGGATTCTGGGACAGCGTCCTGGCCTCGATGCTGGAAGGCCTCTTTCGAGGCGTTCCGGGTAGTGATACCCAGCTGCGACTGTTCCTACGGCGGCTTTCGTCGGTGGTTGGCGCGCCCCGGTCGGCACGGCGTGCCGTCATGGGGGAAACCGAACTGACTCCGGCGGCGCTGGACGCCTTCGTCCTCGGCTTGGGCGACTACGACCGGCTGGTCGCACGCGAGTGTGACGACACCGCCCGCGCGCTCGCACTGTCGGCCTCGGATAACGTCGCGCATCGCGACCTCGCGGAAAACTACTTCAGCTCGGAGCCGGAGGCCGAACCCGGGGAGCGCGCACCGTGGCGCATGAAACGGAAGCCGCGCACCGCGCAGGAGATCGTCCGCGAGCTGTCCAAGCTCCTCGCACTGACTGGCCCCACCGTTATGGCCGTCGACCAGATCGACACGTTGATCTCACAGTCGTCGGTGGCATCACACGAGGGGCACCAGCCCGAACCGGCAAACGCCGACGACTGGGCACAGCTGCTCGTCATCGAACAGATCGCGCACGGGCTCATGGCGTTGCGCCAGGACACCCGCCGGACGCTGACCCTTGTGGCTTGCATCCCACCATCGTGGATGCTCATCAAGAGCAAAGCCACCGACACCGTGCGGGACCGCTTCCGCGAACCCGAGGAGATGTTGACGATCCGGGACGCCGCCATCGCCCGGAGCCTCATCGAGAAGCGGTTTGCCCACAGCTTCCGGCAGGTCCGGTTCACACCGCCCTACCCATCGTGGCCGATCCGTCCCGAGGCGTTCGACACCGCCGCCAAGTTCACTCCGCGGCAGTTGCTTATCGAGATCGACGCCCACGTCCGCGACTGTGTGCTGAACGACCAGGTCCGAGAGCTCAAGCGCCTAGGCGAACCACCAAGCAGCGAGCCGAGTGCGGCGGCGCTCGTCCCTACAAGCATCACCGACGACGTAGCCAAGCAATTTGACGCGCGCTTCAGCGAACTGAAGGACGAAGCCGACGTCGTGACACCGCTCGACCCCGATCGTGAAGACACCGTCGTGCCGGGCCTGCTTTCGGCTGGGCTGACGGCATGGATCATCGAACAAGGGGGGACCGACGAGACTTTTCACCAGGACGGTCCGCCGAGCGCCAAACCCGCACTCCACGCAAGGCTTCGCCGCACTCTGAACGAACGCACCGAGGACCAGGCGCACTGGTCCTTCCGGGCGATCAGCGCCAAGCATCACGGCGTGGCGGCGCTGCATCGCATCAAGCGAGCGGTCACGGCGGCGGGTGTCGAATACCAGGTGCCGAAGCGCCGACTCTACTTCCTGCGCAAAGGCGCGTGGACCGGTCCGAAGACGCTGAACATCATCGAGGGACTCAAGTCCAAGAACACGATGACGCTGGCCTTCGAAGAGTCTGACCTCCGTGCCCTGGCCGCGCTCAAGGTCATGCTCGACGAAGCAGCCGTCGACCTGCCCGCATGGCTGATACAACGACGACCAGCCAGCGAAATCCAGATCTTCCGTCAGGCCATGGCGGCTGTGTCGGAGTCGCCGACGCCGTCGAAAGAACCGGCAGCCGCCACCGCTGAGCCGACTCCGTTGACGCAGATGTCCGGCGAGTCACAGCAAGCGGCGCCGACGCTGACGGTGGGCCACGACCACACCACCGGTGAACCCGTCAACCTGGCCCTCGAGTCGTTGCGCAAGCACGTCGCGATCTTCGCCGGCTCGGGATCGGGCAAGACGGTGCTGATCCGGCGCCTGGTCGAGGAATGCGCCCTCCAAGGCGTGTCCGCCATCGTGCTTGATCCAAACAACGACCTTGCCCGGCTCGGCGATCCGTGGCCCTCGGCGCCGAAAGCATGGGGCGGCGGCGACGCGGAGAAGGCCGCCAACTACATCGCCGGCACCGAGGTCGTCGTGTGGACGCCAAGGCGGGAAACCGGACGACCGCTGAGCTTCCAACCATTGCCAGACTTCACGAGCGTGCTCGATGACCCAGACGAGTTCAACGAGGCTGTCGACTCGGCGGTGGCCGCGCTGACCCCGCGGGCGCGGCTGGACAGTCGGGCCGCAAAGGCGCACCTCGGCCTTGCTGTCCTGCGACGCGCGGTGGATCACTACGGCCGGCGCGGCGGCAGCACCTTGCGCGGCCTGATCGAGACGCTTGCCGACCTGCCGGACGGGGTCAGCGGGCTCGAAGAAGCCGACAAGATAGCCAGCGGCCTGGCTCAGACACTCACTGCGTCGATAGACAACGACCCGATGTTCGGCGGCGACGGTACACCGTTGGACCCGGCCATCCTGCTGACACCGTCTGCTGGAAAGCGTGCGCGTATCTCGGTGATCAGCCTGGTCGGCCTCCCCTCCGACGACATGCGCCAGAGCTTCGTCAACCAACTGGAGATGGCTCTCTTCGCACACATCAAGAAGCACCCGGCCGGAGATCGGCCATTGCTCGGCCTGTTCGTGATGGACGAGGCCCAGACCCTCGCACCATCGGGGACCATGACGGCGTGCACACAGAGCACCCTTGCCCTGGCCTCACAGGCGCGCAAGTACGGTCTCGGGCTGGTATTCGCCACCCAGGCGCCGAAGGGACTGCACAACCGCATTCCGGGCAACGCGGCCACCCAGTTCTACGGCCTACTGAACAGCCCGATCCAGATCGAAGCCGCACGTGAGATGGCGAAGGCGAAGGGCGGAGACGTCCCAGACGTCTCACGGCTGAGCACCGGCGAGTTCTACGTCGCGGCCGAGGGCGAGGCCCCGCAAAAGGTGCGAACGCCGCTGTGCCTCAGCCACCACCCGAAGAGCCCGCTGACGACCGAGGAGGTCCTCGACCGCGCCCGTGCGCGCTAGTCATCCGAAACCTGCGCGCGGGGTTGATCCGCTACGCCGATGTGACGCCGTGGCTCGATCCCACTCCGTCAGCTCATTGTGTACTTCTCCCAGGTGTTGATGGCGGGTCGGCTGGCGATCAGTGGCTGGGCGCCGGCCTGCTCGGCCGACACATAGAGGTTGTTGGCGGCGGCCTTGAAACTCACCGTGCCGTCACTGTTGCGGATGAGGGTGAACGTTTCCCAGGAGCTGACCGCGACCCGGCCCGCGAGCAGGGGCTTCGTCCCACCGGACTCGGCGGCGACGAACTTGTTGTTGACCCGGGCGAACAGCGCGACCTTCCCGCTGCCCAGGTCGACGATGTCGAACTTTTCCCAGAGGTTGGCCGCGGGTCGGCTGGCGATCAGGGGCTTGGTGCCGGCCTGTTCGGCGGAGACGAACTTGCCGTTGGCGCTGGCCTTGAAAGAGCGCGCCGCGTCGACGATCTTAACTTGGTAGAACTTCTCCCACGCGCCGATGGCGGTGCGGCTGGCGATCAAGAACGGGTTGTCGAGCGCCACGATGCTGAGGTAGCGGCCGCTGGCCACTGATTTGAGGCTGATGCTGCCGTCGGCGTTGCGGATGAGCGTGAACTTTTCGGTGTTGCCGACCGCGACGCGTCCGAGTCGGAGTGTCTGGGTGCCGGCGGTGTCGGCGGAGGCGTATTTTCCGGTCGCTCGGTGCAGGATCGCGACGTGTCCGGAGCCGGCGTCGGCGAGATCGAGCTGCGCGTCGGTGGTCAGGGAGTCCCGGTTGACGTCGAGCGATGTGCCCGACTGGCTGCCGCCGACGTACCGCAGCAGGGGCAGGGAGATCAGCCCGGCGGTGGCGGTGGCCCGCAGTACGGAGATCTGGTCCGTGCGGGACGCTGACAGGCCGTCGGTCCCGATGGCTGTGGTCTTGACGTTGAACGTGCCCGGGTTGGCGTAGCGGTGGCTGACGACCGGCGATGTCTGCTTGACGATGGTGCCGTCGCCGAAGTCGACCTCGTAGGAGGCGATCGGGACAGTGCCGGGCAGCGAGGTGGAGGCGTCCACTTTCACCGTGGCGGCGGCGAGGTCCAGGGCGAAGGTGGCGCGAGGCTCTGGGAGGTGGCTCGCCTCGACGGCGCCGCGGTCGGCGTAGCCGCCGTCCACGCCGACGCCGGTGTTCGGCACGTCCGGGTCGTCGATGCGGGCCCTGCCGAGCCGGTCGGTTTGGGGGTATCCGAACGCGGCTTCGTAGGCCGAGTCGATGTCCTCGGTGGCGTCCAGCGTTTCCCTGTCGCCGGCTCCCTCGCCCGACGTCAGGAAGAACGTGTGCGCGTTCATCCGGGTGCCGTCCCACGCGTAGTTCAGCTTTCCGTCCCGCTTACGCGTGTTGTTCCAGCCCACGCGGGTATGCCCGACCGCGTCCTCGTAGATCCCGATGTCGACGCCGTCAGCTGGCGCCTCGCCGCAGAGATTGGCGTCGAAGGTGCCGTTGTCGATCAGGACGTTGTTTTCGATGGACGTGCTGCTCGTGAAAGCGTCTGCGCGGATGCCGTCGGCGCAGCGGTTCTTCACCGTGTTGTTGACGATGTACGTGCGGAGAGGGCCGCGGCTGTGGATGCCGTGGCCGGGTCCGCCGTTGACTTGGTTGTTGACCACGAGGGTGTCGGCGGCGGTGTGCCAGACCAGGATGGCGGCGCCGGTCCAGCCGTCGACGGTGCTGTTGATGACCTGATTGTCACGCCCACCGACCTCGATGCCGTCGGCGAGCCTGCCGTCGTCACTGACCGGGCCACTCACCGAGACGGTGTCGACGACGACACCTGAGCTGTAGGTGTCGATGTGGATGCCGTCTGGCACCCGGCCGGCGACGCTGATGTTCTTCAAGGTCGACGCGTGAACCTCGGCCAGCCGGATCGCGGGCACGGTCGCTGGGGTCCCGGACATCGTGTAGCTGCCGCCGTCGACGGCGATGGCCGACGAGCGGCTGACGTCGAGGGCGGGCGCGTCCGTGCCTCCGTTGACGCGGATTCCCCGCAGCACGATGTCGTGCTGGCCGTCGATGACGATGCCGGCGGTGGGCCCGGACAGCTGCACCACCGCGTCCGTCGCGGCCCGGAACACGATCGGCCGCTCCGGGGTTCCGGATCGGGCGATGGTGACGCGCTCGCCGTACTGCCCGTTGGCGATTTCCACGCTCTGCCCCGCGCCGGCGACCGCTGCCGCGGCCCCGATGGTGCAGAAGGGCTGCTGCTGCGTGCCGGCACCGGTGTCCGCGCAGACGGCGGCGTCCTGCTTGACGTAGAGGACCGGGGCGGCGGCGTGAGCCGGGGTGACGACACCCACCACGGTGCCGCCGGTCAACGCGATCGCGGTGATGCCGGCGCGGAACGTCCTGCGCACGCTTGGCCCCCATGTGTGCGGAGAGAGAAAGTCACCGCGATGAGATCATGAGCGACCGGTAGCGGCTATCGGCTAACCAGTCCAGCGGTATCGACGTTCGGGGCGTCCCGGTACGGCGTATCGCAGTGTGACTGTTGCTTTGGCGGTGTCGTGGAGGTGTTCGAGGTAGCGGCGGGCGCTGACGCGGGAGATGCCGATCTGGTCGGCGCATTCGGCCGCGGAAAGGGTTTCGGTGGCGGCGCGGAGCGCGTTTTCGACGAGTTGGGCGGTTTCGGCGCTGAGTCCTTTGGGGAGTGCGGTCGAGGTGCGTCCGGAGGCGCGGGCGAGGACCCGGTCGACATCGGCTTGGTTGTGTACCTCCGCGATGTACATGCCGCTGCGTTGGGCGGCGTACTGCTCCAGGCGTTGGCGTAGGTCGTCGAAGCCGAAGGGTTTGAGCAGGTAGTTGATGACACCGTGACGGACGGCGCCGCGGACCGCTTCGGCTTCTTTGGCGGCGGAAATCACCAGGACGTCGCATTCGTGGCCGGCGGTGCGTAGCTTGGCCACGACGTCGAGGCCGAACATGTCGGGCAGGTAGAGGTCGAGCAGCAGCAGGTCGGGGCGCAGGTCGCGGGTGGCGTCGAGGGCCTGCTGGCCGGTGTGTGCGGTGCCGACGACGTGAAAGCCGGGGATGCGGTCGACGAATCCACAGTGGATCCGGGAGACCATGAAGTCGTCGTCGACCACGAGCACGCCGATCATCAGGCACCCTTCGAAGAACTCATCGCCGGCTCTCCGACGGTCAGCCGCGCGGTGAACACCGCACCAGGCGACGTGTTCGACACCGCGACCTCACCGCCGTGGCGTTTGCAGACGAGCCGGGTCAGCGCAAGACCGATCCCCCGCTCCCCGCCCTTGGCCGCCTTGGTCGTGAAGCCGTGCGAAAAAACCTCCTGAGCCAGCTCCGCCGCCACCCCAGGACCAGAGTCACGGACCACGATCTCCACTGTGGACGCGTCCTGGCGCAGCTCGACCTCGACCCACCCAGGGTCGCCCGCCGTGGCGGCGTCTATCGCGTTGTCCACGAGGTTTCCGACGACGGTGGCCACGTCGGCGGAGTCGGCGGGATCGAGCCGGTCCAGTGACGTGCGTTCGGAGATGCGCAGCTGCACGCGGCTTTCGGCGGCCTGGGCGGACTTGGCCATCAGCAGCGCGGCGACGGCGGTGTCGTGGATCCGGCTGGTCAGCGCCAGGTCGAGCGATTCGCGGTGCCGTGCGAGCGCGTCGACGTATCGCACGACCTCGTCGTGTTCGCCGATCTGGATCAGGCCGGAGATGGTGTGCAGCTGGTTGGCGAACTCGTGTGCCTGCGCCCGCAACAGCTCGGTGCTGCTGCGGAACGACCCGAGCTCGCGTTCGAGCTGGGCCAGCTCGGTGCGGTCGCGCAGGGTGGTGACCGAGCCGAGCCGGTGGCCGTCCTTGGTGACGTCCATCTGGTTCATCACCAGGACCCGCCCGCGGCGCAGCACGACCTCGTCGCGGGCCTGGCCGTCGCGGTCCGAGCCGGTCAGCACGTCGCGCAGCCGGCCCTCGATCCGCAGCTCGGTCAGGCTTTTGCCGACGCAGTCTTCGGGCAGGTCCAGCAGCGTGCGGCCGACCGCGTTGACGAGCGTGACGCGGTGGTGCGGGTCGAGCGCGATGACGCCTTCGGCGATGCCGTACAGCATCGCCTCCCGGTGCTCGGCGAGGCCGGCGATCTCACGCGGCTCGAGCCCGAGCGTCTGGCGCTTGATCCGCCGGGCCAGCAGCCACGAGCCGATCAGCCCGACGAGGCTGGCCAGGCCGAGGTAGATGACCAGATTGGAGGTGGCGTTGCGGGCCCGCTGCCAGATCGTCGGTGACGCCTCGCCGATCATCACGAAGCCGAGCTGCTGGCCGAGGTTGTGCCGTTCCGCGCCGAGGACCGGCACCTGGGCGACCAGCTCCCGGGAGCCGTCCACGCGTAGCTCGCCGGACCAGCCACGGCCCTCGGCCACGCGCGGATCGCCGAACGGCAGCTGGCCGCGGATCAGGATGGGGTTGGTCGAGCTGACCACGATCCCGCGGGCGTTGGCGATGGTCACCGACGTGACGCCGGACTGGGTCTGGCTGGTCTGCACCAGCGGGGCCAGCGCTTCGCGCGGGGCCGGCTCGTCGAGCTGGGCGCGCACCAGCGGGTTGTCGGCCAGCTGCTCGGCCAGGGCGGCCACCCGGCGGCCCTCGACCCGGTCGAACGTGGCGGTCGACTGGGCCAGCGACAGCGCGGCGACCGCGACCAGCACGATCACGATGATCGCGAGCTGGAGCGCGAAAAGCTGACCGGCCAGCGTCGGTCGCCGGGAGATCACGACCACAATGTTCTTAACCTTCGCTGTTAACGCAAGGCAGACGTACCGCCTGCCGCGGGGCCACCATCATCGCGCCAGCCTCTCTCGAAACGAAAGAGAAACCGCGATGAAAACTTCGACGAAGGCGCTCGTCGGTGCGGCCGCAGCCGTGTCGATGCTCGCGCTGAGCGCGTGCGGCGCCACCGCGGACGATAACGAAGCCAGTGGGACGTCCGGGGACAAACCAGTCACCAACCTGCGGCTCATGGTGCCCAACAGCCCGGGCGGCGGGTACGACACCACCGCGCGAACCATCGCCAAGGTGATGGAGGACGGCAAGATCGCTTCCGGTGTCGAGGTGTTCAACCTGTCCGGCGCCGGCGGGACCGTCGGGCTCCAGCGCACGGTCAACGAGAAGGGCAACGGCAAGCTCGCCATGCAGATGGGGCTGGGCGTGGTCGGCGCCTCGTACACCCAGAAGTCGCCGGCGAAGTTGACCCAGACCACACCGCTGGCGAAGGTGATCGAGGAGCCCGGGGCGATCGTGGTGCCCAAGAACTCGCCGTACCAGACGATCAACGACCTTGTCGCGGCGTGGAAGGCGGACCCGAAGAAGGTCGCCGTCGGCGGCGGCTCGTCGCCCGGCGGACCCGACCACCTGCTGCCGATGCAGCTGGCCAAGACCGTCGGCATCGACCCCAAGCAGGTCAACTTCGTCTCCTACGACGGCGGCGGCGAGCTGCTGCCGGCGGTACTCGGCGGCAAGATCGCCTTTGGGGCCAGCGGTGTGGGTGAGTTTCTCGACCAGGTCGAGGCCGGCCAGGTCCGGGTGTTGGCGGTGACCGGCGAGCAGCGCCTGGACGCGGTCAAGGACACCCCGACCCTCAAGGAGTCCGGCATCGACCTGATCTTCACCAACTGGCGCGGGATCGTCGCGCCGCCGGAGATCTCCGCCGCCGACAAGCAGACCTGGATCGACGTGCTGACCAAGATGCACGACACCGAGGCGTGGAAGACGGAGCTGACCAAGCACGGCTGGAGCGACGCGTTCGTCACCGGCGACCAGTTCGCCACGTTCCTCACCGAGCAGGACAAAGCCGTCGCCGACATCCTGACCGGGCTGGGGCTGACGTGAGCCAGGCGACCGCCCCGGTCCAGTCCGAGACGGGCCGGACCGGGGCCCGGGATCGCGCGCAGTACGGCATCTGCGCCTTCCTCGCCCTGGTCGGCGTCCTAGTGATCGTCGACGCCAGCCGCACCGGCCAGGCCACCAGCAGCAACGACCCGATCGGCCCCCGCCCGGTGCCGATCATCCTCGGTGTCCTGCTGCTCGTCGTCGCCGTGGTGTACGCGATCGATGTGACCCGCGGCGGCACCGGCGCACCCGAGCAGGGCGAAGACATCGACCTCGGATCGAAGGTCGACTGGCGCACCGTGCTGCTGCTGATCGCCGCGTTCGCCCTCAACGCGGTGCTGATCGAGCCGCTGGGTTGGGTGATCAGCGGGACGCTGCTGTTCTGGGGCGCGGCGTTCGCGCTCGGCTCCCGCCGCTACCTGCTCACCGCGGCGATCGCCGTAGCGCTATCGCTGCTCACCTTCTACGGGTTCGCGATCGGGCTCGGCGTCAACCTGCCCGCCGGCATATTGCAGGGAATACTGTGATCGACAACCTGAGCAGCCTGCTCGACGGGTTCGGCCACATCCTGACGCCGATGTCCCTGCTCATCGCGCTCATCGGCGTCACCGTGGGCACCGCCGTCGGGGTCCTGCCCGGCATCGGCCCGGCGATGACCGTCGCGCTGCTGCTGCCCCTGACCTACGGGATGGAGCCGGCGCACGCGTTCATCATGTTCGCCGGCATCTTCTACGGCGGCATGTACGGCGGCTCCACCACCTCGATCCTGCTCAACACCCCCGGCGAATCCTCCTCCGTGGTCACCGCCATCGAAGGCAACAAGATGGCCAGAACCGGCCGCGCCGCCCAAGCCCTGGCCACCGCCGCGATCGGATCGTTCGTCGCCGGCACCATCGGCACCCTGCTGCTGGTGCTGGTCACCCCGGTCATGGTGACATTCGCGATCAGCCTCGGCGCGCCGGACTACCTGGCCATCATGCTGCTCGGCTTCATCGCGGTCAGCGCGGTGCTCGGCGCCTCCCGGATACGAGGCTTCGCCGCCCTGCTGCTCGGCCTCGTCATCGGGCTGATCGGCATCGACCGGGTCACCGGCCAGCAGCGCCTGACCCTGGACATCCCCCAACTGGCCGACGGCATCGACGTCGTCGTGGTCGCGGTCGGCATCTTCGCCATCGGCGAAGCCCTCTGGGTCGCCGCGCACCTGCGCCGCAAGGCCGACGAGGTCATCCCCGTCGGGCAGCCCTGGCTCGGCCGCGAAGACTGGCGCCGATCCTGGCGCCCCTGGCTACGCGGCACCGCCCTCGGCTTCCCGTTCGGCGTCATGCCGGCCGGCGGCGCCGAGCTACCCACTTTCCTGTCGTACACGGCCGAAAAGAAGCTCAGCAAACACCCGGAAGAGTTCGGCAAAGGCGCCATAGAGGGCGTCGCCGGCCCGGAAGCCGCGAACAACGCCTCGGCCGCCGGCACCCTGGTGCCGATGCTCGCCCTGGGCCTGCCCACCAACGCGACCGCCGCCGTCATGCTCGCCGCGTTCCAGTCCTACGGCATCCAGCCCGGGCCACTGCTCCTGGAACGCGAGTCCACTCTGGTGTGGACACTGATCGCCAGCCTGTTCGTCGGCAACCTGCTACTGCTCGTGCTCAACCTCCCGCTCGCACCGGCCTGGGCGAAGCTGCTCCAGATCCCCCGCCCCTACCTCTACGCGGGCATCGTCTTCTTCGCCTCGATGGGCGCCTACGCCGTCAACGCCCAGCCGTTCGACCTGTTTCTGCTGCTGACCCTCGGCCTGCTCGGCTTCGCCATGCGCCGCTTCGGCCTGCCCGTCCTACCCCTGATCGTCGGCGTCATCCTCGGCCCCATCGCCGAACGGCAAGGCCGCATGGCACTCCAGCTGTCCGGCGGCGACCTGTCCGGCCTGATCGGCGGCCCGGTGTCCTACCTGATCTACACGGCGATCGCGGTGATCCTGCTCTGGCCGCTGCTGCGCCGTTTCGTCCCCCCCGCCAAAACCACCACAAGCCCAAAGAGCCAAACAATGACCAAAATCTGAGCTACCGCGATGTCCGCGGTGGTCCGGACCGCTGCTCCCGCGGCCTCACCCTCCGCGCTTCACCACCAATGGACAGCGACCACAGTGTCTATTTGACGACGATGCCGTCTTCGTCGCTGTAGAGGTCGGCGCCGGGGCGGAAGGTGCAGCCGCCGAAGGTGACCTCGACGTCGCGCTCGCCGGCGCCGGTTTTCGTGCTCTTGCGGGGGTTGGAGCCGAGCGCCTTGATGCCCATGTCGATGGTGCGCAGCGCCGCCACGTCGCGCACGGCGCCGTTGACGACGACGCCGGCCCAGCCGTTGCCCTGGGCTAGCGCGGCGATGACGTCGCCCATGAGGGCCCGGTGAACCGATCCACCGCCGTCGACGACGAGCACCTGGCCCTCACCCGGCTCGGATACCACAGACTTCAAGAGCGCATTGTCTTCGTGGCAGCGGACCGTGACGATGCGGCCGTGGAAGTGGGTTCGCGCGCCGAACTGCTTGAGCTGTAGGTCGCAGGAGTCCAGCGCGTCGCCGAGTTCGTCGTACAGGTCCGCGGTCGCGAAGTCAGGCATTCGATCATGGTAGTCGGCTGGCGGGCGGCTCAGTGCTCGTCCGAGGTGTCCTCCTGGTAGGTGGCGCCGCCGCGGGATTCGCGTGTCAACGGCTTGGCGCCGCCCTCGGGCGGGCCGGCCTCGGACTGGCCGCCGGCGGCCAGGTGGGGAAACTTCAGGTCGAAGGCGGGCCGTTCCGAGCGGATGCGCGGCATGCGGTCGAAGTTTCGCAGCGGTGGCGGTGAGGACGTGGCCCACTCCAGCGAGTTGCCGTGGCCCCACGGGTCGTCGACGGTCGCCTCCTGCCCGGCCCTGTACGACTTCCACACGTTGTAGAGGAACGGCAGCGTGGACGCGCCCAGCACGAACGAACCGATCGTGGAGACCGTGTTGAGCGTGGTGAACCCGTCGGTGGGCAGGTAGTCGGCGTACCGCCGGGGAAAGCCCTCGCTGCCCAGCCAGTGCTGCACCAGGAACGTGGTGTGGAAGCCGATGAACGTCAGCCAGAAATGCACCCGGCCGAGCCGCTCGTCGAGCATGCGGCCGGTCACCTTGGGAAACCAGAAGTAGATGCCGGCGTACACGGCGAACACGATGGTGCCGAAGAGCACGTAGTGGAAGTGGGCGACCACGAAGTACGAGTCGGTGACGTGGAAGTCGACCGGCGGGGAGGCGAGCAGCACGCCGGAGAGGCCGCCGAGCAGGAAGGTGACGAGGAACCCGATCGAGAAGAGCATCGGGGTTTCGAAGGTGAGCTGGCCGCGCCACATGGTGCCGATCCAGTTGAAGAACTTCAGGCCGGTCGGGACGGCGATCAGAAAGCTCAGGAACGAGAAGAAGGGCAGCAGTACCTGGCCGGTGGCGAACATGTGGTGCGCCCACACGCTCATCGACAACAGTGTGATCGCGATGGTCGCCCCGACCAGGCCCTTGTAGCCGAAGATCGGCTTGCGGGCGAAGACCGGGATCACTTCGCTGACGATGCCGAAGAACGGCAGCGCGACCACGTACACCTCGGGATGGCCGAAGAACCAGAACAGGTGCTGCCACAGCAGCGGCCCGCCGGTGGCCGGGTCGTACACGTGCGCGCCCAGCAGCCGGTCCGCGGCGAGGGCGAGCAGGGTCGCGGCCAGCAGCGGAAACACCAGGACCACCAGCACGCTGGTGAGCAGGATGTTCCACGTGAAGATCGACATCCGGAACATGGTCATGCCGGGTGCCCGCAGCGTCAGGATCGTGGTGATCATGTTGACCGCGCCGAGGATCGTGCCGAGGCCGGAGAGCACCAGGCCGACGAGCCACAGGTTGGCCCCCACGCCCGGCGAATGCCTGGCGGTCGACAGGGGTGTGTAGGCGGTCCAGCCGTAGTCGGCGGCGCCGCCCGGGGTGAGAAACCCGGCGACGACGAGCGCGCCACCGAACGCGAACAGCCAGTAGGCGAGCGCGTTGAGCCGCGGGAAGGCCACGTCCGGGGCGCCGATCTGGAGCGGGACCACGTAGTTGGCGAAGGCGAACACGATCGGCGTCGCGAACAGCAGCAGCATGATCGTGCCGTGCATGGTGAACAGCTGGTTGTACTGCTCGGGCGAGAGAAACTGCATGCCCGGGCGGGCCAGCTCACCGCGCATCAGCAGTGCCATCAGGCCGCCGATCACGAAGAACGCGAACGCGGTGACGCCGTACATGATCCCGATCTGCTTGGCGTCCGTCGAGCGCAGCGTGCGGCTCAGGAACGACCCGCGGACCTGCTCGCGCACCGGCCACGGCCGTGCCACCATCGGGCTCGGACGCGGTTCTATCCTGGTCACGGCGCTCACCCCCGGCGCGCGGCATTCCCCGGCCCTCCCGCACCAAACATCGACGTTCATGCCTTCCCGCGCCGATCGCCGCGGAGTAGCTTGCTGCGTATGCGGCACGTGGAGACTCCGGTGCTGATCGTGGGCGGCAGCCTTGTCGGCCTGTCGATGTCTGTCTTCCTGGCCCACCACGGTGTGCAGCACCTTGTGGTCGAGCGCCACCCCGGCACCGCCATCCACCCCCGCGCGGCGTTCCTGATGCAGCGGACCGTGGAGCTGTTTCGCGGCGTGGGACTCCAGGAAGAGGTGATCGCGGCCGCCGAGCGGGAGTTCGAGCAGAACGGCGCGATCGTGGCGGTGGAGTCGCTGAGCGGCCGCGAGTTGCAGTGGTTCTTCGAAAACATCAACGAGGGCGTCGAGCACCTGAGCCCGTCGCCGCGGATCTTCGTGACCCAGATCGGGTTGGAGCCGGTGCTGCGCGCGCGGGCCGCCGCGCTGGGTGGGCAGCTGCGCTACTCCTGCGAGCTCGTTTCACTCCAGGTCGAAGAGGACGGGGTGACCGCGCTGGTGCGCGACCGCGGCACCGGCGAGGAGTCGACGGTGCGGGCCGCCTACGCCGTGGCCGCCGACGGTGTGCGCAGCGCGGTCCGCCAGCAGCTCGGCATCCAGATGGCCGGGCACGGCAGTTTTTCCGACAGCATCACGATCTACTTCCGCGGCGACGTGCGGCCGCTGCTGCGCGGGCGCAACCTCAGCGTCGTCTACGTGGTAAACCCGCGCCTGCAAGGTTTCTTCCGCTTCTCCTTCGACGGCCGGTCCGGCTTCCTGGTGGTCAACTCGGCGCTGGACGGCGACGGCAACCGCACCACCGCGATCGGGGCGACCGCGACCGAGGCGGACTGCGTGCGGTACGTGCGTGACGCCCTCGGCGCGCCCGACCTGCCTGTGGAGATCGAGGACGTGCAGCGGTGGAACGCCGCGGCCGAGTGGGCCGGGCGTTTCCGCGCCGGCCGGGTCTTCCTGGCCGGCGACTCGGCGCACGTCATGCCGCCGACCGGTGGCTACGGCGGCAACACCGGCGTGCACGACGCCCACAACCTCGCCTGGAAGCTCGCCCACGTGCTCGACGGGCGGGCCGGCGCCGACCTGCTCGACACGTACCAGGCGGAGCGCCTGCCGGTCGCCCGGATGACGGTCGAGCAGGCGTATACCCGTTACGTCACCCGGCTGGATCCGGGGCTGGGCACGGACGGTCTCGAGCCGGTGATCGACGACGCCCTGATCGACCTCGGCTACCGCTACCGTTCGAGGTCCATTGTGGATGATGACGTGGACGTCGACGCGGAGTGGGAGGACCCGCGGGCGCCGACCGGCCGGCCCGGCGTGCGTGCCCCACACGTGACCCTGCGGCGCGGCGACACCGAACTGTCCACACTGGACGTCATCGGCTGCGACGCGGTGCTGTTCACCGGCCCGGACGGCACCGCGTGGGTGCGGGCCGTCCAGCGGCTGGGTGCCCCGCTGGCCGTGTGCCGCGTCGGTGCGGGCGGCGACGTCGACGATCCGCGGGGCGAGTTCGCCAAGGCGTACGGCATCGGCCCGAGCGGCGCCTCGCTCGTCCGCCCCGACGGCGTGGTCGCGTGGCGCGCCCGCGAGGCGGTCGACGACGCCGGCGAGGCGGTAGGCGCGGCGCTGGCGCGGGTCTTCTGCCGCTAGGCGGGGCCGTCCTGGATCACACCGCGCAGCTGGTCAACGGAGATCGCGTCCCACGCGGGCCCCACCAGCCACCATGTCGCACCGGCCTTGGCGTAGGGCGCCGGATCCGTACCCGGTGGCAGGTCGACCACGACGTCGAAGGGCGACTCCGGATCGTGGCCGCGCAGCCGCGCGAGGTCGGCGACGATCTCGGCGAGCTGGTCGGGATTCTCGACGTTGATCGGGACGAAGCCCTGATAGCGGGCCGCGCGGCGCATCGGCTTCGGCTTTCCGGGAAAGCCCGCCACCCACACGGGCACGCCCGGCCGCTGCACCGGCCGGGGCAGAAACCGCATGCCGTCGACCACGTAGTGCTCGCCCCGGTGCCGCACGGTCTCGCCGGACCAGGCGGCGGCGAGGATTTCGAGTGACTCGTCGAGCATGCCCGCACGGCGCCGGTCGTCCAGCTCTTCGCCGGTGAGGGAGAACTCGTTTCCGAACCTGTCGCTGCCCAGACCGACACCGAGGTTGAGACGGCCACCGCTGAGGCGGTCGAGGGTCGCGGTCTCCCGGGCGAGCTTGACCGGCCTGCGCCGCGCGAGCGGGGTGACCATCGGGCCGAGCCGGATCCGCTCGGTCGACGTGGCGATGGCCGCCAGCGTGATCCATGCGTCAGCCAGCTCGGTCACCGGCTCTCGCCAGTGCACGTGGTCCCAGACGAAGACGCCGTGCCAGCCCGCCTCTTCCGCCTCGGCGGCGAGTCGGGCGACGAGCACCGGGTCGGCGAGCTCGTCGAAGAGCGGCAGGAACAGTCCGGAGCGCAAGGCTGGGCGCGCGGGCGCGACGTTCGATTCGATCATTTCCCGATGGTAGGGGCACCGCGGCGCATCGAAGGTCCCGCACGGCCCCACACCCCAGTGACCTGCGTAAATACGCACTGCCGGCGGTCTGGTCCGGGCCCGGATCGACCCTTACCATCGATCGACATGGGCCAATTTAATGGGCGCTTCGTGGCGATGGGCCTCGGGCTCGTCGTTGCCGCGTTCGCCGCCACTCCCGCGCACGCCGCTCCCTGCCGACCGCTGGACGTCACCCCGCCAACCACGCCGATCGGTGGTTTCCGCGTCGACGGCACCGCGTGGTCACTGACCTGGAGTCCGTCCACAGACGACACCCGCGTCGTGGGATACGAGATTTTCGGCAACGACGGCGTGAGCGCGACCACCACGAGCACGAGCATCCCGCTGGGCAACACGCCGCCATCGACCGGCGCCACCCACGCGATCCGGGCCGTCGACGCCGCCGGCAACGCCTCTCCCGCGATGATCGCCACGTTCAGGTTCGACATCAGTGCGCCGAGCGCGCCGACCAACCTGCGCATATCCGGCCCGGCACGCGGATTCCTCCAGGTCGGCTGGGACGCCTCCCGCGACGACATCGCCGTCAAGGGCTACGAGGTCTACCTCAACGACACCCTGGTCCGAAACGTCGGCAACACCAAGGCGTACGTGCCCTACAGCGGATACGGGATCTACCGGGTGAGCGTGCGCGCCTACGACATGATGAACCGGTTCTCACCGGCCACCGAGCTGAGCCTCGCGATCGACCCACCTCCCACGGGGCGCAGTAACGTGTGACCGTGAGTTACGTCAAGGATCCCCGCGTCGACGCCTACATCGACGCGCTCCCCGATTGGCAGCAGGCCATCTGCGGCGAGCTGCGCGACATCATCCACGCCGCGGAGCCGGAGATCGAAGAGACCATCAAGCGCACCGTCCAGCCGTACTTCGTGCTCAACGGCAACGTGTGCGCCCTGCTGGCCACCAAAGACCACATCAATCTGTTTCTCTATGACGGCGCGATCGTCCCCGATCCCGAAGGCATCATCACCAGCGGCCACGACAACAAGACCGCCCGGTGTATCGCCGTCTACCGCGACCAGAAAATCAACGTGCCCGCGCTGAAGACGATGCTGCGCCACATCGCGGACAACAACCGCGCCGGTGGGTGGCGCAAGCTCAAGGGGTGAAGCCCACCGACCGGTGGCGGCAGCTGATCGACGACCGCCTCGACGAAGCCATTACGGTGCTCGGACAAACGCCTGGCCTGCACGGCCTCATCGTCGCCGGCAGCCTCGGGCGGGGCGAGCCCTGGCCGATGTCCGACATCGACCTGCTACCCATCTACGACGACCGCGCCGATCCCGCCGAGTCCGCGGCCCAGCTCGACCAGCGCCGGGCCACGCTCGTCGACTGGTGGGCCGCGTCCGGCCGCGCACAGACCCTCGACGTCGGCTGGCTCGCGTTCACCACGGCCGAGATCCGCGAGGCGGTCGCCGCCGGGCCGGACCACGCCGCCGCGCGCGTCGGCGACCCGCGCTGGTTTCACGGCCTGGACAAGGCGTACGGCGGGCGCACCGCCGACCCCGACGACGCGCTCGGCGACGCGTTCGCCACCTGGATACGCACCGTCCGGTTCGACCCCGCGGTCGTCGCCGCCCGCATCGACACCTGGCGCCGGCAGGCCACCGACGCCCTCGCCGAGGCGACCCAGGCCCAGTTCGAGGACCCGGCCAAGGCCACCCACCTGCTGCGTGTCTCGGCCCGCGCGCTGCGGCTGGTCCTCATCGAGCGGTGGGGTGAACGGCTCGGCTCCATGGGCCGGGAGTGGACCCGCTTCGAACGCATGGCCGAACGTCACGGCCAACGCCCACTCGCCGCCCGCGTCGCGGTCCTGGCCGCCGCCGACCCGGCCACCGCCGGGCGCCGCGCCGACCTCGCTCCAGCGTGGCTGCGCGAACGTATCGACCTGTGCTACGCCGCCCGCACCGCGGTCGGCGAAGACGTCACCTGGGCCGAAAACGCCCGTGACCAGATCGCCGCCTTCACCGTGCACGTCACGCGGCACCGCCCCGACCTCGACGGACCCTGGACCGAAACCCCCGACCCCGCCCTCGACGCACACCTGGCCGAGCTGCGCGAGCTCGTCGCCGCTACGACGCGGGACTGACCTGCGCCTCTCGTAGCCGGCTCGGCCGGGTGACAAGCTTTGACCAGCAGCCCGGGATAGGTGCCAGGTCGGCGTGGTTGCGCGCCCGGTAGGCGCTCGGGCTCTCCCCGACGAGCTCGGTGAAGCGGGTGCTGAACGAGCCGAGCGAGGTACACCCGACGGCCATGCACACGTCGGTGACGCTCAGGTCGCCGCGGCGCAGGAGGGTCTTGGCGCGCTCGATCCGCCGGGTCATCAGGTAGCTGTACGGCGTCTCGCCGAACGCGGCGCGGAACTGCCGGGAGAAGTGCGCCGGAGACATGTAGGCGGCCCGCGCCAGCGCCCGCACGTCCAGCGGCCGGGCATACTCCCGGTCGATCAGGTCGCGTGCGCGCCGCAGGTGCCGGAGCTCCTCAAGCCTCACCCAGCCAGGATAGCCCCGCAGGTGATCAAGTCGCGCGCCGTGGGAGCGAGCGCGGTCGTTGATCCGACAGCGGCGCCGACGAAATCGCGCCCCGGCCACGACGCCGCGGGCTAACCTGAGCTAAATAGCGCTATTCGCCAGCGACAACACGATCGAATTCGAAAGCCCGAAACCCATCGAAGGTGATTGAAATGGCAGATCGGCGCGTCGTCGTGGAGGCGGTCCGGAGCGTATTTGGCGATCGACTGTCCGATCTGGAAGGCCGGCTGTCCACGACCAATGAAAATGAGCTGCCCGAGCCGGCAGACCCGGCGGAGCCCGATATCGATTCCGCTCCGTCCGGCGAGCTGCCCGACCGCGCCGGCGTGTCCGGCGTGGCCCGGGCCGCGGCGGCCGAGCGGCAGCAGCTCCTCCTTGAGGGCACCGCTGGCCTGCGCAAAGTGATCGAAGGCAGGGACGACGAGCTGACCCCGCGCGAGCAGGTCGGGCTCGAGGCGATCATCGTGCTGGAGGGCCGGCCCCCGCTGTTCATCCAAGGTGGGGATTTCGTTCGCACCCCGGTCGAATGGCAGTTTCTCGACGGCCATCGCGAAGAGATCAAAGCCTCGATCGCCCGGGTGGGTCGGGTCGAGGTGGTCGGCCATCCCGATTACGAGTGGATCGGCACCGGCTTTCTCGCCGGCCCCGACGCGATCATTACAAATCGCCACGTGGCTCGGGAGTTCGCCCGCGCCGAGGGCGACGAGTGGCGGTTCGAGGCGGGCATGTCCGCGTCGCTCGACTTCAACGAAGAGCACGGCGCGCTCGAACCGCTCGCATTCGACATCACCGGCATCGTCGGCATCCACGACCACTTCGACCTCGCGGTCCTGCGGATCGCACCGACCGGCGGCGCGGCGCGGCCACTGCCCGATCCGGTGCTGGTCGCCGCGAGCCGGCCCGGCGAGGTCACCGAGCGGCCGGTCTACGTCATCGGCTACCCAGCCTGGGACGGACGCCGCAACGACCCGACCTACATGCGGCAGATCTTCAGCAACATCTACGACGTCAAGCGGCTCCAACCGGGCCTGATCACCGCGTGGACCGACGGCAGCGACCGGTTCGTCCACGACTGCTCGACGCTGGGCGGCAACTCCGGCTCACCCGTGTTCGACCTGGAGACACACCAGGTGGTGGGGCTTCACTTCGGCGGTCGATACCTGTCGGGCAACAACGCCGTCCCGCTGTGGCGGCTGACCGACGACCGCCTCCTGCGCGCCGCCGGCGTCAACTTCGTCGGGCCGGCACTCGTCTGACGACCTCACCAGCGGGGAGCCATCATGACCACCAAGGATCTCGCGGCCGCCATCGCTTCCGCCCAGGCCCACCGGGCCGAGCTGATGCGGCTGCCCGGCGTGATCGCGGTACGCGGCGGCTACAAGTTCGTCGACGGCCGCATCACCAGCACGCCCGCGGTCGTCGTGGCGGTCGACCGCAAGCAAGACAAGGTCGAGGCCGACGCCGCCGTCCCGGCGGTCCTGCCCGACGGGATGCCGACGGACGTGACCGTCGCGGACCCGTTCGAGCGCATCGAGGCGGCCGGGTTGGAGGCGCCGGCGGTCGCGGCACCACCGCTGCTCATCGAGCAGCTCCAGGCGCCCGGACGCCCGCCGGGCGGCGACGAGGCGGAGGCCGAGGCGATCGTGGCGATCACCTACCAGCCGCCGCCCGGCGTATCCCTGGCGCCGGTCACCGGGCCGATGGTGTTGACCTGCCACGTCTCGCCCGACGCCGGCTGGCGGGTGCTGCGCGAGTTCCTCCGCGAGACCGAAGGCGACATCACTCTCGGCATGTACGACTTCACCGCGCCGCACATCTACCGGGCCGTCCGCCGCCTGCTTCAAGGCAAGCCCGTCACGTGGCGGCAGACCCTGGGCCTGCGTGAGTCACTGCCGGCACCCGACGACATCGACTCCAACAAGGCCGACGACAAGACCGAGGCGTCGATCATCAAAGGGCTGGGGCGGGTCGCGCCGGACCGGTTCGAAAACGCCTTCGCCAAGACCGGCCGCGGTCGCACCTTCGCCTCGGCGTACCACATCAAGGTGGCCGTCCGCGACGAGCAGGCTTTCTGGTTGTCGAGCGGAAACTGGCAGTCTTCCAACCAGCCGGTCACCGACTTCCTCGACGACGACGCCGACCGCCACCTGATCCGCGATTTCAACCGCGAGTGGCACATCGTGGTCGAACACCCGGGGCTGGCGGCCACGTTCGGCAAGTTTCTCCAGCACGACTTCCGCACCGCCCAGACCGAGCAGGAGGCGGTAGAGCCACCCGAGCCGGACATGCCCGACCTGCTCGTGCCGCTGGACGGCGACCTCGAAGCCGCCGCCCGGCGGGCGCCGGACGTCTTCGCCCCGGCCCGGTTCTCCTTCGACGAGGCCGACCCGCTGACGATCGAGCCGATCCTCACGCCGGACAACTACGCCGAGGTCGTGCTCGGCCTGCTGCGCGAGCGGCCACAGCAAAAGCTGTACTTCCAGAACCAGTCGCTCAACCCGGTGCTCCAGCCATCGCCGGCGTGGGCCGAGATGCTGCGCCTGCTCGCCGAGTACTCGCAGGACCCGGCGCTCGACGTCCGGATCATCCTGCGCGACATCGGGTCGATCCGGAAGAAGCTGGAATCCCTTCAGGCCGCGGGCTTCGACATGACCAAGGTTCGGGTGCAGGAGGGCTGCCACACCAAGGGGATCGTCATCGACTCCGAGACCGTCCTGCTCGGCAGCCACAACTGGACCGACCAGGGCGTGCAGGTCAACCGCGACGCGAGCCTGCTGATCCGCCGCCCCGAGATCGCGCAGTACTACGAGCGGGTCTTCCTGCACGACTGGGAGCGGATGGCCCGCTCGAAGATCCGCGAAGAGGCGATGCCGATCCCGGTCGTCTCCCAGGACGAGGCGGTCGATCCGGGTCTGCGGCGCGTGCCCTGGTCGGCCTGGGAAGAGGAGTAGCCGCTACCGGACCAGGTCGGCGACGGCGTTGGCGATCGCCACGCGCATCGGGTCGGGGTTGGCCCAGCTCCAGTTGGGGTGCGCGCGGTTGGTCAGCAGCGCCAGCACCAGCCGCCGCTCGGGTGCGACCAGCAGCGACGTCCCGGTGAAACCGGTGTGCCCGAAGGTCGCGGGCGTGGAGAGCCGCCCCATAAACCAGGGCTGCCGCAGCACCACGCCCAGCCCGTGGTCCGAGGGGCGCCCCGGCCGCTCGGGGTCGACCGCGGGCAGGCCGCGGTTGGCGTTGGTCAGCATCGCCTTCACGGTCGCGGTGGACAGCACGTCACCGCCGCCGTCCAGCAGCATCTGCCCGACCGCGGCCACGTCGCGGGCGGTGGCGAAGATGCCGGCGCTGCCGGCCACGCCGCCCAACTGGTTGGCCACGTCGTCGTGTACCACGCCGCGGAGCAGGCCGCGTGACGAGCGCGCGTCGGTCGCGACGAGCCGCTGCTTGGAGGAGACCCAGCCCAGCGGCTTGAACCCGGTGTCACGCAGGCCGAGCGGGCCGGTCAGCTCCGCCTTGAGCGCGCGGTCGAGCGTCATGCCGGTGACCTTCTCGACCAGCTGCTGGGCGACCAGCAGGCCGGTGCTGGAGTAGCGGAAGACCTTGCCCGGCACGGCACCCTTGAGCAGGGGCGTGGCCAGCACCGCCTTGCGCTTGGCGGCAAGGTCGGGCAGGCCGGCGACGGTGGCGCCGACCGGCAGGCCACTGGTGTGGGTCAGCAGCATCCGGACCGTCACCGCGTCTTTGCCGGTGAAGTCCGGCAGGTAGCTCACGACCGGCGCGGACAGGTCAAGCTTGCCCTTGTCGACCTGCCGCAGCAGCAGGATCGCCGTGTACACCTTGGTGAGCGAGGCCAGGTCGAAGACGGAGTCGGCGCGCATAGGCACGCGCTTGTCGGCCGGCAGCTCGACCGGGCCTGCCGTGTACCGCAGCGCGTGGCCCACCGCGGCCTGAGCCTGGACCTTTCCGTCGACCAGGACCAGCGCGACCGCGCCGGCGTAGGTGGGGTGCTTCGGGTTCTCCTTGGTCGGCTTGAGAAAGCGTTCCAGCGCGGCGGTGAGCTTGCTCTTGGCCGCCGCCGCCGCGGATGCCGACGGTGACGGCGAGGCGGACGGTGCCGTCGACCGGGGCGCGGCGGAGGCGGGCGCGGAGGCCGGCGAGGCCCACAAGGCCTCGGGCCGCGGTCCGCAGCCGGCCAGCCCGGCGCCAGCAGCCGCCAGGCCGGCCCCGAGGACGGATCGCCGAGTCATGGACACGGCCAGGATCATCGCACGCCGAGTCGCGGACCCACGTCGGTTGATCAGGGAGTCTCTGGTCAACCGCCGGGGGTGCGGTACGCGCGGATGATCGTCTGGTCGAATCCGCTGCCGCCGCTGGCCGCCACCGAGACTCGCAGCGAGACCGCCGAGCCGGCCGGGAGGGTTGCCCGGTAGCGGTCGCCGCCGAACGGGCGCACCGATACCCACCGCCACGTGGCACCGTCGTCCAGCGAAGCCCACAGCCGGAACGACGTGATCTTCTGCCGGGCCACCCCGTGGGCCTGGTGCACCGTGAACTCCGCCGGCCCGCCGCGCGGGTGGTTGAGCGCGTCCAGCGGCAACGCGTAGTCCACCGACAGCAGCGGCAGCGGCGCGCTCGCCGTTCCCGCGGGCGCCGCCGAGCGGAAGGTCCACGCGGTGTTCACCCGCGTCGACACGGGCAGCAGCGCGCTCGTGTCCAGGTCGTAGGTCAACCGGTAGGTGGCCGCGGGCGCGGGTACGGCGAAGTCGGCGATGGTGCTCGCGGTGGAGCCGAGCAGCGTGCCGTTGCGGTACAGGGCCAGCCGCCGCTGTACGTCAGCGCCCCAGTCGAAGCAGGCGAAGCGCTGATGCTGGTCGGTCAGCTCGACGAGCTGGATGTGCAGGTTGCCGCGGGTGCGGCTGGGCGGCGTGGGCACGCAGTCGCTGGGCGAGGGGTCGACCGCGTCGTACCAGTCGGGGCGCAGCGGCTGCCGCACCCAGACCTTCTCGTGCCGGCTGCCCGGCGCGTACGTGCGGGTCGGCTCCTGGGTCACCACCCCGTCCGCGTAGAAGGCCTCGTCGATCCAGGCGTACCCGGGCGAGAGGTAGTCCACTCGATCACCGCTGACGTCGGTGGCGAAGTCTTCCAGCACGATGAGGCCGGAGGGCGCCAGGCCGTACCGCTTGTGGCCGGTCACGGCGTCCGGTGTGTCGAGCCGGTGGAAACGCTGGTCGATCCGGATCAGCGAGGCCGTACCGACCACGGGCAGGAAGTCGGACAGGCCGGACGGGTGCGTGTGGATCACGTCGTACAGCACGGGTCCGGCGGCGTTGAGCCCGGCCGCCGTGTACGCGCGGAACTCGCCGACGCCTGGCTGCTCCATGGGGACCGCGAACACGCTCTGCCGGCGGGCACCCTCGCCCCAGGCGTAGGCGAAGTCGTCCCAGCCGCTGCCGCGGCGGCCGCGCTGCTCGTAGAGGATGCCCAGCGCGCTGGCCTCGGTCTGCACGCCCTCGATCGCCATGCCGACCGGGCGGGCCGAGGCGGCGTCGAGCACCACCGCGGTGTCGCGGTCGACCGTGACGTCGGGGTCGCCGGTGAGCGCCATGCGCTCCCGTTCGCCGAACTCCCACACCGATCCGACCACGCTGTACCGCCCCGCCGGTACCCGGATCCGGATGGTGCCTCCGGGCGAGAGGTCGAAGCGGACCGCGTAGGCCGCGGGGTCGTCGAGGTTGACGATGGTGCCGAAGGCCGAAATATCCGAAGCGTCCGGCGGGTCGGGCAGCGTGGTCATCGTGAGCGTCAGCTCGTGACTCGGCGGCTCGACGGAGAAGGTGACCAGCGTGCCGCCGACCCTGGCCGCGTAGAAGCCGGGTGCCAGCCGCGACCTGTCGATGCTCAGGTGCGCCGAGCCGGTGGCGCCGGCCGGGATGGTCAGCACCCGCGGCGAGACCGTCGCGGCCCGGAAGGATCCGCCCCGCCGGTCCACCACGCGCACGTCCAGCGCGAGCGCGACCATCGCCTTGCCGGTGTTGGTCCAGGTCAGCGTTGTGGATGGCGATGACGCGCCGAGGTTGACCACGGACTGGCCGCCGACCACGTCGTCGAAGGCACCGACCACGTCGAGCCGGCCGGCGCCCACCTCGTACGGGTCGGCGCCGGGCAGCGGGTCGGCCGCGCCCACCAGCGCCGCCTTGAGCCGCCCGGCATCCCAGTCGGGGTGCCGCTGCACGAGCAGCGCCGCCGCGCCGGCCACATGGGGTGCGGCCATCGAGGTGCCGGAGGTGGCGGTGTACCGGTCGTCGATCACGCGGCCCATCGCGGTGCCGGCCGCGCGGGCGGCGACGATGTCGACGCCGGGCGCGACGATCTCCGGCTTGGCGGCGTTGGTGTTGATCACCGGGCCGCGGCTGGAGAAGGCGGCGAGGCGGTCGCCGCCGTCGACCGCGCCGACGGTGAGCGCGCTGGTCGCCGCGGCCGGTGCGGTGATGAGGCGGTCGGCGTACCCGTCGTTGCCCGCGGCCGCCACGAACAGCGTCCCGTGCTGCTTGGTCAACGTGTCCACGGCCTGCGACATCGGGTCGGTGCCGTCGCTCGGCTCCCAGCCGCCCAGGCTCATGTTGACCACGTCGGCGCGCGCGGCGGCCCACTCCATGCCGGCGATGACCTGGGAGTCGAAGCCGCCGCCGTCGTCGCCGAGCACCTTGCCCACGAGCAGGGTGGCGCCGGGCGCGATGCCGCTGCGCTCGCCGCGCGCACCCGCGCCGGAGCCGGCCGCGATGGACGCCACGTGGGTGCCGTGGCCGTGCCGGTCGACCGCGTCGCCGCCCTCGACCGTGAAGTCGACCTTTTCCGCGATCCGCCCGGCCAGGTCGGGGTGGTTCGGATCCACACCGGTGTCGAGCACCGCGATCTTCGCGCCCACTCCGGTGTACCCGCTGGCCCAGGCGCGCGGCGCGCCGACCTGGGTGATGTTGCGGTCGAGGGTCGCGGTGGTGGTGGCCGTGGCGCGCACCCGGCGGTCGAGGGTCGTGGTGGTGGCCGTGGCGCGCACCCGGCGGTCCAGCCACACCCGCGCGCCCGCCGCTGGCAGCGCGCTCACCAGCGCGGCACCGGACGCCTTGGGCTGCCGTCCGGCCACCGCGGCCACGCTGGGCAGGTCACGCTTGGCACGCAGGCTCGTCGCCAGCGGCGCCCGCGAGGCGGCCGCCTGCGTGCCGGGTCGCACGATCAACGGCAGTTCCTTGGTACGGGCGTCGTCGTACCCCTGGAGGATCAGCGTCGTCACGTCGAACAGGGCCTCGTCGAGCACCCCGCCGACCAGCGAGGCGACCCGGCCGGGGATCACCCGCACGTGCCCGTCGGGGCCGCAGGAGCGCTGGAGCACGCCGTCCGGTGTCGCTGGTCGCACGCTCACCACCGGGCACCCGGTCTCGCGGGTGTGCACGGTCACCACGTCACCGCTCAGCAGCGTGACCGTGTAGGTCTGACCGGCCGGCAACGGCCCAGGCTCCACAGTGGACGCGGCGGCCGGTTGCGGGACGATCGGCAGGAGCAGCGCCGCGATCGCGATCGCGATGCGTGATTTGTACCCAAACACGCCGTGCCTCCTTCGCCGCGACCAATCACCCCGTAGACGCATGGACATCCGTTGCCGGTTGCACGACATTTCGCCATCCCGGGATGTCACGGCATAGTGGTGCGGTGGACCATCGCCCCCGGGTCCAGCTAGCCGTGCTGCTGGCGGTCGCCGTGCTCGTCACTGTCGGTATCGCTCGCTGGCAGACCCGGCCAGGTGCCGCCCCCGAGCCCGCCGCCGTGACCAGCACCTGCGCCGGCCACGCGCTCACCGCCGACCGCCAACTGCGGGGCATGTGGCTGACCACCGTCAACAACACCGACTGGCCCAGCCGCCCCGGCCTACCCGAGGATCAGGTCAAGGCGGAGTACCGGGGCTGGCTCGACCTGGCACAGCGGCGCGGCCACAACGCGGTCTTCGTGCACGTGCGGCCGGCCGGCGACGCGTTCTGGCAGTCCGACTACGCACCGTGGTCGTACTACCTGACCGGGCGAAGCGACGGGCAAGGTCCGGGGTGGGACCCGATGGCCTTCATGATCGCCGAAACGCACGCCCGCAACATGGAGTTCCACGCCTGGTTCAACCCGTACAAGGCGAGCCGCTCCGGCGTCTTCGCGGAGCTGCCGCCCAACCATCCGCTGCGCGCGCACCCCGACTGGGCGGTGCCCTACCCGGCCAAGGGCAAGGGCAGCCGGCTGCACTACAACCCCGGCATCCCGGAGGCGCGCAAGTTTGTGGAGGACTCGATCCTCGACGCGGTCAACCGGTACGACATCGACGGTGTGCACTTCGACGACTTCTTCTACCCCTACCCGAAGGGGCGCGAGGACTTCAACGACGCGGCCGCGTTCAAGGCACACAGCCGGGGCATCAACAACAAGGCCGACTGGCGCCGCGACAACGTCAACCTGCTCGTCAAGGAGACCAACGAACGGATCAAAGCGGCCAAGCCGTGGGTGAAGTTCGGCATCAGCCCCTTCGGCATCTGGCGCAACGCCTCGACCGACCCGCTCGGCTCGCCCACCCGAGGACTGCAAAGCTACGACGCGATCTACGCGGACACGCGACGCTGGGTGCAGGAGCGGTGGGTCGACTACATCGTGCCGCAGCTGTACTGGCACATCGGCTTCGCGATCGCCGACTACGCCAAGCTGCTGCCCTGGTGGTCCGACCTGGTGGCCGACAGCCCGGTGCAGCTCTACGTCGGCCAGGCCGACTACCGCATCGGGCAGAAAGGCGCGTGGCGCGACCCGGGCCAGCTCGACAAGCAGCTCGCCCTCAACCGCAAGTACCGGGTCACCGGCAGCGTGCACTTCAGCGCGCGCCAGGTGAAGGCGGACCGGCTCGGGGCGGTGTCCCGGTACGCGGCCGCCCACTACGCCGAGCCGGCGCTGGTGCCGGCGATGGCACACCTGCCCGGCAAACGCCCGCCGGCCCCGGAGCTGGAGGTCGACGGTGCCCGCCTGCGTTGGGATGGCGACGCGGCAAGCTACGCGGTCTACCGGGTCGACGGTGAAGCGGCCCGACTGGTGGCCACGACCCGCGACACCACATGGACCGACACCACGAAGAGCGAGGCGCCACGCACCTACTGTGTGACCGGCCTCGATCGACTGTGGAATGAAGGAAACGCGAGTGAACCACGCGTCATCGATTAACCACACGCGGCTACCGAATCTTTTCCCTGGTCAGAGCGCTGCCTGAGTCCACTGTCGATCAGGTAAGCTCTTCGGCGGTCTGCCGCGCGGCGGCGCCCCCACGGCGTCGGCGGCACACCGCCGCCTAATCGCCCGCCCAGGGCGAGTCGGGGAACCAGGTTACTGGGGTGAATCCGCGGTCCGCGGTAGGGATCCTTCCGTCCCGAATCCGTCAGCTAACCCGGCCGGCGGCCGATGGGAGGAATCGCGTATGACGCCACCCGTACGTCGCCGGCGCTGGTCGCTGGCCGTAGCCCTGGTCGCCTCGGCGGCCGCGTTGCTTTCCGGGGTGACGCTAGGACCGCTCGGCGCGTCGGCCGCCCCGAAACCCAACCCCGGTGACGAGGGCAGCTCGCCGCTGCTGCGGGACGTGCTGTCCGAAACGAGCAAGGGATACATCGAAGCCCGCAACGCCGTCAACAAGTCGCGCGGCCGGCAGCTACAGCTCCAACTCCAGCTGAACCAGGCCCAGGAGAAGGTCAAGGCGATGGAGCCCGAGATCCAGCTCCTGGTCGCCGCCTCCTACCGCAACGGCCGCATCGGCCCGATGAGCGTGCTGCTCAACAGCTCCTCCCCCGACGAGTTCCTCCAGCGGGCGGCCACCCTCGACCTGTTCGCCGCCCGCGACAACGCACGCCTGGCCCGGCTCAACGCCGCCCTCGACCAGGCCGATCGCGCCAAGGCGGCGATTGACGCCGAGCTCAAGGAAGAGCAGAAGCAGCTCGCCATCATGGCCAAGCAGAAGTCCGAAGCGGAAAAGGCGCTCCAACTGGTCGGCGGCAAGGCGACCGGCGGCTTCGTCAGCGCCACCTCCCCGGTGGCCCGGCCCGCGCCCCGCAACAGCAACGGCGGCTTCTCCCCGCAGGGCTGCACCGCCGGCGACCCCACGACCGGCCGCTGCATCACGCCGCGCACGCTGCACATGCTCAAGGAAACCCAGCGGCTGGGCTTCGACCGCTTCGTCAGCTGCTACCGCCCCGGCGGGCCGTACGAGCATCCGAAGGGCCGCGCCTGCGACTGGTCCTCGGAAAGGAACAGCTTCGGCGGCGACGCCACCGGTGCCGCCAGGCTCTACGGCAACAACCTCGCCGCCTATTTCGTGCGCAACGCCGACCGTCTCGGCGTGATGTACGTGATCTGGTACCGCCAGTTCTGGTCCCCGGCCACCGGCTGGCGGGCCTACGGCGGCGCCGGCGGCGATCCCTCCAGCGACCATACGAACCACGTACACATCTCGATGCTCTGACCCAGGATTCGAGCTACGAAAAAGCCCCGCGCGGTGGCGCGGGGCTTCGTTTCGGTCTGCCTACTGGTCTGGCATGCGGCGGGCGGGGGCCCGGCCGAAGGGCTGGCGCGGCGGGGGGCCCACCGGTGCCAGCGCGGGGATCGCCAGGGTCAGCGGGGTGTCGCTGGTGACCGTGACGTGCTCCCCGTGGTGCAGGAGGTCGAGCTTGGCGCCGTCGCCGCCGTTGCGCAGCGAGTAGGTCACCTCGTGCGGCTGGACGGCGACCCGGAGTCGAAGGCCCCGCCACAGCAGCGAGAACTCCATGTGGTTGATCCGGCTGGGCAGCCGTGGCGCGAAGGACAGGTTGCCGCCGTGGTCGCGCATGCCGCCCAGGCCCGCCACGACGGCCAGCCAGGCGCCGGCGAGCGCGGCGATGTGCAGGCCCTCGCGGGTGTTGTTGTGGATGTCGTGCAGGTCCATGAGCGCGGCCTCGCCCAGGTAGTCGTGGGCCAGCTCCAGATGGCCCACCTCGGCCGCCATGACCGCCTGGGTGCACGTCGACAGCGACGAGTCGCGGACGGTGCGCTGCTCGTAGTAGGCGAAGTTGCGTGCCTTCTGCTCCGGGGTGAACGCGTCGCCCCGCCAGTGCATGGCGAGCACCAGGTCGGCCTGCTTGAGAACCTGCTTGCGGTACAGGTCGAAGTACGGGTAGTTGAGCAGCAGCGGGTAGCCACTGGGCGGGGTGGCCGCGAAGTCCCACTCCTGGAGCCGGGTGAACTCTTCGCACTGCTGGTGTACGCCCAGCTCCTTGTCGTACGGGACGTGCATGGCGGTGGCCGCGTCGCGCCAGGACGCTGCCTCCTCCTCGTCGACGCCGAGCCGGCGGGCCTGCTCCGGGTGGCGCAGGGCCGCGTCGGCGGCACCGACGAGGTTTTTTTGCGCCATCAGGTTGGTGTAGATGTTGTCGTTAACCACCGCGGTGTACTCGTCGGGGCCGGTGACCCCGTCGATGTGGAAGACGCCGTGCCGGTCGTGGTGACCCAGCGAGCGCCACAGCCGCGCGGTGTCGACGAGCAGCTCCAGGCCGACCTCGCGTTCGAAGTCGTGGTCGCCTGTCGCTACGACGTAGCGCTGCACGGCGTCGGCGATGTCGGCGCCGATGTGGAAGGCCGCGGTGCCGGCCGGCCAGTAGCCGGAGCACTCGTGCCCGCGCACCGTGCGCCACGGGAACGCCGCGCCCTTGAGCCCCAGCGTCTGCGCGCGCTCCCGGGCCAGGTCGAGCGTCGCGTGCCGCCATCGCAGGCCGTGGGTGACCGCCTCCGGCTGGGTGTACGTGAGCACCGGCAGCACGAACGTCTCGGTGTCCCAGAAGACGTGCCCGTCGTAGCCCGGACCGGTGAGGCCCTTGGCGGCGATCGGCCGCATCTCCGCGCGTGCGCCGGCCTGGAGCACGTGGAAGAGCGCGAAGCGCACCGCCTGCTGCACCTCGGGGTCGCCCTCGAGCCGGACGTCGGCCGCGTCCCAGAACTGGTCGAGGTACTTGCGCTGCTCGCGGACGAGCCCATCCCAGCCGGAGAACTTGGCCGAGGCGATCGCCGCGCCGACCTGGTCGCGCAGCGCCGGGAACGAGCGGCGGCTCGACCAGCCGTACGCGAGGATCTTGACGACGCGCAGCTTTTCGCCGGGCTTGAGCACGGTCGCCACCGTGGTGCGCGCGAAGTCCGGGTAGGCCTCGGTGCTGATCACCGTGCGCTCCGGCCCCTCGATCTCGTGCTCCATCGCGGCGGCCATCCGCAGCCCACTTTTCTTGGTGCGGTGGATCAGCTGCCCGCCGGCGGCGGTCGCCAGGTGCTCCTCGGCCTTGAGCGGGGCCTTGAGCACGGCGGCGACCCGGGGGTCCTTGCGGGTGGCCGGCAGCTCCTCGTTGGCGACGAGCTCGGACTGCACGATCAGGCGCAGCGGGCGGTCGTCGGCCACCTCCACCTCGTAGCAGATCGCGGCGACCGCGCGCTGCGTGAAGGAGACCAGGCGGGTGCTGTGCACGCGCACCGCCCGCCCGGCCGGCGAGACCCACTCGACCGTGCGGTCGAGCGTGCCCGCCTGGAGGTCGAGGACGCGCTGGTGGGTGCGCACCTCGCCGTATCGGACGTCGAAGGGCTCGTCGTCGACCAGCAGCCGGATGAGCTTGCCATTGGTGACGTTGACAACTGTCTGCCCGGACTCCGGGAAGCCGTAGCCGGCCTCCGCATAGGGTAGGGGGCGCAGCTCGTAGAACGAGTTGAGATAGGTGCCCGGCAACCCGTGTGGTTCACCCTCGTCAAGGTTACCGCGGAGTCCAATGTGGCCATTGGACAACGCGAAGACCGACTCAGACTGAGCCAGCACATCGAGGTCGAGCCGGGTCTCCCGGACGTGCCAGGGCTCGACCGGGTAAGCCCGCTCACGGATCATGGATTCTCCAGCAACTCACTGAGGTCGCGCACGACGACGTGGGCGCCGTGCTTGTAAAGCGCGTCGGTTTGCCCGACCCGGTCGACCCCGACGACCAAGCCGAAGTCGCCGGCGCTGCCGGCCTCCACACCGGCCAGGGCGTCCTCGAAAACGGCCGCAGCCGACGGCGCGACGCCGAGCAGCTTAGCTGCGTCGAGGAACGTATCGGGGTGCGGCTTGCCGCGCAGATTGTCGCGTCGGGCGACGATGCCGTCGACGACCACTTCGACCTCGTCGATGAGGCCCGTGACGGTCAGGATATCGCGGCAATTGGCGCTTGCAGAGACCACAGCGCGACGCAATCCTGACTCGCGGACCGCCTTCAGATAGGCGACCGAGCCCGGATAGACCTCCACCCCGTCGTCGCGGATGTGGCGCAGCAGCAACTCATTCTTACGGTTGCCGATGCCGTTGATCGTCTCGGCGGCCGGCGGGTCGTCTGGTGTGCCCTCGGGCAGGGTGATCCCCCGCGAGCCGAGGAAGGTGCGCACGCCGTCCGCCCGCGGGCGGCCGTCGACGTACTTGTTGTAGTCGTCGCCGGCGTCATACGGGCGGAACGGCTCACCGGTGCGCTCGGCACGGGCGCGCAGGTAGGCGTCGAAGGTCTCCTTCCACGCGGCGTTGTGCACCTTGGCGGTCTGCGTGAGCACACCGTCCAGATCGAACAAACAGGCGGTAACGCCATCGGGGAGTCCCAACACTCGGACAGAGTAACCGCTGAACGTCTGATGAAACTGCCGGCTCACCCGTGGCTTTTGTGGTGACCGTGAGTGTCCGGACGGCCCGGCTTTTGTCCCGGCTCGACCACCACGAACTGGCCCATCATCCCGGCGTCCTCGTGTTTCAGCACGTGGCAGTGGTACATGTAGGGGACGTCCGGGTCGGCGTAGTCGGCGAATCGCGCGATGACCCGCACGGTCTGGTCGGGTGCCAGCAGCACGGTGTCCTTCCAGCCGCTCAGCTCGGCCGGCGGCGGCTCGCCACCCACCGAGAGCACCTGAAACTGCACGTCGTGGACGTGGAAGCTGTGCGGCGTGCCATCTTCCTTGGTGATCTCCCAGATTTCTGTGGTGTCCTTCGTGACCACCGCGTCGATCCGGCCCATGTCCATCTTCCGGCCGTTGATCTGCCGTCCGGAGAGCGTGAACTCGCGTGTGGTCACGGCGTCGGCGGGGTCGAGCCGCTCGATCGGCGCGAGTGTGGCCGGGACCTCGGCCGACCGGGCCAGATCACTTTCCGTGCGCAGCTGGAGTACGTCCAGGGTGTCCCGCCCGCCGGCGAACCGGTCGGAGACGGGGTTGTCGAGACTGGCCGGAAAACTACGTAGGGTGACGCGCTTGTCCGGCTTCATCGCGACCACGATCTCGGCCCGCTCGCCCGGGGAGAGCCGGATCCGGCCCATGTCGTGCGGTGCCGGGAGCAGCCCGCCGTCGGTGCCGACGAGGGTGAAGCTCCGCCCGTCGGACAGCCCGAAGGAGTACGTGCGCGCGGCCGAGGCGTTGAGCAGCCGGAGCCGCACCCGCTCGGTGCGCACGTCCAGGTAGGGCGCCACGGTCCCGTTGACGAGCACCGTGTCGCCGGTGTCGCCGCTGTCCTTGATCTGCCCGCCGCCGTCGAACTCGTGGTCCTGGACGATCACCGGGATGTCGTCGATGCCGTACTCGTGTGGCAGTTTGGCGGAGTTTTCGTCGTCGAGGATGAACATGCCGGCCAGGCCGCGCTGGACGTGCCGGGCGGTCTGGCCGTGCGGGTGCGGGTGATACCAGAGCGTCGCGGCCGGCTGGTCCACCGTCCAGGTGGGTGACCAGGTGGCGCCGGGCCGTACCTCCTGGTGTGGGCCGCCGTCCATGCGGGCCGGCAGGTGCATGCCGTGCCAGTGCACGCTGGTCGGCTCGGGCAGGCCGTTGGCGACGTTCACCAGCACCTGCTCGCCGCGCTTGGCGCGCAGGGTGGGTCCGAGGTGGTCGCCGTTGAAGCCCCAGGTGCGGGTGGGCTGGCCCGGCCCGAGATCGGTACGCCCCTGCTGGGCGCGCAGGTCGAACACGCGGCGCCCCTGCCCGTCGATCCGCGACTGGGCCAGCGGCGGCACCTTGAGCGGGTTTCGGAAGTCGACCTGGCCCGCGGTGTCGAGGCCCGCGCGGCTCCATGCCACGGCGGCGGCCACCGCCCCGCCGCCGCAGCACAGTGCGAGGGCGGTAGCCACGCTCACGAGCAACACTCGTTTCATCACCACTCCTTATCTCTCTACATGTAGCTTGACTACTTATCTGGGCGCGCGTCCACGTTCTCGGGGCCAATTGGGGGTCCCTTCCAGGGTTACTTGCGGGTAACATCTGGTGCATGTCCATCGACGCGCAGGCCGTTGGAGCCGGGATGCTCCAGGCGGTGCCGTTCGCCCGCACGCTCGGCTTCGAGTTCGTCGACGCCGCACCCGACGGCGACGGCGGCGTCCGCACGGTCGTCCGCCTGCCCGACTCACCCGCGACGCACAACCACGTCGGTGGCCCGCACGCCGGCGCCATCTTCACGCTCGGCGAGACCGCGTCCGGCGCGGTGGTGCTGGCCGCGTTCGCCGACCTGCTCGACCGGGCGGTGCCGCTGGCCGTCCGCGCCGACATCGCGTACAAGCGGCTGGCGCTCGGCGCCATCCGCGCCACCGCCCGCCTGGGCCGCCCGGCCGCCGAGGTGGCCGCCGAGCTGGAGGCCGGCACCCGCCCGCAGTTTCCGGTGCTGGTCGAGATCGCCACCGAAGACGGCGAAACCACGGCCGAGATGACGGTGATCTGGACGCTGCGACCACAGCGCTGAGTACCGTGCAGGCGTGACCGACCCGCTCGAGAAGGCGCGGCAGATCGCCGACGACGTGCTCTTCCCCGCCGCGCTGGAGGTCGACGCCACGGGCGTCATCCCGGCCGGCCACCTCGACCTGCTGGCATCCGCGGGCCTCTACGGCATGGCCGGCCCGCCCGGCGTGCCGGACGCGCCGATGATCGTGGAGTCACTGGCCAGCGGCTGCCTGGCCACCACGTTCGTGTGGATGCAACATCACGGTGCGGTGCGGGCCGTGGCCGACAGCGCACAGCCCGACCTGATCGAGGAGTGGCTCGACCCGCTGTGCCGCGGCGAGCGCCGGGCCGGCGTCGCGCTGGGCGCCCTCCGCCCCGGCCCACCCTCGGTGCGCGCGACGCCCGTCGACGGCGGCTACCGGCTCGACGGCACCTGCCCGTGGGTCACCGGCTGGGGCATGATCGACGTCTTGCTCACCGCCGCCCGCGACGACGCCGAGACGGCGATCTGGTCCCTCGTGGACGCCGTGCCCGGTCCGACGCTGGCCGCGCGGCCACTCGACCTCGTCGCCGCGAACGCCGCCACGACCGTCGAGGTCACCTTCGACGGCCACTTCGTGCCGGCCGAGCGGGTGACCACCACCCTCCCGTTCGCCGAGTGGGGCGCGCGTGACGCCGCCGGCCTGCGGATGAACGGCTCCTTCGCCCTCGGCGTGGCCGCCCGCGCCACCCGCCTGCTCGGCCCGACCTCGCTGGCCGCGGAGCTGGACGCGTGCCGCGCCGCGCTCGACGCCGCCACCCCCGAGACGCTGCCGGCCGCGCGTGCGGCGGCGTCCGCGTTCGCGATGCGCGCGGCGACCACGCTGACGGTGGCAAGCGGCGCGCGGTCTGTCCTTCGCGACCACCACGCCCAGCGCCTGGTCCGCGAGGCGATGTTCCTGCTGGTCTTCGGCTCCCGCCCACCGATCAAGTCCGCGCTGCTCGACCTGCTCTCCCCCGAGATCCACCCGTCCTGACGTCTCGTCGATCAGGGACTTGGGGGCCCTCCACCAAGTCCCTGGCCGACTCCAGGTCCAGCCCCGATTCATACATATTTGAGCTACCGCGATGTCCGCTGTGGCCCGGACCGCTGCTCCCGCGGCCTCACCCGTCCGCCGCTGGTCACGCTCACGCCTACGCTGTCGAGCTGCCTCGTCTGTGCGTCCGGGTCGACAGCTTCCCAGGCCGACGGGCCGCGGTCCGTGGGGTGTGCGGGATCCCTTTGCTCTGCACCCCGGGAGGAAACCGGTCGGGCGGTTCAGCCGCATGGGCGTGGGTGGCGACTATGGGGGTGCGGAGCAAAGGCGATCCGCGCGCACACCCGTCTCCTGCCCGGCCCCGGTGGCCGGGCAGGGCGTCCGGCGTGAGCGTGACCAACGGCGGACGGGTGAGGCAGCGGGAAATGCACCCCAAGAAAACGCTCCGCTGCGCTCCACGTTTCCCCGGGGGCCCCGCGCAGCGGTCTGGACCACGACGGGCGCCGCGGTAGCTCACATCTGTATGAATCGGGGCTGGACCAGAGTCGGCCAGGGACTTGGTGGAGGGCCCCCAAGTCCCTGATCGACGAGACGTCAGAAGAGGTTGGCGATGGTCTTCAGGATTTCGGCGTAGAAGTTGCCCTCGATGCTGCGGAAAAGCGCGAAACCCTCGTTCGGGCTGCCGAAGAACGGCCGCAGCGTCCAGGCGAGCTGGGTGCCCACGAAGCCGAACAGCATGATCCAGATGTACAGCAGGGTCATGCTCGCCGGACGCTGTCCGTCGCGCGGCGGCGGGTGGTGCGGGCGCGGGCCGGCGTTGGCGAAGATGGGGCGCGACGCGGGGTCCCATGCCGGCGTGGTCATCGGCGGCGGCGGTGGCAGCGGCGCGCTGACCACAGTGGACGCCGCACCGCCGTTGACGGCGCTGGTGGCAGGCACGGCTGTCGCGGGCACCGGCGTGGCGGGCACCGTGGTCGCGGGCACGGCGGAGATCGGCGTGGCCGGCACCACCTCCGCCGGCACCGGGGCCTGCGCGGGAGCCGCCGGCGCGGCCGCGAGGGTGGGGGTCGCGGGAGCGAGCAGGCCGTGCTCGTTGAGCACCTGCATCCCACCGGTCAGGAAGCGCAGACCGACCAGCGCCGACAGGGTCAGGATCGCCACGTTGAGCAGCTTGAAGAAGCCGTAGTCAGGCGCCGTGATGAGGAAGAAGAGGCTGATCGGCGCGAACGCCACGGCCAGCATCGCGGTGACCGTGATGGCCACCATCACCATCGCGAGCGCCTGCCGCACGGACAGCCGCGCACCGAAGACCAGGTTGAACAGGTAGAGCGTCGGCAGGCAGATCGCCAGCGTGACGAGGAAGAGCAGCGGCAGCTTGACCGCCGACGTGAGGGCCATCAGGACACTGTGGAAGGCGCCCAGCACCGCGCCGTAAAGCGCGAGCGCGATGGCGGAGCTGGCCAGCATATGGCGGGTCAACTGGCCGAGCTCCCGCTCATCGACGATCTGCTGCCAGATGCTCTGCCGGTCGCGCAGGATGCGCTCGATCACGAGCAATCCAGAACCGTAGCGGACATCCGCTGACGGTAGGGCAGCGGGTGTGACTACCGCCACCCCACATCGATCCGATCGCCACGCTCGTCGAAAAAGTGCAGGGCGTCCATCCGCACCGAAATGGCGAGCGGGTGCCCCGCCGACACCGCGGGGTAGGGCGCCAGCCGCACCGCCAGCTCCGCCGGGCGGCGATGGTGGCGGCCGGGGTCGCTCAGCACGCTGGTGCGGCTGCCCTGCCCGGTGGCCTCGGGTCGCGCCGCCTCGCTGGTCGCGCGGCCGGTAAGGCGCTGCATCACGTGGCCGAAGCGGCGCAGCCGGCTGCCACCGTTGGCGCCCTCGGTCTCGGTGACCGGGCCGCCCAGGTCGTCGACGAGGATCGCGGTGGCGCCGATGTCGAGGAACGCCAGCGACTCGTGCCCGTGGTGCTCCAGGTAGCGGATGCGTCCCTGAAGCACGTCGCCCGGCGTGCCCGGCGCCACCGGCGTGAGCGCCTCCGCCCGCATGCCGACCACGATGCGCTCACCGTGGTAGTGCGCGACCGCCCGCGCCCGGATGTCGTCCCACGGCAGGTAGAGGGCCTGCTCGCCGAGGTTGAGCGCGACGTACCGGTCGAGGTGCACGTAGACCGACGCCTCCAGCAGGTTCATCCGGGGGCTGCCCAGGAACGCGGCGACGTAGAGGGTGGCCGGCCGCCCGTACACCTGGGTGGGTGTGCCCACGTCCTGGAGCACGCCCTTGCGCATGATCGCGACGCGGTCGGCCATGGTCAGCGCCTCGGCCTGGTCGTGCGTGACGTAGATCGTGCTGACGCCCAGCTCGCGCACCAGCCCGGAGATCTCCGCCCGCAGCTCGGCGCGCAGGCCACTGTCTAGGTTGGACAGTGGCTCGTCCATCAGGAACAGGCCCGGCCGGCGCACGATCGCCCGGCCCATCGCCACCCGCTGGCGCTGGCCGCCGGAGAGCTGGCTGGGCTTGCGGGCGAGGACGTCGCCAATGCCGAGAGCGCTCGCCACGTCGGCCACCCGCTCGCCACGCGGCAGCTGGTCGACGCCGGAAAGACGTAGAGGAAAACCAATATTCTCCCCAACAGTCATGTGGGGATATAGCGCGAAATCCTGGAAAACCATCGCGATTCGCCGGTCGCGTGGAGGAAGATCATTGGCGAGCTCGCCGTCTAGCAAGATCGCTCCGGTGGTGGGGTCTTCCAGCCCGGCGACCATGCGGAGCACCGTCGACTTGCCACAGCCTGACGGGCCCAGGAGCACCATAAATTCGCCGTCGTTAACGTCAAGACTGACGTTGTCGACCGCGACTGTGCCATCTGGGAAAACCTTGGTGACGTCCTTGAGTGCGACGGTGGTCACCGTCACCTCCCCGCAGCTTCGTTGCCGGCCCCCGAATAGGTAACTGTGACGATCGTTACGGCTTCAGCCCATCGGGTAAACGTGCCATGTTCGTGGTGTGACAGGGTGATTACTGCCCAGTTCAGCCGAGTTTTTCCGTACCCCCGGCTATGGGACACCAAACCGGCAGGAATGACGCGTCAGCGCCCTGCCGCGCCGTAACTCCACGTACGCCACGCGTCGACCACCACGAGCGCCGCAAGGTACAGGCCGAGCATCGCGAACGCGGCGGAGGCCGCCCCGGCGACCGCGCCGACCACGAGCACCACCGCCCGGCCGTCCCAGCCGAGCCCCAGCTTGTGCAGCGGCGGCCCCTCCACGCGCTTTTCCAGCCGGGTCGTGAAGTCGCAGTGGTGCAGGGCGAGCGCGGCCAGCAACAGGTAGACGACGGGCAGCGGCACCTCGTACGCCACACCCGCCGCGACCACGAACAGCAGCTCCGCCGCGCGCAGCGCCGCCGGCACCAGCCAGTCCAGCGGGCCGTCGTGCGCGTGCCACGCACCCAGCGCGGCAGCCAACACCAGCGCCCCAAGCGCCACGACGGCCAGGTCACTCCCGCCGGACCGGGCCACCACCAGCGCCGCCGCCGCACCGGCCGCTCCGAGCACGGCCGCGGCCAGCGGCGGGACCGACCAGCGGCGCAACAGGTGGGCGGCGGCACCGTCGTCGCGGTACAGCGTCGGGTCGGCGGAGGCGAAGACCGGCACCCGCATCGACAGCGCGCGTGCGGTGCGCAGGACCAGCGTGTACGCGGCCGAGAGCACGGCGCAGACCAGCACCGCCACCAGCGCCACCCGCTGGTCGAAGAGCGCGACGCACACCGCGATCACGGCCCACCGGGCGCCGGTCGGAAACAGCGCGGTCTGCTTGAGCCAGTACGCCGGCGAGCCCTGGTCGGACTGCACCCGGTGGGAGAGCCGGCCCAGCCGCCCGGTCGAGGGTGTGGCACGCGCCGCCGCCTCGTCGTGCAGCGCCAGGTACCAGGTGTCGCTCTGCCGCCGCACGGTGATCAGCAGCAACACGCCGACGGCGAGCGCCCACCCGTCACCCTGCGCCCCGACCGCCAGGCCGGCGAAGACCACGGCCTCCTTGACCCGGTCGGCCATCGTGTCCAGCCACCCGCCGAAGGGGCTAAACCGCCGCGTGTACCGCGCGAGCTGGCCATCGACCCGGTCGAGCACGAAGCCGAGGTAGAGCATCGCCGCGCCGAGCAGCAACGCCGGCCGCCCACCCGCCCAGAACAGCAGCGCGGCGGCCGCCACGAACGCGACCGAGGCAGCGGTGACCGTGTTGGGCCCGAGGCCGACCCGCGCCGCCCACCCGGTCAGCCGCGGCGACCAGGAGCTGACCAGATAGGTGGCGACGAGGTCGTCGCGCTCCCGCACCGCCAGCCGCAGCTCCACCTCTTCCGGCTGGATCTCGGCGATCGTCGCCTGCGCGGCCGCGCGGGCCACGCCGTCCCGAGCGCGGGCCGCGACGAGCTGGCGCACCCGCTGGCTGAAGACGGTGACGCCCACGCCACGCAGGGACGCAGGCAGCGCGTCGAGGCCGACGCCGACCCCGCCGCGCGCGGCGGCCATCAGGTCGGGCAGGTCGGGCGGGTCCACCCGCAGGGCACCGCCGAAGGCCGCGTTGGGCTCGCCCGGCACCAGCCGGCCGCGCTCCTCGCGGACCCGCTCACCGCGCGACCCGGACCCGGCCTCGACCACCAGGGCCACCGTCGAACCAGCCGGGTTGGTGGCCAGGTGCCGCAGCACGGCGGTGTGCGCGACGAGGTCGTCGGCACAGATCAGCAGCGGCTCGTCGGACGTGCTCGCCATCCCGGCCAGACCGGCGAGGTCCGGCACCGCCACGACCTTGTTTACGCCAGCGGCGCGCAACTGCTCCGAGATGGGCCCGGCGGTCAGCTCCAGCCCGGAGGTGACGATGACACCCAACATCGATGAGCCGCCCTACCCCAGGAATTGACGCCGGCCAGGTTAGCAGCCACCAGCCAGGTCAGGGAAAGCCCTCAGCCGCTGTTCAGGGCGGGGTCCGCCGCGCTGCGGAGGCGGGTGGGCCGGGCCGCTCATACCGTGGATACATGAGGACGAAACTCGTACGACCCCGAGACAACCGGATGATCGCCGGCGTGTGCGCCGGCCTCGGCCGCCGCTTCGGCATCTCGCCGAACGCGATGCGCCTGATCTTCCTGATCTCCTGCCTGCTCCCCGGCCCGCAGTTCGTCATCTACATCGCGCTGTGGATCATCATGCCCAACGAGGAGCGGTACGCCACGACGTACTAGACGATCTTTTTCCAGATTTGAGCTACCGCGATGTCCGCGGTGGTCCGGACCGCTGCTCCCGCGGCCTCACCCTCCGCGCTTCACAACCCAACCCAGGCCCGCCGAACACACACCGACGAGCATGTGCGGCTCCCACCGCCCGTCATTGTGGGATCCACGCCTGTGTCGACGGGTCCCATGCGCCGGTCGCTGTCGCGTCGAGGATCGGGTCGAAGATCTGGCTGGCGAGGTGTACGGCCGTGTCGTAGTCCGGGATAGGGCCGGGTGCTTCTGCTGCGGCGCGTGGGTAGCGTGCGGCCCAGCCGGCCGGGTCAGGCAACGTGAATCGTTCGGGAAGATCGAGCCTGCGCAGTGCCGCGTTGGTGACGATGGCGATGCGCAGCGTTTTGGCCCCGGTGGTCTGCGTGGTGGCGATGATCGCGATGTCGACGAGGTCCTTCACCCGGCTACTGCTGGCTGGCTGTCCGTCCCGGGCGTACGTGCCGAAGATGGCGCAGAGCTTGTCTGCAAGGTGGTCGGCGACCGGGAAGACGCGGTAGTGCGGCCGGACGAGCCCTTCTATGTCGAGTGGTGTCAGTGGCGCGACGACGTCTGGTGTGCCGGTCATCGCGGTGCCCACGACAACGTCGATGTGGAAGGTCGCGGACGGCGTCGGGCCGAGTCGTGCGTTGAGGTACACCCGGGCTCCCTTGGCCTCCTCTTGGAGTGGCATGACTCGGGTGATGTCGAAGTCGAAGTGATCGCCGAGGTCGATGCGGAGCGCGGTCTGGAGCGCGTCGAGAGCGTCGTCGACATCGGCGTCCGCGGCGTTGAAGAAGACATCGACGTCCTTGCTGTGCCGGGCCGTGGCGAGCCGGGCCAGGAGCGCTCCTGCGCCCTTGAGTACCCACCGGTCGGCGTCAGCGGAGCTGAACAGTCGGGCGAGGGCGCGGTCATAGGCGAACTGGCGCTGGAGTTCGTCGACTGAGTAGCGTCGGTCCGTACGCGCGATCTGCCCGAAGCGGTCCTTGAGTGCTTTCCTGAACGCCGAGGGCGTCTCGTACTGGAACTTTGTCCCGGTCACGACGGATCCGTTGTGCCGACGAGTATCCGAAGAAACTCTGCTGGGTCCGAGTGACCGTAGGCCACCGCGTACGGCTCGATGGCTGCCTCGAGCGCATCTCCGCGGAGGAGGCCCCGTTCGAGCGCATCCCGTGCGACTTGAGCCACCGCCGATTCGTCCTCGTGGTCGCTGAGCAGATCGTCTATGAGCCCCGGCACGGTACGCACCGGCAGCCCGCCCCAGACCTCCCAACTCTTTGGGGCAATCTTCGAACGCACACGCAGTTTGATGTCGCTGCGCCGAGGACGCAGCCGGGTGGTGGCGTAGAACTCGTGCTCATGTGGAATCAGGTCGCCGAGTCGCCGCAGGTGTGCCGCGCTGCGATGGCTGATGACCACGTCCGGGATAGCGGTGCGTTCATGCCATGATTTGGCACCGCCGAGTTGCAGCCAGGCCGCTCGCAGCGGGTCGAGGTCGGGGTCTTCGGGCACGCCCGTGAGCCGGTACACGCGTGTGGCCTGATCAGCGACGGCAAGCGTCCCGTCATCGACCAGTCGGCTCAGATCCTGACGCGACACGCCAACACGCCGAGCCTGTCCAGCGGTGATCATGCCCCATTGCTCACCAGCAACCTGGCTGATCGAAGCCAGGGCAGTACGCCTAGACATGGAGCGATCGTATCAATAGTGCGACGAACGCTCCGACTTCACGTTCGTCCTCGCGCGACCTGGTCAGGCGTTGGTGGAGGCGAACTCGCCGGCCGGGCTCACCACGGGTGAGTTGACCCGGCGCAGGCTCAGCAGGCTGGAGAAGAGGCCGGCGAAGATCACGGTGACGCCGACGCCGATGCAGGTCGACGAGGGCAGCACCACGCGGAGCGCTTCGCCGAGGTCTTGGGCGCCGAAGCCGCGCGAGCCCCAGGCGGAGAACGCCAGGATGCTGCCGGCGAGGCCGATCAGCACGAGCAGCACGCCGACCGCCGTACAGGTCTCGAGCCGGATCAGGCGGATCCACCGGTCGGACTGGCGCTCGCTGGTGATGCCTTCGTTGTGCCCATAGATCAGGGCGAACGCGCCGAACATCAGCAGCTGGGTGCCGACGAGCATGGCCAGGCAGGTGTAGACGAGCGTGTTGATGTCGAAGCCGACGCCGGCCACTCGCAGGGGGCCGACGGTCAGGATCGACGTGCCGATCAGGCCGAGGACGAACATGATCGCGCCGGGCCAGATCAGCGTCTTGCGCGGCGCGAAGACCAGCAGGAACCGCAGGTGGCGCCACCCGTCACGCCAGGTGCGCAGGTGTGGCGGGCGGCTGCGGCCGTCGGGCTGGAGGGTGGTCGGCACCTCGACGATGTCGTAGTCGTTGAGCGCGGCGCGCACGACCAGCTCGGAGGCGAACTCCATGCCCGGCATGCACAGGCCCAGCTGGCGGATGCGGTCGCGGTTGAAGCCGCGGATGCCGCAGTGGAAGTCACCCACGTGGCTCAGGCTCTTGCCGAACAGGCGACGTCCGAGGAAGGAGAGCACCGGGTTGCCCAGGTAGCGGTGCAGCGGGGGCATGGCGCCGGGCGCGATGCCGCCGCGGAACCTGTTGCCCATCACCAGGTCGTGGCCGGCCCGGAGCTCACGGATGAACGGCTCAAGATTGGACAAGTCGTACGAATCGTCCGCATCACCCATGATGATGTACTTACCGCGCGCCTCGGCGATGCCGTTGAGCAGCGCGCCGCCGTATCCGCGGACCGGCGCGTGCGAGACCCGGGCGCCGGCCTTGATCGCGATGTCCTGCGAGCCGTCGGTCGAGCCGTTGTCGCTGACCAGCACCTCGCCGACCACGCCCAGGTCGTCGAGCGCGCGGCGCGCCTTGGTCACGCAGACCTCGAGCGTCTCCGCCTCGTTGAGGCAGGGCAACAGGACGGTGACCTCGATGTCGACGTCGTCCTTCGCCACGGTGCTGGCCACAGGCATACTCCCGGTCACAACGCTGATTGTCCTTGCCGGCGCACTCTACGCGCGATGTTTTGATCCTCGCCCGGCGCGTCGCCAAGCGCAAAGGCTCGCGCCACCCGCATGAGGATAGCGGGTGGCGCCGCGACCGCACCCGCCGCTATGCGGCGGTATAGGTGACCTTGACCTGTGTGTAACCGAGTGATCGCAGCAGGCCTTCAAGCATCTTGCGGGTGTTTTCCTCGGCCCGCTGCACGAGGCCGCTGTCTCGCGCGGCCCCGGTGATCCGCTCCTGGGCCAGCTGGTAGACCTCCTGCTGGCGGTTTGGATCACCGCCGAACACCTCACCGAGCCTGTTGAGCAGGCCGCGCTCCTCGGCGAAGACGTAGCTCTTTTCCAGGTCGAGCGAGGCCTCGGTGAGCTGCGGCCCGGGCAGCGTGACCTCGGCCGACGTGCGGTCGGCGGACTCGACGATCGCGCCGTCGCCGATCTTGCCGAAGTCGACGTAGGCCTCGACCCGGCCCGCACCGACGAAGAGCGTGCGCTGGTTGACCAGGAAGTCCGGCACGTACTTGCGGTCTTTTTCGAGGTCGATGACGACCTGGAAATTGCCCTCCGCGGCCACGTAGCGGCTCAGATCCTGGATGGACTGAAGCAGCGGCGGCTGGCTGCGGTCTTTGGTCTCCTGGGCGAACGGGTTACGCCAGCTCGGCCACAGCCCGACCGCCTGGACGCTGAGCACCAGGACCACGATCAGCCCGACCGCGCCGGCCAGCCAGAACAGGGCCCGGCCGCGGCGCGCGCGGGGTGTCTCGGGCGTGGTCTCCTCGTCGTCGTGAAACCGCGGGTCGGGCCGTGACTCCTCCGCCGTGGCCTGACCCTTTCGATACTCGGAAAACTCGCTGGTCGGGTGGTCCATGTCCCGATCACCGTCCTCTTGAGACTGGGCTTAAGAGACCCTTAAGAGAACGGTACGGCCCGGGTGCGACACTCGCACGTTCAGCCGAACGCCGACAGGCCGGTCAGCTTTTGCCCGATGACAAGTTGATGGATCTCGGAGGTGCCCTCGTAGGTCAGCACGCTCTCCAGGTTGTTGGCGTGGCGGAGCACCGGGTACTCACCGCTGATGCCGTTGGCGCCGAGGATCGTGCGGCACTGCCGGGCGATCGCGAGGGCCTCCCGCACGTTGTTGAGCTTGGCGACGCTGACCTGCTCGGGGCGGACCTTGCCGGCGTCGGCGAGGCGGCCGAGGTGCAGCGCCAACAGGTATCCCTTTTGCAGCTCGACCGCCATGTCGGCGAGCTTGGCCTGGGTCAGCTGGAAGGCGCCGATCGGCCGGCCGAACTGCTCCCGCGACACCGCGTAGTCGAGCGCCGTGTGCAGGCACTCCCGCGCCGCGCCCAGCGCGCCCCAGGAAATGCCCTGGCGGGCCTCGGTCAGGCAGGACAGCGGGCCTTTCAGCCCCTCGACCTCGGGGAGCACGGCGTCGGCGGGCAGCCGCACGTCGTCGAGCACCAGCTCACCGGTCGAGGAGGCGCGCAGCGACATCTTGTGCTGGATCTCGCGGGCAGTGACGCCGGGTGAGTCCATCGGCACGACGAAGCCGCGCACGGCCTCCTCGGCCCGCGCCCAGACCACCGCCACATCGGCGACCGGCGCGTTGGTGATCCACATCTTGGTGCCGCTGAGCAGCCAGTCATCGCCGGAGCGACGGGCCCGCGTCGTCATCGACGCCGGGTCGGAGCCGTGATCGGGCTCGGTGAGCCCGAAGCAGCCCAGCGCCTCGCCGGCGGCCATCCGGGGCAGCCACTGCGACTTTTGCTCGGCACTGCCGAAGCGCCAGATCGCGTACATGGCCAGCGAGCCCTGCACCGAGACCAGCGAACGCACGCCCGAGTCGCCCGCCTCGAGCTCCAGGCAGGCCATCCCGTACGCCACGGCGGAGGCGCCGGCGCAGCCGTATCCGGTCAGGTGCATGCCGAGCAGGCCGAGCTTGCCGAACTCCAGCGCGAGGTCGCGGGCCGGCACCTGCCCCCGCTCGTACCACTCGGCGACGTGCGGGCGCACCAGGCTGTCGACGACCTTGCGCACGACGGCGCGGATCTGCCGCTCCTCGTCGGTGTGCAGCGAGTCGACGTCGATCAGGTCGAGCGGCAGTGCGCGCATCAGGTCAGCACCAGCACTCGGGCGTGGATCTGGTTGCGCTGCTGAAGGGCCGCGCGCAGCGCCCGGTGCAGGCCGTCTTCGAGGTAGAGCCCGCCGTTCCACTGCACGACGTGCGGGAACAGGTCGCCGTAGAAGGTCGAGTCTTCGGCGAGGAGCTTGTCGAGGGCGAGCTCGCGCTTTGTCGTGATGAGCTGGTCGATCCGGATCGGCCGTGGCGGGATCTCCGCCCACTGCTTCAGCGTCAGACCGTGGTCGGGATACGGACGCCCGTCCCGAACCGCTTTGAAGATCACGACGGCACGCTCCCCTCCCATGTCGCCGTACCGTTCTTACCTGTGCCGGCTCTTACCGGTGTCGACCGCATGCCAGCCTAGCGACCGGCGCCGACACCTCGGTTTGTTCCCTGATGTCGGCTATATTGCACGCTGTCCAGTCCAGTGCCCACGGTGGATGACCTGGTCGGGTGGCCGCCGGCCGCGCTTGAGCGACGGCGAGCGGCGGTCCGGGGCCGGATAGCCGACCGTGATCGCCCCGATCGGGGAGAAGTCCGCCGGCACCCCGAACTGCTCCCGGTACGCCGCGATACGCGCCGGCGGGATGCCGAAAAAGCACGCGCCCAGGCCCTCGTCGACGGCCGTGAGCAGCATCAACATGCTCGCGAAGCCGGCGTCGATGTCCCAGTACGGCGCCGGCCAGCGGCCCGGGTCGCGGTCGGTCCAGCCCTTGTCCGGCTCCGCGTACCGGTCGAGGTACACCGACCGGTTGGAGTGCGCGACCACGAGCAGCGGGGCGCGGCGCATGCCGGCCAGCCAGCCGGTCATCGCCTGCCCCTCGGGTGTCGTGGTGGCCCAGAACCGCTCCCGGTCGGCGGGCTCCTCCAGGACCAGAAACCCCCAGCCCTGGGAGAATCCGGCGGACGGCGCCCGGGTGGCGTGGGCGAGCAGGCGGTCGACCACCTCGGGCGGCACCGGACGGTCGGGGTCGTAGTTGCGAACCATCCGCCGGCGCCGCACGACGTCGCGGAACTCCACCCCGGCTCAGCCGCCCGCGGACGGCGTGATGCCCCAGGTGCCGCTCCAGGTCTGGCCCGGCTCCAACACGACGAGCCCACGCCCGGAGCGGAACGCGTCGGGCACGCAGGTCATCGGCTCGATCGCCACCGCGCGGCGGAACCGGTCGCCGGTGAGCGTGTCGCTGCTGAACACCTGCCACCAGCCGAACGCGGCGTCGCCCCAGATCGTGACCGCGTGCTCTCCATCCGATGTGGACAGGGTGACGGCGGAGCCGCCGTCTTCGCGCCGGTCGACGTCGCCGAACGCGGTGTCCAACACCGTGGTGCCGATGCGGCGCGGCTCGGTGAAGTCGAACTCGGTGCCGGCCACCTTCTGCGCGCCGATCGGCAGCAGCCGGCCGTCGACCAGCACGCGGCTGCGGGCCGGCACGCGCAGCAGCAGGTCGTCGGCGCGGGCGCCGGGCAGGCGCAGGTAAGGGTGGACGGAGAAGCCGAACGGGCACGGCTCGTGGGCGGCGTTGGTGACCGAGTGGGTGACCCGCAGCCCGTCCCCGCCGACCCGCCACTCGGCGCGCAGCCGCAGCGGCCACGGGTAGCCCGGCTGGGCCGGCATCGCGCACTCGATCGTCACCGCGTCGGCCGAGCGCTCGGCCAACGTCCAGGGCTGCCAGTTGACCAGGCCGTGGATCGCGTTGTTGCGGATCGGCTCGGTGATCGAGAGCTGGAGCTGCCGCTCGCCGAAGGTGTACTGGCCGTCACGGATCCGGTTGGGCCAGGGCGCCAGGATCTGTCCGGCACAGCCCGGCGGCAGCTCGTCGTCGCCGTACCCGTCCACGTAGTCGACCCCGCGCCACCGGTAGTGCCGCAGCCCTCCGCCGACCTCGACCACGACGGCCTCGTGGCCTTCGGCCGCGATCGTCCACTGTGCCCCGGAGAGCGGGGTCCTACCGTTGTCCATCGGCTGACGATATCTGGTAGCGCAGGAGCGCGGGGAAGGCCAGCACCAGCACCAACGCCAGCACCGCGGCCGCGAACCCGCCGCCGGCCCAGGCGAGCGTGACGCCCCACGGCCCGGCCATCGCACCGGCCCGCAAATCGCCCAGCCGCGGACCACCGGCGACAACCGTGATGAACACCCCCTGAAGGCGCCCCTGGAAGCGGTCCGGCGCGTACGTCTGGAGGATCGACTGGCGGTAGACCGCGCTCACCAGGTCGGCCGCGCCAGCGAAGGCGAGCAGCAGCACCACCAGCCACAGGTGGCGGGCGAAGCCGGACACTCCGACCGCGATGCCCCAGGCGACCACCGCGGCGGTCAGCGCCACGCCCTGCTTGCGGACCCGGCCGATCCAGCCCGATGTCAGCCCGCCGATCACCGAGCCGATCGCGATCGCGCTGTAGAGCCAGCCGACCGCGGCGCCGCCGCCGAACCGGTCCTCGGCCACCTCGGGGAACAGCGCCCGCGGCATGGCCAGCACCATCGCGATCAGGTCGATGGCGAACGAGAGCAGCAGCACCGGCGTGGTCGCCAGGTAGCGGATGCCGTCCACGACGCTGCGCAGCCCCATCGTGGCCCGCTCGACGCCGGGCGGGATGGCTGGCAGGCGCAGGGTGGCCCAGAAGGAGATGGCGAAGAACAGGGCGTCCACGCCGTACGCGATGGGCAGCCCGGTGTCCGTGCCGAAGGTCCCGAAGATCAGGCCCGCGGCCAGCGGCCCGACCACCGCGCTGCCGCTGGTGGTGGTGAAGCTGAGCGTGTTGGCCGCCGGCACGAGCTCCGGCCCGACCAGCCGCGGGATGATCGCCTGCCGGGTCGGCGAGCTGATCGCGAACGCGATCGTCTGCACCGCCACCAAGCCGAGCAGCAGCAGCGGGCTGCCCACCTGAAGCAGCGCCTGCACCAGCAGGCCGCCGGTCGACGCCCACATCAGCGTGGAGCTGGCCAGCAGCAGCCGGCGGCGGTCGACCGCGTCGGCCACCGCGCCGCCCCAGAGGCCGAAGACCATCAGCGGTACGAGGCCGGCGACGCCGAGCAGGCCCACCCAGAACGAGTCTTCGGTGATCGCGAACATCTCGACCGGCACCGCGACGGCGGTGAGCTGGAAGCCGAAGAAGGAGACCGCGTTGCCGAGCCACATGCGCCGGTACGCGGGAACGCTGAGCGGTCGGACGTCGATCGCCCAGCGCCGGGGGTGGCGACCGCCGGTCCGAGGAGCGGAGCGACGAGGGCGGCGGAAGCCGGCCGCCCGGCGCGCCCAGCGAGCGAAGCGAGCGCGACCAGCAGAGCGCCGGGTGAGGCTATCCGTCAAGGGGCCAGCCGCTCGATGGTCCACACTCCCTCGTCGGTGCGGCGGTAGCGCAACCGATCATGCAACCGACCGGTGCGGCCCTGCCAGAACTCGACGGTGTGTGGCGCGACACGCAGCCCACCCCAGTGCTCGGGCGCCGGCACCCGCTCCGGAAACCTCCTCTCGGTCTGCTCGTACGCCCGGTCCAGCGCGGCCCGGTCGGGCACCACCTGGGACTGCGGGCTGGCCCAGGCGCCCAGTTGGGACTCGCGCGGGCGGGTGGCGAAGTACGCCTCGGTCTCCGCGCGGGTCACCCGGGTCACGGCGCCGCCGACCACGACCTGGCGGCGCATCGCGAACCACGGGAAGACCACGCTGGCGTACGGGTTGGCGGCCGCCTCGGTGCCCTTGCGCGACTCGTAGTTGGTGTAGAAGACCAGGCCTCGTTCGTCGTACCCCTTGAGCAGCACGGTGCGGGCGCTGGGCCGGCCGGCGGGGTCGGCGGTGGCGACGATCATCGCGTTCGGCTCGGGCAGGCCGGCGTCGACCGCGTCGGCGAACCATCGATCGAACTGGGTCCACCAGTCGGGGGCCAGGTCGTCGCGAGAAAGCGCCTTCCCGGTGCCGTAGTCGCGACGCATGTCAGCGGGCTCGGGTGTGTCTGCGATCACGGCCCCATCCTCTTGGCGCGAGGGGTAACCCCCCGTTAACTCGGCGGAAAAGGGATGATGTCGCATGTACCACAAGACCCAGCACTCGCAAACTTAGTTACCCACCAGGCAAGATGGCACGCAACCTGCCGCGGCCACCCCGTGGCTTGGCGATAGCAGATCCGGGAGAGCGAAATGTCCGACTTCAAGCCGGGACTGGAAGGCGTGATCGCCTTTGAGACCGAGATCGCCGAGCCCGACAAAGAGGGCGGCGCGCTACGTTACCGCGGTGTCGACATCGAAGATCTGATCGGTCAGGTCTCGTTCGGCAACGTCTGGGCGTTGCTGGTCGACGGTCGATTCGGGCCCGGGCTGCCGCCCGCCGAGCCGTTCCCGGTGCCGGTGCACTCCGGCGACATCCGGGTCGACGTGCAGTCGGCCGTGGCGATGCTCGCGCCGTACTGGGGGCTTTCCCAGCTGCTGGACATCTCCGACGTGCAGGCGCGCGAAGACCTCGCCCGCGTGTCGGTCACCGCTCTGTCGTTCGTCGCCCAGTCGGCCCGCGGGCTGGGCCTGCCGGCCGTGCCGCAGAAGGAGATCGACAAGGCCTCGACGATCGTCGAGCGGTTCATGAAGCGGTGGCGCGGCGAGCCCGACCCGCGGCACGTCAAGGCCGTCGACGCGTACTTCATCTCCGCCGCCGAGCACGGCATGAACGCCTCGACGTTCACCGCCCGGGTCGTCGCCTCCACCGGCGCCGACGCGGCCGCCTGCATCTCGTCCGGCATCGGCGCGCTCTCCGGCCCGCTGCACGGCGGCGCGCCCTCGCGCGTGCTGCACATGATCGAGGCCGTGGAGCGCAGCGGCGACGCCGAGGGGTACGTCAAGGGCGTGCTCGACCGCGGCGAGCGGCTGATGGGCTTCGGCCACCGCGTCTACCGCGCCGAAGACCCGCGGGCCCGCGTGCTGCGCCGCACCGCCAAGGAGCTCGGCGCCCCACGCTTCGAGATCGCCGAGGCGCTGGAGAAGGCCGCGCTGGAGGAGCTGCACAACCGCAAGCCCGACCGGGTGCTGGCCACCAACGTCGAGTTCTGGTCCGCGGTGGTGCTCGACTTCGCCGAGGTGCCCTCGCACATGTTCACGTCGATGTTCACCTGCGCGCGGATGGGCGGCTGGAGCGCGCACATCCTGGAGCAGAAGGGGCTCAACCGGCTGGTCCGCCCCTCCGCGACGTACGTCGGCCCGGCACCGCGCAAGCCCACCGACGTCGAAGGCTGGGACACCGTGCCGCACGGCCTGTAGAAGATCACGGGCGGCGTGCCCTTGCTTACACTCCGGCGGGCCGTATCCCGGCCCGCCGGAGTTCGGTGGAAAGATGTCCGCCGTGGCTGACACACCGAGCATCCGGATCCCCGACGACCTCAAGCCCGCCGACGGCCGCTTCGGCTGCGGGCCGTCCAAGGTGCGCCCCGAGTCCGTGTCGGCGCTGGCCGGCGTGGCGACCACCTACCTCGGCACCTCCCACCGGCAAAAGACGGTCCGCGACCAGGTCGCGCGGCTGCGCCGGGGCATCGCCGAGTTCTTCTCCCTGCCCGAGGGCTACGAGGTCGTCCTCGGCAACGGCGGCACCACCGCCTTCTGGGAGGTGGCGACGTTCGGGCTGATCCGCGACCGGGCCCAGTTCGCCAGCTTCGGCGAGTTCGGCGCCAAGTTCGCCGCCTCGGTCAAGGCCGCGCCGTTCCTCGGCGAGCCGACCGTGCGCAAGGCCGACCCGGGCTCGGCGCCCACGCTCGAGGCCGAGGCCGGTGTCGACGCCTACGGCACCCCGCACAACGAGACCTCCACCGGCGTGGCCGTGCCGATCAAGCGGGTGGCCGGCGCCGACGACGACGCGCTGCTGCTCGTCGACGCCACCTCCGGCGCCGGCGGCCTCGACGTCGACGTGCGCGAGAGCGACGTCTACTACTTCGCGCCGCAAAAGTGCTTCGGCAGCGACGGCGGTATCTGGATCGCCCTGATGTCCCCGGCCGCGCTCGCCCGGGCCACCGAGATCAAGCAGTCGGGCCGCTACATCCCGGGCTTCCTCGACCTGGTCACCGCGATCGACAACTCGCGGCTGGAGCAGACCTACAACACGCCCGCGTTGGCCACGATCTTCCTGGCCGCCGAGCAGACCGACTGGATGCTCGGGCAGGGCGGCCTGTCCTGGGCGGCCAAGCGCACAGCCGAGAGCGCGGCGATCGTGTACGGCTGGGCCGAGCGCTCCAGCGTCGCCACGCCGTTCGTGAGCGACCCGGCACTGCGCTCCAACGTGGTGGCCACTGTGGACTTCGCCGACGGCGTCGACGCCTCGGCCATCGCGAAGGTGCTGCGGGCCAACGGCATCGTCGACACCGAGCCCTACCGCAAGCTTGGCCGCAACCAGCTGCGCGTGGCGCTCTTCCCGGCCGTCGAGCCGAGCGACGTCGACGCGCTGACCGCCTGCATCGACTACGTGGTCGAGCGGCTCTGACGGGTGGCGGGCCGCGCGACATGCCGCGTGGCCTCCCCCCGCGGCAGGTAGATTGCGCGTACCGTGTGCCGAGGACATCTCTGGCCTGGCCTGGCTAGAGGTGGCGCAGGCCAGCGAAGCGGGACGGAGGCAACGCGATGCGGCCAGTACGCTTCGTCGCCCTCTCCGAGGACGGCCAAGCCTTGGTGCTCGCCGACGAGGTGGGCCGGCTCCTCGCGCTCCCGCTCGACGAGCGGATCTCCACCGCGCTGCACGCCGAGCCGGGCGCCGGGCCGATCACGTTCGCGGTCGCCAGCGGCAGCGAGCCCGCCCCGTCGCTGTCCCCGCGCGACATCCAGGCCCGCATCCGCTCCGGTGAGTCGGCCGACGACGTGGCCCGCATCGCCGGCGTGCCGGTCGACCGCGTGTTGCGCTACGCCGGCCCGGTCCTCCAGGAGCGGGCGATGCTCGCCCAGCACGCCCGCCGCACCCGCCTGAAGTCGTCCGAAAAGGGCGCGCCGCTCGCCGAGGTCGTCGACAGCCGCCTCGCCCAGCACGGCATCGACTCCGAAAAAATCTCCTGGGACGCCTACCGGCGCGACGACGGCACCTGGCGGATCGTGGCCACCTGGCCCTCCGGCAAGGCCACGGCGCAGGCGATCTGGGAGCTCGACAAGACCCGCCAGATGGTTTCCCCACACGACGACATGGCGCAATACCTGTGCGCCGAGCGCCCGACCCAGATCCTCGGGCAGGAGCCGCCGGTCGAGCGCAGTGGCCACGGCCTGCCCGGCCCGTCCCGCGCCGAGCCCAGCCGCGGCGGCCACGGCCTGCCCGCCGCCGGCGACAAGTCGCGCACCCGCGACCCGATCCGCGCCGGCCGCGATGCGCTCCTCGCTTCGCTCGACCGCCCGGTCAGCTCCCCCGGTCGCGGCCTCGACCCGGCCGCCGCCCCGAGCGAGCCGGCCCGGCAACGCCCGGCCGTCTCCGGTGGCGCGGCCGCACTGCTCGGCGGCGGTCAGGGTTCGGCCTTCGACGACGACAGCGACCTCCCCAAGGAGGTGCCGGCGGTGCCGTCGCTGGCCGTGCTGCGCCCCCGGCGCACCACCGGCGCCGCTGCCGCCGCGAGCGAGTCCACCGAGCCCGGAGCCAAGCCGCGCAAGCGCCTGCCCAGTTGGGATGACGTGCTCTTCGGCACCGGCCCGGCCGCCCGCGAGACCTCCTGATCTTCGCCTGCCGCGTGGCAGGGTTGGGCGCATGGAGTACACCAACCTGGGCCGCACCGGCCTGTCGGTCAGCCGCCTCTGCCTCGGCACGATGAACTTCGGCCCGCACACCAGCGAGCCGGACAGCTTCACCGTGATGGACCAGGCGCTCGAGCACGGCATCAACTTCTTCGACACCGCCAACGTCTACGGCTGGAAGCTCGGCGAGGGCGTCACCGAGCAGATCATCGGCCGCTGGATCGCCCAAGGTGGCGGCCGGCGGGAGAAGGTGGTCCTGGCCACGAAGGTGTACAGCCGGATGGGCGACTGGCCCAACGAGCGCGGCCTCTCCGCCCGCCACATCATCCGCTCCGCCGAAGACTCGCTGCGCCGCCTCCAGACCGACTGGATCGACCTTCTCCAGATGCACCACATCTCCCGGGAGACGCCGTGGGAGGAGATCTGGCAGGCGATGCAGACGCTGGTAGACCAGGGCAAGGTGCTCTACGTCGGCTCGTCCAACTTCGCCGGCTGGCACCTCGCGCAGGCGCAGGAGACCGCGTCGGCACGGCACTTCCTGGGGCTCGTGTCCGAGCAGTGCCTCTACAACTTGCTCACCCGCCACGTCGAGCTGGAGGTGGTACCGGCCGCCCAGCGGTACGGGATCGGGATCATCCCGTGGTCACCGCTGCACGGCGGCCTGCTCGGCGGAGCGGTCCGCAAGCTGGCCGAGGGCGGCGCGGCGCGGGCCAAGAGCGGACGTGCCGCCGACACGCTGGCCGAGCACCGGTCGACGATCGAGGCGTTCGAAAAGCTGGCCGCCGACCTCGGCTACGACCCGGCCAACGTGGCGCTGGCCTGGCTGCTGTCCCGCCCCGGCGTCACCGCCCCGATCATCGGACCACGCACGGCCGACCAGCTCGACGCCTCGCTCGGCGCCCTCGACGTGGTGCTCTCCGACGACGTGCTCGCCCAGCTCGACGAGCTCTTCCCACCCATAGGCAGCGGCGGCCCCGCCCCGGAAGCCTGGGCCTGGTAACCCCGCCAGACGCGATCTCGAGACGTTTCGAGTCGAGGTGGCCCGGGCGCTGAGTTCCTATTAGGACAAAAGATTTGAGCTACCGCGACGTCCGTCGTGGTCCAGACCGCTGCTCCCGCGGCCTCGCCCGTCCGCCGCTGGTCGCGCTCACCCCGTTGGGCCGCCGCGACGGTCGCTGTTTGTCCACAATGTCTGTTCCCGGATCGGCGCTCTGGGAAAGCTGCGGGTTTTCGTCGCCGCGGGTAACCGCCGCGGCGGCGTGAGCGGCGCGAGATTCGAGATCTAGGAGAGTTAAGGCGCTATTTCAACCCTAAGTCTCCTAGATCTTGAAGTCCTGACCTCTGGGCTGGTTACGTTGCGTCAGGATGGTGCAGGTGGGGCCGTGTAGACCCGCTCGGGCTTGTCTCGCGGAGCTGGCAGTGGACGGCCGGGGGTTTCGGCGAGCGCTGCGAGCCGCCGGCCGGGAGCGGTGCCCGCGGGAGCATACGGTCCGCAGCTGACGCGGACATGGGCAGATCTGCCTTGAAGCAACGCACGACGAGCGGCGACCCTGACCCCGAAAGGTCTCTAGAACGGTTAAGAGCTGAAATCGCGCTCAAAGCGGCCAGGCGCCAAGCTGGTCGTAGGTGGGTTTGGGGCCGGGGTGGCTGCGCATCAGCACCACCTCGGCCACCGTCCACCGTGGACTCTCGTAGGCGTCGAGGGCGGCCCGGTCGGCTTCCACCGCGGACCGGTCGACGCGGTCGCCGGGGCGGGCCACGGTCAGGTGCGGCCGGAGCGGCTTGGGGTCGTAGGCGAGGCGGGCCCGCTTGAGCTCGCGCCGCACGCCGCGGCTCAGCCCGGCAAGCGCCGGCACGTCGCCGCCGACACCGACCCACAGGATGGTGAAGCGGCCGCGCCCGAACCGGCCACCGCCGCCCAGCCGCACCTCGAAGGGCGCGGCGAGGGCGGCGGCCCGCTCGACGGCGTTGGCCGCGTCGGTCGACCGGTCGTCGGGGACGTCTGCGAGGAACGCGAGCGTCACGTGCCAGTTGGCGCGCGAAGCGACTCGGGTGTTGACGCCCTCACGGAGGGCCTGGCTGACCCGCAGCTGCTCGACGTGGGCGGCGAAGTCGTCGGCCACGTGCTCCGGCGGGTAGACCGCGACGAAGAGCCGCAACGCCTCAATGATCCTGGTGGCGTGGCGCTGTCGAGCGCAGGTGTAGGCCGGCCGCCTCGAGCTCGCCCTCGACCCGGACCCGCTCGATCTCCAGGTCGACGCCGTCGAGCTGGCCGAGGTGCTCGCAGACGCCGAGGCAGCGGCTGGCCAGACGGAGCCGGTCGTCGTAGGCCAGCAGCACGGCGGCGTGCCAGACCTTGGAACGGGTGGCGATGCCGAGGCGCTGGTGGTCGAGGCGGCGCAGGTCTGCCGCTATCTGCTGGATGCTCGGCTGGTGCTGGTCGAGCTCGGCGAGCGAGATGCTCTGCTGGCTCAGCGTGCGGTCGAGGCGGTGCAGGTCGCGACGGTCGCGCTGGTCACGCACCCGACGCCGGACACGGCCCGCCGTGCCCTCCGCACAGATGAAAAGGGCCACCAGGCACGGCAGGCACACCAGCGCTATCAGCGCTAGTGCCAGCACAACCGCGTGCATGATGGCCACGATCCTTCACGCTAAGCCGAATCTTCGACTATTGCTACCGGTTTCAATTGACGGAAGGCGGACTCACTGTGTGGTGTCACGGAGCAGGTCGCGCAGGCCGTCGATCCGCTCCCGGTCGCCCTCCAGCCGGACCGTGTCGCCGCCGGCCCGACCCCACAGCCACAGCAGGACACTCTGCGGGTCGCCGGTGACCGAGGCTGCCGACCGACCGTCCGCCGGCCCGACCAGCACGCCCTCGGGGGCCGGCGTGACCGACCAGCGCGCGTCGCCGGCGGCGACCAGCACCGCGTGGCCGTCGCTCTGCGACAGCGCGGCGCCGAAGGCCTCCGGGGCGCCTGCCGTCTCGTACGCCAAGAAGAGGTGGAGCACCTCGTCGATGCCGTCGACCGCGAGATCGTCGGGGATCGGCGTGACCTCCAGGCGGAGGGCCAGCTCGGCGTCGACCCGGTGGATCACCGTCTCCTGCGCCATGCGGCGCACCCAGAACCCGACCGTCTGATCCGGCTCGAACCACGTGAAGGCCGGCGCGGACGGATCGCGACCCAACTCGTCGACGAGCGCGGCGTAGGCGCGGTCGAGGAGTGGCAGCGGATCCTCCTTTTCCAGGCTGGGTGGCGGCCAGTGGGACGGGCGCAGGCCGGTGCGGATGCACTCCACCTTGTGCAGGTAGACCTCACCCACGTGGCGGACCAGGTCGGCCACCGTCCAACCAGGACAGCTGGGCACATCCGCGTCGAGATCGCGGGCCGCCACCTCGCGGAGCCGCGCCTCGTCGTCGGCCAGGCAGCGCAGGAATCGCAACCGCTCCATGCCCGCCAGTCAAGCACGCGCCTACGACACTCCCGCGTGGATCACGTACAGCCGGGGCAGCGGGCGCAGCCGCAGCCGCAGCCGCCCGCCGGTGCGGCGCAGCTGCCAGGCCAGCGCGAGGAGCGCCGCGGCGATGGAGATCAGGCCGCCGGCCCAGATGCTCACGCCGGCGCCGAACTTCTCCGCCACCAGGCCGATGAGCGGCGCGCCGACCGGGTTGGTGCCCAGGAAGACCAGCACCCACAGCGCCATCACGCGACCGCGGTAGGCCGGGTCGACGCTGAGCTGGACACGCTGGTTGGAGGCCTGCGCGAAGTACACCATGAAGAACCCGGTGGGCACGAGCAGCACGGTCACCAGCCAGTACGCCGGGGCGAGGCCGACCAATGTGCCGAGCACGCTGAATGCGAAGGCGGCGCCGATCACCACGTACGCCGAGGGCCGCTCACGCCGGCCGCTGCCGGCCAGCGCCCCACCCAGGGCGCCCACCGCGAGCGCGGTGGTGAAGAGGCCGAAGGAGGCGGCGCCGGTGTTGAAGACGGTCTTGGCCAGCGCGGCGAGCGTGAGCTGGAAGTTGAACAGCACCATGCCGATCACCATGATCAGCGCCATCGGCATGACGAGGTCGGGCCGGCGGGCCACGTACCGCAGGCCGTCGGTCACCTTCGCCGCGTCGCGCTCGTCGATCGGCGGCAACTCCGGGCGGTGCAGCTCGTCAGCGTGCATCCGGGCCACCATGAGCAGCGGGGCGAGCGAGCTGACCGCGCTGATCATGAAGACCGGACCCACGTCGAACGCCGCGATCGCCACACCGGCCACCGCCGGTCCCACGATCCGCGCGGTGTTGAACGTGGCCGCGGAGAGCGAAAGCGCGTTGGGCAGCAGCCGGGTGCCGACCAGCTCGGAGACGAACGCCTGCCGCACCGGCGTCTCCACCGCGTTGGCGGTGCCGAGCAGGCCGGCGAAGACGAACACATGCCACAGCTGCACCGCGCCGCTCACCACGAGGACGCTCATGCCGAGGGACAGCACGCTCCACGCGCCGTTTCCGATGAGCAGGAGCAGGCGCTTGTCGTAGCGGTCGGCGAGGCGGCCGGAGAAGAGCGTAAGCAGCAGCACGGGCGTGAACTGGAGCGCCGTCACCACGCCCAGGGCGGTGGCGGAGTCGTCCGACAGTTCGAGGACCAGCCAGTCCTGGGCGATGAACATCATCCAGACGCCGATCAGCTTGATCAGCTGACCGGTCGCGAAGAGCCGGTAGTTGCGGACCGTCAAGGACTGGAATGTGGTGCTCAGCTTTGCCCGCACTTGAGAGTGCGCCTCCCTCACCGATGATGCGCGTCATCCACAGTGGACGAAGCGGCACCGATGGGGGCCGTCAGGCGCTGGCGAGCTTTCGCAGGATCTCGGCGGCTCGCCGTAGCGTGTCGCGTTCCTCCGGGCGCAGCTCGGCCAGGCGGCTGGCCAGCCACTCGTCACGGGCCCGCTCGAACTGGGCGAGCACCGCACGACCGGCCTCTGTCGCCGCCAGGATGACCTGCCGCCCGTCGGTCGGGTGGGGCGAGCGCTGCACGAGGCCACGCTCTTCCAGCTTCGCGATGATCTTCGTCATCGTCGGGGGCTGGACCCGCTCGACGTCGGCGAGCTCCCTGGGTGTCAGCGCACCGGCCAGCTCGAGGCTGGTCAATGCGTTGAGCTGGGTCGCCGTGAGGTCACCGACGGGCCGGGTCTGCCGGACCCGCCGGTTGAGCCTGGTGATCGCATCGCGCACCATCGGCGCGAGCTGCACAGCGGTAACTGGCACCGCCATCACCGTCCGCTCCGTCACGGTCGTTAGCCTAACTAATAAGCTAGGCTAACGACCACCGAATATGACTGCGATCACGTTCAGGGAACGCTCAGAAGAGCAGCGTCTCGACCGGGCCGCGTAGGAAGTACAGCACGAAGAGCCCGGCGACGGCATACAGCAGCGGGTGTACCTCGCGCGCCTTCCCCTTGACCAGCTTGATCAGCACGTAGGTGATCACGCCGGCCCCGATCCCGTTCGAGATCGAGTAGGTGAACGGCATCAGCACGATCGTCAGGAACGCCGGGATCGCGATCTCGTAGTCGGTCCAGTCGATCGTGCGTACCGCGGTGAGCATCAGGAAGCCGACGATCACCAGCGCCGCCGACGCCGCCTCGAACGGCACGAGCTCCACCAGCGGCGCGAGGAAGACCGCGACCAGGAAAAGCGCACCCGTGACAAGGTTGGCCACACCGGTCCGGGCACCCTCGGCGACACCCGCGGCGCTTTCGATGTACGAGGTGTTGCTCGACACGCTCGCCGCGCCACCCGCGGCGGCGGCCACCGAGTCGACAAGCAGGATCTCCCGGGTACGCGGCGGCTGGCCGTTGTCGTCGAGCAGGTTGCCCTCCTGGCCGACCGCCACCATCGTGCCCATCGTGTCGAAGAAGTCGGTGAGCAGCAGCGTGAAGACGAACATCAGCGCCACGAGCACGCCGGCCCGGTCCCACGCGCCCAGCACGTTGAACTCGCCCAGCAGCGACAGGTCGGGCGTGGCGTCCCAGGTGGACGGCCACTCGGGCACGTTGAGCGACCAGCCGTGCGGGTTGCCCTGCGGGCCGCCGGCCGGGCCGACGTCGGCGATCGCCTCCACGATGACGGCCAGCACCGTGGTGCCGAGGATGCCGATCAGGATCGCGCCCTTGACCCGGCGCACCACCAGCAGCAGCGTCGCCAGCAGGCCGATCACGAAGACCAGCGCCGGCCAGGTGACGATCACGCCGCCGATGCCGAGCCCGACCGGCGGGGTGCCGGCGTTGCCCTTGACGAAGCCGGCGTCCACGAAGCCGATCAGCGCCAGGAACAGGCCGATGCCGACACCGATGGCCGTCTTGAGCTGGGTAGGCACCGAGCGGAAGACGGCGGTACGCAGGCCGGTGAGCACCAGGATCGCGATGATCACACCCTCGATCACCACAAGGCCCATCGCGTCGGCCCAGGTCATCTCGGGCGCGATCTCGTACGCCACCAGCGCGTTGACACCCAGCCCGGCGGCCAGAGCCAGCGGGAAGCGGGCCACGACACCCATGAGGATCGTCATCACACCGGCCACAAGGGCGGTGGCGGCGGCCACGGCGGGGATGGCCAGCTTCGCACCGTCGCCGTCGGTCGCGCCGAAGAGGATCAGCGGGTTGAGGACGACGATGTACGCCATCGTGAAGAACGTGGCGAACCCACCTCGGATCTCGCGACCCAACGTGGAACCACGGGCGGATATCTCAAAGAACCGGTCGAAACGGTCCATGGAACCTCACCTATGATCATGAATACGGTTCCGCGCATCGTCCCAGATCAGGGGATACCGAAGAAGCACCTGCGAGTTACAAAGCCGTACCCTTGCCTCGTGTCTGATCAACACGAGCCACCACCCCGGGTGGAGCCGCTCGATCCACCGATGGTGCCCTTCGCCGTCGCCGGGATCGTGGGCTGGGCGGTGGCCGGTTTGGTGCTCCTGGTCTTCTTCCGCGGTTGGCTGGAAGACAACGGGCACACCGACTGGCTCTGGACCTGCCTGGCCGGCTTCCTGCTCGGATTTCTCGGCCTGGCCGTCATGCTGCGCCACGACCGAAACCGGCGGCGGCGCCGCGGCTCGTAACGCCTAGCCGTGCCCGTACGGCTCCGCGGGCTCACCAACCTCGACGGAGCCGGGTGCGCGGCTCACCGCGACCGCCTCGACCTCGCTGTCGTCGTACACCGTGGGCAGCTCGTCGACCGGCGGCTCGGCCACGCGCGTCGCCTCCGAGTGCGCGCCGCAGCCGTGGTCGGCGCTGACCGCGCGGCCGTCGTCAGGCGCGTACAGGTTTCCGCACACACCGAACGCCTGCCGCAGCGACCCGGCCAGCGGGAGGTAGAAGCCGCACGAGCCGCACCGCGCGGTGCGGGGAGCGGCGGTCGAGATGGGCGCCTCGGGGCCGTGCTCGCCGTCGTACCACCGCTGGGCGGTCTCCATCCGCCCCTCCATCGACATCACCCGGGAACGGCCGAGGCCGAGCTCCCAGGAGACCTCCTCGACGGCCGGGTCGTCGGAAAGCATGTATCCGGGCGCGAGGCGGTCATCGTCGGGCGGCGTGGGCAGCAGGTCGCCGACGCCCAGATCGCCAGGCTTGAGCCGCTCCTCCCACGGCACCCAGCCAGGCGCGAGCAGCGCGTCCGGCCCGGGAAGCAGCACGGTCTCGCAGACCGTGACGTGCTTGGTGCGTGGCACCCGGGTGACCGTCACGGCCCACCGCCAGCCGCGGTAGCCGGCCAAGTGGCACTCGAAGAAGTGGGTGACCACGCGATCGGCCTCGGCCACCGCGTCGAGATGCTCGCCCACGTCTGCGGCGTCGACCTCGGTGATGGCGGAACGGGCCAGATCGACCGCGTCAGCGCAGACCTGGTCGAGACGAGCGGCACGAACGGCGGTGGTCCTGGTCACGCCGGCTATTGTGCCATGCGCCAAAATGGGGGGATGCCGCTGTTGCCATCGCTCGGCCGAGCCGTCGGCTCGATGATCCGGTGGACGCGGCTCTTCGGCCGTAGTTCCGTCCGCGGCGGCCGGTGGGCGGGTCGCAAGGTCGGCGCCGTCCGCACCAAGGGCGCCGGCGGCGAGGTTGGCATGACCCGCCTGCTCGACCTGCACGCCGCGTCGTACGCCGGCGACATCCTCATCGCGATCGGCCTGGCCGGCACCATCTTCTTCAGCGCGTCGATCGGCGAGGCACGCAGCGGCGTCGCCGTCTACCTGCTGGTCACGATGATCCCGTTCGCGGTGCTCGCCCCGGTGGCCGGCCCGCTGCTCGACCACTTCCGCCATGGCCGGCGATACGCGCTGGCCGCCACCATGCTCGGTCGCGCGTTCCTGGCCTGGATGATGTCCGACTACATCCACGGCCTCGCGCTCTACCCGGCGGCGTTCGGCGTGCTGGCGCTCTCCCGGGCATACGGCGTGGCCCGCTCGGCCGCCGTGCCCCGGCTGCTGCCCGAGGGCATGGGCCTGTCCCAGGCGGCCGCCCGGGCCGGCGTGTACGGCATGATCGCCGGCGCCGCCGTGACCCCGATCGGGCTCGCCGCCTTCAAGTTCGGCCCGCAGTGGCCGCTGCGCGTCGCCTCGATCATCTTCCTGGTGGGCATGGTCGTCGCCCTGCGCCTGCCACCCAAGGCCGACTCCGACCCACCGGAGACGCTCCCCCGCCCGTTCGCCGCGATGGGCCTGCGCCGCGGCGACCGCGCACTCACCGGCCGGCTGGTCATCGCCACGCTCGTCAGCAGCGCCGCGCTCCGCGGGCTCTACGGCTTCCTGTTGCTCTTCCTCGCGTTCGCCATCAAGTCCGGCAACCTCACGACCGAGTTCCTCGGCCGCGACCTGGGAGACGAGCTCGCGCTGGGCCTGGCCGGCGGCGCGCTCGGCGTGGGCGGCTTCCTCGCCACCGCCATCGGCACCCGCATGCGCATCCACCGTCCCGCCGCCCTCCAGTCCAGCGGGCTCGTGATCGTGGCCGGCGTGGCGGTGCTCACCACGCTGAAGTTCTCGCTCGCCATGGTGGCATTGCTGTGCCTGGTGACAGCGTTCATGAGCGGCATCTCCAAGCTCGCCGTCGACGCGTCCATACAGGAGCGGATCGGCGAACGCCTGCGGGCCAGCGCGTTCGCCCACTCCGAGACCGTGCTCATGCTCGCCTGGGTGGCCGGCGGCGCGCTGGGCCTCATCCCGTTCCACGGCCGCCTGGGCATCGGAGTGGCCGCCGTCGTCGCGGTCCTCGCCGCCGCCCGCGCGGTGGTGGTCGCCGGCACGCTCCGCAAGGACCGGCTCAACGGCCGGGCAGACCCGGACGCCGACTCGCCGCCGCCCTCCGCACCGCCGCCCACCAAGCCAACGTCACGCCGGCGCCGCAAGGCAGCGCCACCGCCGCCCGAGCCGGAGCCGGAGCCGACGCTAGATCGCGGACCGGCCGCGGAAACTGAGCAGGAGAAGGAAAAGGACACCGTCCCGCCGCCTGGCTTCCATGTGTACCGCCCGTCGTCCGGCCCGCCCACATGACGCTGCTGGTCGTGACCGCCGTCGAGGCGGAGGCCCAGGCGGTCCGTGCGGGAGCCAGCGAAGTGACCGTCGCCGCGGTAGGCGTGGGCGCCGCGGCGGCCGCCGCCGGCACCGCCCGCCTGCTCGCCCTGGCCGAGGCAGCCGGCAGCCCGTACACAGCCGTGGTCGTGGCCGGCATCGGCGGTGGCTTCGCCGGCCGCGCCCCGGTCGGCGCCACCGTCCTCGCTACCCGCAGCATCGCCGCCGACCTCGGCGCGGACTCCCCGGAAGGCTTCATCCCGCTGGACGACCTGGGCTTCGGCACCGCGATCGCGCCGGCCGACCCGATGCTGCTGGCCCGCCTGCACGCCGCGCTCCCCGACGCGATCACCGGCGACATCCTCACCGTCAACACCGTGACCGGCACAGCCGAGACCACCGAAACCCTCACCCGCCGCTTCCCGGCCGCGGTGGCCGAGGCCATGGAGGGGTACGGCGCCGCCCGCGCCGCCACCGACGCCGGCCTCCCCTTCGCCGAGCTACGCACCATCTCCAACCCGATCGGCCCCCGCGACCGCGGCGCCTGGCGCATCCCCGACGCCCTCGCCGCGCTGGCCAAAGCCGCCCACGCGCTGACCGCCTGACCACGCGGCGCTCCTGGGCGGTTGGGGCGGCCCTCGCCCCGTCGCGGCGCCGTCAGCTTTGTGCGCCGCCCTCGGCCCGTCCTGACGCCGTCGACCGGCGCGCGCCCAGGACAAGGGCGACCGGCCGCCAAGAGTCCTCGTGAAACCCACACCGCCGCAGGAACGCCGCCGGCAGCCCCGCCCCGACCACCGCCCGCGCGAGTTCAACGCCCGACCGCTCCACCTCCGCCGCGAACTCTCCGACCAGCCGCCGTCCGATCCCCAGACCGCGCACCCCTCGGGCCACCACCACGCCGTCGAGAAAGACCTCACGCCGCCCCGGCGTGTCCTCGGGATGCCCGGCCCGCACCAGGGCTCGCAACTCCCCGACCACGACGCCGTCGCCAGCCTCCGCGACCCAGCGCCAGACCTCGCCCACGCCGGCGCCGCCATCCCCCACTCGCCGCACGCGAAGGCTCCGCCGCACCCACTCCCGCCACCGCCGTCGCTCCCGCCGCCCACGGCTCAAGTCGTAGGTGTACTCCGGCGGCTGCAACGGCCAGGTCTCCCGCGGCAACCGGTGCCAGTGCGCCCACCACGCTCCCGCCCAGTCCGTCAGCTCCTCGACAGGCCGCACATCGAGGTGGGCTGGATAGTGCCGCTCCGCCCGATCACGCAGCTCCTCGCCCGGCACCGGCCCGCTCCCATCGCTGACGGCAAGCTCACCCCCGGCCGCCCGCAGGAGCCGTTCCACGGTCCGGAACCGCGGATCGAGGGCGGCTCCGGACTCGATGCGCCCCACTGTGCTTTTGGGCACGCCGGCCACCTCCGCCAGCTGCCGCTGACTGAGATCCGCCCGCCGCCGCAAGGCACGAAGAGTCTCACCCAGCTCGATGCCGCCCGTTTCCACCATGTCGGCAGCCTGCCTACTCACCACCCATGCTTCAATCCCTGCCTCATTCCTGTGGATAACTCGGCGCTGAAGCAACCTGGGGGCCTCCGCGTGCGGGGAGCTGTCGACCTGCCCCGCTTGTGCGCCCACGAGATACCTTCCGGGGTTGGGTACGCCGCGCCGCCTCCAGGCCGCGGACCCCCCACTGCCAGGCACACACCAGGGGGAACACCCCGAGTCCGACGGTCTCCAGACGCGGGCGCGCGTGCCCCGTCTGTGCGAGCAGCTCGACAGCTCTTCGCACAGCACCCCTGGCCTCGGCGGCTCTAGGATCCGTCGGGTGGTGCTGTCGGCGAGGTTGCAACTGACCAAGGCGGTGCACCGGGCCGGAGAGCTGCTGGCCGGGATAGCGTGAAGCTGTGGCGCTCTCACTTGCGATCTCGCCGTGTCCCAACGACACGTTCGTCTTCCATGCGCTCGTGCACGGGCTGGTGCCGGGGGCGCCAGCGTTCGACGTGACGTACGCGGACGTGGACGTGACCAACACCGCCGCCGAGAAGGGGGCGTTCGACCTGGTCAAGGTGAGCTATGCGGCGCTGCCCTGGCTGCTGGACGACTACCACCTGCTGCCCTGCGGCGGGGCGCTCGGGCGTGGGTGCGGGCCGCTCGTGCTCACCAAGGAGCCGCGGGAGGACCTGACCGGGGCGACCATCGCGGTGCCGGGCGAGCGGACCACCGCGTACCTGCTGATGCGCCAGTGGGCTGCCGAGCGGCCGCCGGCGAAGGTGGAGATCGTGCCGTTCGACCAGATCATGCCGGGCGTCGCGGCGGGTCGCTTCGACGCGGGGTTGGTCATCCACGAGGCGCGCTTCACGTACCAGCGCTACGGCCTCACCGCGCTCGCCGACCTGGGCGAGTGGTGGGAAGGGGAGACCGGGCTGCCGATCCCCCTCGGGGCGATCCTGGCCCGCCGCGGCGCGGTCGACCCGCAGGCCGCGGCGGACTGGGTGCGGGCGTCGGTCCGCTACGCGTGGGCGCATCCCGAGGCGAGCCGCGACTATGTGCTGGCGCACGCCCAGGAGATGGAGCCGGACGTGGTCGACCAGCACATCGCGCTCTACGTCAACGGGTTCACCGAGGACCTCGGCGGCGAGGGGCACAAGGCCGTCGAGGCCTTGCTCAGATCTCCAGCTCTTTAGCCACCGCGTGCACGACCTGGGCGACCATCTGGGACGTCTTCTTGTCCGGGAAGCGGCCGCGCCGCAGGTCGGGCATGACCTTCGCCTCGAGCACCTTGATCATGTCTTCGATGAGGCCGTGCAGCTCCTCGGCCGGGCGGCGGCGCAGCTCGGTGACCGACGGCGGCGCCTCCAGCAGCGTCACGCCCATCGCCTGCGCGCCCTTGCGGCTGTCGACGACCCCGAACTCGATCCGCTGGCCGCTCTTGAGGTCGGTGACGCCCCCCGGCAGCGCGTTTTTGGGCAGGAAGACATCGCCACCCTCGTCACTGGTGACGAACCCGTAGCCCTTCTGCGCGTCGTACCACTTCACTCGACCCGTAGGCACCGCTGACCTCAACTCCGTTTGCGGGATTGCTGGTTGTCACAAGGCTAACCGGAGCAACCCCGTCAGCGCGCCTCGGAATCCATTCAGGTCACCCAGGACCTCGCTGGCGCCAGCCGCCCGGAGCTCGTCGGCGGAGCAGGGGCCGGTGGTGACACCGACGCCGGGGATGGCGGCGGTGCGTGCGGCGACCATGTCGGCCACGTGGTCGCCCACGTACAGCAGCACGCCGTACTCGGTCAACGCGGTGGCCTTGCCCTCGGCGAACAGATCGCCGGCCACCTCGTCGACCGGCAGGCCGAGGTGGTCGAGGTGGAGCCGGGCCAGCCGGCCGAGCTTCGACGTGACGACCACCACCTTGCCGCCGAGCGCGCGCACGGTCTCGACCGCCTCCGCGGCGCCGGGCAGCAGCATCGACGGAGTGATCGCGTACTCCGGGTAGAGCGCGCGGTATCCGTCGACGGCCTCCTCCAACTGCTCGGGCGGAAACCAGCGCCGCAGCTCATGGCGAAGCGGCGGGCCGAGGCGGGCCACCGCGGCCTCGGCGTCCACGTAGACGCCGGTGCGGGCGGACAGCTCGCGGAAGGCGGCGGCGATGCCGGGGCGGGAGTCGACGAGGGTCATGTCAAGGTCGAACCCGACAACCAGCGATTCAGCCACGCCGGTGCTCCTCCCCCAGACCGTTTCCTCGATCATCCTGACACGTGAGCGAGCTTGCGAGCGAACCATCGGGCGCAGGGACTGACCCACAACGCTGGCGGCGCCAACAGACGGCCTCAGCTAGCTTTGGATGACGATGGCCACCACACTCGCCGAACAGCTGCGGTCGCTGCCGGACCGCGCGCTGGCCGCGCTGCTCCAGCTGCGGCCAGACCTGGTCATGCCCGTGCCGTCCGACCTCTCGGCGCTGGCGGTGCGGGCCCAGTCCCGGGTATCGGTGGCGCGCGCCCTCGACGGGCTCGACCAGTTCACGCTCCAGGTGCTCGACGCGGTGCGCCTGACCCGCGACCCGGACGACGGCACCACCTCGGTCGACGCGGTGCTCGCGATGGCCAAGGGTGAGACCGCCGGTGTGCGGGAGGCGCTCGGCCGGCTGCGGGCGCTGCTGCTCGTACCCGGTCCGGACGAGGCCCTGCATGTGGTCGGCGGCGTCGACGAGGTCTCCTCGCCGTACCCGGCCGGGCTGGGACGACCCGCCGCGGAGCTGGACCCGGCCGCGGCGGCCCTGTGCGCGGACCCGGCCCGGCTGCGGCGGACGCTGCTGGCCGCGCCGCCGCCGGCGCGCGCGGTACTCGACCGCCTGGCGGACGGTCCACCGGTGGGCACCTTGACCAACGGCACCGCGGCGGCGGACTCGCCGGTCCGGTGGCTGCTCGACAACGGGCTGCTGGTGCGGATCTCCGGCGAGGCGATGGAGCTTCCCCGCGAGATCGGCCTGCTGTTGCGCCGCGACGCCGGCCCGCTCGGCCCGTTGCGGGTGCGGCCGCCGGCCATCCAAAGCGCCGCCCGCGACCTCAAGAGCGTCGACTCCGCGGGGGCGGGGCAGGCCATGGAGGTGGTACGCCAGGCCGAAGCGCTGCTTGCCGCGCTCGACGCCGAGCCGGCCACGATGCTCCGCTCGGGCGGGCTGGGCGTGCGCGACCTGCGCCGGCTGGCCAAGGCGACCGCGCTGGACGAGCCGGTGGCCGCGCTGCTGCTGGAGGTGGCGTACGCGGCCGGGCTGGCCGGCGAGGCGGACGCGCCCGGTGCGCGGGTGGGCGCGGAGCTTGTCTTCCTGCCTACGGCGGCGTACGACACTTGGCGCGCCATCCCGCTGGCCCGGCGCTGGGAGCGGCTGGCCACGGCATGGCTGGCGATGACCCGGCAGGCCGGCCTGGTCGGGCAGCGCGACGAGCGGGACCGGCCGATCAACGCCCTCGCCGGCGAGGCGGAACGCGCCGGTGCGCCGGCCGCCCGCCGGGGCGTGCTCGAAGTGCTCGCCGGGCTCGAACCCGGCACCGCGCCGACCGCCGCGGAGGTGCTCGCGCTGCTGGCCTGGCGGGCGCCGCGCCGGGCGAAGGGGCGTGAGGCGATCCACCGCGAGGTGCTCAGCGACGCGGCGCTGCTCGGGGTGACCGGGATGGGCGCGCTCACGTCGTACGGGCGGATGCTCGCCACCCGCGACGAGGCCGAAGACGACGACCCGCTGGGCGTACGGGCGGACGACGAGCCGGATGTGGCGGGTGCGCTCGACGGCCTCCTGCCCGCCCCGGTCGACCACCTGCTCGTGCAGGCCGACCTGACCGTCGTCGTGCCCGGCCCGCCGGAGCCGGCGCTCGCCGCCGAGCTGGAGCTGCTGGCCGAGCAGGAGTCGGCCGGCGGGGCGAGCGTGCACCGGGTGACCGAGGCGAGCGTGCGGCGCGCGCTCGACGCCGGCTACACCGCCGACGACCTGCACTCGCTTTTTCGCCGCCGCTCCCGCACCCCGGTGCCGCAGGGGCTGACCTACCTCGTCGACGACGTGGCCCGCAAGCACGGTGGGCTGCGTGCGGGCGGCGCCGGGGCGTACGTGCGCAGCGACGACGAGGCGTTGCTGGTGCAGCTGCTGGCCGACAAGCGGCTGGCCGCGCTGACCCTGCGGCGGCTGGCCCCGACCGTGCTGGTCACGCCGTACCAGATTGGCCGCCTGCTCGCCGCGCTGCGCGAGGCCGGCTACCCGCCGGTGCACGAGGACGCCAGCGGTGCGGCGGTGCTCAGCCGCTCGAAGTCGCGCCGGGCGCCGGTGCGCACCGCGGTCGGGTTGCGCACCGACCCGATCGGGCCGCCACCGCTCACCCCGCCGCGGCTGGCCGGCATCGTCGAGCAGATCCGGCGGGGTGACGCGGCCGCCCGCGCCGCCCGCCGCGCGCCGGTCACCGTCCGCGCCGCCAACGGGCACGGCGTCGAGGGGCTCACCGCGGTACAGGCGCACAGCCAGGCGCTCGCCGTGCTACAGCAGGCGGTACGTGACAAGGTGCTGGTCTGGGTGGGGTACGTCGACGCGCACGGCGCCACCGCGTCCCGGCTGGTGCGGCCGGTGTCGATCGGGGGCGGCTACCTGCGGGCGGAGGACGAGCGCACGGAGATGCTGCACACCTTCGCGCTGCACCGGATCACCGCCGCGGTCCTCGACGACTGACCGTTGCCCAGCCGCCTTACGGCCATATCGCCGGATACATCCCCCACATATTAGTTCTTGTAAATTTCTAGATGTGATGGAAACGTTCTTCACATCTCGGCATCAAAACGGTCGAGATCATCCATCACGTCACCGACGTGTGCCAAAACCCCCGGAGGCTCACGTGAGACTCAACCGACCCGCCGCCATCCTCGCGGCACCGGTGCTCCTGCTCGGCGCGGTGCTCTGGCCGTCCGCCGCCCAGGCCGCCCCCGAACCCCTGCTCGCCGCCGACGCCCCCGCGGCCACCAGCCTCAGCACGAGCCTCGGCGCCCGCTCGGCCGGCGCGTACATCGACGCCAGCGGCCGGATGGTGGTCACCGTGACCGACGCCGCCGCGGCGAAGCAGGTGCGGCAGGCCGGCGCGACCGCCAAGACGGTCAAGTACAGCGCCGCCCAGCTCGACGCCGTCACGGCCACGGTCGCGAAGACGACCGACGTGCCCGGCACGGCTCGCTACACCGACGTGACGACCAACCAGGTCGTGGTCACCGTCGACAGCACCGTCACCGGCGCCCGCCTCGACTCGGTGAAGGCCGCTGTGGCCGCCGCCGGCGACGCGGCCCGCCTGGAGACCACGGCTGGCAAGTTCCAGCTGTTCATCGCCGGCGGCCAGGCCATATACACCGGCGGCTCGCGCTGCTCGCTCGGCTTCAACGTGCGTTCGGGCAACACGCTCTACTTCGTCACCGCCGGCCACTGCACCAACGCCGGCGCGAGCTGGAGCAACGGCTCGACCACGCTCGGCACCCGCGCCGGCTCGAGCTTCCCGGGCAACGACTACGGGATCGTCCGGTACACGAACACGAGCATCGCCCGGCCCAGCGCGGTCTACCTGTACTCCGGCAGCAGCACGCAGTCGATCACCTCGGTCGGCAACGCGGTCACCGGCCAGTCGGTCCGCCGCAGCGGCAGCACCACCGGCGTACGCAGCGGCTCGGTGACGGGCACCAACGCCACGGTGAACTACCCGCAGGGCCAGGTGCGCGGGCTCATCCGCACCAACGTCTGCGCCCAGCCCGGTGACAGCGGCGGCTCGCTCTTCGCCGGCTCCTCCGGCCTCGGCCTGACCTCCGGCGGCAGCGGCAACTGCTCCACCGGCGGCACGACCTTCTTCCAGCCGCTCAACGAGGTGATGTCGGTCTACGGCGTGAGCCTGGGCTGATCACCAGCGGTCCCAACGGCCGCCGGTCGGGTGCGTCAGGTGCCCGGCCGGCGGCCGAACACGTACACCCGGGTGCCCACCTTGCCGAGCTCGTAGAAGGCGACCGCGTCGGAGTGCAGCAGGTTGGCGCAACCGTGCGAGCCGATCGACTTCGTGTGGATGTACGTCGTGGTCTCGTGGAAGCCGATACCACCGTTGAAGCGCTGCCAGTACGGCAGCCACACCTCGTACGGGTTGGACCACTCCTTGAGCGCCTTGTTCTGCACCGAGTACGCACCGGTCGGCGTCGCGAAGCCGGGCATACCGGTACGCGTGACGGTCGGCTTGAGCACCACCTTGCCGCCGCGCATCGCCCACGCGGTCTGATGGGTCAGGTCGAGGCAGAACGTCGTACCCGATCCGGTCTTGCACTTGCTCGTGTCGGTCGCGGCCAGGCGCTGCGCGACGTCGGCCGTGGTGGGGCCGGCGCGGCCGGCGGCCGGGCTGATGCCGTATCGCTGCTGGAACTTCTTGATCGCCACGCAGTCGGCGTCGGACTGCTTGCCGTCGACGGTGACCTTGCCGAACGTGCCGAGCTTGGCCAGCGCCACCTCGACCTCGCGCTGGCTGTCGCCCTGCGGGCAGCCCGGCTTGGGCTGTTTCTTCGGCTTCGGAGCCTTTTTCGTCGTCGTGGTGGTCGGCGTCGGAGTCGGCTTCACCGTGGGTGACGGCTCGACCGTGGGGGACGCTGCCGGGTCGGGCGACGCACTCGCCCCCGTAGCGCCCTGCCCCGCACTCACCGACTGGGGATCTCCCCCGGCCTGGCCAGGTTGCGACTCGAGCGCGCACGCACCGACGCCGAACAGCGCGACGACTGCAACGGCGACGAAGCGCAAGCCTTTGCCTACCACGGCGCCCTCCCCAGAGCAGTTGTCGTCACGTAGACGCACGACAGTGCCAGTCCGGTTGCAGCAGATGAAGACTTTCTTCGCGACAGTCTGCACGCCGGGGGCAAGCCGGCGTCCGTGCAACACTGGAGGGTCTGCGTGGAGGAGGGGCAATCTTGAGCGGCGGACCATTGATCGTGCAGTCGGACAAAACCCTGCTGCTGGAGGTCGACCACCCGGACGCGCTCGCCTGTCGCATGGCGATCGCCCCCTTCGCCGAGCTGGAGCGCTCGCCCGAGCACGTGCACACCTACCGGCTGACCCCGCTCGGGCTGTGGAACGCGCGGGCGGCGGGCCACGATGCCGAGGGCGTGGTCGACGCGCTGCTGCGCTTCTCCCGCTACCCGGTGCCGCACGCGCTGCTGGTGGACGTGGCCGAGACCATGGACCGCTATGGGCGGCTCCAGATCGTCAACCATCCGACGCACGGGCTCGTGCTGCGCGGGCTCGACCGGGCGGTGCTCGTCGAGGTCGCCAAGTCGAAGAAGCTGGCCGGCATGCTCGGCGCCAAGATCGACGACGACACCATCGCGGTGCACCCGTCCGAGCGCGGGCGGCTCAAGCAGGCGCTGCTCAAGCTCGGCTGGCCGGCCGAAGACCTGGCCGGTTACGTCGACGGCGAGGCGCACGAGATCGCGCTTGACCAGGACGGCTGGCAGCTGCGGTCCTACCAGCAGGAGGCGGTCGACCACTTCTGGGCCGGCGGCTCCGGCGTCGTCGTGCTCCCCTGCGGCGCGGGCAAGACGCTCGTCGGCGCGGCGGCGATGGCGCAGGCGTCGGCCACCACGCTGATCCTGGTCACCAACACGGTCGCCGGCCGCCAGTGGAAGCGTGAGCTGCTCGCCCGCACCTCCCTGACCGAGGAGGAGATCGGCGAGTACTCCGGCGAGCGCAAAGAGATCCGCCCGGTGACGATCGCCACCTACCAGGTGCTCACCACCCGGCGCGGCGGCGCGTTCACCCACCTGGACCTGTTCAACGCGCGCGACTGGGGCCTGGTCATCTACGACGAGGTGCACCTGCTGCCCGCGCCGATCTTCCGTTTCACCGCGGACCTCCAGGCCCGCCGCCGGCTCGGCCTAACCGCGACGCTGGTCCGCGAGGACGGCCGCGAGGGCGACGTCTTCTCGCTGATCGGCCCCAAGCGGTACGACGCGCCGTGGAAGGACATCGAGGCGCAGGGCTGGATCGCGCCGGCCGACTGCACCGAGGTGCGGGTGACGCTCTCCGACGAAGAGCGGATGGCGTACGCCACCTCCGAGGCGGAGGAGCGCTACCGCTTCGCGGCGACCGCGCGTTCCAAGCTCCCGGTGGTGAAGGCGCTGGTCGAGCGCCACTCCGACGACCAGGTGCTGGTGATCGGGGCGTACATCGACCAGCTGCACCAGCTCGGCGAGGCGCTCGACGCGCCGATCATCCAGGGTTCGACCACCAACAAGGAGCGTGAGCGGCTCTTCGACGAGTTCCGCTCGGGCACGCTGCGCACGCTGGTGATCTCCCGGGTGGGCAACTTCTCGATCGACCTGCCCGAGGTGGCGGTGGCGGTGCAGGTGTCCGGCACGTTCGGCTCCCGCCAGGAAGAAGCGCAGCGGCTGGGTCGGGTGCTGCGCCCCAAGTCCGACGGCCGGCAGGCGCACTTCTACACGGTGGTCTCAAGGGACACGATCGACACCGAGTACGCGGCGCACCGCCAGCGGTTTTTGGCCGAGCAGGGCTACGCCTACACGATCGTCGACGCGGACGACGTGCTCGCCTGACGTTCCCGCGGGGCCGCCACGGTGGCCGGCGCGGCCCGGCGGGTTTGCGGGATGACCAGCGCGAGCAGCGCGGCGCCGGCGAGCGCCACCGCACCGACCATCTGTCCGGCGCGCATACCGTCGACGAAGTCCTGCCCGCTGGCGTAGCCGCCGGCGGCCGAGAAGACCGCGCCCAGCACCGCGATGCCCAGCACGGTGCCGAGCTGGCGCACCGCGTTGGACGCGCCGGAGGCGACGCCCTCCATGCCGCGCGGTGCGAAGTCGATCGCGGCCCGGGCCATCGGCGCGAAGAACAGGCCCATGCCGACGCCGCCGAGCACGAACGGGGGCACGAGCTCGCCGTACGGGACGTCCGGGTCGCTCACCAGGGCCAGCCAGGCCACGCCTGCGGCCTGGAGCGCGAGCGCGATGGCCAGCACCCGCCGTACGCCGATCCGGTCGGCGAGCGCGCCGGAGATGGGCGCGACGAGGGCCGGCGCCGCGGTCCACGGCAGCGTGCGCACGCCGGCTTCGAGCGGCGAGTACCCCTGCACGGTCTGGAGGAACTGCGCGCCCAGGAAGACCGCGCCGAACATGCCGAACGCCATCACGAACCCGACCGCGTTGGACACGCTGAAGCCTCGGCTGCGAAACAGCGGCAGGGGCAGCATCGGGTAGCGGGCGCGGGCCTGCCAGGCGACAAACGCGAGTACGAGGGCGCCGCCGCCGATCAGCCCGAGGAGTACGGGTGCGCTGGTCCAGCCGTGGCTGCCGCCGCGGACCAGGCCGAAGACCACACCGAACAGGCCCGCGGTGGCGAGGGCGACGCCGATCGGGTCGAGCCTGCCGGCACCGCCGCGGCTCTCCCGTACGGCGGCGACGAGCGGGAGCAGCACCAGGCCGATCGGCACGTTGATCCAGAAGATCCACTCCCAGGACGCGGAGTCGACCACCGCGCCGCCGATCACCGGGCCGAGCGCGACGCCGAGCCCGCTCATCGCACCCCAGATGCCGAAGGCGGTGCCGCGCCGGGCCGGCGGTACCGCGTCGGCGAGCAGCGTGAGGCTGAGCGGTGTGATGATCGCGCCGCCCAGGCCCTGTACCGCGCGGGCGGCGATCAGGGTGTCGATGTCCGGCGCGAGCGCGGCGGCGGCCGACGCCGCAGTGAAGATGACGAGCCCGATCGCGAAGACCTTCCGCCGGCCGAAACGGTCGCCGAGGGCCGCGCCGGTGAGCAGCAGGACGGCGAACGTGAGCGTGTACGCGTTGACGGTCCACTCCAGCCCTTCGAGGCCGGTGCCGAGGTCGACCCGGATGACGGGCAGCGCGTTGGTGACGATGAGGTTGTCCATCGCGACCATGAACGTGGCCGCGCCGGTGACGACGAAGGTCCACAGGAGCTTGCCTAGTGACTGATCACTAACTTCTTTTCCCATGGGAAGTTCCCTGTTCGCTCGGGTGTCCGGTACTCAGGCGGGTGGGTCGGAAAGGCCGGCGAGCGTGTCGCCGAGCTGCTCGCGGATCCGGGGGAGGTCCATCGCGGCCATGACGTTGAGCAGCATGCCCGCGGCCAGAAACTGCATGACCCGCTGGTCGTCGGCTCCGGACAGGTGCGCGACCTGGCGCCACAGCGCGCTCACCCGCTCGCGGGCCAGCTGGCGGATCTCCTCGTCGTGGCAGGCGGCGGCCCACATCTGGAGCTGCATCTGGAGCGTCGCCTTGTCGTCGAGCAGCGTCTTGTAGGCCCGGCCCATCTCTTGGAGCGCCGCCTCACCGGTGAGGCCCTCCGCGGCCTCGTCGAAGATGGCCCGCACGTGGTCGAAGCAGTTTTCGATGCTGGCGAGGAAGATCGCCTTCTTGGTCGGGAAGAGCCGGAACAGATATGGCTGGGAGACGCCGACCCGGCGGGCGATGGCCTCGGTGGAGGCGCCGTTGAGCCCGCTCGCGCCGAACTCTTCACGCGCGGCGCGGAGCACCGTGATCCGCCGTTCCTCCGCACTCATCCGCACGTCGGTAAGTTATCACTCACTAACCAGGCACGGAAGGACCCGGGGTCAGCAGGTCCTCGAGCAGGTCGCCGTACTCCTCGATCCGCTCCAGCACCTCGTCGGGGCTGAACGCCCGCGCGGCGCCATCCTCCACCTCGTCCCAGGTCAGCGGCGTGGAGACGGTGGGCTGGGCTTGGGCGCGCAGCGAGTACGGCGCGACGGTCGTCTTGGCCGCGCTGTTTTGACTCCAGTCGATGAAGACTTTGCCCGGCCGCAGCCGCTTGGCCATCTTCGACGTGATCGACTTGGGCGTGCCGCGCTCCAACTCCTCGGCGATCCGCTTGGCGTACGCGGAGACCTCCTCGGCCGACTGCGTGCCCGCGATCGGGCAGCTCAGCTGCATGCCCTTCTTGCCGGAAGTCTTCGGATAGGCGGCAAGCCCGTCTTCGGCGAGCCGGTCGCGCATCAGCACCGCCACCGCGCAGCACTCGCGCAGCCCCGCCGGCGCACCGGGGTCGAGGTCGACCACCATCAGGTCGGGCTGCTCGCCGACCCGCCACTGCGGGGTGTGCAGCTCCAGCGCGGCGAGGTTGGCCAGCCACACCAGCGTCGGCAGGTCGTCGGCGACGACGTAGTCGATCGTCTCCCGGTCCTTTGTCGACCCGGGCACCGGCAGCGTCTCGACCCGCACCCACTCCGGGGTACCGCCAGGCTTGTTCTTCTCGAAGAAGGACTGCCCGTCCACGCCGTTGGGAAAGCGGATCCGGGTCAACGCCCGGTCGCGCAGGTGCGGGAGCAGCACCGACGCGACCTGGGTGTAGTAGTTGATGATCTCGCCTTTGGTGAACCCGGCTGCCGGGTAGAGCACCTTGTCCAGGTTGGACAGCTCCAGCGACTGCCCGTCGACCTCGACCCGGATGCGCTGCTCTTTAGGTGGCATCTGCTACATCCTCCGGTCGCAGGTCCGGGCGCAGCCGCAGAAACCGCGGGAAGCGCAGTCTCCCGTCCGGCGTGCGCTGGCCGTACTTCACCTCCACTACGATCTCCGGTCTTACCCAGATCGCGCCACGGGCATCTTCACGCGGCACATCGCCGGCGAAGGGTGACGGTGCGTCGCGTCGCGGCTCCAGCACGTCGAGCAGCGCGCGCTCGGCCGCGGCGCCGATCCCGCCGCCGACCCGGCCACGGAACGCCAGCCGCCCGTCCGGCTGCGGCGCGCCGACGAGAAGCCCGCCGATCTTCCGTGCGCCCGGCCGCCACCCGCCCACCACGAACTCCGCGGTGAACTCGGCCTTCACCTTGACCCAGTCCGGGGAACGCAAGCCCGGCCGGTAGATCGAGTCGGCGCGCTTGGCGACCAGGCCCTCGAGCTGGTTCTCCTTCGCCGCCGCGTACGTGGCCGGGCCGTCGGAGAAAGTCGGCGGCACCGCCCAGCGCGGCCCGGCCAGCCCGAGTGCCTCCAGGGCCGCCCGGCGGTCGTGGTACGGCCACGCGGTGAGGTCGGCGCCGCGCAGCCGGAGCAGGTCGAAGATCATGTATGTGACGGGGATGCTCGCGGCCAGCCGCGCCGCCCGTGCCTTCTCGCGTACGTGCATCCGCTCGGCCAGCGCCGTGAAGCTGGGCCGCCCCGCCTCGTCGAGCAGCACCACCTCGCCGTCCAGCACCGCGTCGTCGAGGGTCTTGCCGAGGCGGGCCAGCTCGGGGTAGGCGGCGGTGATCTCGGCGCCGGAGCGGGCCCACATGCGCGAGGCGCCCTGGGTGATTTCGGTGATTGCGCGAACGCCGTCCCATTTGAACTCATACGCCCACCCGGAACCGGCTGGAAGCCGCTCCCCCGTGGTCGCGAGCATGGGTTTCAGCGGCATACCAGCCACGAAACCACCTTAGATCCACTGTGAAGGCCTCGCGTCCCGTTCATCGCAGTGCGATCCTGGTTGGGACCGGGCTGTGCCATCAGGATGCGCGGCGGGGGTTCCGGGCAGGTCAGCACGGATAGGAGCCAGGATGCGGGCAATCTGGAAAGGCGCGGTCTCGTTCGGCCTCGTATCGATCGCCGTAAAGCTTTATTCGGCAACCGAAGAGAAGGATATCCGTTTTCACCAGGTTCATCGGCAAGACGGCGGTCGCATCCGATACAAGCGCACCTGCTCGGTCGACGGCGAGGAGGTGACCTACGACGACATCGCCAAGGGCTACGACATCGGCGGTGGCGAGATGGTCATCCTCACTGACGACGACTTCGCCGACCTGCCGCTGAGCACCTCCCGCGCGATCGACGTGCTGGAGTTCGTGCCGGCCGATCAGGTCGACCCGATCATGTACAACAAGGCGTACTTCATGGAGCCCGAGGGCGCGGCCACCAAGCCGTACATCCTGCTCCGCGACGCGCTCGCCGATGCCGACCGGGTCGCGATCGTCAAGGTGGCGCTGCGCCAGCGCGAGCAGCTCGCCACGCTGCGGGTACGCGAGGGCGTCCTGATGCTCAACACGATGCTGTGGCCCGACGAGATCCGAAAGCCCGACTTCACCTTCCTCGACGAAAACATCGAGGTGCGCCCGCCGGAGCTGGCGATGGCCGGCTCGCTGATCGACTCGATGGCCGGCGACTTCGACCCGGACGACTTCAAGGACAACTACCGCGAGGCGCTCCAGGAGGTCATCGACGCCAAGGTCGAGGGCCGCGAGGTCGTGCAGCCGGAGGAGGTCGAGGAGGCCCCGGCCGCCGCGGTCGACCTGATGGCCGCGCTGAAGGCGTCGGTCGAGCGGGCCCGGGCGGCACGCGGCGAGGAGGGCGGCGAGCCGACCCCGATCTCGTCGGCGCGCTCGGCCAAGAAGGCCGAGCCGGCCAAGAAGGCACCCGCGAAGAAGGCCGCACCGGCCAAGAAGACCGCCGCGAAGAAGGCCGAGCCGGCCAAGAAGGCGGCGGCGAAGAAGACCACCGCCAAGAAGACCGCCTCACGCAAGTCGGCCTGACCGCCCAGCCGACCTCGGTGACCTCTAGGGAGCGCGGCGTCAGCCGACCTCGGTGACCTCGAGGGCGCCTTCGGCGTAGCTGGAGCGGACCCGCTTCTTGTCGAACTTGCCGACGCTCGTCTTCGGCACCGCCTCGATGAACGCCCACCGCTCGGGGAGCTGCCACTTGGCGACCCGCTCGCCGAGGAAGTCGCGCAGCTCCTCGGCGCTGGCCGTCGTGCCCTCCTTGAGCACGACGGTGGCCAGCGGGCGCTCGTCCCAGCGCTCGTCGGGCACGCCGACCACGCAGGCCTCCAGCACCGCGGGGTGGGCCATCAGCGCGTTTTCCAGCTCGACCGAGGAGATCCACTCGCCGCCGGACTTGATCACGTCTTTGGCGCGGTCGGTGAGCGTGATGAAGCCGTCGGCGGAGAGGGTGCCGACATCGCCCGTGCGCAGCCAGCCGTCGCGGAACTTGTCCGGGTCGGGCACGTCCTCGCCGATGTACCGCGACGTCGTCCACGGCCCGCGGACCTCCAACTCGCCCACGGACTTGCCGTCGGCGGGCATCTGCTCGCCCAGCGGGCCCACGATGCGGGCCGCGACGCCGGCCGGCACGCGGCCCTGGGTGATCCGGTACGCGAACGCGTCGTCGCCCGTCGCACCGGCCGGCGCGCGGGACACCGAGCCCAGCGGCGACATCTCGGTCATGCCCCAGGCGTGGATGATCTCGATGCCGTATCGCTCCTTGAACGCGGTCATCAGCGCGGGCGGGCAGGCCGACCCACCGACGATCACCTCCTTGAGCGAGGAGATGTCGACGTCGTGACCGTCTAGGTAGGACAGCACATCGGTCCAGATGGTCGGCACGGCGCCGGCCTTGGTGGGGCGCTCCGCCTCGATCATCTGCGCGATCGGTCCACCTTGGAGGAAACGGTCGGGCATCAGCAGCGAGGCTCCGGACATGAACGCGGCGAACGGGATCCCCCACGACATCGCGTGAAACATCGGCACGATCGCGAGTTCGCGGTCGGCCGGGCCGAGCCCGAAGCCCTCGGGTGCGCAGACCTGCATCGAGTGCAGCCAGATGGAGCGGTGCGAGTACGCCACGCCCTTCGGGTTGCCGGTCGTGCCCGAGGTGTAGCAGAGGGCGGCGGCGTCGCGCTCGTCGAGTGTGGGCCAGTCGAAGCGCTCCGGCTTGTCGCGCAGCAGGTCGTCCCACCGGTGTACCGACACGCGGTCGCCCAGCGGTGCCGGGTCTCCGCCGCCGACCACGACCACGTGCTCCACTGTGGACATCGTGGGCAGCACCTTGGCCAGCAACGGGATCAGCGTGCTGTCGACGATGACGACCCGGTCTTCGGCGTGGTTGGCGATGTACGTGATCTGGTCGGGAAACAGCCGCAGGTTGAGCGTGTGCAGCACGGCGCCCATGCTCGGCACGCCGAGGTAGACCACGAGGTGCTCCGCGTTGTTCCACATGAAGGTGGCCACCCGCTGGTCGCCGGTCACGCCCAGGTCGTCGCGGAGGGCGTGCGCGAGCTGTGCGGCCTTGGCGCCCACCTCGGCGTACGTCATGCGGCTGCTGCCGGCACCGGTCCAGGTGGCGACGTCCGCGGTGCCGTGCACGGTGCTGCCGTGCTCGAGGATCCGGGAGACGAGAAGCGGGGCGTCCATCATCGTGCTGCGCATGGTCTGAATGTAGTGTCCTGGATCACACCAGCGGAAGGGATCGGGGCGGCATCTAGGATCGTGCGTTGTGGCAAGCATTCCGTGGGCGGAGTCGTACCTTGGCCAACTGCGCGCGCTCGCCGGCGACCGCACCCTGCTATTTGTCGGCGCACGCGGCATCGTCTTCGACGAGCAGGGCCGTGTGCTGCTGATCAGGCGGCGCGACAACGGCATCTGGGCGGTCCCGGCGGGTGCCATGGAGCTGGGCGAGTCGATCGCCGACTGCGCCGTACGGGAGGTGTACGAGGAGACCGGCCTGCGGGCGGCCGAAGTCACCCCGTTCGCCTTCTACACCGGCCCGGCCTACACGTTCACCAACATGTACGAGGACACGTACCAGCTCTTCGTGACCGCGTTTCGGATCGACCGGTGGGCGGGCCAGCTGGCGCGGGTGACCGACGAGACCATCGACGCCGGCTTCTTCCACCCCGACGAGATGCCCGCGCCGCTGTCCCGCAGCGTGTACGAGTCGCTGGCCGACCTCGCCGCCTTCGAACGCACCGGCCAGATGGTGCTCAAGTAGAGATGGCCAAGGCGATCCGGAGTGCGCCGTTGACGGCGAGCATCGTGTGGCCCGACAACGCGCCCGCAGCCTCGACGATCTCGTCCCGGTAGATCGGGCCCAGGTCGTCGCAGACGACATAGCCCACCAGCGGGTCGTCATGCGTCAGGCGCACCACCGTCGGCATGGAGGCGTGCCGGTCCGTCGTGGTGATGCGCACGGCGAGCACACTTTCCAGGTTTCGGTTACGCCGGTTGTTTGACACCACCAACCATGGCTTTCTGCCGACGCCGGCGACCTCCGCCCAATAGACCTGCCCCCTCGCCGGCTCGATCACGAGCGAACCGGCTTTGCCGCGTCAGCGCCCTCTCCGGCGGCATCCTCCGCCGCCCAGCGGGGCGCCTCACGGCCCACCCACCGGTCGCGCGCGGCCCGGCGACCGCTGTCGGTCTCGACCCACCACTCCGCCATCCGGGCATAGCCGATGTCGAGCGCCCGCTCCTGCAACGCCTCACCGGCCACCTGGATGAGCGCGCGGATCCGGCCGCCCTCGCTGCGCAGCACGTCGGGGGACTCGCCGTGGTCAACAAGCCACTGCTCCAGTGCCTGCCGCAACGCCGTCTCGGCGCCACTGGCCTCGACCACCTGGGCGGCCTCGTCATCGAGCGTCACTGTCGTCCGCTTCATCTGCAACAGCATACGCTTCAGGCTACACATCACATTACGATGCATCAAGTGCATCACCTAGAGCAGCGTCTGGGTCTTCGCTTCCGCATCGTTGGCGCTGTCCTCGTCCGTGCCGGGCACGGCACCGCGCAGCTCATGGTCGGGCAGCGCGAGTGTCACCGCGATCGCCACGACCGCGACGAGCCCGGCGATCAGGAAGACCACGTGCAGCGCGTCGACGAAGGCGAACTGGATCGCCTCCCGCAGCGGCTCGGGCAGCGCCCGGATCACGGCGGGCTCGTTGATCGAGAAGTGCGAAGCGCCACCCGACGCTTGGAACCGCGCCGCCTGCTCGGGCGTGAGCTGGCTGATCGCGCCCGGCAGCCGGTCGGCGAGCTCCACGCTGAGCCGAGAGGAGAGCACGGCGCCGAGGATCGCCACGCCGAACGAGCCGCCCAGCGAGCGGAAGAACGTGGCGGCGGACGTACCGGCGCCGAGGTCCCGCACCTCGACCGCGTTCTGCACGGCCAGCACGAGCGACTGCATGCACAGGCCGAGGCCGACGCCGATCACGACCATGTAGACGAAGGCAAGCCACAGCGACGTGTCCACGTGCAGCTGGGTGAAAAGCAGCATGCCCGCGGTCAGCACGATCGAGCCGGCGACGGGAAACCACTTGTAGCGGCCGATCCGGCTCATCGCCCGCCCGGACAGCACCGAGGTCACGATCACGCCGGCCATCATCGGCAGCATCAGCAGGCCGCTGCGGGTCGGTGTGGCGCCCTTGACGATCTGAAGGTACAGCGGGATGAAGATGATCGAACCGAACATCACCAGGCCGAGTACGAAGCCGGCGCTGTTGGCCAGCGCGAACGTGCTGCGGCGGAAGAGCTTCAGCGGCAGGATCGGCTCGCGGGCCCGCGACTCCTGGAGGAGGAAGAGCACCGCGAGCACCCCGCCCGCGACGAAGAGGCCGATGATCGTGGGCGAGCCCCAGGCGTACTGGTTGCCGCCCCAGCTGAGCCCCAGCAGCAGGCTGCTCACGCCGGCGACCATGAGCGCCGCGCCGAGCCAGTCGATCGAGTGCGGGCGGCGGTGAAACGGGATCAGCCGCATCACGTGGTAGCAGACCACGATGGCGAGGATGGCGATCGGCACGTTGATATAGAAGATCCAGCGCCAGTCGTGCTCGGCGAAGTAGCCGCCGACCAGCGGGCCGGCGACCGAGGCAACGCCGAAGACCGCCCCGAACAGGCCTTGGTACCGGCCGCGTTCGCGGGGCGAGACAACGTCCGAGATGATCGTGAAGGCGAGCGTCATCAGCCCGCCCGCGCCCAGCCCTTGGATACCGCGCGTGATGATCAGCTGGGTCATGTCCTGCGACAGGCCAGCCAGCAGCGAGCCGAGCAGAAACGTGCCGATCGAGAACAGGAAGACCGGCCGGCGGCCGTACAGGTCGGAGATCTTGCCGTAGAGCGGCGTCGACGCGGTGGACGCCAGCAGGTACGCGGTCACCACCCACGAGTAGTGGTCGATACCGCCGAGTTCCCCGACGATCGTGGGCAACGCCGTACCCACGATCGTCTGATCCAGTGCGGCCAGCAGCATGCCGGTCATCAGACCGGCCATCAGAAGGAGGATCTGCTGGTGGCTGAGGCGTGGCCGGGTCTCGTCGGCAGTGGTCATGATCTTAGTTTTGACCCGTTCGCAGCCGCCGCAATCGGATTGGCGCGAAAGGTGACCGACGAGACCGGGCCACGGTCGTCAGTGCTTGCCCTCGGCGATCTCCTCGACCATCTTGTCGCAGAAGGCCGGCAGGTCGTCGGGCTTGCGGCTGGTCACCAGGCCGTTGTCGACGTGCACCTGCTCGTCGACCCAGTTGGCACCGGCGTTACGCAGGTCGGTGCGGAGGCTGGGCCAGGAGGTGACGGTGCGGCCGTCGAGCACGCCGGCCTCGATCAGGGTCCAGGGGGCGTGGCAGATCGCGGCGACCGGCTTGTGCGCGTCGAAGAACGACTTCACGAACCGGACCACGTCCGGGTCGGTGCGCAGCGCGTCCGGGTTGGCCACGCCGCCGGGCAGCACGAGCGCGTCGTACTCGTCCGGGTTGGCGTCGGCAACGGTGCGGTCGACCGGGTACGTGGCTGACTTGTCCAGGTGCTTGAACGCCTGGATCTGGCCCGGCTTGATGGAGATCAGCTCGGGCTGTCCGCCCGCCTGCTCGACCGCCTCGCGCGGCTTGGTGTACTCGACCTCCTCGACGCCGTCGGTCGCGAGGAAGGCGACCCGCTTGCCCTGCAATGTCGTAGTCATAACTCCCCCCTTCCCGGGTGAGAGCGAGGCAAACTTGCGATACTAAGATCAACTGAATACTCTACCCACATGAGCACGATGCGAGAGCCCACCTACTTCACGCTCGCCGCGTTGATGGACGGGCCCCTCCACGGCTACGCGGTGATCAAGCGGGCCGAGGAGCTCTCCGGCGGGCAGGTGCGGATGGCCGCCGGCACGCTGTACGCGGCACTTGACCGCCTCAGCGCCGAGGGCCTGGTCCAGGTCGTCGACGAGCAGGTGGTCAACGGCCGCGCCCGGCGCTACTACGAGCTGACCGCCGCCGGCGCGACGGCACTGGAGGCCGAGGCCGAGCGCATGACCCGGGCGGCACGTGTGGTGACCTCACGCCGCCCGGCGCTGGGCTTCGGGGAGGTGCGTCCGGCATGAGCGCGGTCCTGGAGGCTCGCTACCGCTGGCTGCTGCACGCATACCCGCCGGCCTACCGGCGCGAGCGTGGCGACGAAATGATCGGCACGCTGATGGAGGCGGCCACACCCGACCAGAGCCGCCCATCCCTCCGCGAGTCACTGTCACTGGCGGTGCGCGGCCTACAGACCCGCGCCGGCGTGCACCGCCCCCGCCCGGCGGGCGGCGTCATGGCCGGCGCCATCCGCATCGCGGTGCTCCTGCTGCTCGCCCACGCCACCGCGGTGAGCCTCGCCCGCAGCGGCGCCGTCGTCTCCCGGTGGGTCGTCGACCGCGAGCTGGGCCTGGCCACCAACCTGCTCCATCCACTGGAGACGGTCCTGGTCGCCGCCGCCCTCGTCCTCGTGGCGGCTGGCCGCTACCGGCTGGGGCTGCTGACGGCCCTCGCCGGCTGGGTCACGATGTACACGATCGAACTCTTCGCCTTCAACTCGTCCGTGTCGACCGACCCGGCCACCGGCACTTTCGTGTACACCTACCCGGACAATCTGTGGCAGTCGATCACCAGGACGTTCGACGTCATCGGGATCGACGTGACGATGTGGCCGCTGCCGCTCGCCGTGCTGCTGACCCTGCCGCTGCTGCGATGGCGCCCGACCGGCACGCCCCGGCCGTGGCTGTGGCTGCTGGCCGTGCCGGCGGCAATCATCCTGCTGCCGACCGATTTCGACGCGACGACCGAGCTCCACCCGTGGGGCAGCGTGATCGCGATGATCGCCCTGCTCCTCTGGGCGGTCGTGGACGCGCGGACCACGATCGCGGCCGCCACACTCCTGCTCCCGCCGGTCGCGGCACCGATCTTCTTCTACGCCCATCCCCACTGGGCCAAGGAAGGCACGCCAGCCAGCTACTGGACCTGGATGTGGATCTTCGCCGCCGGTGCCGTGGTGCTGCTGGCCGTCGGCACGCTCAGCGCCCGCCGCCAATCCCGGATCTAGTGCGGTGGCCACACTAGAGAGCTTTCGCGGTCGAGGTAGCGAGCCTGTCCACAATGCACGGTCAAATCCGGGACAGATTTCCCACGTCCGTGTCAGCGGCAGACCGGATGCTCCCGCGGGCACCGCTCCCGGCCGGCGGCTCGCGGGGCGAGCCGAAATCCCCGGCCGTCCACTGCCGGCTCCGCGGGACAAGCCCCCAGGCCCGTTCGCGGACAGCCACAGGCCCCTAACCCGCGACATCCTGACCCAGCGTCACCAGCCTCGGGGACCAGACTCTAGTGCGGCGGCCGCGCTTACGGGCGTGAGGACGGTCGCGCGGGCGCTGGGCGGGGACGGCGGGCGTCCGCGGGGAAGATGACGTCGGTGGGCAGGTCGTCGACCGGCTCGGCGCCGATCCGAAACTCACGGACCATCGAGGCGCCCAGCCAGGCCCCGTATCCGCCGATCGCGAGGGCGAGCAGCTCCACCAGGAAGATGCCCGCGGTCGGCGGGCCGGTCTGGTCTTCGACCCGCACCAGGCACACGATCGCGAAGAGCGCGACCATGCCGAGGTTGACCATTTCGTACGCCACGACGCGCCGCTTGCCCGCGCCTGCCGGCACGTCCCACAGGTCGATCAGCCCCGCCCCCACGGCGAGGATCGCGGCGAACAGCCCCGCCACCAGCGTCCAGTAGCCAACCTGCCCGAGGAAGTGCAGCCCGACCAGCGCGCCGAAGTCGAAGAGGACCGCACACACGATCAGCCCCAAGGGCAGCGTCATCATCAACGGGTGAACCGGATGACCGGAGATGTTGAGCCGTGTCTGCATGATGGCTGCACTTCCGAATGGGTAGGCGCTGTCAAAGACGTCGATGCGGTACCCGGATAGCTGTCCACCAAACATACGCCCCCACCAGCCGTCTGCCCGCGTCTCACCACGTGCGGTCGCCCCCGTGAGCGGGTCGCTGGCCTAGCGGATCACGATGGGGGCTTCGGCGAGGCGTACCGTCAGCGGCTCTTTGGGCTCGACCCACGGCGTGCCGGGGGTGCCGCCCGGGTTGGCCTCCCAGCCGTGGCAGACGCGGTCGATCGCGACCGGGTAGATCGTGAGGCTGCCGTCGGCCGCGATGTGCATGCGCAGGAAGCTCTTGGCGTCTTCGATGCCCTGGCCGGCGAACAGCTCGTTGAGGTTGACCCCGAACGCGCCGGCGACCAGCAGGTAAGCCGCCACCAGCAGGCTCGCCGCGTAACCGACGATCGGGCCGTAGACCACGACGGCGGCGACCGGCGGCAGGGGCCAGGGCCAGTCGACGAAGGGGAACTGTAGCCACGCCCAGGTGCCGGCGATGGCGAGCCCCACGTGGGCCAGCCCGTGGCCCAGGCCGAGCAGCCACTGCCGCACGTGGCCCTTGCCGCTCGCGCTGGGTGGTTTGGCGAAGAGCACCGCGCCGCCGATCGTGACCAGCAGCATGATGGCCAGCGGGATGCTGAAGATGCGGGTCTCGCTGGCGCCGTTGCGGTGCACCATGCCGACCATCGGCAGCATCAGCAGCGTGTGCAGCAGGCCGAGCATGATGGCGAAGCCCGGGTTGCGCAGCGGCAGCCGCCCGAAGATGCCCCAGCTGAAGCGGCGCGAGCGCTCGGGCTCGGGATAGGTGCCGGCCAGGTCGTACGACAGGCTGCGGCTGGCCCGGCGGGCGAGGGTGTCCGGCGGCGGCACCGAGATGCGCTGCGGCAGCTTGTGGGTCGGGTACAGGTAGGCGCCACCACCGCCGCAGGTGATGAGCTGGCGGTCACCGTTCGCGTAGCGGGCGTAGTGATGCAGGTCACCCGCGATGATCAGCGGGACGCGGGCGCCGGTCGGGGCGATCACCGTGCGGATGAAGTAGTCGACCGCGTCGTACGCCTCCGGGTTGTCCACCGCCTTCACCCACGTCGGCGCGGGCACCACCAGCACCACGCGGTCGTCCGGCCCCAGCTGGCGGGCGGCCTCCTCGAAGTAGATGAGCTGCGGGTCGTCGAGATACGCCCCGAACTGCTCGTCGATGCCGAAAAGCCACCAGTCCGCCGGCAGCTCGGTGGCGAAGTACGACCTGTTCTGCTCGGTGCGCCACCCGCCGATCGCGCCGTCCTTGCGCCGCGCGAACAGCCGCAGGAAAGCGGTCAGCCCGTCGTACCAGTCATGGTTGCCGGCGATCGCGAAGAGCGTGGGCCGCGGACCTGAGGCCGGCGGCCCAGGCAGCGCGGCCTGGTATGGGCCCTTGCACCGGTCTTCGTAGGCCGCCCCACTCGCGGTGGGATAGACCTGGTCACCACCCATAACCAGGACCTGGCCGCGCGGCAGTCGCCGCCCGTCGAGGTCGAGCTGCGGCTGCGCCAGCAGGTACGCCACCGAGTACGTGGCGTCGAAGCCGTCGCCGAGGTCGGCCACGTAGTCCAGCCACAGCTCGCCGTCGACGCCCTCCTGGCGGTAGATCCGTCCGGGCAACGCGTTTTGCAGCTCGCGCTTGTCGAGGTAGGCGCCGAAGAGGATGGCCAGCAGCGTGCGGAGGCCGGTGCTGAGCAGCAGGAGCGGCGCCAGCCAGGGCACCCGCTTGCGCGGGGTGAAGCCGAGCTCAAGGGGGTCGAGGGTGCGCGGGCGCGGGGGTGCCGTCTGCTGGGCTTCGCTCACCGCAGGCAGCCTAGTGGCGGCGAGCGTCTATGCGCTGCCCCCAGCCAGCCGATGGGGGGAACCCGTGCGACCTGGCCGCCGGTGTGCCGTACACTTGACCACCGTTGCCGCCTTAGCTCAGTCGGCAGAGCGATTCACTCGTAATGAATAGGTCGACGGTTCGATTCCGTCAGGCGGCTCGGCAACGAAGGGGCCCTGGGTCGACGACCTGGGGCCCTTTTCAGCTTCCGTAGGCCTCGTCGTGGGCCTTGCGTGGGCCGCAAACCGACGCCCGGCTGCACATGCACCGCGAGCCGTCCGCGTCCATGCGCACCACGACCGAGTCGCGGGGCACGCTGTGGGCGACCACCCGGCCGTCACCCTCCGGTGTGGACACCCGGCTGCCCACGGCCGGCGCGGACGCCTGAAACTTCTGGTAGAGCGGGTGCTCGTACTTCAGGCAGCACATCAGCCGCCCGCACGCGCCGGATATGCGCAGTGGGTTGAGCGGCAGGTCCTGGTCTTTGGCCATCCGGATGGTCACCGGCTCGAAGTCGGTCAGGAAGGTGGCGCAGCACAGGTCGCGGCCGCACGAGCCGATGCCACCCTGCACGCGCGCGGAGTCGCGGGCGGAGAGCTGGCGCAGCTCGACCCGGCACCGCAGGGTGGCGCCCAGGTCGCGGACCAGCGAGCGGAAGTCGACGCGGTGCGGGGCGGTGAAGTAGATCGTCGTGCGCGCGCCGTTGGTCCCGCCGCCGGACTCCTGCACGTGGTCGACGGCCACCACCTTCATCGGCAGGTCGTGCTCACGGATGAGCCGCTTGGCGGCCACCTTCGCCTCGGCCTTGCGCTTGCGCTGGGTTTCGTCGCGGCGCAGGTCTCGCTCGCTGGCCATGCCGGCCAGCTTGGGAAATCCGTCGGTGTCTTCGCTGACCCACTGCGGCGCCCACACGCACTCGGCGACCTCGGTGCCGTCGTCGGTGGGCACCAGCACGCGGTCGCCGACCTGCGGGCGGAACTCGCCCGGGTCGAGGTAGTAAAGCCGGCCGTAGCGGTTGAAGCTCACCGCGCAGAGCATCCCCATGCGCCCACCCTACGGCGACATCCGACTCGTGTTGAAGAGCAGCCATTCGGACGATTCACCCCTGTCCTTAGGAACCGGACCTATCGCGACGCCGCAACGCGCTCGGAAAGCCTTCGTTGGGCTCCCGCGTACGCCCCCGAATGCCGGAGGTCGCCGCCATGACGCTGTCCAGGATCGCCGCCATCGCCGTCGCCGGTGCGCTCACCGTCGGGCCGGCACCCGCCGTCGCCGCACCGGCCTGCCAGACCCCCACCGGGTACGCGGCGGGTGCGGGCGCCGAGGTGCTGGCGCTCAGTGCGCTGGACCTGCGCCCGCTCGGGCTGCCCGTCGGCCCGGTCACCGACCTCCGCCTCGGCTCGACCCGCTCGGCGATGGATCCCGAGGCCGGCCCGGTCAAGGCCGCCGCGGCGGCGCGCTATCTCGACGCGACGATGCTCGGCGTCGAGTTGCCCACCGGCCCGCTGTCCCGCTCGGCCTACCAGCAGGCACCGCCTCGCAACGCCAAGCCGGTGACCGTCCACGCCGACCGCCGGGACCTCGGGGTCGCGGCGGCCGGGTCGGGCGACCTGACCGCGTACGCGACCTGGCACGCCGGGCTGGCCTGCGGCACCAAGCGGGCGGAGGCGACGCGCACCAGCGCCACGGTCGCCGGCGCGGACGTGCTGGCCGGGCCGGGTGGAGTGGCGCTGGTGCGGATACCGGCCGCGCCGCGCGCCCGTACGGCCACCGGGCTGCGCGCGGGGGGCAGCCCGGTGGCCACGGCCTCGGCCGGGCTGGCCGAGGCGCTGCTGTTCGCCGGGACACCGGCGCAGGTGAGCGTGAAGGTGGTCCAGCCGGCGGAGCTCACGGTGGGGCGGGACGTGGCCTACAAGGCACCGATCGTCGAGGTGTCCGGGCCGGGCCTGGGCGCGCGCCGGCTGGACGCGCCCGGCCAGGTGCTCGACGTGCCCCTGGACGGCCTCGGCGGCACGATCGGCGCGCTGAAGCCCGAGCGGCTCAACGGCGTCACCGGCCGCGCCGGCGACGGCCCGCTGGCCCTGCCCGGCCTTCCAACGCTGCCCGGACTGCCGGAGGTCGGACTCCCGCTGGACGGCTCGCTCCTGCGGGTGACCGTCGGCACGCTCGCCAAGGACGTGACCGCCGACTCGGCGCGCGCCGAGGCCACGACTGTGCGCCTCCAGGTGACCACCCGGCCGCCGGACGAGGACACCGCCGCGGTGCTGGACGTGCACCTCGGGCGGCTCGACGCGATCGTGCTGGCGCCCCGCCCGCACTCCGCCGCCCCACCGCTCGGCAGCGCTGGCGGACTGCCCGTGACCGGCGCAAACGTCACCTGGGCCACAATTGCGGGCGCACTATTGATCATGGCGGGTATGGTGGCTGTGGTAGCCACTCGGCGCCGCCGCGCGACGGTTCGTCCCATTCACGATCGCACTTACGGATGATTCCGGGACGGTGCCCACGACAAAGGTCGGACATCGGCGTTGAGTGGAATGTCCACAGACCTGCGGGGGGTGCAGGAAAGGGCCACGGCGTCGCAGCCGGAGCGGTGGGAGAGCATCCGCCGCTTCAGAGCGCGACGCCGTTGCCATAGGCGAAGACGGATGGCTCAGGCTCGGGTCGTCGGCCCGAACGCCACCGGTCCGGTGTCTGGCGGCCGGTATGGCAGCTCGGCGAGGTCGGCCGCCCAGCGGTGCAGCAGCGCCTCGGCCCGCTCGTAGGCCACGTCGATCGCGCCGAGCACGCGCGCGCCGATCTCCGCCGCGGCGACGGCGGCCGGCACGCCCAGCGGCTCGACGGTGACGGTGACCGCCTCGCGCGAACCCAGCACCGCGGCCAGCTCACGGGCCAGCCCGGCGCGGCTCTGCTCGACCCACTCGGCCACTGCGGCCGAGTAGCCCTCGGTGGCGGCGAGCTTGCCGGCCATCGCACCGAGGTGTGCGGACAGGGCCGCCCGACGCGCACCGAAGACCTCCGCACCCGCCCCCTCCCAGGAGCCGGAATCCGCGATCGTCTCGCCCCGCTGCTGGTACACCTCGATGAGGCCGTGCAACGACGGGCCGGCGGCGGCCAGCGGCGCGGGACGGAGCCCGGCGATGGTGCTTGTCGCGGCGCCCGGCAGGGCGCCCAGCCGGCGCAGGAGCGGCCAGATGGGGTGACTACCGGGGGCGCCGCTGGTGGCGAGCGTGCTGTCGACGCGGTCGAGCAGCGCGGTGGCCGAGCCGGCGAGCTGGTCGAGCGCGTCCATCACACCTCCCCGGCACGGCCGCGGGCGGCATCGTCTACATCGGAGTAGTCGGCGGCGGTGACGCGCAACGCGCCGGCCACCTCGGCCAGCCGGTCGCTGGCCAGGGCCGCCTCGCGAGCGCGTGCGTCGAACGCGTCGAGCCACTGGCGGTGCAGCGCGCGCCCCAGCTCGCCGAGGCGCCCGGGCCCGCCCGCGCCGAAGGACGAGGCCGGCGGCTCGAGGTGGGCCAGGCGCCGGCCGGCGGCGGTGAGCGCTGTGGCCGCGTCGTCGAAACCGGCCGCGAGGTCGCGCAGGGTCTGCATCTCAGACCTCCCGCAGCGACCGGTAGCCGGCGAACATCTCGGCGTGCAGCTTTTCCCGGGCCCACCGGGCGGCATCGGCGGCGGCCGTCACCGCGGCCTGGATCGAACGGGACAGCTCGGTGCTGCTGCGGCCGTCGAGCGGGCCGGTGATGCGCACCTCGGTGACCGCACCGGCGGCGGTCACGACGAGCTCGACAAGCCCGTCGGGCGAGTGGACGGTCACCTTGAGGCCACGGGCCGCCTGGTCGAACTCGGCCTGAAGCGCTTCGATACGCCGATAGCGCTCGACAGCCTCCTCGATCCAGCCCTCGTCGATCTCACGCCCCATGTATGCAGGCCCTTTCACCCGACGTGGCAACCCGACCTCAGACCGTACCGGCCGAGGGCGGCAGCCCGCTGCCCCGTGAACGCGCTATTCGCACGCCTTCGTGGGTTTAGCCCCGCCAGAGGGCCAGCATCATCGACTCGACCGCGATGCGCGGCTTGACGTTGGCCTCGATCGCGTCGCGGCAGGCGAGGATCGCCTCCAGCCGGCGCAGCGTGCTCTCCGCGGTCCACCGCTCGGCGGCGGCCGAGGCGAGCGGCGCGGTGTCGGTGTGTACCGGCGAGACCGGCGCGCCCATCTTGACCGCCAGCACGTCGCGGTAGAAGCCGACCAGGTCGACCAGCGCGCGGTCGAGCGCGTCGCGCTGGGCCCGGGTGGCCCGCGACTTCTGGCGGCGTTCGAGGTCTTTGAGCTGGCCGGCGGCGCCCCGGATCGCACCGGCCGCGCCCCGCCCGGTGCCGCCCGCTCCAAGCGCGGTCTCCAGCGCGGACCGCTCGTTGGCGTCGGTCTCCGCGACCGCCGCCTCTGCCTCCGCCTCGGCCGCCTCGATCAGCGCGGACGCCGCGTCGAAGCAGGCGCCGACGCCGGTCAACCGCCGCGGCACGGCCAGCACGGCCTCACGCCGCTTGCGCGCCTCCGGATCGCGGGCCAGGCGCTTGGCCCGACCCACGTGGCCCTGCGCCGCCGCCGCGGCCCACCGCGCCACGTCTTCGGCGATGCCGTCGCGGGACGCCAGCACCGTCGCGACCGCGGTGGCCGAGGGCTGCCCCAGGGGTACGACCCGGCAGCGCGACCGGATCGTCACCGAGATGTCGTCGGGGTGGGTCGAGGGCGTGCAGAGCAGGAAGACGGTGCGCGGCGGCGGCTCCTCGATGGCCTTGAGCAGCGCGTTGCCGGCCTGCTCGGTGAGCCGGTCGGCGTCTTCGATCACCAGCACCTGCCACCGGCCGCCGGACGGGGTGCTCGCCGCCCGCAGCACCAGCGCGCGCATCTCGCCAACCCCGATCGAGAGCCCTTCCGGCACCACGAACCGCACGTCGGAATGCGTGCCGGCCAGCGTGGTGTGGCAGCCGTGGCACTCGCCGCAGCCCGTGCCGAACTCGCACTGGAGGGCGGCCGCGAACGCGCGCGCGGCCACCGAGCGGCCCGAGCCGGGCGGGCCGGTGAAGATCCAGGCGTGGGTCATGCCGCCGCCGGAGCCTCCACTCAGGACACTGGCACCGGCGGCCGCGGCCCGGCGCAGCGTCTCGACCGCCTCGTCCTGCCCGACCAGATCAGCGAACACGTCGGTCATGACGGCCTCCGCTCCAGGTCTATTTCCGCCACGGTGTTGAGCGCGTCGGCGACCTCGTGGGCCGGCGGCTCGTCCGGGAGGATCTGGCCGACCCGCTCGACGACCGCCTCGGCGATCTCCTCCGCCGGCCGGGTGGCGTCGAGCACAAGGTAACGCTTGGGATCCGCCGCGGCCAGGTCGAGGAACGCGAAGCGCACGCGCTCGTGGAACGCCACCGACTCGCTCTCCAGCCGGTCGGCGGCACCTCGCCGGGCCGCCCGCCCCAGCCCCACCTCGGGTGGCACGTCGAGCAGCACGACCAGGTCGGGCCGCAGCCCACCGGTGGCCCAGGAGGAGAGCCAGGAGACCTCGTCGACCGGGAGGGTGCGGCCGGCGCCCTGGTACGCGAGGGAGGAGTCGACGTATCGGTCGCTGATCACCACCGCGCCTCGGGACAGGGCCGGACGCACGACCGTGGCCACGTGGTCGGCGCGGTCGGCGGCGTAGAGCAACGCCTCGGCGCGGGGTGACAGGACGGACTGCTTGCCGAGCACCAGGCTGCGGATGCGCTGCCCGACCTCGGTCGCGCCCGGCTCACGGGTGACCACCACCTCGCGGTGGTCTGCCCGCAGCGCCTCGGCCAGCGCGGTGACCTGCGTCGACTTCCCGGCGCCCTCGCCGCCCTCGAACACCACGAACGTGCCCCGCCCGACCAGCCGCTCGCCGGCCGACAGCGGACGGCCGCGCATCGAGCCCCAGAGGTCGGGCAGCACCGGCACGCCCGGCTTGTCGTCCATCTGGCGAAACGCGCTGATGCCGGTGAAGATGCTGGCGAGCCCGGCGGCCAGCAGCAGCAGCCGGGTGGAGGAGATCGAGATGTCGCCGACGTGCCACGAGCCGCCGAAGCCGACCAGGCTCGAGGAGAGCGCGATGGCGAGCATCAGCACGACCCGCACGGCGGTCTGCACGAACGCGAAGACCCGCCCGCGCACGTCGTCGCCGACCTCGCCGCCGAGCAGGGTGACGCCGGAAAGGAACGCCATCCCGGCCCCGCTGCCGACCAGCAGCGCGCCCAGCACGGCCATGCTGAGGTGGATGGCGACCGCGAGAAACAGCACCGAGCCGCCGGCCAGCACGATGCTCATGCCGAACCAGCGCCGCCGGGACAGGTCGCGCACCACCGTGGGCCCCAGTCCGATGCCGAGCCCCAGCCCGACGAACAGCGTGCCGAACAGCAGGTAGAAGGCGGCGTCACCGGCGTTGAGCGAGCGGGCGAAGAACTGCGCGGTGCCGATCACGATGCCGCCGCCGGCGAACGCGCCGAGGATGCCGAAGACCAGGCCGCGGACCAGCGGGGTGCGGCCGACGTACTTCCACCCTTCGAGGAACTGCCGCAGCAGGCTCTGCCCGTGCTCCTTGGCGCCGTGTGCCCGGCCGCTGATCTCCTTGATGCCGAAGAACACCACCAGCGCCATGGCGAGGCGGGACAGCGAGTTGAAGTAGAGCGCCAGGTTGGACGCCTCGGCCCACTCCGGCGGCGTGGTGTTGCCCGAGCGCACGATGCGGTCGAGCGCGGCGATGCCGAGGCCGGCCAGGACGGGCGTGATCCCGTACGTGGTGATGAGCGTGAGCTGGTTGGCGATCTCCAGCCGCGAGCGCGGGATCAGGTTGGGGACCGCCGCCTCCTTGGCGGGAATCCACAGCAGCGTGATGGTCTCGATCAGGAAGGTGGCAATGGCCGCCCAGCCGACGGTTATGCCCGCGTTTTCGGAGAACAGGGCCACGATCGGGATCGACGCGAAGAGCACGAAGCGCAGCAGGTCGCAGATGACCATCGTGTAGCGGCGGTCGAAGCGGTCGGCCATGACGCCGGCGACCGGGCCGAGCACGAGGGCGGGCAGCAGCCGCACGGCGATGACCGAGCCGAACGCGAGACCTTTGGCCGCGTCGCCGCTGACCTGCGCGGACGCGAACGTGGCGGTGGCGAGCAGGCCGAGCCAGTCGCCGAGCGAGGCCACGCCGGTGACCATCCAGAGCCGGCGGAACGCGCGGATCCGCAGCACCGATCGCAGGGCCTTGAACCCGGACAGCTCGACCTGGGCCGACGACGAACCCTTCGCCGACCCGCTGGAGCGGCCGCCGCCGCTATCGCTCTCGTCGCGGGAAGTCGCGTCGATGGCCGTGGTCCCTCCGCGTGCGGGTATTCGCTGACACTCTAAACGCGCCGTCTGACTTCGCTGGTGGCGCGCTCGTCCGGATGATTGATACGCGAAGGAGTTTCGCTTTCCAGCGCGGAACCGCTAGCGTGCACCTGTGACGACGACCGCACGCGACGCGCTCCGCGAACGCCTCGACAAGGCGACCGCGGAGCTCGACCCGCCGTTCGCCGTCGTCGATCTCGCCGCCTTCGACGCGAACGCCCGCGACCTCGCCCGCCGCGCCGCCGGCAAGCCCCTGCGCGTGGCTAGCAAGTCGGTGCGCAGCCGCGCCCTCATCGAGCGCGCGCTGGCCACCCCCGGCTGGCACGGGGTGATGTCCTACACACTGGCCGAGGCTATCTGGCTGGTCCGCACCGGGATGACCCATGACGTCCTGCTCGCGTACCCGACCGCCGACCGCAGCGCGCTGTGCGAGCTTGCCGCGGATCCCGGCCTTGCCGCCGCGATCACGCTGATGGTCGACGGCCCCGCGCAGCTCGATCTCGTCGACTCGGTCGCCGCGCCCGGACACCGCGCCGAGATCCGGGTCTGCCTCGACCTCGACGGCTCGTGGCGCCCGCTGGGCCTGCACATCGGCGTGCGCCGCTCGCCGGTGCACACGGCCACCACCGCGGGCAAGGTGGCGCGGGAGATCGCATCCCGGCGCGGGTTTCGGCTGGTGGGGCTCATGGCGTACGACGCGCAGATCGCCGGCCTCGGCGACGCCCCGCCGCAGCAGGCACTGCGCGGCTTCGCCATCCGGCTGATGCAGGGCGGCTCCTACCGCGACCTGCTGCGCCGGCGTGGTGCCGCGCTGGCCGCCGTGCGCGAGCACGCCGACGTGGAGCTCTTCAACAGCGGCGGCACGGGCAGCGTGGCCGCCACCGCCGCCGACCCGGCCGTGACCGAGGTGACCGCCGGATCCGGCCTGTACGGGCCGGCGCTCTTCGACGGCTACCGGGCCTGGCGCCCCGAGCCGGCGGCGTTCTTCGCGCTCGCGGTGGTCCGCCGCCCGGCGCAGGGCTTCGTGACCGTATCCGGCGGCGGGTGGATCGCCTCCGGCCAGACGCACGCCAGCCGCCAGCCGGTGCCGTGGCTCCCGGCGGGGCTGCGACTGGTGGGCACGGAAGGGGCCGGTGAGGTGCAGACCCCGCTGCGCGGCCCGGCGACCGGGGGCCTGCGGGTGGGCGACCGCGTGTGGTTTCGCCACGCCAAGGCTGGTGAGCTCTGCGAACACGTCAACGAGCTGCATCTTGTCGACGGCGCGGAGGTGGTGGAGACGGTGCCCACCTACCGCGGCGAGGGCCGCGCCTTCCTTTGAGTCTGGGCTCAGGCGTCCACGTGGCGGTGGAGGTACTCACGGATCAGCGCCTTCGCTTCGCCCAGCACGGTGTCGTCGCCATCCGGGTCGCGGCGGAACGCGAGCTTGATCAGTGCGTCAGCGGCCTCGACCGCGATCTCCAGCGCGAACCGCAGCCGCTGCGTCTCGGCCACCCCGAACTGCTCGACCAGCACCCGGGCGACCCTGCCGGCGATCACCGCGTTGTTGTCGCGCTCTTCGTCGAGCAGGTGGACGTCGACGACGTCACCGAAGTGCAAGGTGCGGAAGCCGGGGACGGAGCGGTGCATCGCGATGTACTCGTCGATGGCCGCGTCGACGCCGTCCCACCAGCCGGCGAACGAGCCACCGGCCCAGCTGGCCGCCAGCCGCTCGAGGTAGGCCTCCATGTTGCGCAGGGTGAGCGCCTGGACGATCGCGCGCTTGTCCGGGAAGAACTGGTAGACCGAGCCGATGGCGACCTCGGCGCGCTCGGCCAGCAGGGTCGTGGTGAGCCCTTCGTAGCCCACCTCGTCGACGAGCTCGGCACAGGCGTCGAGCATCCGCTGGACACGCGCCACGCTGCGGCCCTGGACCGGGACGCGGCGCAGCGGCCCGGTGGTGACGGTCGCGGTAGATGTCGACACTCGTCGCCACTCCCTTTCGAGGTTTTCGACGGTGAGAACCTTACTCAAGTTAACGAGCGAGGCCGGCCCACGGATCGCGGCTGTTTACGCGGAGTGGTTGCCACTGATATGAATGTTACTCACGTTTAGCCGGAGGTTCGGATGGCCTCGACGACAGCCACCTGGCGTAACTGGGCCGGTAACCAGAGCGCTACACCGGTCACCGTAATACGCCCCACCAGCATCGATGAGGTGACGGCCGTCATACAAGACACCGCCGCCGGTGGGCGCCGGGTCAAGGCGGTCGGCAGCGGGCACTCCTTCACCGATATCGCCCTGGCGGAGGACATACGACTCGACCTCTCGGGCATCGGATCCACCCTTTCGGTCGACCTCGATTCGAGGGTGGTGACCGCACCCGCCGCCATGCCCCTGCGCGCGCTCAACGAGGCGCTCGCCGCGCGCGGGCTCGCCCTGCCCAATCTCGGCGACATCGACGCGCAGACCATCGCCGGCGCCATCTCCACCGGCACACACGGCACCGGCGCCGCGTACGGGTGCCTTTCCACGTTCGTGGTCGGCCTGACCCTGGTCACCGGCACCGGCGAAGTGATCACCTGCGGCCCGGACGAGCGCCCGGACGTCTTCGTGGCCGCCCAGGTGGGGCTCGGCGCACTCGGCGCCATCACCGAGGTCAAGCTGCGCTGCGTCGACGCATTCGTGCTGCACGCCGACGAGCGCGCCATGCCGCTCGACACCGTGCTGGCCGGCCTGCCCGAGCACGTCGGCGGCAACGACCACTTCGAGTTCTACTGGCTGCCCTACACCGAGAGCACCCTGACCAAGCGCAACAACCGCGTCGCCGCCGACGACCGTCCGCTGTCGAAGCTGCGCGCCTGGTGGGACGACGACTTCCTCCAGAACACCGTGCTCGGTGGCCTCTGCCGTGTCGGCCGCCGGATGCCCGCGCTGGTGCCGGCCATCTCCCGCGCCGAGGCCCGCGTGATCAGCCCACGCGTGTACACGGCCCGCTCCGACGAGGCTTTCGTCAGCCCGCGGCGGGTCCGCTTCACCGAGATGGAGTACGCGCTGCCCCGCGCCGCGCTGCCCGAGGCCTTCGCCGGGCTGCGTCGGGTGGTGGAGTCGTTGCCGTTCAAGGTGCTGATCCCGGTCGAGGTGCGCTTCAGCGCTCCGGACGACATCTGGCTCTCACACGGGCACGGCCGCCAGTCCGCGTACATCGCGATACACCAGTACGTGGGCGTCGAGTACGAGCCGTACTTCCGCGCGTTCGAGCGGGTCGCACAGGATCTGGGCGGCCGTCCACATTGGGGCAAGCTCCACTACCGCGACGCCGAGTCGCTGCGCCCCGCTTATCCCCACTTCGACGACTTCCTCGCCGTCCGCGACCAGCTCGACCCCTCCCGCGTCTTCGCCAACGCCTACACCGAGCGCGTGCTCGGCCCCTGACGCTCGTTGCGGCCGGCGGCTCCGCCCTTCCACCCCAGAAACGCTCCGCCGCGCTCCACGTTTCCCGGGTCCGCGCATATGCCCGCACTGGCGGACGGGCGAATTGTCCAAGAAAGGGCGATCCCGAAACGTCAAGCGGCCAGGCTTGGGTGGCGGCGCTCCCAGTCGCGGCGGACGGCTGGGGGCAGCGACAGGCTGTGCCACTCGCGGCGCAGGGTCGGCACGTCGAGCCAGGTGCGCAGCTCGTCATACGACAGGGCCTCGCGCAGCACGATCTCGTACATCCGGCGGAGCGCGGCCGGCTTGTCGAGGTCGAACACGCGGTCGGCGTGCCAGAACATGCGGTGCGGCAGCCTCACCCGGCCCCTGACCGGCCCATGGAAGCCGGACAGGCTGTGGATGACGACGGCACGCTTGTCAGGGACGTCGCGGTCATACACGCGCCTTATCGTACACGTGTTCGAACTACTCGGAAGCCTTCCGCGCGGCCGCCTTCCGTGGGGCGGCCTTCTTCGGCGCCGCCTTCTTCGCGGCGGTTGTCTTCTTGGCGGCCGTCTTCTTCGCCGCGGTCTTCTTCGCCGGCGTCGCACCGTCGCCCGAGGCCGCAGCCGTCGTCTTCTTCGCCGCGGCGGCCTTCTTGCGCGGCTTGGCCGGGCCGCGTGCCCTGCGGTCGGCCAGCATCTCCGAGGCCTGCTCGATCGTGAGCGACTCCGGCGTCTGGTCGCGCTTGAGCGAGGCGTTCGTCTCGCCGTCGGTGACGTACGGCCCGAAGCGGCCGTTCTTGATCGTCATCTGCTTTTCGGTGAGCGGGTCGACGCCCAGCTCGCGCAGCGGCTCGGCGGCCGCGCGGCGCTGGCGGGTCTTCGGGGCGGCCAGCAGCGCCAGCGCCTCGTCGAGCGTGACCGTGAAGATCTTGTCTTCGTTGTCGAGCGAGCGGTAGTCGTCGCCGCGCTTGACGTACGGGCCGTAACGCCCGGCGGCCGCGAGGATCTCGTTGCCCTCCGGGTCGGTGCCGACCAGGCGGGGCAGCGTGAGCAGCTTGAGCGCCTCTTCGAGCGTCACGGTCTCGGGTGACTGCGAGCGCAGCAGCGAGGCGTTGCGGTCGCCGGTGGACACGTACGGGCCGTAGCGGCCGGACTTGAGCACCACTGGCTCGCCCGTCTCCGGGTGCTCGCCGAGCTTGCGCTCGCCGCCGCCGCCGAGGAACAGCTCCTCGACCTTCTCCGGGGTGAGCTCGTCGGGCGCCAGCCCTTCGGGGATGGAGACCCGGTCGTCACCGTTGTCCGACCCCTCCGAAGGCGTGGCGTCGGGCAGGGTGCGCTGGAGGTAGGGCCCGTAGCGGCCGACCCGCACCACCACGTCGCGCCCGTCGTCGTCGCGGAACAGCGGGATCGAGTTGACGCTGCGGGCGTCGATGTCGCCGAGGTTTTCGGTGACCATCTTCTTCAGGCCACCGGAACGTGCGATCGACCCGTCGTCACCCACCGGCGAGCCGAAGTAGAACGAGGTCAGGAAGTCGATCGAGTGGGCGTCGCCGGAGGCGATCTCGTCCAACTCGTTTTCCATCGCCGCGGTGAAGTTGTAGTCGACGAGCCGCGGGTAGTGCCGCTCCAGCAGCCCCACCACCGCGAACGCGAGGAAGGACGGGATCAGCGCCTGGCCGCGTTTGAACACGTAACCGCGGTCCTGGATGGTCGCCATGATCGACGCGTACGTCGACGGGCGGCCGATCCCCAGCTCTTCCAGCTGCTTGACCAGCGACGCCTCGGTGTAGCGGGACGGCGGCTGGGTGGTGTGCCCGACCGCGGCCAGCTCCTCGGCGGTGAGCGGCTGGTCCTTGACCAGGGTGGGCAGGCGCCGCTCCTGGTCGTCGGCCTCGGCGTTTTCGTCGTCGGAAGACTCGACGTACGCGCGCAGGAAGCCCGGATCGGTGATCGTCTTGCCGGTAGCACCGAAGTCGGCCTCCTCCCCCGAGGTGGAGACGGCCCGGATGCGCACGGACACGGACGAACCGACCGCGTCGGTCATCTGGGACGCGATCGTGCGCCGCCAGATCAGCTCGTAGAGCTTGAACTCCTCGGTCGACAGCTCCTTGGCCACCTCGCCAGGTGTCCGGAAGTTGTCACCCGCGGGGCGGATCGCCTCGTGCGCCTCCTGGGCGTTTTTGACCTTGCCGGTGTAGCGGCGCGGCTCCGGCGGCACGTTGCGCTCGCCGTACAGCTCGGCGATCTGCCGGCGGGCAGCGGCGAGGGCGGTCTCCGACAGATTGACCGAGTCGGTACGCATATAGGTGATGTAGCCGTTTTCGTACAGCCGCTGCGCCACCCGCATCGTCTGCTGCGAGGACAGGCGCAGCTTGCGTGCGGCCTCCTGCTGGAGCGTGGAGGTGATGAACGGCGCGTACGGCTTGCGCCGGTACGGCTTTTCCTCCACGCGGGTGACAGTGAACGGCCGCCCGTCCAGGCGAGCGGCCAGCCCACGAGCGCCGTCGGCGTCCAGATGGACGACCCCGGCCCCCGGCCTCACCTGCCCGGTCGTCGGCTCGAAGTCTTTGCCGGTGGCGATGCGGTCGCCGTCGAGCGCGATCAGCGTCGCCCCGAACGTGCGAGGGCCCTCGACCTGGCCCTGCACCGCCAGGGTGGCGGCGATGTCCCAGTACTCGGCCGTGCGGAACGCCATCCGCTGCCGCTCGCGCTCCACGACGATGCGCGTGGCGACCGACTGCACCCGGCCGGCCGAGAGCCGCGGCATGACCTTCTTCCACAGCACGGGCGAGACTTCGTACCCGTAGAGGCGGTCGAGGATGCGGCGGGCCTCCTGCGCGTCGACGAGATCGCGGTCGATATCGCGCGGGTTCGCTATCGCGGCCTGGATCGCCGACCTGGTGATCTCGTGGAAGACCATCCGGCGGACCGGCACCTTGGGCTTGAGCGTCTCCACCAGGTGCCAGGCGATGGCCTCGCCCTCGCGGTCTTCATCGGTGGCGAGGAAGACCTCGTCGACCTCCTTGACCAGCGAGCGAAGCTTGCGTATCTGGTCCCTTCGATCGGGAGAGACGACGTAGAGGGCGGCGAACCCGTTGTCGACGTCGACGCCGAGCCGGGCCCAAGGCTCCTTCTTGTGCGAAGCCGGCACGTCGGCGGCGTTGCGCGGAAGGTCACGCACATGGCCCAGGCTCGCCTCCACGACGTATCCCGGGCCCAGATAACCCGAGATCGTCTTGGCCTTCGCCGGTGACTCGACGATGACCAGACGGCTGCTGGCGTTGCTCGGCACTTCTCTCCTGACCTTTACTACTTGGGCCCTCACGTCCGGTTACAGAATCGGACGCCAGATGTCCAACGTAACGCGCCGTCGGCCCGGCGGTTGCGCGGACCGGTCGGCGACACCGTACACCGAACTGCAACATGGACGTCGGCCACCGCCGTTCTACGAGCCTCTTTTCCCCCGATCAACCAGGCCATTCGGCCGGTGGCGCGGCAGCCGGGCGGTCGCCGACAAGCTCCGCCAGACGGCCCAGCCGGCGCCGTCCCGTTATCCGGTACGCGGGACCGCCGGCACGCGGCCCGAGCAGCACTCCGGGCAGCCCGATGGCCGCCAGCGCCGCACCCACCGGCTCCCAGCAGTGCTCGTCCGGGGCGCCCAGGCGCAGCACGTATCCGTGCTGGTCAGAGCCGCCCGCCGCGGCCGCCCACAGGCGCAGGCGGGGCCCGTTGAGGTGGAACCCGGCCGGCGGGCGCTTGACCGCCGTACGCAGCCAGGCGGCGCCGAGCGCGGCCAGGGTTGTCGCGTACGCGGTACGCACGACCAGCTGTCCCTCGACCGTGGCCAGTTCCCAGGTCGCCTGGAGGCCGCGCAGGGCGAACTCCGCGATCAGCACGTGTACCCGCCAGGCCCCGTCGACCTCGACCGAGACCCGAGCGGTGCCGCCCATCCGGACCACCTGCGCCGGGCCGGCGAGCAGGCCGGCCAGGTCGGCCGGGGTGGGGTCGTGTGCCTCCACCCCGAAAAGCGACAGCTGCCGCCGGGTCGGCTCGTGGGCGCCCGGGGTCAGCGACACTCCGGGACCTCGTCGAAGGCCGCCCGCAGCTCCTCCGAGTCGAGCGAGCTGGTGTCCAGGGCGCTCTGGTTGTACTCCGTGGTCAGCGTGCTCATGACCGACTCGACGCCGTCGTAGAAGGGGTCGGCGCGTCCCGCGTCAAGCCCTTCGATGCTCTGCCTGGCCCGCCCGTACGCGTCGCGCATCGCGGTCAGCGAGCTGACGAAGCCCTTGGCCACGCCCTCGCCGCCGTCGACATCGGGCACGCCGGCCTCTTCGACCTTGGCGCGAGCCGCCTCGCTGGCCGACTCGGCACCGCCCAGCAGGCGTACCAGGTTTTCCTTGGCCTGCGCGGGCGTGGTCTTCGCCGTCATCTGCTGCTGGGTGCGGCTGGTCAGCGTGCTGATCTCGGTGCGCCAGGGACTCAGCGCGGTGCACACGTTGGCCGCCCACGCCCGCGGCGCGGGCCCTCCCCCGCAGCCCCCGGCCAGGAGCGCGAACGCCGTCATGAGTGCGACGAGTATCGCGCGGGGCGTACGCATGCGTTGCAGCGTAGCGGTTTGCGAAAGGGCGCCCCGTACACGTACGGGGCGCCCTTTGTCGTGCACTACCGAGATATCAGGCGTTCACTCGCTCGGGCTCCTGGTCGGACGAGCCGTTACCGGCTTTTCCCGACTCCACACCGGACCCCTCGTCGCCCATCGCGACGGGCTTGCGCTTGCTGAACGCCACCGCCGCCACGATGATGAGCGCGGCCACGATCGCGATGGTGATACGGACCGGGTCGTTCTGGTCGTCGCCGATGCTGAACGACACGACGGCCGGGGCGATCAGCAGCGAGACCAGGTTCATCACCTTGATCAGCGGGTTGATGGCCGGACCGGCGGTGTCCTTGAACGGGTCACCCACCGTGTCGCCGATGACCGTGGCCGCGTGCTGCTCCGAGCCCTTGCCGCCGTGCGCGCCATCCTCGACAAGCTTCTTGGCGTTGTCCCAGGCACCGCCCGAGTTGGCCAGGAAGACCGCCATGAGAACACCCGTGCCGATGGCGCCGGCCAGGTACGCGGCGAGCGCACCCGCGCCGAGACCGAACCCGACCGCGATCGGGGCGAGCACGGCCAGCAGGCCGGGGGTCATCAGCTCGCGCTGCGCGTCCCGGGTGCAGATGTCGACGACCTTGCCGTACTCCGGACGCTGGGTGCCGTCCATGATCCCTGGGAAGTCGCGGAACTGGCGCCGCACCTCCATCACCACCGCGCCCGCCGAGCGGGACACCGCGTTGATAGCCAGACCGGAGAAGAGGAAGACCACCGCGGCACCGATGATCAGACCCACCAGGTTGCGCGGGTTGGCGACGTTGAGCAGTTCGTCGATCGACAGGTCGGAGCCGGCATCGGTGAGCGAGCCGACCACCGTGTCCTGGTACGAGCCGAAGAGCGCGGTCGCCGCGAGGACGGCCGTCGCGATCGCGATGCCCTTGGTGATCGCCTTGGTGGTGTTGCCGACCGCGTCGAGCTCGGTCAGTGTCCGAGCGCCCTGCTCGTCGATGTCGCCGGACATCTCGGCGATGCCCTGCGCGTTGTCCGAGATCGGGCCGAAGGTGTCCATCGCGACGATCACGCCGACTGTGGTGAGCAGGCCGGTGCCGGCCAACGCGACCGCGAAGAGCGAGAGCGTGATCGAGCCGCCACCGAGCAGGAAGGCGCCGAAGACGCCCGCGCCGATGAGCAGCGCGGAGTACACGGCCGACTCGAGGCCGACGCTGATGCCGGCGAGGATGACGGTGGCCGCGCCGGTCTCCGAGCTGTTGCCGATGTCGCGCACCGGCCGCCGGTTGGTCTCGGTGAAGTAGCCGGTCAGCGCCTGGATGGCGGCGGCCAGCACGATACCGATCACGACCGCGCCGATCGCGATGAGCTCCGGGCTGCCGTCGAGGTCCGGCACGCCGCCGCCGAAGTCGGCGAAGTCCGAGGGCAGGTACGCGAAGGAGGCGATGCCCACGAGCACGGCCGCGATGAGCGCGGAAATGTAGAAGGCGCGGTTGATCGCGGTCAGGCCGTTGCGGTCCGAGGCGCGTAGGCGGGTGATGAACACGCCGACGATCGCGATGACCACGCCGATGCCGGAGACAATCAGCGGGAAGATCAGGCCGTCCTCGCCGAACGCGGCCCGGCCGAGGATCAGCGCGGCGACCAACGTGACGGCATACGACTCGAAGAGGTCCGCCGCCATGCCGGCGCAGTCGCCGACGTTGTCGCCCACGTTGTCGGCGATGGTGGCGGCATTGCGCGGGTCATCCTCGGGGATGCCCTGCTCCACCTTGCCGACCAGGTCGGCGCCGACGTCCGCGGCCTTGGTGAAGATGCCGCCGCCGACCCGCATGAACATCGCGAGCAGAGCGGCACCGAAGCCGAAGCCCTCCAGCACGGTGGGCGCGTCGCCCTCGTACAGCAGCACCACGAGCGCGGCGCCGAACAGGCCGAGGCCGACGGTGAGGAAGCCGACTACGCCGCCGGTGCGGAAGGCGATCTTCATCGCCTCCTCGCGACCGCCCTCGCTGGCCCGCGCCGCGGCGGCCACCCGAAGGTTGGCGCGCGTCGCCAGGGCCATGCCCGCGCCACCGATGAACGCGCTGAACACCGCACCCACGATGAAGAACGCCGACCTGCCGATCTTGACCAGCGTCTCGTTGTCGCTGTCACCGTGCACCGGCAGCACGAACAGGACCACAACAGCGATAACGACGAAGATGCTGAGGGTCCTGAACTGGCGGAACAGGTAGGCCGAGGCGCCCTCCTGTACGGCGCCAGCGATCTCCTGCATTTTTTCGGTGCCCTTACCAGCCGCCAGCACGGCCCTGACCAGGGCTGCCGCGAAGCCGAGCGCCACCAGCGCGATCACTGCCGCGATGATGACGTACGTAAGGTTGCTACCGGTGATGGACAGCCCGCCGCTGTCGGCGGCCAAGCTTTCGGACATCTATGTCCTCCTGAGCCGTTGCGATTCCCGCCCAGCCGGCGGACGAACCGGCGGAGCGCCTGCACGCGATTGAGCAATCGAACCCCGGCGCCCGCGCACCCGGGTTCTTGCAGATAACCCGGGTACTGTAGCGGCACACCGTGTCGACGGTCACACCGCCCACCAGCTGTGTGACGGTGATATTCGCCGCTGTGTTAGCCGGTTTACTTCCCCACGGGCCAGACCATACGCACTTCTGTGCCGATGCCGACGTCCACGGGGCGCACCTGTAGATCATCGACGAAGCCGGCAAGGAGCGCAAATCCGACACCAACCGTGAGCGCCTCGTCGGTGAGCGCCTCGTTGGCCAACTCATCCGGCGGAAGGGTGCGCAGCCCCAGCCCGGTCTCGATCGGCGCGCGGTCGATCACCCGCACGGTGTAGCTCTCGTCGTCACTCATCTCCATCTGCACCAGGTCGGGCAGCTGGTACTGCCGGTGCAGCGCCACCGCCCGCGTGCACGCCTCACCGATCGCCAGCCGCACCTCGTCGAGCAACTCCTCGGCCACCCCGGCACGCCGGGCCACCGCCACGCCGACCAGCCGCGCCGTGCGGACGTGCACCGGTGCCGGCGAGAACGCGAGTTTGACCGTCGACATCACGCGGTGGGGCCGGATTGGTCCGTCGCCGCCTCCACCGAGGGGTACAGGGGAAACACCTGGTCCAGGGCGGTGATGCGGAAAATCTTGAGCAGCGGCTCCTTGTCACAGGCCAGCACGCACCGGCCACCGAGCGGACGCAGCCGCCGGTGGGCGCCGACGAGCACGCCAAGGCCGGTGGAGTCCAGGAAGTCCACCCTGTTGAGGTCGACCACGATGCTCCGCGCACCGCCGTCGATCAGCTCGTTGAGCCGCTCGCGCAGCCGCGGCGCCGTATACACGTCCACCTCGCCGCCGACCTCCAGCACCGCGTGCTCGGCGACGGCGCGGGTCGCAAGCGAGAGCTCCATCGGGCCTCCCTCTACTGCCTTCTTGGGCATCTAACCACCGACACGACGGCTGCGGTGAGCCGCCCGGCCAGCGCGTTCAGGTTTCGGCACACTCACCTGTTTGGGTTTTCCGCACACCAGTGCGAGAGTGCATGGCGTGACGACCGTCGCCGAGCCGGCTGAGCTGCTCCGCCGATTGGGCCCCGACTCCGTCACGCACATCGAGCGGGTGCCCACCCGCGAGGGCGAGACGGTGCCCTGGCCCAGCTGGGTGCCCGACCCGCTGCGCGAGGCCCTCGCCGAGCGCGGGGTCGCGGCGCCGTGGCGCCACCAGGCCGAGGCGGCGAGCCACGCCCACGCCGGGCGCCACGTCGTCGTCGCCACCGGCACCGCCTCCGGAAAGTCGCTGGCCTACCAGCTCCCGGCGCTGGCCGCCCTGCTCGAAGACCCGCGCGCCACGACCCTTTATCTCGCGCCGACCAAGGCGCTCGCCGCCGACCAGTTGCGCGCCGTCGCCGCTCTCGGCATCGATGGTGTACGGCCGGCGTGTTACGACGGCGACACACCGCGCGAGGAGCGGGAGTGGATCCGGCAGCACTCGCGTTTCGTGCTGACCAACCCGGACATGCTCCACCACGGCATCCTCCCCGGACACGCCGCGTGGCAGACCTTCCTGCGGCGCCTGCGATACGTGGTGGTCGACGAGTGCCACACCTACCGCGGCGTCTTCGGCTCACACGTCGCCCACGTGCTGCGGCGCCTGCGCCGGGCAGCCAACCGCTACGGCCGCACCCCCGTGTTCGTGCTGGCTTCCGCGACCTCCGGCGACCCCGCCACCTCCGCAAAGCGACTCACCGGCCTGGTCGTCGAGGCCGTCACCGAAGACGCATCGCCACGCGGCGGCGTGACCTTCGCGCTGTGGGAGCCGCCGCTCGTGCCCGGTTCCGGCGGCGAGGACGCCGCACCTGTCCGCCGATCGGCGCTACGCGAAAGCGCCGACCTGCTCACCGACGCCGTCATCAACGGTGTACGCACCCTGGCGTTCGTCCGCTCCCGGCGCGGCGCCGAAGCCATCGCGACCATGGCACGGCGGTCACTCGACGAGGCGGTGCCCGGCCTGGGCGCACGGGTCGCCGCCTACCGGGGTGGCTACCTACGTGAAGAACGGCGCGAGCTCGAAGCCGCCCTGCACTCCGGCGAGCTGCTCGGCCTCGCCTCCACCAACGCCCTCGAACTCGGCGTCGACCTGGTCGGTCTCGACGCGGTCGTGATCTGCGGCTGGCCCGGCACCCGCGCCTCGCTGTGGCAGCAGGCCGGCCGCGCCGGTCGCAACGGCCACGAGGCACTGGCCGTGCTCGTCGCCCGCGACGACCCACTCGACACCTACCTCGTCCACCACCCGGAGGCCCTCTTCGGCCGCCCCGTGGAGGCGACCGTGCTCGACCCCGCCAACCCGTACGTGCTGGCCCCACAGCTGTGCAGCGCCGCGTACGAGGCCCCGCTCACCCGAGCCGACCTCCCACTCTTCGGCCCCGACGCGCCCGCGGTGCTCGACGAACTAGTCGCCGAAGGCGTCCTGCGGCGCCGCCCCAGCGGCTGGTACTGGACCGGCGAGGGCCGACCCGAGGTCGACCTGCGCGGCACCGGCGGCCTGCCGGTCTGCGTGGTCGAGGCCGCCACAGGCCGCCTGCTCGGCACCGTCGACCCCGCCTCCTCGCACTTCATGGTCCACTCAGGAGCCGTCTACCTGCACCAGGGCGAGTCGTACGTCGTGGACACCCTCGACCTGGACGACGCGGTCGCGCTCGTACACCGCGAGGAACCCGAGTGGTCCACCCACGCCCGCGACGTCACCTCCCTCTCCGTCACCTCGGTACGCTCTTATGTGGATGCCGGCCCGGTCGGCCTCTTCTTCGGCGACGTCGACGTGACCAGCCAGGTCGTCTCGTACCAGCGCCGCCGCATCGGCTCGGGCGAGGTGCTCGGCACCTGGCCACTCGACCTGCCCACACGCGAGCTCCGCACGACGGCGGTGTGGTTCACGCTGTCGCCACGGTCACTTGAGGCCGCCGGCGTCGAAGACGTGCCCGGCGGCCTACACGCGGCCGAACACGCCGCGATCGGCCTACTCCCGCTGGTCGCCACCTGCGACCGCTGGGACATCGGCGGCCTCTCCACCGCGGCACACCCGGACACCGGCACACCCACCGTCTTCGTGTACGACGGCCACCCCGGCGGCGCCGGCTTCGCGGAGCGCGCGTACAGAATCGCCGCCGGGTGGCTACAGGCAACGCGAGACGCGATCGACGGCTGCGCCTGCGAGGCGGGTTGCCCGTCATGCGTGCAGTCACCCAAGTGCGGCAACGGCAACAACCCACTCTCCAAGCCCGACGCGGTACGTGTCCTGGATGTGGTGCTGGCGTCGCTACCCCGTTAAATCTTGCTCACGTACTTCGATGAGCATGGATGGGTAGGTAGCGTCAACCCGTGGCCAACACGATCGCCGAGACCATAGAGATCCTCTACGGAATCAACCAAGAAACCCTGACCACCGACCAGCAGATCGCCCTAGCCCAGGCCTACGCCGCTTTCGCCCAGGCCGAACGCCTAGAAATGATCAACCAACGCCTCTACAGCATCCACCAGATCCTCAACGGCCTGGCCGTACGCGTCGCGCAGCCCTAGCGGCGACGCGGCCCGACGCGGCCCGGCGTTGCGCGATGCGGTGCGACGCGGCCCGGCGTTGCGTTCGCGGCGTGGGCCGGTGCGGCGCGGCCGCGCGGCCCTACTCGGTGCGGATCGGGCCGGCGCGGGCCGCCGCACGTGCGGTGCGGGTGAGGCCGGGCAGCGGTGTCACGTCGACCTCAGCGGCGACAATGAGGTCCAGACCATCCACTGTGCACGCGGCTAGCCGTCCGCCATTTCTGGCCACCAGCTCGCCCGCGCGGGCGCAGGCGGTGTCCGGGCCTTCGAGCACCCGCATCGCGCCCGCGAGCGCGCCAAGGTCAGCCGCCGTGCGCGCCTCGTGCCGTGCCACACGCGCCGCGCCCACCGCGGCCCCGGCCACCGCGACGCCGATCAGCACCAGCCCGATCGCCAGGACCATGATGGTCGCGGCACCCCGATCCGCCGCTCGTCTCCCCCGCTCTTCACCGCGGCGACACCGCCCGCCGCGGACCGCGTGTCGTTGGCGGCTCATCCCGCCGGCTCCGGCGTGCCGGGCTCCACGGCGGCGACGGCCGTCGCCGTGACCGTCGTGCCGGGGACGCCGGCCCCGATCGCGCGCACCGGTGCCCTCACGGTCGCCACCACTGTGTCGCCCGCCATCGCGATCGAAACCGCTGCGCCGGGCGGCGCTATCCGCTGCCCCGCCGCCACTCCGCTCTCGCCGCGGGCGGCCGCAAGCGCGGCCTCACGGGCGGCGTCCACGCAGTGGGCCTTGGTCGTCACCGCGTTGACCGCCGTCAGCCCGGCGAACAGCAACAGCATCAGGGCCGGCAGCCCAGCCGCCAACTCGGCCGTGAACGACCCCCGGTCACGGCCCGCTCTCCGATCGCGGTCAGATCGCGGATCGCGGCCGGGCCGCCGGCCCCGGCTCACTTCAGCGCCCCCTCGATGATGCCGGTGAGCGCTCGGAAGATGCTGCCGCTGGTGACCACCTTCAGCAGCACGCCGGCGAACGCGACAGCCGCCATGGTGCCGACGGCGTACTCAGCGGTGTTCATCCCGGCGTCGGCCGCCACGCGGCGCCTCCGCGCCACGATCCCCCGCAACCCGGCTCCCCATAGCCGGGCGATCAGACTGCGCACACGAATCCCCTCTCTTCGTCGAATCCCCCACACCCGCCGGGCTGGCGGGCGAAGCTCCTCCACGCCCTCGTTTCCCCTCAGCAGCGGCCGGACATCGCCAGCCGCCTCAAAGCCGGCGGCTCGACACGGCATCCAGCCTCAAAGCCAGCCGCACGACACCGCCTGCGGCCTCAAAGCCAGCCGCACGACACGGCCTGCGGCCTCAAAGCCAGCCGCTCGGCATCGCCTGCGGCCTCGAAGCAGCCGCTCAACACGGCCTGCGGCCTCGAAGCCAGCGGCTCGGCATCTCCTCGAAGCGGGCGACGCCTCGAATTCGCCAGCGGTCTTGCCGCACGTGGGTCGCGGGCGGCTCTCGAGGCTGGCGGCGGCTCGATGCCGCCGGCCGCGTCGAAGCCGGCAGCGCCTCGGCCGGCTGGCGACCTCAGAGCACGTCACGCAGGACCGCGACCAGCACCGGCACCAGGCCGGCAAGGATGAACGCCGGCAGGAAGCACAGCCCCAGCGGCAGCACGATGAGCACCCCCGCACGCCGGGCGGCCGCCTCGCTCGCCACCGCGCGATCGGCACGCAGGTCGTCCGCGAGCCGGACCAGTGCACCGGCCAGGGCTGCTCCGCTGGCGCTGGACCTCGCGGCCGCCTGCGCCATCCGCCCAGCACCGGCCACCGGCGCGAGATGCCCCCACGCCTCGGCTGGCTCAGCGCCCAGCCGGAGGGAGCGGGCTACCCGAGCGAGGCGCTCGCCGAGCGGGCCACCGACCGCGTCCGCCACGGCCGCGGCGGCATGGTCCACCGGCGCGCCCGCGCGGAGGCCGGCCGCCATCAGGTCGGCCGCTAGCGGCAGGTCGGCGATCTCACGCAGCCGTCGCGCCCGCGCCTCGGGAGGCTCCAGCCGTCGCAGGAAGCGCTCCAGGACCACCGCCGCGACCGCGCCGACCACCAGTCCTGGCAGGCCGCCCACGAAGATCGCGAGGGCGAAGCCGCCCAGGCCCGCCGCGAGCCGCATCGGGTTGGGCCGCCATCGCCGGCGCGTGGATAGGCTGGCCAGTCGCCGCCGGGCCGGCCGGCCACGCACGCCGGCAACGACCGCGGCCGCCACCAGGCACGCGACGAGCAATGCCTCCGCCGGCGTCATGCTTCGCTCCTCGGCTCAGCCCGCTCAGCGGCGACCGCCGCACTGCGGCCGACCGCGGCACGCGGCAGCGGATGATGCGTCGGACGACCGGGGGTGCCTCCGGTGCCGTCCGCCCGCACCGGTCCGGCGGTCTCCGGCCATGGGCTGGTCAGTCCGACCGCTGTCCAAAGTGGATCAGACGAGGCTGGTGCCACCGCCGGCCGCGGTCTCCCGGTCTGTGCTGGCACCGCTCCGGATGCCCCGACGCGGGCCTGCGCCGTCTGCGGTGCCGCCTTCGCCCGTGGCGGCACTGTTGCCGGCGGTGCCGCTGCTGGCGCCGTAGGTGATGCGTTTGCCGCCGGCGATGTCACCCTCGGTCGTAGTGGCACTCTCGATGCCGGTGCTGCTCCTCCGGCCGCCGCCGTGCCTGCCTGTGGTCGTGGCGCCGCCGCTGCCGGCCGTGGCGGCATCGTCGGTGTCGCTGCCGCTCCGGATGCCGCCGCCGGTGCGGGCCACGCCGGCGGTGCCGCCTTCGCCCGTGGTGGCGCCGTCGGAGCTGGTACCACTGCTGGTCTTGGTGCGTCTGGCTGCGATGTGACCTTCGGCCGCGGTGGCAGCGCCGGCGACGGTCCTCTTGACGCCGTCCTGGATATAGGTAGCGCCGTCGATGACGCCGCCGCTCCAGATGTCGTCGTGGGTGGTTGTGCCGGTGTCCGCGGTGCGGACGCAGGTCGCGCGGTGCCCACCGAGGCGATGCGGTCGGCCCAGGCCAGCCCTGCCACCTGGAGCACGATCGCGCCCACGGCACAAGCGGCGCCGATCGAGGTGTGCAGCAATACGGCCAGTGGATCGGCCCCGATGCTGTATCCCAGCGCGATGCCACCCACCGGCAGGCCGGCGAGCAGCCACGCCGTGGCCCGCGCACCCGCGGCCTGGGCCGCCGCGGCCGCGCTCGCCCGGTCCATGGCACGGGCGTCGGCCTCGATCCGCTCGATCAGGTCGGCGATGGGCGCGCCGGTGCGTTCCGCCAGGCGCCAGGCCGCCCCCGCGAGCTCGGCCATCCGGCGGTCTTCGATCGCGCCCGGACCGGCCGCGGGATCGGTGGCGCCGGCCACCTGGGCGGCACCCGTGGCGGGGAGGCCGGCCCGGAGATCCGCCGCCAATCCGCACAGCGCGTCGAGCGACCGGGTCCGCATAGCCGCCGCTGCCCGGGTGGCCCGGCGGCGCAGCACCGTGTGCACCGCGATAGCGCCGTATCCGCCGGCCACCACACCGGCGACCGGTCCGGCGACCAGCGTGCCGGTGAGGGCGGCGAGGGCAACCGCCACCATCATCGCCCGGGGGCCGGAGAGCGACTCGACCCGAGCGTGCAGGCTCCGCTCTGCTGGACGCGACGCGGTCAGCAAGCGGGCAGGGCGACCGCGCCGCGGCCAGGCCAGCACGACGGCCGCGGCGACAAGGCAGGTGGCAGCGACCATCCAGTGTGCTGTCACGGCCGGCCCCCTTGTGGTGACAGCACCGGCGGCACCAGGACCGAGCGGTCGAGGAACATCCGGGCCAACGCTGGAGCCCCCGGCCCTGGCCCGTGTCCCCGCCGCCACGCCGGGAGCACCGCCACAAGCCGCTCGCTGCCGGAGGGCGTCAGCACGCTGATCGAGTCGAGGATGCGTCCGCCACGGGTGCGCCGCACGTGGAGCACCGTCTGGAGCGCGGCCGCCGCCTGGGCGTGCAGCGCGGCGCGGGGCAGGCCGCCCAACAGGCCCAGCGCCTCAAGCCGCGCGGGCACGTCGGCCGGCGAGTTGGCGTGAAGCGTGCCAGCGCCGCCCTCGTGGCCGGTGTTGAGCGCGGCAAGCAGATCGACGACCTCGCTCCCGCGGCACTCGCCCACCACCAGCCGGTCGGGTCGCATGCGCAGCGCCTGGCGCACGAGGTCGCTGAGCGTCACGGTGCCCGCGCCCTCCACATTGGACGTGCGTGCCTGGAGGCCGACGACGTGCGGGTGCACCGGTCGCAGCTCGGCGGCGTCTTCGACCAGCACGATCCGCTCGACCGGCGGCACCAGTCCGAGCAAGGTATTGAGCAGGGTGGTCTTGCCGGAGCCGGTGCCGCCGGTCACCAGGTATGCCAAACGGGCGCCCACGATCGCGGCCAGCAGCGTCGCGATCGGCTCAGGGACCGTGCCCTGCTCGATCAACTCATGCAGCGTGAACGGCCGCTGCCGGAACGTGCGCAGCGACAGGTACGGGCCCTCGGTGGCCACCGGCGGAAGCACGGCGTGCAGTCGGGTGCCGTCGGCCAGGCGCGCGTCGACGTACGGGCTGGCGTCGTCGAGTCGACGCCCGCAACCGGCCGCCAACCGCTGGGCGAGCCGCCGCACCTCGTCGACACCGCCGAGCACAGTGGACACCCGCTGGAGGCCGCAGCCCCGATCGACCCACACGTCCCGCCCGTTGACGAGCACGTCGGTGACCGCCGGGTCGGTCAGATACGGCGTCAGCGGCCCGGCTCCCACTAGATCGCTGTGCACCTGGCTGGCGAGGCGTAGCACGGCGCTGTCGCCTAAAACGGCGCCGGCGGGCTCGCTGCGCACCGCCGACACCACCGCTGACGGCGTCGCCTCCACGCCCTCGACAGCGAAGCGCCGGCGCACCCGGCCCGCGAGATCGATCTGCCCGCTCATGCCGCGGCCTCCATCGACGTGCTGGTCAGCTCGGAAATCAAGCGCTGGCACAGCGCCGCCAACGGGCCGCGCCCCTTCGACGTCGGCGCCACACCCTGCTCCAGGCTGCGGCACAGCGCCGGCTCGGGGCGCAGGGTGCCGGCGAGCGGCATGTGCAGTGAGTCGGCGATGTCGCGGGCACGGAGACGGCCTGGAGTGGGGCCGCGCACGATCAGCGCCACGTCGGCGCAATGCAGGCGGGTGAGCGCGGCGATCCGGCCAGCGGCCGCGGCAGCGCGGAGCTCGGCCGGCACCACCAGGTAGACCCGGTCGGCCGACTGCAACGCCACCACCGCCGCGTCGTCGAACTGCCGTGGCAGGTCGACCACCACCAGGTCGCAGGCGCGACGGCCGGCATCGATGGTCGCCGCCATCGCCTGCGCTGGAAGGCCGACCATCTCGCCCCGATCCCACGAGAGCACCACCAGCCCGCCGCGGTTGGGCAGTGCTCCCACCAGCGCGGTCGCGTCGATGCGGCCGTCGGCCTGGCTGAGCGCCGGCCACCGCAGCCCGTCGAGATCCTCCCAACCGAGGACCAGATCGAGCCCGCCCCCGAGCGGGTCGGCGTCGACCAGGAGCGTGCGGAGGCCGGCCCGCTTCGCGGTCATCGCCAGGCCGCTGGCCAGCACGCTCGCACCTGCGCCTCCCCGCCCGCCGACGACGCCCAGCACCCTGCCGTGCCCCCGGCTCGGCAACCGCTCGGCGAACCGCTCCACCAGCCATCCCTCGGCGGCCGGCAGTATCGCCACGTGCTCGGCACCCAACGCCTGGGCGAGCTGCCAAGGGTCGTCTCGGTACCCCGATGACCTGCCGACCAGGACGACGCGTGGGCGGCGCGGCAAGGCGGTGCGGAGAGCGGCGTTGGCCTGGTCCATCCCGATGAGGACCAGCGGCGCGCCCGGATATCGCGGACGGGCGGCGGCCGGGTCCGGCGCGACCTCGATCTCACAGCCGCCGGCGGCGGCCAGGCGGAGGAGGTCTTCGAGGAGGTCGTCATCGGTGGTGACCAGCAAGGGCAGGCGACGAGCGGCGGGCATGGACGGCATTGGCATTCGCTGCTCCTACGGCGGTGGCGGGACTGCGAATACCGTCCCGGCCGAGGCGCGGGAGGCCAATGGGTCCAAGATCGATCTGTGGACAAGCAGACCCGCTGTGGAAAACAGCCAAAGAGTGAGTCGATCTGCTAAGCAGGACGGGTGTCAGGCGGGTTTGAGCCGCGCGTGCCTTCGCCGGTCACAGAGCTGGCCGATGACCGGCTGGCGCGGTTCGGCGTCCGGCTCCACCTCAAGCGCGACGACCTGATCCACCCGGAGATCCCGGGCAACAAGTGGCGGAAGTTGAAGTACAACCTCGTGGCCGCGCGCGAGCGGGGCCACCGGACGTTGTTGACCTTCGGCGGCGCCTACTCCAACCACATAAGGGCCGTAGCCGCGGCCGGGCACTACTTCGGTTTCTCCACGATTGGCATCATCCGTGGCGAGGAGCACCGGCCGCTCAACCCGACGCTGGCGTACGCGGTCGACCGAGGAATGCGCCTGGCCTATATGGACCGCGGCACATACCGGGCGAAGACGGATCCCGAGGTCGTCGCCGGCCTACGGCGCGAGTTCGGCGACTTCTACCTGGTGCCGGAGGGCGGCAGCAACGCGTTGGCCCTCCGCGGCTGCGCCGAGCTGCCGGCGGAGATCCCGTTCGCGTACCACCACATCTGCTGCGCGACTGGCACCGGCGGCACCCTTGCCGGGCTGGCACTGGGGCTGACCGGCGGCGAGCGGGTGATCGGTTTCGCAGCGCTCAAGGGCGGCGACTTCCTGGTGGACGACGTCCGCCGGCTCCAGGCGGAGTACGGCCGGGTGACCGGCAACTGGTCGGTGCAGACGGGCCACCACTTCGGCGGGTTCGCCCGCCGCGACGCCGAGCTCGACCGCTTCATCCACGATTTCGCGGAACGCCACGACATCGTGCTGGAGTGGGTCTACGTGGCGAAGATGATGTACGGGGTCTTCGCGCTGGTGCGGGCAGGGCACTTCGCGCCGGGCAGCGTCGTGGTAGCAGTTGTGACAGGCAGCGGGTGACTTGAAGATCCACAACGGACAGAAACGGCCTCTGAGCTGGGACGAAAGCGCTTCCACAACGAGGACGACCGTTCGGCGTCCAACTGCTCGCGAAGGTCCATCAGCGCGGCGAACACGCTTACACCAGATGCCGTCCACGTCCGGTCAGCGGCGGACAGCGAAAGCATCAGCTCTCGATGAGGCCCCGTTGATGACGTGCAGAGGCCAGGATGACTGGATGCCATCGCGTACGACCGGGATGTCGTGCCGGTCAGCGGAATTGACGGTCACGGCGGCATCGTAGGGCTGGTGCGGCGTGCCGCGGGCGCCCGAGGACGGGCCGGAGGCCCGCCCGCAGGGCGATCGGCGAGCGCGCACGGTGCGCCGCGCTCGCGCGGCGCCTTGATCCAGAAGAGACGAAATCGGCAATACCGAGCCTGCGGCCACCGGCCAATGGGATCCACCTCCGGAGGGATGGACTGAACAACGCGCTGTACCTAGGCGTGGCCTGCGCAAACGATCGCGGCGTCACGGACCGATCGGGTGGTCTTGGGCACGTATTCGGCACGACGTCTGTGGCCTGGGCTTTCCTGTCTCCGCCGCGCTCGGGATAATCAAGGAGTTGGGTGGAGGGCTCCCACCTAGTTGCGTGTCATGCGGGCCTCCGGCGGCGGTCCCTCTAGACAGAAGGACCGCCGCACCCGTTGCAAACACCCAGCGCGGCAAGTGCCGAGATCAGCGCGGCGATCACCATCTATCGCGCATACCGGCGTTCCCATGCCGAACGGGGCGCGCCGGGGTCGCTTGTCACCAGGGTTTTCCCTCCTCCGGGCTGACAAGGGTCCCGTGGGTTGACGATAGGGCAACGCCAATGCTACTGCTCGATATCCTAGAGATTGTGAACGGGTATGGATCTGTAGATGGACCTCCGGTACATTGTGTGGCGGCAGCTCAACAAGAAACGTCCGCCGACACCAGTCGCAATCAGTGCCCTGGGGAGGGTCAGTGACGGCTTGGTCAAGCAGTTCCAGCAAGCGTATTTTGTGGTCGGTCATGGCAGTGGCGATCGGCCTCATGTTGAGTGCCGGGCCAGCAGCGAGCGCGTCAGCGTCGAGCGTGCCGGTCATCTCCGGCGAGCCGGAGGTCTCCATCCCGGTGTTGCCCGATGTGGTCCAGAGGATCGACTCGGATGGCACGAGTTTGATCCTCATGGATATTGTTCCCGGCACTCATGTTTGCGAAAACTTCGGCGAAGTCGTATCCGGATACCGTGCTGGCCAATGCGTCGATGTCGACTACTACGTCAACAGCGAAGGTTTCGGCCACTTCCGGGCACGAGGTCAGTCTTTCTGTCAGCGGGTGTCGGACGAGGTCATCGTGCAGTGTGCCGGTATCTCACAAAGCACGTGGATGTACGACGCACCACTTAACCATCTTAGCGAGGAACGGAATGTGCGGTGTGGGCGCTACACAAACCACGACCCGACGTGTCCGACGGATCGCTATCAAAGCTTCGGACACCTCGCATTCCCTTACTACTGTAATGTTAATTACGCGGTGGTCCGAAGCACGGTGATCCTCCCGGTTTCCGGGACCACGCAGCGAAGCGAAGACCTTTATTCCAACTACGCGGTCCCGCCGGGATGTTGAGGTCGCCGAGCAGCACCCGCAGCGACGACATGCTAGTGTCCCGCGCCAGAAATTCGTTGTAGATATCGGGCTCGCGCTTGCACTGCAAACCAGGATAGTACCGGCAATGCTGGTAATTGCGACTAGTCGGTAGTAACGGGTCCGAGCCATTCACGTGCGTTCCAAGCATCTTGCCGCATCTTGGTACGTAACAACTTTGACCGACCTTCGGGAAAATCCCAGAGGAGTCATCCCGCGCCAGGCTCTGCCCCGGTTCTCGGGTTCTCCCAGCCAGTCTAGGGTCTGCCGTAGGCCGGGCCCAGCGAGCGCTAGACCGGCTGAGAGGTTCCGCGTAGGCCTCGGTAGGTGGCGGGATGACTCCGGCAGTCGCATCCTGCTGTCTGCCCGTCCGGCGAGGACATAGCTCTTAACAGGAAGCCCCGGAAACTCCGCTTCGCACACGTAGGCGGCCCAGGGCTTTCCTCATCTGTGGGCCGTCGCGCCGTCCGGCGGGGCTGGTAACCGCCCGGCACCGGGAGCGAAGCGGCAGGCGCCGGGCGGCGGGCCTTGGCCCGGCCCCTGGTCGGCGGCGCGAAGGGCCAGCGGCAGCGGGCCTTGAACGACGTACAGAAAGTTCTCACGGCGACTGTGATGGACTGGTGACCCGTGAGCGGACCACCCGTCAATCTGATCGTGTGCGCCGCGCCTCTCGCGGCGCGGACTCCGTTGCTGGTTTCGGCGCTGAAGGGCGCGGGCTGGCGGCCAACGGTCATCTGCACGCCATCGGCCTCGCAATGGATTGACCACACTGCATTGACTGGGTAGACCGGAGAGGCGCCGGTCTCTGGCTTCCGGTCGCCGACGACGCCCAAGGAAGGTCCGTCTCCGGTCGCGCTAGTCGTATGCCCCGCGACGTTCAACACGGTCAACAAGGGCAGCAGCGGGAATCGCGGACACCTACGCAGCAGCCACGATCTGCGAGGCGCTTGCTACGCAGCTGCCACTCGTCGTGGTGCCTACAGTGAGCGCCCGGCTGTGGGGACACCCGGCCTGGGCAAGGAGCCTGAGCGTCCTGCGCGGGGCAGGGACCGTCCTAATCGACGTACAGACTGGAGGGTTCGACCTCGCGCCGACTCCATCCGGCTCCGGCGACGAGATTGCGGCGCGATTCGGCCCACAGTGGATCCTCGCGCAGCTTGATCGGCTCGTTCCTCGGTAGCTGACCTATTAGTCGGTCGGCTCGGTGCCGTGTTCGGCGTAGACGGCCTGCCCGCGGTTCTTTGCGGCGATGGCGGTGTGGATGCGGCGGGCCAGTCTCGCGATCGTGTACTGGTCGAGGTCCTCGCCTGCGACGAACCGCCATTCGGCCAACTCGCCGTCTGGGAAGGTGATGCCCGCCTGGGCGTCCTCGGCGAGTTGGCCGGCGTCGAAGATGAGGCGGAGACGCACGGCGGCATCGCGATCCGGCCGTACCCGAAGAGCCGCGCGGGCGTCCGCACCGTGCCCATCCCGGACTTCCGGGGCGAAGAGCTGGGCAAGCGCAAGCAAGACCACACGCTCGTCTTCACCGATCGGGCCGGCCACCCGATGCGCCGCTCCAACTTCCGGCGCCGGGTCTGGCTACCCTCGCTCGTCCGGGCTGGCCTGCTCGGCGACGTGAGCCAAACAGGACCGCACAAGTATCGGGCCACCTGGCCAGATGACGAGGGCATCGAGTGGTCGGCCGAGTTCACTACCAGGCGGGAGGCCATCGCTCACGTAGCCGGCAAGGCCGCGGGCGGGCTCCGCTTCCACGACCTACGCCACTCCTACGCGACCTGGCTGATCACCGACGGCGTGCCGGTCAACGTGGTCCAGCGGGTCATGGGACACGAGCAGGCGTCGACGACTCTCAACCGCTACACGCACGCGCCCCGCGACTACGCCGACTGGGTCCGGAAGAGCTTCGCTGACGATCCGCTGACTTTGCGGCCTCTTGAAGATCCACAAGCGACGGATCATGGCCTTGACCTGCACCGAAAGCGCTTCCACAACGAGGACGACCCCCGCCGGGGGGAGGCGGGGGTCGTCTGGGGTCCGGCTCCGGGGGGGTCGAGCCGAAACCCACTCAGCGGTCACGGGGGGTGCAACCGCCGAGAGCTTCGCGGACACGTCGCGTAGGGACGTGAAACCGCGTCGTAAACAAGCATGCCTGAGTGGACCGGCGCGCGTCGAGTGGCGTTTGCCGCAACTATCGCGACACGCCGACTCAATACGGTGATCCGGGTCGCCGTGTCGCTGATCGGCGGCTCAGAACCGCAGGTCGGCGTGCGCGACGGCCATGACCCCGGGCACCCGCTGACCTTACGTCATCCGGCTAGACTGGCGCGTCGTGGGCCGGAGTGCCGCCTTTTTTGACCTGGACAAGACGGTGATCGCTAAGTCGAGCGCTTTGGCGTTCGGCCGGCCCTTCTACCGCGATGGGCTGATCACGCGTCGCGACGTGGTGAAGTCGGCTTATGCGCAGCTGATGTTTCGGCTGGGTGGCACCGATGAGCAGAGCATGGCCCGCACGCGTGACTACCTCGCGGAGCTGTGCAAAGGCTGGCAGGTCGACCAGGTCCGGCAGATCGTCACCGAGACGCTGCATGAGCTGATCAACCCCTACGTGTACGCGGAGGCCGCCGCCCTGATCGAGGAGCACCAGGCGGCCGGGCGTGACATCGTGCTGGTCTCGGCGTCGGGTGAGGAGATCGTGCGGCCGATCGGCGAGTTGCTGGGGATCACCGATGTGATCGCCACGCGGATGACGATCGAGGACGGGCGGTACAACGGCAAGGTCGAGTTCTACGCCGCCGGCCCGAGCAAGGCCATCGCCGTGACCGAGATGGCCAAGGAGCGTGGATACGACCTCAGTGAGTCGTACGCGTATTCCGACTCCTCCAGTGACGCCCCGCTGCTGGAGGTGGTGGGGCACCCGACGGCGGTCAACCCGGACCGGGGGCTGCGCCGCCTCGCCACCGAAAACGCGTGGCCTGTGCTGGAGTTTCGCCACCCGATCCCGCTGGGGCGGCGGCTGCGGGAGCGACCGGCCGTGCCGGTGGCCGCGGCCGCGATCGGCGTGGGGGTGGGGGTCGCGATCGGCATCGCGTGGTACGGCCGCCACCGCCGCGCGCGCACGACCCGCACAGAAGCCAGGTAGGGCCCACACAAAGCCAGGTAGGGCCAGCACAAAGCCAGGTAAGGCCGCTCAGAAGCACAGAAGCCAGGTAAGACCCCGGCCAGCACACACGCCGGATGACCCAGTAATCACCCACCGTCACACAATCTTGCAGAGGGCTAGCGATCAAGGCCGGACCGGCGTAGAACAAGGGGTGCGGACCTCGCTCGATGCGGGCTCCGTGCACGGCCACCGGGCACCCACGCGCGACCAGCCGCGGCAGGCGCGTTGCGGCGGCACCGTTGAGGACCGCTGACAACGACTTTAGAGGTGCACGCTTGGTAACCCGGCCGGACGTGTGGTGACGGCGCCTCGTCCACGAGGCGCCGTCCACGTGTCTGAGGCCGGTGAGCCCTAGGCCGGGGCCGGGCGGAGCGCGGCGGCGTGGCGCTCGCGCAGGTCGTGGTAGACCGCGCGAAAGACGCCGGGCTGGTCGTGAAAGTCGACACCCTTGGCCCACAGCGAGGTCGGCACGTGCCCTCCGCCGGCCCGCTCGATCAGCACCGTCATGCCGCTGGGGATCTCCAGCCGTCCGATGCGGTGGGCGGCCTCGTGCAGGCGGATGTGCTCGACCTCGCGCCAGGCGATCGTGCGGGAGCGGACCAGGCCGCGCACCCGCACGCCGTATCCGCTGACGTAGACGCCCATCCGCGCGATCCGCCAGCAGCCCAGCAGCCACAGCGCGGTCAGCCCGAGGCCGAGCGCGACGACGCCGGGGCCGCGCAACTCGAACAGCTCGGCGGTGGTCCAGCCGAAGATCGCGAGTGCGGCGAACTCCCACACCATGATCAGGCGACGGCCCCGACCTGGGGCGTATGGCCGCAGCCATCGAAAACTCACCCGGCAAGGCTAGCCTCCCGTCATGGTGATCGGGATAGTCGGTCCGGGCTTCATGGGTGCCGGTCTGGGTGGCGCGTTGCGTGCCGGTGGGGCTCGCGTGGTGACCACACTCCAGGGCCGCTCGGCGCGCAGCCGCAGGCTCGCCGAGGCCGGCGGGCTAGAGGTGCTGGACACCCTCGACGAGGTGTGCGCCACCGCCGAGGTCATCCTCGTCGTGACGCCGCCGGGCGCGGCCACGAGCGCGGCGGAACAAATCGCAAAAGCCGCAGATCGCACCAAGAGCCGGCCGCTGGTCGCCGATCTCAACGCGATCGCGCCCACCACCGTGGCGGGTATCGAGGCCGTGCTGGCCAGGGTGGGCCTCGACCTCGTCGACGGCGCGATCTCCGGGCCGCCGCCGAGCGCCCGCCCGGGCGCCCGCGTCTACCTGTCCGGTCCGCGCGCGGCCGAGGTCGCCGACCTGCCGTGGCGCGATGTCCGCCCGATCGTGCTGCCCGGACCGACCGGCCGGGCCAGCGCGGTGAAGATGTGCACCGCGAGTGTCTACAAGGGAACGACAGCGATCGTCGCCCAGGCGATGCGGGCGGCGGACCACTTCGATGTACTCGATGTGGTCCTGGAAGATCTCGGTGACGAGGGCGACCCGGGCGCGGTGGCCGCGGCGGCCGCGAAGGCCGCCCGTTTCGTCCAGGAGATGCGGGAAATCGCGAGCGCCCAGCGGGCCGCCGGATTGACACCTGCCCTGTTCGAGGCCTTCGCCGACGTGTACGAGGACATCGCCGCTACCGACCTCGCCGGCAGCGACCCGGAGAACACCCGGCGGGACCTGCCGGCAAGCGAAGTCGCCCGCCGGCTCAGGAAGTGATGGAAGCGGTAGCCGAGGCGGCGTCCTCCAACTCGACCGCCGCCAGCTCCACCGCCGCCGCGTAGTGCCGCAGCCAGGCGCGCAGGCCGTCGGGCGTGCCGGTGGCGAAGGCGTTGGCCGCGCCCACGTACTCGGGCTCGCGGGCCAGGTGGCCAACGTCGAGAGCGAGCAGACCGCGCGGGTCGAAGCCGCTGGCGATCAGCGTGAGCCGCGCCGCCGCGCGGGCCACCACGCCGGACGGGCCGGCGAAGGGGCGCAGGGCGAGCAGCTCGCCGTGTACGACGGCGGCCACCACCAGCGGCGACGCGCTGGTGCCGCCGGTAACCAGGTCCATCAACGCGTCGAGGCGCGGGCCGGGGGCACTTGGACGGCCCAGCGCGGCCGGGTCCACCACGTCGCGCGCGGCGAGCACGTGCACCTTGGCCAGCACCTGCCGCGGGGCACCCGACCACCGCTCCGCGAGGCCGCCGAGCGCGCCGGCGACGCGCAGCGCACCCTGTACCACCGGATCGGTCACCGTGCCGGCACGGACCGCCTCGCGCTCGTACGCGTACCCCTCGAGTGCGGCGCTGGCCACCGCGGACCGCAGGCTGACCTCGGCGGCCACCTGCCCGCCCTGACGCCGCAGCGTGCGATGCCGCATGGCGGTGTCGGCCCGCTCGCGCGCGGAGGTCACCGCCTCGCGAACACCGGCGAGGTCGAGCAGCGGAGCGAGCGGGTCGGCCATGGTCGCCAACGGTAACCGGCGTGACCAGGAGTGCGCGAAGTGTGCTCGGGACTGTTCGTAACAGGCTCGAAACGGCAAGATATGCGCAGGCACACCCGGCCGTCGCAGCTTTCGCCACGCTCGGCGATCGATCCATCCCGCGTGGCGGCGGTCGGATCGTGCCCGCACTAACCTCACAAACGGAAACCGAGACTGACATCACATCCGCAGGAGGAGCCGACCCATGAGCGAGACCCTGGAGAACCTGCTGCAGGAGAACCGCCAATTCCCGCCACCGGACGCGCTCGCCGCCAGCGCCAACGTCACCGCGGCCGCGTACGACGAGGCGGCCGCCGATCGGCTCGGCTTCTGGGAGACTCAGGCACGCCGGCTGAGCTGGGCCACCCCCTGGGAGAGCGTGCTCGACTGGTCAAACCCGCCCTTCGCGAAGTGGTTCGTGGGCGGCAAGCTCAACGTGGCCTACAACTGCCTCGACCGGCACATCGAGGCGGGCCGGGGCAGCAAGGTCGCCATCCACTGGGAGGGCGAGCCGGGCGACACCCGCACGATCACGTACGCCGACCTGCACCGCTCGGTCTGCCAGGCCGCCAACACGCTCACCGAGCTCGGCGTCAGCGCGGGCGACCGGGTGGCGATCTACATGCCGATGATCCCGGAGGCGGCCGTCGCGATGCTCGCCTGCGCGCGCATCGGCGCGACACACAGCGTGGTGTTCGGTGGCTTCTCCGCGGACGCGCTCTCCGGCCGCATCCAGGACGCCAGCGCCAAGGTCGTGATCACGGCCGACGGTGGATACCGGCGGGGCAAGCCGTCCGGGCTCAAGGCGATCGTCGACGAGGCGGTCGCGCAGTGCCCGACGATCGAGCACGTGCTCGTCGTGCGCCGCACCGGGCAGGATGTCGCGTGGAGCGACAAGGACGTGTGGTGGCACGAGACCGTCGAGCAGGCCAGCCCCGAGCACGAGGCGCAGCCTTTCGACGCCGAGCACCCGCTGTTCATCCTCTACACCTCGGGCACCACAGCAAAGCCCAAGGGCATCCTGCACACCACCGGCGGATACCTCACCCAGGTCAGCTACACCCACCACGCGGTCTTCGACCTCAAGCCGGACACCGACGTCTTCTGGTGCACGGCCGACATCGGGTGGGTGACCGGCCACTCGTACATCGTGTACGGGCCGCTCTCCAACGGCGCCACCCAGATCATGTACGAGGGCACGCCGGACACGCCGCACAAGGGCCGCTTCTGGGAGATCGTGGAGAAGTACCGGGCGACGATCGTCTACACCGCGCCCACGCTCATCCGCACGATGATGAAGTGGGGCGAGGACATCCCGGCCAAGTTCGACCTGTCGTCGCTGCGGCTGCTCGGCAGCGTGGGTGAGCCGATCAACCCCGAGGCCTGGATGTGGTACCGCAAGTACATCGGCCGCGACGCCTGTCCCGTGGTCGACACGTGGTGGCAGACCGAGACCGGCGGCATCATGATCTCGCCGCTGCCGGGCGTGACCGCCACCAAGCCGGGCTCGGCGATGAGCCCGTTGCCGGGCATCAGCGCGGACGTGGTCGACGACCAGGCCCAGTCGGTGCCCAACGGCGGCGGCGGATACCTGGTGCTGCGCGAGCCGTGGCCCTCGATGCTGCGCACGATCTGGGGCGACGACCAGCGCTTCATCGACACGTACTGGTCGCGTTTCGACGGCATGTACTTCGCGGGCGACGGCGCCAAGCGCGACAACGACGGCCACCTGTGGCTGCTCGGCCGGGTCGACGACGTGATGCTGGTGTCCGGCCACAACATCTCGACCACCGAGGTGGAGTCGGCGCTGGTAAGCCACCCGAGCGTGGCCGAGGCCGCGGTCGTGGGCGCGACCGACCCGACGACCGGGCAGGCCATCGTGGCGTTCACGATCCCGCGCGGCCACGTCGACAGCGAGGGCGAGGCCGGCGAGGCGCTCATCACCGAGCTGCGCAATCACGTGGCCAAGACGCTCGGCCCGATCGCCAAGCCGCGCCAGATCATGCTGGTACCCGAGCTGCCCAAGACGCGTTCCGGGAAGATCATGCGGCGGCTGCTGCGCGATGTCGCGGAAAACCGTTCGCTGGGCGACGTGACGACGCTCCAGGATTCGACCGTCATGGACCTGATCGCGTCGGGGATGAAGAGCGGCAAGGACGAGGACTAACCGGCGATAGGACGAAAGAAATATGGGCGGGCCCTGTGCGGGCCCGCCCTTCTTTTTATGACATAACGGACACGGTAAACAAAGAGCCTCTTCCCACCCGTGTGCTCAACTGTTTAGGTTTCACTCTGGCCCCAAACGTTTGGGCCACCCCCATACGGACGTCGCACGCCACCAACCCTTGTGGCGGGCGCCGTTCTACAAACCGGAGGTACCACACGTGCGTAAAGTCATGGTGGGCCTGCTCACCGTGTCGCTCGCCTCGGGCATGGGCGTCTCGCTCGGCCCTTCGGCGCTCGCGGCACCGCCGGCAGATACGCCCGCTGCGGCCCCGTCGACGGCTGACAACCCTCGGCGAGACGAACTTCCCAACCCCCTCGAAGACAAGCGACGCGAGCTGCGCGAAGAAGGCCTCACCAGCGTCCTCAATGGACAGGCGAAGCCCGAGGTGCGCAACGGCAGCACAGTCGTCAAGGTGGGCCAGTCGGATGGCACCGGCCCGCTGGCCAAGAAGAGCGGCAAGAACACCAAGAAGGACCAGTACGTCGAGCTCGCCCGCGAGCAGACCGACAAAATCTTCGTGATCCTGACCGAGTTCGGCAACGAGCGGCACCCGGACTACCCGGACATCGACAGCGACCCGTCCGTGCCCGGCCCGCAGCGGTTCGACGGCCCGCTGCGCAACCAGATCCCGGAGCCCGACCGCACGGTCGACAACTCCACGGTGTGGCAGGCGGACTACAACCAGGAGTACTACGAGAAGCTGTACTTCGGCACCGGCAAGGGTGTGGAGTCGGTCAAGACCTACTACGAGGCGCAGTCCTCGGGCCGGTACAGCGTCGACGGTGAGGTCAGCGACTGGGTGAAGGTCCGCTACAACGAGGCCCGGTACGGCCGCGACACCTGCGAGGTGTGCGACGGCCGCAACCCGTGGAACCTCGTGCAGGACGCCGCCAACCAGTGGGTGGCTGATCGGAAGGCCGCCGGCCGCACCGACGCCGAGATCGCCGCGGAGATGCAGTCCTTCGACCAGTGGGACCGCTACGACCACGACGGCGACGGAAACTTCAACGAGCGCGACGGGTACATCGACCACTTCCAGATCGTCCACGCGGGCGGCGACGAGGCCGACGGCGACCCGTGGCAGGGCGAGGACGCCGTCTGGAGCCACCGCTGGTACGCGTTCGTCGACCAGGCCGGCATCACCGGTCCGGCCACGAACCCGCTCGGCGGCACCCAGATCGGCAACACCGGTGTCTGGATCGGTGACTACACCGTGCAGCCGGAAAACGGTGGCCTGAGCGTCTTCGTGCACGAGTACGGGCACGACCTGGGCCTGCCGGACGACTACAACGTCCTCAACGGCGGCGACAACAACAGCGAGCACTGGACGCTGATGGCGCAGAGCCGGCTGTCCGCCAAGGAAGACCCGGCGATCGGCACCCGTCCCGGTGACCTCGGCGCATGGAACAAGCTCCAGCTCGGCTGGCTCGACTACGAGCTCGTGGTGGCCGGGCAGAAGCGGACGCTCAATCTGGGTCCGCAGGAGTACAACACCGCCAAACCGCAGGCCGCGGTGGTGGTGCTACCCAAGCGGGCCCGGACCATCAACAACGGCGCACCGGCCGAGGGCGAGAAACAGTGGTTCTCCGGCAATGACGACGACCTGCGCAACACGCTCACCGCGCCGGTCAACCTCACCGGCAAGTCGGCGGCCGCGCTGACCGCCAAGGTGCGTTACGGCATCGAGGCCGGCTACGACTACCTCTACATCGAGGCGTCCGAAGACGGCAGCGCCTGGACGCCGCTCGGTGGCACGGTCGACGGCCACGGCTTCAGCAAGGACAGCGCGGGCCGGCCGGCGATCGACGGCCGCAGCACCGGCTTCGCCGAGCAGAAGTGGGTCGACCTGTCGGTGCCGCTCGACGCGTACGCGGGCAAGTCGATCCAGCTCCGCTTCCGGTACGTCACGGACGGCGGCACGGCGTGGGGCGGCTTCTACGGTGACGCGATCACGGTGACCGCCGACGGCGCCACCGTGGTGAGCGATGGTGCCGAGGGCAACGGCCCGTTCGTGCCGGCGGGCTTCACCGCCCTGCCCGGCTCGGAGGTCAAGTACTTCGACAACTACTACATCGCCGGTCACCGCTCGTACGTCTCGTACGACAAGTACCTGAAGACGGGTCCGTACTTCTTCGGGTACCTGCCCACGATGCCGGACAAGGTCGACCACTACGCGTACCAGCAGGGTCTGCTCGTCTCCTACTGGGACACGTTCTACAACGACAACGACACGTTCGAGCACCCCGGTGAGGGGCGCAACATGATCATCGATGCGCACCCGCGGCCGTTCTACCGCATCGACGGGCAGCCGTGGCGGGCCCGCGTCCAGGTGTACGACGCGCCGTTCAGCCTCACCAAGGCCGACTCGATGACGCTGCACGTCAACGGTCAGCCGTCGTACATCCGCGGCCAGGACGCGCAGCCGCTGTTCGACGACACCAAGCAGTACTGGTACGAGGAGCTGCCGAACCACGGGGTCAAGCTGCCCGCGATCGGCGTGAAGATCCGCGTGGTCGAGGTCGACGGCACGTCGATGAAGATCCGCATTTCCTAGTTTCGAATAGTGACGGGGCCCGGCTCATCGAGCCGGGCCCCGTTTCCATAGGCCGGAACCTCAGCGTGCCGCCCACCGTCTGAATAGAGTGGCTTTGCGGAAACTTGTACTGCTGGCAGCGCTTCTCCTGCTTGCCGCATGCGCCGAAACGCCAACGGGCGACGCGTCGTCCACCCCGCCGCCGACCGGTGGCGCCTCCTCCACGCCGCCGCCGACGATGAGCCCGCCGGCCTCCCCGCCCACGTCGGCGAGCGATCCGCGCCCAGCCAAAAACGTGCTGGTCGGGCGCATCACCCGGGGCGGCGAGGGTCCCTGCTACGGCCTGGAGACCGACGAGGGCAAGCAGTACGCGCTCTACAACGCCGACGGGATGTCGCTACCGGTCGGCACCACCGTCCGCGTGGAGACCGCCCCGCTGATGCTGAAGATCAACTGTGGTCCTGGCGAACACCTCAGCGCCGTCAAGATAGACCGAGTCGGATAAAGCCGTACTTGTGGCCGCACGGTGGCCCCTCCGCAAGCCCGAAGCGCCGCTCGTCGAGGTCGAGCAGCACCGAGAAGACGGTTTCGGCCCGTTCCAGCGGCTCGTCCCGCTCGTCCACGTGGCGGCAGATCGCCATCGGGTAGCCGCCGTGGTCGCGGAAGACCACCTTGAGGTCCTCCTCGTTCACCTTGCGGTCGGGCCGGTCATCCATGATCGCGGCAAGCAGCCGGCGGGCGCGGGCGCCGCGAAAGAGCGAGGCGCCGCCGAAGTCGCGCTGCCGATCGTGCACCGCCACCGCCGTCTCGATGTGGTTGGCGTGCGTGACGAACCCGTCCACCGGGTGCAGCCAGCCCAGGTCGCCGGGCACCACCTCGACGTCGATGACCTCCCCGCCGTACTCACCGGCCTTGCCGGCCTGGCCCAGCAGCAGGTTGAGCGACGCGCCGCGCGGCGTACGGGCGGCCACCCGGAGGGCGCCGCCGAGGTGGTCGGACTCCAGCACCGCGCGGAGCAGCACGTGGTACGGCACGACGCCGGCACGCGGGCCGTCGCGGTCGGAACCGAGCATGTTGAGGCACACGCCCAGCCCGGCCGAATTGAGCCCCGCCTTGGCGAGCATGCCCGCCTCGGCGAGCGTGACGACCTCGAACCCGTGCTCGTCGCGCGTCTGGAGCACGACCATGGCCTCGCGCTGCGCCGGGTGCCAGTCCCAGTTTTGCCCGAGCAGCGTGCCGCCGGTGGTGGTGTGCGTGTCCAGCACCCCGATCGAGGTACAGCCGCCGTCGCCGTCGTGCCGCGTGCCGTAGATCAGCTCGGTGCGGCCGTTGAGCGCGTACAGCTCCTCGGCGTTCGCCCCCGCGCCCTCGGCCACCGCGTCGAGCATCGCGGCCACCCGCGGGTGCACCTCGGCGGAGGCACGGCGGAAGGCGGCGCCCGCGGCCCGTACGGCGGCGGCGTCCAACCCCGCCTGGTCGCGGAAACGCTGAAGGTAGAGGCGCACGTTGGCGGCGATGAGCGGGGCGGCCGCGGCGCCGTAAGCCGCGCCGCACTCGGCCGGGGTGCCGGACACGGAAATCACTGAAATCGGCAGGGTCACCCCCTGAACGGTAATAGCGCGTCCCGGCCCCGGGGCTGGCGACCGCCGGCCCGAGGAGCGCAGCGACGAGGACGGTGGGAGCCGGCACCGGGGCCGAGCGAGCGGAGCGAGCCTGCAAGCAGGGCCCCGGGGCTGGCGACCGCCGGCCCGAGGAGCGCAGCGGCGAGGACGGTGGGAGCCGGCACCGGGGCCGAGCGAGCGGAGCGAGCCTGCACGCAGGGCCGCTCGCGCCGCGTGACCGTACGCTGGGCGGCATGGATGACTCTTGCGTCCTGGTGGACGGGCCCTGGACGCACCGTTTCGTGGGGGCCAACGGCACCCGCTTCCACGCTGTCGAGGCGGGCAGCGGGCCGCTGGTGCTCCTGCTGCACGGCTTTCCGGAGTTCTGGTGGGCCTGGCACGACCTGCTGCCGGGCATCGCCGACGCCGGCTTCCGCGCCGTCGCCGTCGACATGCGCGGCTACGGGGCGAGCGACAAGCCCCCGCGCGGGTACGACGGCTACACGATGGCGGCCGACGTCACGGGCCTGATCCGGGCGCTCGGCGAGCGGTCCGCGGTGATCGTCGGCACCGGCTTCGGCGGCATGCTCGGCTGGACGGCCGCCACGTTTCACCCCAAGATGGTGCGGCGCCTCGTCGTGCTCGGCGCCGCCCACCCGCTGCGGCTGCGCGCCGCGCTCTTCGCCGACCCGCGGGGGCAGTTCTCCGCGTCGGCGACCACCCTCAAGTTCCAGATCCCGCGGTACGAGCACACGCTCACCAAAGACGACGCCGAGCTCGTCGGCACGTTCCTGCGCCGGTGCGCCGGCCCGTCCTGGGTGGCCAGCGCCGGATACCCCGACTACGAGCGGCGCTGCCGTGACGCGATGCAGATCCCGCAGGCGGCGTTCTGCGCGCTGGAGGCATACCGGTGGGCGTTCCGGTCGGTGCTGCGGCTGCACGGCTACCGCTTCGTCAAAGCCCTCCAGCAGCCGCTCGTCACGCCCACGCTCCAGCTGCACGGCGCGCTGGACGCGGCGATCCTGCCGCGCACGGCACAGGGCTCCGGCCGCTACGTGATCGCGCAGTACGAGTGGCGGCTACTCGACGGGGTCGGCCACTTTCCGCACGTCGAAGCACCCGAGGTGGTGCTGGGCGAGGTGCTGAGGTGGGCGAAGTCCTAGATCCGGTGCTCGCGTAGGTCGGTCACTTCGTTGGCCGGGGCCCAGCCCTGGTAGACGCCGAAGTCGAACTCCTCCAGGCCGAGCGACTGCGCCATCGGCCAGCGGCCGCCGGTGTACTCCACCCGCAACCAGGTGTCGTGCTCGGCCAGCACGATGAACGGCTCGCCCTTCCAGGTGCAGGTCGTGCGCACGTACGCCACGTCTTCCAGCTCGGCGACCGGCAGCACGCGGACGAAGCGGCCGGGGCGCACCTGCTCGAAGTCGTCACCCGGCCCCGGCTGGTAGAGGCGCATGCTCTCGCCGTCGGGGCTCGCCTCGTACTCCCGCCCCCGCCAGCGGGCCACGTAGCCGTCGCGCATCATGGCTCGCCCACCTTTCGCCAGGTGGGTGCGTCGGCGTCGAGGAGCGCGACGAGCTTTTCGCCGCCATCCGCGGTGATCCGCCACAGCTGGGCGCCGTGCGGCAGGCGCGCACTGTCTACTTTGAACTCAGCGATGACGTCGCCGCTCTCGCTGGGCGCGAACCCGTTGCCGCGGAACGGAGAGCGCTCGATGACCCAGCCCTCCATGGCGCGCATGGCCGGCTCGTTCTGCCCGCCGTATGGAATCCGGTAGAGGCTGGGGCGGTAGGCCGGCCAGCGCAGCACGTAGATCTCCTCGGCGTCGCGCTTGAACGCCGAGCCCGCGTAGCCGAGCCCCAGCGCCGTGTACACCTTCGCGGGCGTGTTGAGGTGGGCGACCTCGTTGGCCCGGTGGACGAAGCCGGAGACACGGTCGTATCCACGCTCGATGTAGTAGTCGACCTGGCTCGGCGCGACCGCCTTCTGCATGAGCGTGGGCTGGTTGGGATCCGGGGTCACGCTCTTCTTGACCGGGCGGGAGGCCGGCTCGATCTCCTCGGTGTCGCCGCCGAGCCCGACGTCGGCCGCCCAGTTGGCCAGCGCGAGGATCTGCGCGCCCGGCAGCTTGGCACCGACGGGGGTGCTCGGGTTTACCGCGAACGACCACGCCGGGTCTGGCCACGCCTTGATGAGCTGCATGAACTTGACGTCGATCGTCTCGATCGACTCGCCGAGGTGGTCGCGGAGCCGGTCCATCGAGGTGAAGACCACCACGTATGGCTCGCTCTCGAGCGTCTCCGTCAGCCAGGCGAACCCGGGCTCACCCGGACGGGTGCCGTCGGCGGAGACCGGTGACACCGGCAGCAGCACCTTGGCCAGCAGCAGCGTCGAGAGGAAATTGTCGGTGCTGCCCTCGGACGCGGCCGCGAGCAGGCTCTTCTCCACGTCGTTTGCCGGCTTGAAGTCGATCGGCGGCGCCTGCGGCTTGTGCGCCGGCGGCTCGTGGCGCTCCCCCCACGGCTGGGTGGGCGCCGCTGACCCTGGCACGGCGGCGGCCGCCGCTCCCGGCGCCGCGGCCGCCTGCGCCTCCCATGGCTGCGTGGGTACTCCCGGCACGGCGGCGGCCGCCGGCGCCTGGGCAGCGGCGCCCGGCGCCTCCCACGACTGCGCGGCCACTCCGGCTGCCGGCGCCTCCCACGACTGCGCGGGCGCCCCGGATGCCGGCGCCTCCCACGGCTGGGTGGGCGTGCCGGTGGCGTTCGGGTCCCACCCCTGCGTCGGAGCGCCCGCGGCGTTGGAATCCCAGGCCTGGGTCGCCGGTGGCGTATCCCAGGGGCGGGGTCCGGTGGTGGCGTCGGTGCTCGTGCCGTTGGTCGGCGGTGCGCTCACCGGCGGGGCGCTGGTAGGTGCCGCGCTCGCCGCCGGGGTGGACTGTGGGCCGATCGGCGGGAGGTTGGCGCCGATGGGGCCGAGCGGGATCGCGGGCGCGCTGCCCGCCACCCGCCGCGGGAGGCCGGCATTGCCGCCGCCACCCAGGCCGCCGGGCGAGTCGGGCACCGGCGGCGGTGGCGGCGCCGCGAGCGGCGAGACCGCGCCGGCTGGCGGTCCGCTGGTGGGGGCGCCGCTCGACGCCAGCCCCCGGTATCCGCCTCCCTCCGGCTGGGAGGAGACGTAGCCGGGCCCGCTGGGTCCGACCACGGTGTCGCTCGGGGCTGCCGGCGACATGGCGCTTGCCGCGGCGCCGCTCTGACCAGGCCCGCCCGAACCGGCGCCACTCAGCCCACCCGGGCTACTCGCACTGCCCTGGCCGAAGCCGCCCGAACCGGTGCTGCTCACGTCGCCGGGGCTGCTCGCGCCCCGCTCGCCCGCGCTGAGACCGCTCTGGCCTGGGCCGCTCTGGCCCCTGAGGTCGCTGGGCCCGGCCGCGGCGAGGCTGCCTGGGCCTGCCGTCGCGAGGCCGCCGCTCTGTGCCAGGCCACCGGGCCCGCTGGCACCAGCACCGACCAGGCCGCCCGGCCCGGCCGCGCCGCCGTAGCCGGCGCCCGCGGGGCTGGTCGGGGCGGGGCTCGTCGGGGCGGGGCTCGTCGGGGCGGGGCCGGAGGCGGGGCTGGTGGGCTCGGTGCCGGGTGGCGTGATGCGGCCCGGCACGACGGCGGTGGCCCGCGCCCGCGCCGCCGACTCGGCCTTTTCCAGCCGCGCGCGGGCGGCCATCGAACGCCCGGGCAGCCGCACGTCACCCCGCGCGAGCTGGGTCACGAACCACGCCGGCAGGTAGCCCTCGATGGGCAGGCCCGGGTTGATCGCGAGCCACCACTCGAGGTTGGGCCACGCGGCGGCCAGCTCCTGGTAGGCCATGCGGCGCGCGGAGCCCGCATTTTCCGCCAGGCAGGCCTGGAGCGCGATGCCCGAGGTGAAGGCGAGCACGTGTGTGCGCCCGCTGGTGGTCCAGGTGCCCCAGCCGACCGGCGTCTGGCCGGTGATCGAGTCAGCGGAGACCGGCAGCAGCAACTCGGTGCGGGCTAGGATCCGGAAATACTCCTCCTGATCGCCGCCGCGCAGCGCGTCGCGCATGGCAGCCTCGGCCTCGGTGGCCGGCTCCCATTCGGTCACGGCCACCTCCTCTCCACCGAACAGGCCACATGCATCGCGTACAACCTACAAGGTAAGAGCAAGATCACAATGGCCGGCTTGTATCGGGAACCGCCTCCTGGTCACCGACATCGCCGACTCACACCCTCGCACGTGACGCGAGCAACCAACAGGCCCGTCTCACACCGGCCTCCACCTGCGCCGGCGCCCCCGGACGGACCGCTAGAAGCGACCGGCGGCGCGGCGCTCGGTGTCGTGGTAGTCGGCGGCGCTCTCGTCGACCGCGAGCTTGATCTCGCGCAGGATCGCCTGAAGATCGCGCGAGGCGCGGCGCCACGTAGCCTGCCGGGCGTCGTAGGCCTCGCGGGCGGCGCCCTCCCACGTCGCGACGAGTGGCGCCGCGTCGCCTTCGAGCTGGCTCAGGTGTGAGTCGAGCAGGCCGAGTGCGCGCTGGATGTCGGTGCTGGCCTGGTGCAGGGCGGCGAAGTTGACCACCAGCCGGCTATCGCCCATCGGACAAACTCCCCTCAGAGTGGCAGCTCGATGCCGCGGTGGGTGCTGGCGAGCCGGGCGGCCGCCTGGTCGTCGGCGGCGTCGTAGCCCCGGCCGGCGGCCCGGAGCGCGGCCGCGGTCTCGGCCAGCGTGCGCTGGATGGCCGCCTGGTCGTCAGCCCACTGGGTCTTTACCTGCTCGAACGAGCGCCCACCCGCGCCCTGCCAAGCGCCGCGCAACGCCTCGAGCTGGCTCATCAGCCCCTTGAGCATGGCCTCCAGATCGCGATTGACCTGGTCGAACTTTGCCGCGGTGCGCTCCAGCACCACGGCCTCGGCTTCGGTGCGCTCCACCGCGACCTCCATCAATACCCGACGACCCCACCGACCGTAGCGACCCGCTCACTAGATCGACAGGCCCTGTGGATAACCTCAGTCGCCCAGCGGGGCGCGGGCGAGCGCCGGGTCCAGCCGGACGCCCTCGGGGATCAGCGCGACCACCCGCTCGGGCAGCGGGACGGGACGCACGTCCGCGTACCCGAGGAGGGTCAAGGCCTCGCGGTCGGACATGGCGTGCCGGCGGCCGCGGTCGGTGACCAGATAGATGGTGCCGCCGGCCTCGACCAGGGCGGCGCCGCCCGACGGGACCACGACGCCGGTGCGCGGCACCGCCCCACCGGCCCGGACCTCGCTGGCACCCGCGGCGCTGGGCACCGTGGCGCACACCGTCGCGGCCGGCGGGACCAGCGGTGGCGTGGTCGGCGGCAGGCCCGCCGCGCTGGGCAGGGCGGTGTGCGGCAGGTCGGCGAAGTCGCCCTGCGCCAGCTTCACCGGCTCGCGCTGGTCGAGGTCGGTCAGCAACAGGTCAGCCTGGAGCTGGGTGATCGGGGCCAGGCCGCCGGCCAGCGCGACCGCGTACTGGCGGCCGCCGCCCTGCGACTCGACCACGAAGACGTCGCCGACCGCCGCGCCCGGCACCGCCGGCGCGTCCTCGCCCGCGTCTGGGATCGGGACGCGGGCGAGCTCGGGCCCCTCGGGAAGCGCGGCGAGCAGGCCCGGCGTGACGGCGGCGGGCCGCTCGGCGGTCCAGCCCAGGGCGGGTAGCACCAGGTCACGGTCGCGGAGCAGGTGGCGGCGCTGCTGCCAGAGCAGATGGAGATCGCCGCCCGCCCGCACGAGCAGGCCGCGCTCGGCCAGCGGCGCGCCACCCTCGGCGGCGGCGCCGACCAGCACAGCCGCACCGTCTGATGTGGAGCAGACACTCCACGCGCCGGTGGCCAGCCGCCGCGGGTCGGGCACGGCGTCGGGGGCGTGCTCAATCCCGAGGGGTACACCGCGCGGCAGCCCGTCGATCGACCGTTGTGACACGAGCACGGTCTCCACGCCGTGGCCCACGATCAGCAGTGCCGACACGTGGTTGGGCACCGGGTGCAGCGTGCCCTCGCGAAAGACGAGGCGGGCGCCGCTCTCCCGCTCGACCAGCACCGCCGGGCCGTCGCCCCAGCGCGGGGTGGCGGCGTCGACCACCGTGCCGTACACCGCGACGGCACCGATCGCGATGGCCGCGAGGAGCACGCTCGCCACCGTCGCGCCGGCCGCGCGGGGAAACGGCGAGCGGCCCGGATCGGCGTCGCGCAGCACCAGGGCGGCCACGACACGCTGAAGGAGAAACTGGTGCGAATGGAGCTGATCCTGACGGGACGACAAGGCGCACCCCCAAAGACCGCGAGCGTCCACACGCTAGCGCCCCCCACACGTTGATCGCTGTCCCTTAATATCGCCGGCCATGGGCATCCTCATCCGGCTCGCGGTCAGCGCTCTCTCGCTGTGGATCACGACCGTCATCGTTCCCGGGATCACGCTCTCCACCGACTCGATCGGTGAGGCGATCCTCACGCTGGTGGTGGTCGCGGTGATCTTCGGCGTGGTCAACGCCGTGCTCCGGCCGATCATCAAGACGGTGGGCTGCGCGTTCTACGTGCTCACGCTCGGCCTCGTCGCGATCGTCGTCAACGGCGCGCTCTTCCTCCTGACCAGCTGGATCGCGGGCGAGCTCGACCTGCCCTTCCACGTCGACGACTTCTGGCCCAGCGCCGTGGTGGGCGCCCTCCTGGTCGGCATCGTGAGCTGGGTGCTCAACGCGCTGGTCGGCGACAAGGACTGACCACGAGCTGGGAATTGGCCGGCGGCCAGGGCGTACCCCCGCGCTAGCGTCGGAGGCGTGCCGACGATCACGCACCCCGAGGGCTACGCCTTCTCGTCCGATCCGGCCCTGGTCGACGCCGACCTCGTCTACACCTGGCTCTCCACCGACGCCTACTGGGCGCTCGGCCGCCCCCGCGAGACAGTCGACAAGTCGTTCGCGGGCTCGCTGGTGTTCGGCCTCTACGAGCCGGGGGGTGGGCAGGTCGGATTCGCGCGGGCGGTGACCGACGGTGCCACGTTCGCGTGGCTGTGCGACGTGTACGTCGACCGCTCCGTCCGCGGCCGCGGCCTGGGCACGTGGATGGTCGAGCAGGCCCGCGACGAGCTCGAACGGATCGGCGTGCGGCGCATCCTCCTCGCCACCCTCGACGCCCACGCGGTCTACTCCAAGATCGGCTTCACCCCACTCGCCGAGCCTGACCGCTGGATGGAATACCGCACGTGAGCGAGCCAACCCGGAGGCACCGTGAGTGACCTCAAGCGGGGTTACCTCTTCGGCATCGCGGCGTACGGCCTGTGGGGCTTCTTCCCCCTCTACATCCGGGTGCTGCGACCGGCCGGGGCGGTCGAGATCCTGGCCCACCGGGTCGTGTGGTCGGTGGTGTTCGTGGCGCTGCTGCTCACCCTGGTGCGCCGGTGGCCGTTTCTGCGCGAGCTGGCCCGCCGCCCCGGCAAGCTGGCCGGCATCACCCTGGCCGCCGCGCTCATCGCGGTCAACTGGGGCATGTACATCTTCGGCGTCAACAGCGAACGCGTGGTGGAGACCGCCCTGGGCTACTTCATCGGCCCGCTCGTCATGGTGCTGCTCGGCGTCGTCGCCCTCCGCGAGCGGCTCAACCCGGCCCAGTGGACCGCGGTCGGCATCGGCACCGTAGCCGTGGCCGTGCTGACCGTCGACTACGGCCGGCTGCCCTACATCGCGCTGACGCTGGCCGCCAGCTTCGGGGCGTACAGCCTGGTCAAGAAGCGCCTCGGCCTCCCCGCCGCGGAAGGGCTCTTCGTGGAGTCGGCGGTGCTCGCGCTGCCCGCGCTGGCTTACCTGGGCTGGCTGACCGCGCGGCACGAGTCGACGTTCGGCGACTCGGCCGGGCACACCGCACTGCTCATCTTCGCCGGCGCCGCCACCGCCACCCCGCTGCTGCTCTTCGCCGGTGCCGCCAACCGCATCCCGATGACCGGCATCGGCATCCTCCAGTACATAGCGCCGATCCTCCAGCTCGGCTGCGGCGTGCTGATCTTCCACGAGCCGATGCCCCCGGCCCGCCTCGCCGGCTTCGCGCTGGTGTGGCTCGCCCTGATCGTCTTCACCGTCGACGGCCTGCGCACAAACCGCCGCCGCCGCAGTGCCGCCCGCGAGCCTGCCCTGGTCTCGTAGGGTTTACCTTTTTTGATGATTTGAGCTACCGCGACGATGCTCCTATGGTTGTCAAGCGGCGGGGTCAGGGTCGTTTGTTGTGATGATTTGGTAGAGCTCGCGGGCGATGTAC